>JBCLCL010000001.1:0-117397 GCA_038915815.1 Candidatus Limnocylindrales bacterium
TCGGCTTGGGCGGCTTGGGCGGGTGGTCGTAGTCGAACTGGAGCAGGGTGCCCTTGCCGTCGCCGATCTCGAAGAAGCAGATCACCTTGCCCGCGTAGTCGGCGTGCTTGCCGGCGGGGGCCCGACCTTCGATCGTGGCGGCGATCCGCTCGGCCACGACCGGAGCTTCGAAATGGGCAGTCGAACCGGCCTTCGAGAGTGGCAGGTCCGTGGCATCGCCGAGCGCGTAGACGTTGTCGCGGCCGCCGACCTGGAGGGTATGACGGTCGGTCGGCAACCAGCCACCGGGCGCCGGCGCGAGGCCTGAGTCCATCAGGAACTGCTGGCCCTTGTGCGGTGGCACGAGGATCAGCAGGTCGTACGGGAGTTCCTCTCCCTCGAGGCTGAGGACCATCTTGCGCGCGGGGTCGATCGCCTCGACGTTGAAGAACGTGTGAAGCTCGATCCCCTTCTGCTCGAGGATCGGCGTCGCCATCTCGGACACGCTCTCGATCGTGAAGGCGCGCCCGATCGGCGAGCAGAAGTCGATCGTCGCCCGGTCGCGCAGCCCGCGGTCACGCAGCTCCGATTCGATCAGGAATGCCACTTCGAGCGGCGCCGGCGGGCACTTGTAGGACATCCCGGCGATGCCGATCACGATCTTCCCGCCATCGAACCTGTCCAGGGCGGCACGCAGCCGCGCGGCGGCCTCCGCCGTGTAGAAGTGGTGGGCCTCTGTCGCGAAGGACGCGATCTCCTCGGGCACGATCCGCGATCCGGTGGCGAGGACGAGCTGGTCGTAGCCGAGCGCCAGGCCGTTCGTCAGCGTGACGATCCGGCGGGACTCATCGACGTGCTCGGCCGTGCCGACCACCAGCGAGACCCGCTTGTCGAGGAGCGAGCGCTCCGGGCGCTGCAGGTTGGCCGCCCGTTCGCCGCCCATGGCGATGTACATGAACCCGGGCTGATAGACGTGTTGGCCGGTGGCGTCCACCAGGACGATCTCCACGTCACCCTGGTCGATCCGCTTGCGCAGGCGCTTGACCAGCAGGTTGGCGGTCAGGGTCCCCCCGACCCCGCCGCCCAGGATGAGGCTCCGGTCCATGGCCTCTTACCGCGCCTTCTCGACGACGATCTCGTCGTACCCGTCGCGGGCCTCGAGCGAGACCAGCCGATGGCCGGCCTTCTCGATCCACTTGGGGATGTCCACCCGGGAGCCCTTGTCCGAGGAGTAGACGGCGATGACGTCGCCGACCTGGCTCTCGCGGATGGCCCGGATGAGTTCCATCAGCGGCCCGGGGCAGAAGCTGCCGCGCGCGTCGACGGTGCGGGTGATGGCGACGGCCGTGTCGGTCATGGTGGTCACGCCCTTCCTAGATGAACAGCGGAGTGGAGTTGTCGGTCATCAGGCCGATGACGGTGGCGGCGCCGGCGGGTTCGCTCATGCCCTCGATCATGTCCTCGGGCTTGAGCCCGAACATGTCCATGGTCATCTGGCACGGGATGAACTCGACGCCCAACGCCTGGGCGGCCTCGAGGAGTTCCTTCGGGCTGGCGACGCCGTACTGCCTGGCGAGCTTGCCCATCATCCAGGGGCCCATCCCGAAGAAGTCCATCTTCGACAGCTTCCGGTGACTGACCCCCGGGCGCTGCATGAACGACATCATCTTCTGCATCCAGTTCTCGCCGGTGATCCGCTTCGAATCCCTGACGAAGACCTGGAGGCCCCAGAACGTCACGAAGACCCGGGTCCTGACGCCCATCGCGGCGCTCGTCGAGGCGAGGATCATGGTCGCCCAGACCTTCTCCAGGTCACCGCTGTAATCGATGATCAGGAGTTCCTTGGGCTTGACCTCGCCGTCAGCCGGGGGGCCGGCTCGGCGACCGGGGCCTCGACGGCCTCCGGCCATCCCGAGGCGGCGGCGATGGCTTCGGCGAGCGGATCGATCCGGGTGGTGGCGGCGGTGGTCATCGCTGGCCTCACTTCCGGCGGATGATGAAGCGGTAGATCGCTCCATCCACGGTCTGCTCGACGATCTCGTTTCCGGTGGCCCGGGACCAGGCGGCGAGATCCTTGACGGATCCAGGGTCCGTGGCCAGCAGCTCGATGACCGAACCGGACGGCAGACCCTTCACGGCCTGGGCGGTCTTGACGATCGGCATCGGGCATGAGAGGCCTCGCGCGTCGATCGTCTGGGTGATCTGTGTGACGGCTATCGCCGGCTCCTTCGGTGCTTTGGGGGACTAGATGAAGACGATCTGGCCCTCGCCCGCGTTGAGGTAGAAGGCGGTCACGCCCTCCACGCCATCCACGAGCGGATCCAGGTCCGTGGATTCGAGCCTCAGCAGATCCATCGAGAGCGAGCAGGCCTGGACGTCCACCCCGCCGAGGTCCTTGGCCTGGCGAAGGGTCTCGGCCCACGGCGCCTGGCCCGCCCGAGCGAGCGCATCCACCGCGGCGCGGCCGCTCGGACCGGCCTCTGGAGCGAGCCCGTGGTCGGCACCGATCCTGTCAGCACGGAAGGCATCCAGGGCCCAGTACTGGAGGAAGATGTTGACCGGCTTGCCAAGGGCCGCGGCACCGGCGGTCAGGACCGCTGCGGCCTGCAGCTTGTCGTCCGTGCCGGAGAAGAGGACCAGGTTCAGGGGCTCGTCCATCGGGTCACCTCGTGCTGAGCGCAGGCGTGGGAAGGGTGCTGGTCGGGCCGACCGTTCGTGTCACGGACAGTTCCGCAAGCCGCCGCAGACGACGCTCGAGGACGCCGCGCATGATCGCGCAGGCGACCATCACGTCAGGGTCGGTCAGGCGGTAGCGAACCTCGCGGCCGTCGCGTTCGGCATCGACGATGCCCGACGCGCGCAGGACGGCGAGGTGCTGCGAGACATTGGGCTGGCTCAGACCGAGTTCGTCGGCCAGTCGCCCCACCTCGACTGGTCCAGCCGCCAGCCGGTGCAGGATCTCCAGCCGGCGAGGGCTGGCGAGCGTCTTGAGGACCTCGGCCTGCAGGGTCGTGATCTCGTCCATGAGCGGAGGATGCGACCCATGCGCATCTGCGCATCAGTGCCGCGGGTCACCGGCGGGTGGGCCGCCTGCGGGCGCTCCACCGGGCCATTCGGCCCGCAGCGTCAGATCGTCCGGTTGGCGATCGTGAGTTGACGCTGCGTCCACGTCTGCAGCTGGCCGAGGCGGCGCGCATCGAGTCGCTCACAGGCCCAGTCCCAATGGATCGCCAGGACGTCGCCCGGCTGCGTGTCGGCGATGAAGCCGAGTCCATCCTGCCAACCGCGGATCGTCTCGGGACGCGGCGCGCCGAGGCGCATCTGGCCGTCCACCAGCTCGAGCGGGACGGCGTCGACCAGGATCTGGCCGCCGACCCGCTCGCGGACCCGCCCCCAGCGGATCCGACAGCTGTCGATCGTGCGCAGCACGTCCGCGACATTCCCGCCGCGCAGCAGCCCGACGAGCGGGAATACGTCCAGGACGTGGAAGGCATGGACCGGACGAGCGCCATCGGGCGCCTTCGTGGCGAGCCAGCGCCACGCGTCGGATCGGACGCGTGGACGGAAGCGGCTCTCGATCGATCGGGCGAAGGTCGGACCGGGGATCCGCTCGAGAAGCTCGCTGCCCAGCCAGTACGCCTCCACGACGCGCTCGTCCAGCGGGTCGGCGATGCCGCTGGCCCCGGCGATCAGCTGGAGGTACGGATAGGCGCCCTCGAAGCCGGCGGCCAGCTCACGGATGCGGCGCACGTCGCCGCCGATCGCCGCCTCGCCGAGCAACTCGTCGGCGGCGTCGGGGCCGCAGTAGCCCAGCCGGTTCGGGCCATACGCGTAGCGGGCAAAGCGGATCGGCCCCGGGACGGCGGTCAGCGGTGATCGCGCGCCGCTGGAGGGAGCCAGCGAAGTCAGGCCTGCGACGGTCATGACACCAGCGGGGAGGGCTGGCGGGTCGACCGAAGCGCGATGACCGCCATCGCGGCGGCGCCCAGGGTGATCGCCAGCTGGCCGGCCAGGACCTGCGCCGACGGCGTCGCGCCGTTGGCGATCGCCTGCAGGATCGCGCTGATCGGCGCGGCGATGACCAGCACGCTGGCGACCACCGAGGCCGGTGCGCGCTCCAGCGCGGCGAGCCAGGTCGCGACATAGCCGGCGAGCAGGACGCCGGTCCCGAGGGCCCATGCCCACTGGGTCGCGGTCAGGCCGGCGATCACCGAGAAGCGCCCCGTGACGCCGAGGTACCCCACGAGCACGATCAGGCCGATCCCCAGCCGAGCCGCCCCCAGGACGGCTGACGGCACGTTCCCGAGCAGCAGGCGGCGGGCGATCACGACCTCGACCGACCAGAGCAGGGTCGCGGCGGCGATCATCGTCTCGCCCGCGCCCCAGCTCACGCCGATGGGTGGAGAGACGAGAGCCTGGCCGGCGAGCAGGAGGCCGAGTGCCGCGATCGGGAACCAGCCGAGCCGCTCCCCGAGCAGCGGGACGGCCAGCACGGCGACCCACACGAAGAGGGTCTTGTGGATGAACGCGGCCGTCGGCGCGCTGGCCATGGCAAGGCCGCTGAAGAAGAGCAGGAACGGGATGCTGCCGCCGATGATCCCGATCAGGGCCATACCGGCCCAGGCCCGGCGGTCCAGGGCACGAACCTCGGAACGCCGCGTCAGCAGGAGCGCGAGCCCCAGCAACAACAGGGCTGCGACACCATTCTTGAGCGTGGTGTAGACAGCCGCGTCGGGGACCTGCTTGACGCCGTAGCTGTTGACGAAGACGGCGAGACCGCTGATCAGCGCCGTCACCAGCGCCAGCCCGACCCCCCGCCGGATCGGCGTGGCGCTTCCCTGTCGATCCTGATTCACCGTGGACTCTCCTTCCGTCGCTGGCGCGGCCGGTCGGCCGGTTCGAGCGCGATCGCCTCGAGCAGCGTCGCGCGGATCTGTGCGGCGTCGTCCGGCGCCAGGCGCTCCACGACCGTTCCGGCGGCCACGAAGACCCAGTCGCCGATGGCCAGCCCGGGCATCAGCAAGGTGGAAGCGCGGCGCTGCCGCCCTTCCGTGTCGATGGTCGCGCCCGCTGCATCGAGCGCGGTGACCCGACCCGGAAACCCGAGGCACATCTCCCTGCTCCCCTCGTCTCAGCGCAGGCCGGCGAGTTCCTGAAGCGTCCGCCACTGGGCGAGCCGCTCCACCTGGGTCGCCTCGATCTCGCTCGTCGGGGTGCCGTCGGGCGCGAAGTGCGGGGCGAAGCGACCCTCCGTGCGGGCGAACGCGAGGAAGTCGATCGGCGTCCCGTCCGGCGCCGTCGCCCAGTCCTCGCGCAGGGCCGGATTGCCCTGGAGCGACAGTCGTTCGGCGATGGATGGGCCGCGTCGAGGGTCGTAGGTGTAGAGCGGGAAGGTCCGCGACTCCACGGCCAGCCTGGACTGACGGGCCGAGGCGTCGTCGGCGATGCCGTGCTCCGGCTGGCAGGGCGTGTAGGCGATCACCACGGCCGGTCCGGGATAGGCGTTGGCTTCCATGATCGTGCGCAGGAAGTGGTTGAGGTGCGCCGGCGTGCTCTGGGCGACATAGACCTCACCGTGGGCCATCAGGATCCGCCCGAGTTCCTTGCGCGGCTCGGCCCGGCCGTGGAGCGCCTTCCCGAACGCGGACAGCTTGGTGACCTGCCCGCCGTACGAGGCGGTGGACGCCTGACCCCCGGTGTTCGAGTAGACCTGCGTGTCGAGCACGAGCACCTTGATGTCCGAACCGGAGGCGACCATGCGGGACAGGGCGCCGAGTCCGATGTCGAACATGGCCCCATCCCCACCGAGGACCCACAGCCGCCGATCGGCATGGCCGGCCTGGTCCCACCGTTCGCGGACGCCCATCGCGACCGTCGGCGCATTCTCGAACAGGGAGCTGGTCCACGGCACGAGATAGGGGTTGTACGGATAGGTCGCGCCGTAGACCGAGTTGCAGCCGGTCGCTGCGACGATCCCCATCGACTGCGGGCCGTGGATCTGGCGGGTGGCGGCGACCATCTGGCGGATGGCGGTCGCCTCCCCGCAGCCCGCGCACGATCCGGCCCCGCCGACGTAGCCGATGGCATGCTCGCCGAGGAGCAGATCGGCGAGGGCCTTGTCGTTGCGATAGGCCTCGGGGGTCGGCGGCAGCGCGCGGAAGAGGCGCATGTCGCGGGCGAACCGCTCGAGCGTGCTCTCACCGCTCGGCTCGTGGTCCACCTTGTCGATCATGATCAGGGCGTCGTGACCGAGCGCGGCACAGACCTCGACGCACTCGGCGCAGCCCTTGCAGTGGACGGGGTCCACGAAGATCCCGAACGCGCCCCGATCAAGACCCTTGCGCGCCGGAACGTCGCCGTACTTGGTGGTCGGGGCAAAGCGGCCGCGGGCGGTCGCGGCCGCGACCGCCGGGTCCGCCTGCCCGGCGGCGAACGTGGCGATCCGCTCTTCCAGCTGGGGCTCGGGCACCACTGTCGCCAGGATTGCCGTGTCAGGACAGGCGGCCACGCAGGCCATGCAGCCGACGCACTTCTCGAGCAGGAACTCCGGGATCCGCGGCGCCAGCCTGCTGAAGTCGCGCGTGGCGGAGGTCCCGGGCGGGACGATCGATCGAGCCAGGCCGGCGTCGGCCGGCAGCTCCAGGTCGGCCACCCCGCGCCGATAGGCCGGCACCACGGAGCGGCCGAACTCCTCCACATAGGCGCTCATGTCCAGCACCGGCAGGGCGGCTCCGAGGCGGGACTCGTGGAGCTCCTTCGGCTCGCCGGCCTCCTTGACCAGCGGTGCCGTGTCAGGCACTGGAGCCTCCCGTCGTGGCGGGATCAGCCGGGGGTTCCGGGGAGGCCGCACTGCCGGCGGTCGTCGCCGGGTGGCGAACCGCCTCGGCGATGGCATGGACGAGGTCCGTCGTCGAGAGGATCCCGATCGGCAGCGTCTCGTCGTCATCGGCCACGACGACCAGGCGATGGATGTGATGGCGCTCCATCCGCGCCGCCGCGAGGACGATCGGCGTGGAGCGCTGGACCGTGACGGCCGGCGACGTCATCAGGTGGCGGACCACCAGGCCCGGCCAGTTCGCCCACAGGTACTCCGTCGAGCGAGCCCGGACCAGGTCGGTCTGACTCAGTACGCCGACCAGTGAGCCGGCGGCGTTGACGACCGGCGCGCCACTGATCTGATGGCGGTCGAGCAGTTCGACGGCTTCGTCGAGCGGCATGTCGGCCTGGACGACGATGGGATCGATGGCCATCAGCTCGCCGACGGTAGCGGGACCGGCGGAACGGTTCATCGGGTGGCTCCTTCCGGCTGGATGGTCTTCGCCTGGTCGGGGAGATCCTCATTCGTCAGACCAAGTGCCGCGCTGACGTCGATCAGGTTGTCGTAGGCGGCCGCGATCACCGCCAGGTTCGCCTCCACGACGGAGCTGCCGCCCTTGCCGAAGAACCGGCCGAGCCGGGCCCGAACGGCGGCCATCAATGCGTCGCGATCGAGTCCGGCCCGCGCGGCGAACGGCGAGACGCGCAGGAAGACCCCGACGAGGGCGACGCCCTGCATCCGGACCAGCAGATCCCCGCGCGGCGCATGGGCGGCCGCGAGCGCCGCCGTGTCGAGCGCCGTGACCCGGATCCGGCGCGCCACGATGGCGGACCGTGCGGCGGCCGGGATGGACGCCCAGATCTGTTCCGGGTCGTGCCGGGCCGACTGGATGAAGACCGACCCGCCATCGACCAGGCCAGCCAGCGGATCACCCAACGCGAATGCGGCAACGTCGTGGAGCGGCACGAATTCGACCTGGTCCAGCTCCGCGTGGAGCCGGATCGGCTCATCGGCGATCGTCAGGTAGTAGGTCGTCGGGAGGCCCTTCTTCTCCGAGCCGTAGCGTGGGTAGGCCTGGACGACCTTGTCGAACAGCTCTCCGGCAAGCGTCGCCACCAGCTTGTTGGTGGTCACCGAACCGAAGCCGCCGATCGACTGCCCGCGGAGCGACCAGGCGCCCAGTGGTCGCAGGTCCGTCGGCACGGTCTTCAGCGCGAGCGGATGTCGGATCCCCAGGACCGCGTGTCGCTGGGCCGGCAGCTCGCGCTCGGTGAGCCGGTCGAAGACGGCGACGAGATCGCCCGGAGCCACGTCTCGCGAGCCGAGTCCGGCCGAGAACGAGAGCACGCGCGGGACCATGACCCCCTCGGCGGCCCGCTCGTAGAGCGCCGACCGGACCTCCCGGGTCAGCGGGTTCGTGGCAGCCAGGGGCTCATCCGTCCGCTCCACGACCCCGACGGCCCGGGCATGGCGAAGGACGGCCCCGAGCTCATCCATCGGGAAGGGCCGGAAGCTGGTGATCGCCACGCAACCGACCGGCCGACCCTGAGCCCTGAGGTGGTCCACCACCGCGAGCGCGGTGTCGGCGATCGTGCCCATGGCGACCAGGATCTCGCTTGCGTCGCTGCAGCGGTAGGCGTCGATGAGCCCGCTGCGGCGGCCGGTCAGGACCGTCCACTCGGCCATCGCCCCGGCCAGTTCGACCGGGATCCGGTCCGTATAGGCGCGCTGCCCGATCCGGCCCTTCATGTAGCTGTCCTGGTTCTGGACGGTGCCGGTCATCAGCGCCTCGGCCGGATCGAACAGGTCGCGGATCCGCTCGCGCGGGTCACCCACGAAGTCGCGCAGCAGTCCGTCTTCCGGCAGCCGCACGTTCTCCAGCGTATGGGTCGTCAGGAAGCCATCCTGGGCGACCATGAACGGGGTCTCGGTCGCCTCCGCGACGCGTCGCGCGATCGCGGCCAGATCCGCGGCTTCCTGGGCGTTGCGGGCGAACAGGATCCCCCAGCCGGTGTCGGCCACGGCCATCACATCGTCATGGCCGGCATGGATGTTGAGCGCCTGACTGGTCAGTGCGCGCGCCCCGATATGAAAGACGACCGGCAGGCGCTTGCCGCTGATGACGAAGAGGACCTCCTTCATCAGGACCAGGCCCTGGCCGGCGGTGAAATTGGTGACCCGGCCACCGGCGAGCGCCGCGCCTTCCGCGGCCGACGCCGAGGAGTGCTCGGATTCGGGTTCGATGAAGCGCAGCGGTGTGCCCCACAGGTTGACCCCGCCGGCCGCCACCGCAGCCTGGAAGATGGCCGCCATGGTGGTCGACGGAGTGATCGGGTAGACGCACGCGACTTCCGACAGGCGAGTCTCGACATGACCGACCGCCTCGGAGCCGTCGACGATGGCAGGCAGACCGGGATAGCGCGGCGCAGGCGTCGTCTCGAACATGGCTCCAATCTGACCTCCGGCGCGGGCGCGCGGCAGGGACAGGGCGACCGAATCCTAGGGGCCGTTCGGCACGGGTCGCGGCCGGGCGCGAGGTGCCGGTGGCTAGACCAGGTGGAGACGGCGTGCGTCGGCGGTCAACCCATCACGGAAGTCCGGGTGGGCGATCGCGATCAGCGCCAGGGCACGCTCTCGCAGGCTCCGTCCGAACAGCTCGGCCACACCCCACTCGGTGACGACGGTCCGCACGTGCGCCCGGGTCGTCACGACCCCGGCCCCTTCCCTGATCGAGGCGACGATCCGCGAGGACGTGCCGCCTGTCGCCGTGGACGGCAGGGCGATGAAGGCGCGCCCGTCGGTCGCCAGGCCGGCACCCCGGATGAAGTCCATCTGACCCCCGACGCCGCTGTAGAGCCGGTGGCCGATCGAGTCGGCTACGACCTGGCCGGTCAGGTCCACCTCGATCGCCGAGTTGATCGCGGCCATCCGGCTGAACGAGCGGATGACGTGGGTGTCGTTGGTGAAGTCGACCGGCCGCATCTCGACCATCGGGTTGTCGTTGACGAAATCGTAAAGACGCCGGGTGCCCATCATGAACGCGGTCACGATCTTGCCGCGGTTGCGCTCCTTGAGCGCCCCGGTGATCACGCCCGCCTCGACCAGATCGACGATCGAATCCGTGAACATCTCGGTGTGAACGCCGAGATCGCGCTTGCCGCGCAGGGCCAGGGCCGTCGCCGCCGGGATCGCCCCGATGCCGAGCTGGATGGTCGAGCCGTCCGGGACACGCTCGGCGATGTGCTCGCCGATCCGGCGTTCGACGTCGCCGATGATCGCGCCGGTGTGCTCGTACGGCGGTACGTCGCATTCGACCGCAAGGTCGATCGTCGAGACATGGATGAAGCTGTCACCGAGGGTCCGCGGCATCGCCCGGTTGAACTGGACGATGACCTGGCGCGCGGCGCGGATCGCTGCGTGCATCGCCTCGACCGAGGTCCCCAGGGAGCAGAACCCGTGGGCATCCGGCGGCGTCGCGTTGACGAAGACGGCGTCGAGCGGGAGCATCCCGGTCTCGAACAGCCGGGGGACGTCCGACAGGAAGACCGGGACGTAGTCCGCCCGGCCCTCCTCGACGGCGGCCCGCGCGTTCGGTCCGATGAACAGGGCCCGGTGGCGGAAGTGGGGCGCCATCTCGGGCGCCAGATGCGGCCCGGGACCCTCACAGTGCAGGTGGACCACCCGCACATCCGCGAGCTCGGCTGCCCTGGCGACGAGCGCATCGAGCAGGACCGACGGCGTCGCCGCGGCGCACTGCAGGTAGATCTGCTGGCCGGACTCGATGCCCTCGACGGCCTCCGCGCCGGACACGACACGCATGGAGCGAGTCTACGGGGAACCGACGCTACTTCGTGTAGACCCCGCCCGGGTCGAGCTCCTCGCGGATCAGGCGCAGCTCCTCGGCGCTCGGCGGCGGCGTCTCGGCCAGCTCCGACGAAACCGACACGTCCCAGCCGATCGTCTCCCGGACGGCCTCCAGGGTGGCCCCCGGATGAAGCGAATCGAGGCGCATCTCGCCGCGCTCGTCGAAGTGATAGATGCCCAGGTCGGTCACCACGACCGTCGGTCCGCGGCCGAGCCAGCCGCCCTCGCGCCGGATCCGGTCGGCGTCCGCGGCCCCACCGAGGTTGCCCGGCGACGTCCGGAAATCGATCGTCTCGACGAAGCTGCGCCGGCTCTGGCGCATGATCACGAAGACCTCGCGGGCGTTGATCGCGATCTCGCAGGCGCCACCGGAACCGGGCAGGCGGGTGGTCGGGTGGGCGTAGTCCCCGATGACCGTCGTGTTGATGTTGCCGAACCGATCGATCTGGGCCGCGCCGAGGAAGCCGACGTCGATCAGCCCGCGCTGGAGGTAGTAGCCGAACAGCTCGACCATGCTGACCACGGCGGTCGCGCCGGTCACGATGGTCGGGTCGCCGATCGAGAGCGGCAGGCGCGCCGGACGCGCGCCGAAGACACCCGCCTCGTAGACGAGCTCGAGATCCGGCGCCACGGTGCGTTTGGCCAGGTTGACCGCGATGTTCGGCAGGCCGACCCCTACGAAGCAGACGCGCTGGTCGGCGAGCGCACGGGCGGCGGCCACGATCATCATCTCGGACTTCGAGAACGTCGCGGGGTCGGTCATCGATACGACCCGTAGTCCACGATGCCGGAGGGGGCGGCCGCGCCCGGGCGGAGCGAGGCGAGCCGTTCGGCGCCCAGCTTGTCGAGATAGCCCGCGCGTCCCTCGACGCCATGGACCCACTCGCGCAGCCAGGCCTGGGTCGCCGCCTCGTCGCGCGAGATCGGATCCCAGTCCAGGTAGAAGCGGTTGTCGCGATCGTAGGCACCCTGGACGTAGGAGGGGTGCGCGCCCCACGGCTCCACGACCACGGCGTCCACGATCAGGCCCGGGATGATCGTCCGGTTCGGGTCGGCGCGGATGACCGCCTCATCCACCAGTTCCTCGACGACGACGATGAGCCGGTCGGCTGCGAAGGCGGCCTCCTTCTGGCAGCCGAGCAGCCCCCAGACCTGGGTATCGCCGCCGGCCGATGCACGCTGCGCGTGGACGATCGTCACGTCGGGGCGCAGCGGCGGGACGGCGTAGATCGTCTCGTCGCCGTAGGGCGAGGCGATCGGCCGGATGAGCGGGTTGACCACCGGGAGGTCCGTCTGGAAGTAGCTGCGCAGCGGGAAGAACGGCAGGTTCATCGCGCCGGCGGTGTAGCGCCCGACCATCCCGAAGTGGCTGTATTCCTCGATCTCGAGCGGCTGGTCGGGGATCTCGCCCTCGATCCGGCGGCGGATCGCCCCCAGGCCACCGACCCCCGGGTTGCCGAGCCACGAGAAGACGAGCTTGCGCGCGACGCCGGCCGCGATCATCTGGTCGTAGACGAGGTCCGGGGTCAGGCGGGCGAGGGTCAGGTCCCGCTTCCCCTGGCGGATGATCTCGTGGCCGGCCGCGAACGAGATGAGATGGGTGAAGCCCTCGATGGCCACGGTGTCGCCGTCGCGGACGAGGTCGGCCACGGCGTCGTGCATCGTCGCGACCTTCGAGCTGCTCACCCGCCGATTATCACGCACGGGCCCGGTCGAAAACGCCCCACAGGCGGCAGGCCGGTTCGGATAGTCTTGCGCGGCGTGTGTCGGGCCCAGGATCGGCCACGCCGGAGGCAGCACGGAGGTCGGTCGGTGGCGCTTCGAACTGGCTACGCAGATGGTTGGCCGCGCACGGTCCGCGGGTTGTTCTACGTGGCGATGGCGGTCTTCCTCGTGACGATCGGCATCGGGATCGTCAACGGTCTCGATCTCTACGAGTTCAACCGCGACGAGCTGTTGACCCACGTCCACTCGGGCACGCTCGGCTGGATCACCCTCTCCATCGTCGCCTCGAGCGCGTGGTTCGCCCGCGGGATCGATCGGCGACTGGCATGGGCTCTGGCGATCCTCGTCCCGATCTACGTCGCTGCGTTCTACCTTGCGATCCCATGGCTGCGCGCGGTCGCCGGCGGCGCGGTGCTCGTCGTCATCCTCTGGCTGGCGGCCTGGGCGTGGGGGATCTCCGGCGCCCGCCGTTCGCTCCCGGCCCTCGCCATCGCCCTCGGCCTCACGACGTTCACCTATGGCGCGATCATCGGCGTCCTCCGTCAGATCCAGCTGGCCGGTGGGCCGAGCCTCTTCCCCGAGACCGCCGACATCGTCGGGGCGCATGCGGCGGCGATGGTCTTCAGCTACCTCATCCTCATCGCCATGGGTCTGCTCGAGTGGCGGATCCGGGGTACAGAGAACCGCCCGACCGGCGGGGTCATCCAGGTGGCGCTCCTCTTCGTCGGCGGCCTGATCATCTCGCTGACCCTGCTCTTCCTGCCGTCCAGCGCCATCCAGGCAGCCGGCGGCCTCTACCTCCTGGTGGAGCTGATCGCCGTCATCATCTTCGCCGTCCGGGTGCTGCCGAGGGCCGTCCGGATCGACTGGGCGAAGCCCGCGGCCCGGCACTTCGCGGCATCGTCGATCTGGGTGGTGATCGCCACGGCGATCTTCCTGTACGTCGTCTTCCTGTTCATCAGCGACCCATCCATCGCGAACGATCCCGCGTCGATCGTGGGTGTCCTGACGGCGAGTAACCACGCCGCGTTCATCGGCGTCATCACCAACCTGATGCTCGGCCAGCTGCTGGTCCTGAGTGCCGACCGAGGCGGTCGCTGGCCGTGGGCGGACCAGCTCGTCTTCTGGGGGACCAACCTCGGGCTGGTTCTCTTCATCGTGGGACTCGTGGCCGATGCCGCGGTGGTCAAGCGGGTCGGGGCGCCACTGATGGGTATCTCGATCCTGCTCGGTCTGGCGGTCCTGGCGATGCGCCTCCGGGACTCCAGTCTGGATGCCGCCGAGGGCTGAGCCGCACCTCCGGGCCGGACAAGGGGACTCGGTCGCGGGATCGCCCCGGGGACGCGCGCCCGGCCGTGGTCGCGCGCCCGCTCGGCTGGTGCGCCCTATATCGCTGACACCGATTGATGCGGGGTTGGCCGAAGGACAAGGGTCCGGGATCTCCGAGCGAGCCGGCCCGCGTCGTCCGGTACGCCTTAAGTCAACGCCTGCAGCGATGAGTCCGCTCGGGAATCCCGATAGGCGCGACCACCGCGCCAGGTCCCGGCTCGACCCTCAACGCTAACGGCCGGTCCAGGCCCGGATGTAACGCTACGGCCGATACCTGCCGATTCAGGCGCCTCGGGGCGGGGGCCAGGCCGCCGCGCCACGACCCGAGCGCCACGCATCGGTCCTTATCAGCCTCCGACCTCGCCCTCGTGCATCGCCCCCGCGAGGGCGGCCTCACGACCGAGCGCCGGGCCGCGTCTGGCGACGTCGTCGACGGCCTCGCCGAAGATCCGCAGGGCGGTCGTCATCTCGGCCTCGGTGACGGTCAGTGCCGGGGACATCCGGACGCTGGACTTGCCGCATCCCAGGACCAGCAGGCCGCGCTCGAAGCAGGCCCACTGGGCCTCCTCGGCATGATCCGCGGTGTCGAACTCGATGCCGAGCATGAGGCCCTTGCCGCGAACGTCGCGGACGAGGCCGTCGTACCGGTCGAGGTGCGGCCGCAGCCCGGCCATCGCCTGTTCGCCGCGGGCCGCGGCGTTCTCCACCAGGCCGCCCTCCAGCAACTCGATGGTCGCCAGGGCGGCGGCGCAGGCGACCGGGTTGCCGCCGTAGGTGGAGCCATGGGCGCCCGGTCCCCACGTCTCGAGCAGTTCCGCCCGGGCGACCATCGCGCCCAGGGTCATCCCCGAGGCGATCCCCTTGGCCGTCAGCAGGATGTCCGGCTCGACGCCCCAGTGCTCGACCGCCCACATCTTCCCCGTGCGCCCCGCACCCGACTGGATCTCGTCGGCGATCAGCAGGATCCCGTGGGTGTCGCAGATCCGACGGAGGCCCTGGAGGAAGCCGTCCTCCGGGACGATGTAGCCGCCCTCGCCCTGGATCGGCTCGACGATGATCGCCGCGACCTCGCTGGCCGGCGCCAGCTTGTCAAACAGGACCTCGTCGAACCAGCGCAGGTCCTCCAGCCGGCCGTATGGCGCGTGGAAGATCCCCGGCAGGAGCGGCCCGAAGCCAGCGTGGTACTTCGCCTTCGAGGCCGTCAGGGAGATCGAGCCGTAGGTCCGTCCATGGAACGCGCCGAGGAACGCCACCACGTACGGCCGATTCGTCGCAAAGCGAGCCAGCTTGATCGACGCCTCAACGACCTCCGTCCCCGAGTTGCCGAGATACGCCCGGACCGGTCCCGAGATCGGCGCGAGACGCGCGAGCTCGCGGCAGACCTGCGCGTAGATCGGCAGGTAGAAGTCCGAGGCGCTGAAGTGGATCAGCTCGGCGGCCTGCTCCCTGATCGCGGCCACGACCTGGGGATGCGAGTGGCCCGTCGAGGTGACCGCGATGCCGGCCGCGAAGTCGAGGAAGAGGTTGCCGTCGATGTCCTCGACGGTCAGGCCATCGCCGCGGACCGGGACGAGCGGGTAGGCCCGCGGCAGGCTCGGCGACGTCCAGGTCTCGTCGAAGGCGACGTGGGCTCGCGCCTTTGGGCCGGGGAGTTCCGTGACGATGTGCGGAACGGGCCGATCTCCGGCGATGCGCGACGCAGCCGACGACAAGGTCCACCTCTGGCTCGAATGCATAACGAGTATGCAGGCTGGATACTGCGCCGCGAGTATAGCGAAGCGCCGGACCCCGACCGCTTCAGTCGACGATCGTGTGGCTCTGCTCGCGCATGAACTGGGCGACGTAGTACATGGACAGGCCGGCCTTGCCGGTGGAGCCGCTCCCCTTCCAGCCACCGAAGGCCTGGATGCCCGGCCAGGCGCCGGTCGTGGCACCCGCCCGGCGGTTGACGTAGAGCACCCCGGCCTGGACCCGATCGAGGAACTGCTGGACTTCGGCCGGGTCCTCGCTGAAGACGCCCGCGGTCAACCCGTAGACCGAATCGTTGGCCAGGGTCAACGCCTCGTCGAGAGAATCGACCGCCGCCACGGCGGTGAACGGGGCGAACAGCTCGTCGCGGAAGAGTCGGTGGGAGGTCGGCAGGTTCCCGACCACGGCGGGTTCGACGTAGAACCCGCGCTCCATCCCGGCGTCGGTCAGGTGCTCGCCACCCACGAAGACGGTGCCGTCCCGGCGCGCCTCGGAGACCGCGGCCTGGTGCCGATCGACGGCACGCTGGTCGATGATCGGGCCGATCCAGTTGGCTCGCTGGAGCGGGTCGCCCACGGTGATCGCCTCGGTCTTCTCGACCAGCCGGCGGACCAGCTCATCGTGGACCGGCCGCTCGACGTAGACCCGCGAGTTGGCCGAGCACTTCTGGCCGCCGAAGCCGAAGGCGCTGCGCATGATCCCCTCGGCCGCTTCGTCCAGGTCGGCGTGGCGCGAGACGATCGCCGGGTTCTTGCCGCCCATCTCGACGACGCACGGCCGCGGCCAGCTCTTGGAGAACGAATGGAAGAGGCGCATCCCGACTTCGTACGAGCCGGTGAAGACCATCCCGTCGATACCCGGGTGATCCTGGAGCGCCTGGCCGACCGAGTCGCCCGAACCCATCACCAGGTTGACGGCGCCGGCCGGGATCCCGGCGTCGATGTAGGCCTCGACCAGCTTGACCGCCGAGAGCGGCGACGCCGAGGCCGGCTTGAGCACGACGGTGTTGCCGGCCAGCAGGGCCGCGCCGGTCGGGCCGGCGGCGAGGGCCATCGGGAAGTTGAATGGGCTGATGACCGCGAAGACGCCGTGCGGCCGGAGCAACGAGCGGGTGTGGACTGCCGCATCGCCCAGGTTGCCCATCGGATGGTCGTATCCGTCGTTCTCCTCCATGGTCGAGGCGTAATAGCGCAGCAGGTCCGCCGACTCCTCGACCTCACCGAGGGCCTCGATCCGGTTCTTGCCGACCTCGATGGCCATCAGCGCGGAGTAGTCCATCAGGCGCTCGCTGATCAGGTCGCCGGCCCGCGTGACCAGCGCCACCCGCTCCCGCCACGGCGTGGCGGCCCACGCCGGCTGGGCCTTCCGGGCGGCCGCCACGGCCTCGTCCACGTCTGCCGGCGTGCCTCGGGCGAACGTGCCGAGCACGATCTCCGTGTCGATCGGAGAGCGGACCTCGAAGGTCCCCTCGCCGTCGCGCCAGGCGCCGCCGACGTAGTTGCGGTGCGAGCCGCCGAGGGTCGTTCGGGCGCCCACCAGAGCCGCCTCGAAACTGGCGTGCATCTCTTCGTTGTCGGCCCGCAGGGTCGCGTAGGTGATCTTGATGCGCGGCGCGGAGTCGGTCGTCATGGCGGCGGGCCCTCGTGGTGGGATGGTCGAGTGGGGTAAGTCCGGTCAGTCTAGCGCGGCCACGACGTCGGCCAGGGACGGGGCGACGGCATCCGGTTCGCGACCGCCTCGGCCGGTCGCGCCGAGCCGCGCCAGGTCGTCCAGCCCGTGCTTCCCGGTCAGCACGAAGACGCCGCGCAGTCGAGCGCGCTGCCCGGCCAGCACGTCCGTCCGGAGGTCGTCGCCGACCATCGCGATCTCCGCTCGGCGGAGTGGGTCGCCGGCCGGGAACGCGTCGCCGCGGAGCGCCTCGACGGCGATGGAGAAGAACGCCGCCGACGGCTTGCCGATGATCGTGGCGCGCACCCCGGCCGCGTACTCCAGCCCGGTCACGTAGGCGCCCGAATCGAGCGTTGGACCATCCGGCGTCAGCCACCACGGGTTGCGGTGCATCCCGATCAGCCGGGCACCGTTGCGCACGAGCCGAAAGGCGCGGTTGAGGTTGGCGTGAGATAGCTCCTCGGGGGAGTCGCCGACGATCACCGCCGCGACGCGAGCGTCCGGTTCGGCTGCCTCCTCGTGGGAGAGCAGGCGCTGGCCGTCGAACTCGGTCCGGGCGTCGACCGACGCGATGACGTAGAGCGGCTGACCGGGGAATTCCCGCGCGGCGAAGGCCGCAGACGCCGAGACGGCCGACTGGAAGCGCTCCGCGGGGATCTCGTTGCCGAGCTTCGACGCGAAGCGCGACAGCGTGGCCCGACTGACCAGCGAGGTGTTGGTGACGATCCGGTACGGGGTGCCGCGTCGCTCCAGTTCGGCGATGGCCTCGACCGAACCGGGCACGGCGGCGCCGGCCGCCACGATCACGCCGTCGAGGTCGAGCAGGAGCGCCCGCACGCCGCGCAGGGCCTGGCGGAGCGCCGTCGGGTCGATCGTCTGCATCGGCACAGCCTAAACGGGTCGGGCGGGTATGCTGCCCGGACCGACCGCACGGAGGGATCGATGGGGCTGCTCGAGGGCAAGAACGCGCTGATCTTCGGCGTCGCCAATGACCATTCGATCGCCTGGGGGATTGCCCGGGCACTCCATGACGAGGGCGCCGAAGTGGGTTTCTCGTCGGTCGAGAGCCTGATCGAGCGGCGGGTCAGACCGCTCGCCGAGTCGATCGGTGCGACCTTCGTGGAGCCCTGCGACGTCCAGTCCGACGAGCAGATCCGGGCCGTCTTCTCGCGCTGGGGCGAGACCCACGACTCGCTCGACATCCTGGTCCACGCCCTGGCCTTCGCCCGCCGCGAAGACCTCGAGGGTGGCTTCGTGGACACTTCGCGCGAGGGCTTCGCGCTGGCCCTCGATGTCTCGGCCTATTCGCTCGTCGCCCTCGCGCGCGAGGCCCGGCCGCTGCTGCGACGTGGCTCGTCCATCGTGACGCTCACGTACTACGGCGCCGAGAAGGTGGTCGCCAACTACAACGTGATGGGTGTGGCCAAGGCTGCGCTGGAGGCGTCCGTCCGCTACCTGGCGGCGGATCTCGGGCCGGACGGCGTGCGGGTGAACGCGATCAGTGCCGGGCCGATCCGGACTCTGGCGGCTTCCGGGATCGCCGGCTTCAAGCGGATGTACGGCGGCTTCGCCGAGGTGGCGCCGCTGCGCGCCAATATCACCCCCGACGATGTCGGTCGCAGCGCGGTCTATCTCTGCTCCGACCTGTCCAGTGCGGTGACCGGCGAGACGCTCTACGTGGACGGCGGCTTCAACATCCTGGGCGTCCCGACCGGCGGCTGAGCCGCACCCCCGAGCCACGAACGACGTGATCGACTCCCTGCTCGCCTCGACGGCCGCCCCGGCTTCGGTGGGTCTGGGCGTCCTGCTCACCGGCCTCTTCCTGGGGATCCGTCACGGGATCGACTGGGATCACATCGCCGCCATCACCGACATCACCAGCACGACCGCCTCGGCGCACATCGCCGAGGCGGCCCACCATGAGCAGCACCTCGTGACCGCGGGGCACAGCCACCTCCACGGTGGAGTGCCCGAGGTTCGCGCCCACGATGCCGGAGCCGGTGTGCCGGCGCCTGCCCCGGCCGCGGCCGTGGCTCGGACTTTGCGTCGCGGCGGTTTCCGGGCGAGCCAGGCCGAGGCCATCCGGCTGGGAACCCTCTACGCCCTCGGTCACGGCCTCGTCGTGATCGCGCTTGGGCTCGTCGCGCTCACGTTCGGGGCTCTCCTCCCCGACTGGCTGGATCCCCTGATGGGACGGATCGTGGGGGTGACCCTCGTCGCGCTCGGCCTGTGGGTCGTCTACTCGATCTATCGCTATGCGCGAGTCGGCGGGACCTTCCGGCTGCGCAGCCGCTGGATGCTCGTCTTCGACGGGATCCGACTCGGCTGGCGGCGGTTCCAGGCGCGGCTGCACGGCCACGAGCACGTGGAGCCGCTCGAGATGAGCTCGTACGGCCCACGAACGGCATTCGGCGTCGGGATGATCCACGGGATCGGCGCCGAGACCGGCAGCCAGGTCCTGCTCATCGCAGCCGTCGGGGGGGCGTCGAGCGCCGGCCTGGGCGTGCCGATGCTGCTGGCCTTCGTCGTCGGCCTGCTCATCTCGAACTTCGCGATCGTGCTGGTGAGCTCGGTCAGCTTCGTATCGAGCCAGGCGCGCGAGCGCGTCTACGTGGCATTCGGCGCGGTGGCGGGCGCCTTCAGCCTGGTCGTCGGCTCGATCTTCCTGCTGGGCCTCGAAGAGCGACTCCCGGACCTCGGGGCGATGCTGCCGTTCTGAGACCTGCCGGACGTCAGCTCCGGGCTGGCGCGACCGAGCCGTCCGGCCGCGCGGGGAGACGCGGGATCGGGCGCAGGTAGAGCGTGAGGACCACGACCAGGTAGCCGAGCCAGACCGCGAAGGTGGTCGCTTCGGGCGTCGCCGAATAGCCGAACAGTGCGCGCAGGAACTGCCCGAGCAGACTGCCGGCCTCCGGCTTGTGGGGCAGGATCGCGCTCAGATCGAAGAGGGTCTGGGTGCCAAAGGGAATGAGCCCGATCTCGATGAACTCGTGCATCGCCGTGCTGAGGAGGCCGGCGGCGATGAAGACGAGGGCGATCCCGGTCCAGCGAAAGAAGGCCGCGAAGTTGAGCCGTCGCGTCCCCTGGTAGAAGCCGACGCCAAGGATCAGCGCGATCGCCAACCCGATCAGGGCCCCGAACAGGACGGAGCTGGCGCCCTTGTCGGCCGAGGCTGCCTGCCCGGTCAGGAAGAGCGACGTCTCGATCCCTTCGCGGATGACGGCGATGAACGCGAGCAACCCGAGGGCTCGGGCCGAGCCCTCGTCGAGCGCCTGGTCGACGGCGGCCTGCAACTCGCCCTTGATGTTGGCCGCCTGGCGGCGCATCCAGAACAGCATCCAGGTCACGACGGCGGCGGCCAGCAGCATCGTGGCTCCCTCGAAGAGCTGCTCGTACGGCTCCTCCAGACTGCCGACTGTCAGGAAGAGCGCGATCCCGAGAACGGCGCTGAGGCCGATGGCCAGGCCGACTCCGGAAAACACCGTCGGGAAGTGGCGGCGATTGCCGGTCCTCGCCAGGTACGCGCAGATGATGCTGACGATGAGCGCGGCTTCGACGCCTTCGCGCAGCCCGGTCAGCAGTCCACTGGAGAGAGCTCCAACGTCCATCCCGGTCGTGTCTCCAGTCGTCGTCTGGTTCGCGCTGCCCTGCGGTCGTCCAGCAAGGCAGCATGACGCTGTGCTGCAAGGGCGCTTGTCGAGCGGACTCTAGCCAGCGCCGCGGAAACCGTCAAACACCCCGCCCAGGGTGCCTCTTGACGGCGGTTGAATGGTGGAGCATCGTCGAGCCGTCCGGGGTCGGAATGGCCGCATCTGCGAGGAGGTCCTGGCGATGTTTCGGCGGAGTGGCGTAGCGGCGGCCGCCGCCGTCGCGCTCGTCCTTGGCCTCCTGCCCCAACCGTCGGGCAGTGCGAATGCCGCCGCTGTCGTCGTTGCGTCCACCTGGACCGGCACCGTCGCCGCGGCGGGCGCCATCGGGTCCGCCACGGTCCGGGCCTTCGCGACGGGTGACGGCTCGATCGCGCTCGATGTTCGAGGGCTCGTCGCCGGCGGGAGCTATCCGGTCGGGCTCCATCGAGGCGCATGTGGCACCCGTGGGAGCCGTCTCCTCGCACTCGGCTCGACGAAGGCCAGCAGCGCTGGGCGAGTCACGCGAACGATCGCCCTGCAGCCCGCGGACGTCGCAGCCATCCAGGCAGCGACCAGCGGGATCTCGAAGGCGTCGGTCCGACTCGGGACCAGCGGCTCCGCCCCCTGCGCAACGCTCGTCAAGTCGCTCGCGGCGACGCCGCGGATCTGGTTCGCGCCGCTCCCGCCCATGCCGATCCGCCAGGGACGTCCCTACCTTGGCTCGACCGACTTTGCCGACCTGTTCGCGGACGACGCCGCGTGGCGGAAGGCGGCCGGACGGACGCACGTATTCAAGCTCTACGGCGAATGGCTCGCCGGAACGGCGACGAACGCGCAGCTTCGGCGCCTGGTCACAGCGCTCGAGCGCCGGGGGATCGCCATCGCCATCGAGGTCGCTCCGCTGACCTCGATGACCTGCGGCCGGGGCATCGAGGGGTTCGGGGGTGGAGCCGGCGATGCACTGGCGCTGATCCGCCGGATCGAGACGGCCGGGGGGACGGTCCGATTCCTCGCGATGGACGAGCCGTACTTCTTCGGCAGCCTCTATACCGGCGCGGACGCCTGCCGCTGGTCGGCGCAGAAGGTGGCGCAGCAGGTCGTCGCGTTCAGCCGCGCGGTCCAGCGGTCGCGCCCGAAGGTCGTGATCGGCGACATCGAGCCGCTGCCGTTCGGCGTGACCGCGACCGACTACGAGGGCTGGATGGCCGCCTACCGGTCCGCCGCGGGCACCCCGCTCCCCTTCTTCCACCTGGACCTTGACTGGGGGCGGCCGGATTGGCTGGCCGTGGCCCGGCGCCTGCAGGGGTATGCGGGGGCGAACGGCGTCCGCTACGGGATGATCTACAACGGCCACCATGACGACTCGTCCGACGCCGAGTACATCGGACATGCCCGCGATCACTTTGTCGAGTTCGAGACGGGTGGCGGCCGGACTCCGGGTGATGCGATCTTCCAGTCGTGGCACGACCACCCGGATCGCGTCCTGCCGGAAACGGATCCGACGACGTTCACCGGGCTGCTCGTCGACTACGTCAGGACCCGGACGACGTTGCGTCTCGAGCCGGTGGCGCCAGGGCCCGGCGGCGCCCTGCTGGGCGGGTCGCTGACGACGTTGGGTGGGGCGCCGGTCGGCGGCGCGACCGTCAAGTTGAGTGCGGTCCCGCTCGACGGCCCGTACCAGGTGCTCGACCTGACCGGGCGCGTCCCCGCGAACGCGACGACGGCCGTCGTCGGGATCCGCGTCAACCACGAAGAGGCGGGTCCGGGCCCCGCCGATCTGACGTTCTACGAGGTTGCCTATACGGAAGGTGTGGGCGGCGGGATTCGCGTGCCAAACCCACGCTTCGACCAGGGCCTTGACCATTGGGGCTGGTGGGGCGATGGCCTCGTGGCCACGACGGCAAGCGATCGCGGCGGCCAGATGTTGCGGCTCACCGCCTCCCCGGCACAGTTCGTCGGTCTGAACACGGGCGGGTTCGCCGTCACACCCGGCGCCGACTACCGGCTCTCCGTCGCGGTCCGCGTGCCCGAGGGATCGATCGGGGCCGGGTACGTCGCAGTCATCTTCCTGAACGGGACGGAGGTCGCGCGCCACCGGCTGCAGCTCGCCCCGGCGCCGATCGAGCTGACGAGCGTCGTGACGGCGCCAGACGGCACCTACAGCCTCCCGTCGAGCGGCCTGGAGGCTGGACGGTATGCCCTGCGGGCATCGTATGCGGGCGACCGGTCTCGCTGGCCCGCGTCCGCAACGTCTACGGTCACGCTGCCCTGACCGCCGGGCGAGCGTTGGAGCGGGAGACGAGGCTCGAACTCGCGACATGCAGCTTGGAAGGCTGCCGCTCTACCAACTGAGCTACTCCCGCACGACAGAGTGACCTTTCGGGCACCGCGACGCCGCTCTGCACAGCCTACCAGCTGTCCTCGACGAGCTCGAACAGCACGACGGGAAGGCGAGCAGGCGCGATCGCTACCGCCCGCCATTCGATTCGCCGGCGCCGCGGCGCGAAGATGCCCATCCAACCTGTCATTCCTACGTGCGCGGCATCAAGTGCTGCGCCGCCGATCCGTGCTTCAAGAACGAGAGACCATCGGCCCGACCTTCTTCGCGCGCAACCGGGTCGGCCAGACCTTCGGCCCGCAACGTCGACACGGTCGCCGCGACCCTCGCCGTCGCGACCAAGGGTTCCGCTGCTTGGCCGCATCGGCTACCTTCGCAGCGGACGGTGCACCCGCGCCGTCGAACGGATATGCGCACGGAGGCGCTGATGATCGGCCGGCACATCCTGGACGCCATCGGCGGCACGCTGCCCTTTCGGCTTGAGCGCGTCGCCCCACCTGGAGCCGCGACGATCATCCCGGTGCCGACCGCCAAGGCGCAGGCCATGGCGCGGCGGCTCGCGCGCGAGCAGGCGACCGTCGCCGGGGCCTCATCGGGCGCAAATGCGACGGCGGCGGTGCAGGTCGCCCAGCGGCTCGGCTCCGACCTGGGGGACAGCAGCACCGACCTCCTCCGGTGACACCCGAGGTCCACTACGCGCGGCTTGGCGACGCGCACATCGCCTATCAGGTCTTCGGCTCAGGCGACCTGGATCTCGTCTACGTCGGCGAGTTCTGGCACTCGATCGAGGCGCAGTGGGATGAGCCGCGCTTCGCGGCCTTCCTGCGTCGCCTCGGTACGTTCAGCCGTGTCATCTGCCTCGACCAGCGGGGGAGTGGCCTGTCCGACCCGCTGCCGCTCGGCGAGCAACCGAGCCTCGACCTGTTCACCGACGACGTGCGCGCCGTCATGGACGCGGTCGGCATGGCCCGCGCCGCGCTGCTCGGAGTCGCGGGCGGCTCGCTGATCTCGTGCCTGCTCGCCGCGACCGTACCGGAGCGCGTGCAGGCGCTCGTGCTTCTCAACGGTCTGGCGCGCCTCACCGCCGCGCCGGACTATCCGTGGGGGACGACGCCGGCCTTCGAGGCGCGGGTCATGGCGGACCTATCAAACGGCTGGGGCCGGGGCGCGCTGGCGGACGTCCTCGCGCCGAGCGAGGCAGACGATCCGGTGTTCCGGTCGTGGCTGGCCCGATATCAGCGGCTCGGCGCCAGCCCCGGCGAGGTGTTGGCGCAGCGGCGCATGATGCAGAACGTCGACATTCGCCAGGTGCTGCCGTCGATCCGGACTCCGACGCTGGTGGTGCACCGCCGCGACAACCGGCTCATCAACGTCGGCCACGGGCGCTATCTGGCCGAGCGGATCCCCGGCGCCGAGTACGTCGAGGTGCCCGGCGGCGACTACCTGCCGTTCCTCGGCGACGCGGAGGCGATCCTCGCCCCGATCGAGCGCTTCCTGACTGGTACGGTCGCGACCACGGGCGAGCGCCGCGTCCTGGCCACGATCCTCTTCACCGATATCGTCGGATCCACCGAGCATGCGGCTCGCCTCGGAGACCGGCGCTGGCGTGTCCTGCTGGAGGAGCACAACGCCATCGTTCGCGGGGAGCTGGAACGGCACCGCAGCCGCGAGCTCGATCGGGCCGGCGACGGCTTCGTGGCGCTCTTCGACGGACCGGCCCGCGCCGTGCGCTGTGCGCTCACCGTCCAGGATCGTGTTCAACGGCTTGGCCTCTCCCTGCGCGCCGGGATCCACACGGGAGAGGTCGAGCTGCTCGGGGACGAGATCGAGGGGATCGCCGTGCACATCGGGGCCCGGGTGGCGGCCCTGGCCGTCCCGGGCGAAGTGCTGGTGACATCGACCGTCCGCGACCTCGTCGCCGGGTCCGGAATCGCCTTCAGCGATCGCGGCGTCCGTACGCTGCGGGGAGTCCCCGGGCGCTGGAGGCTGTTTGCCGCGAGCGGGCCGTCGCGCTGAGGCCCCTGCGCACGATGTCTCGCACGATGCGCGAGCTCGGCAACAAGCTGGCTCATTCGCATCCACAGCTCATTCGCATTCGCTGGACTCCGCCTGGCCACGCGGTTACCGTGATCGCCATGACGCATCCGCCGATCTCGGCTGAGGCCGAAGCCAGCGCCGAGCGCGCCCGCGTCGCGTTCGCCGAGCACCGCTGGTCGGAGGCGATCGAGCTGCTGCGTATCGCCGACGCGGGCGGCGCCCTCACAGCCGCCGACCTCGATGCCTACGGCGAGTCGGCGTGGTGGATGGGACGCCTTGGTGAAGCGATCGAAGTACGAGAGCGCGCATTCGCCGCGCATAAGGCGGCGGGCGATCCGCGCCGCGCCGCCGCGACCGCCCTCGCGTTGGCCAACGACTACAGCCACCGACTGGAGAGCCCCGTCGCATCCGGGTGGGTGCGACGCGCCGAACGCCTCCTCCGGGACCTGCCCGAGTCACGCGAGCACGGGTACCTGGAGCGGCCGCACATCGGTGCCGCGCTGGCCCGCGGAGCGTTCGACGAGGCCCTCCAGCGGGCGGATCGCCTGCTCGAGATCGGCGAGCGGTTGGGCGACCCGGACCTCGAGGCCCTGGGCCTCCAGGACAAGGGCCGGGTACTCATCGCGGCGGGGCAGGTTGAGGAGGGCCTGGCGCTCCTCGACGAGGCGGTGGTGGCCGCGATGAGCGGCGCGGTGTCGCCCTATCCCACCGCGGTCGTGTACTGCAATGCGACCGTCGCCTGCGGGGATCTCACCGACTACCGGCGCGCCAGCGAGTTCGCCGATGCCGCCAAGCGCTGGTGCGACCGACAGACGATCGCCGGCTTCCCCGGCATGTGCCGGGTGCGCCGCGTCGAGATCATCCGGCTGCGCGGCGCATGGGCCGAGGCCGAGGCCGAGGCGCGACAGGCCTGTGCCGAGCTGCAGGACTTCTGCCTCGACTACGCCGGGGAGGGGTTCTACCAGATCGGCGAGATCCGCCTACGGATGGGCGACCTCGACGGCGCCGAGAAGGCGTTCTCCCAGGCGCACGAGATGGGTCGCGATCCCCAGCCGGGGCTCGCCCTGCTGCTCCATGCGCAGGGCCGGACCGAAGCCGGCGCCAAGCTCCTCGCCCGCGCCCTCGGCAACCTGGCGGCCGTGCCGCTGGTGCAAGTTCGCCTGCTGCCGGCGGAGGTGGAGCTGGCGCTGGCACTGCGGGACCGTGGGCGGGCGGAGGCCGCCGCAGGCGAGCTCGAGCGGATCGCGACCCAGTACGGCACGCACGTGCTCCGGGCAGCCGCCGGCGCCGCTCGAGGAACCGTCGCACTCGCTGACGGCGAATACGATTCGGCGATCGAGTCACTGCGCCGAGCGTGGCGCATCTGGCAGGATATGGACGCGCCGTACGAGGTGGCGCGGGCCCGGGCATCGCTGGGCGAGGCGTACCTCGGCGCGGGGGACCGCGAGGCGGCCGCCATGGAGCTGGGGGCAGCGGGAGCCACGTTCGAGCGCCTCGGCGCCGTGCCGGAGGCTGCGAGGGCGGCAGCGCTCCGGCGCAGCTCGGAGCCGGCAGGAACGGCGTCGGGTCCCGCCCGCCGAGCGGTGCGCACCTTCATGTTCACCGACATCGTGCGTTCCACCAACCTCATCGAGGCGGTCGGCGACGAGGCGTGGGGCCGGCTCCTGGCCTGGCACGACGACACGATCCGCGGGCTCCTCCGCGAGCATGGCGGCCAGGAGGTGCACCACGCCGGCGACGGCTTTTTCGTCGCCTTCGCGTCCGCCGACGCCGCGCTCGTCTGCACCCTGGCGATTCGGCGGCGGCTCGAGGACCATCGAAACCGTCACGGGTTCGCGCCGTCGGTCCGCATCGGGCTGCATATCGCGGAGGCGCTCGAGACGCCAACGGGCTACGAGGGACGCGGCGTGCATATCGCCGCCCGCATCGCCGCCCTGGGCGGCGCGGACGAGATCCTCGTCAGCCGCGACGTCCTCGACGCCGCCGAGGCGCCACCCGAGCACGGCGGCCTGCGGCAAGAGCGCCTGCGCGGGATTGCCAAGCCGGTGGAGGTGGCGGCGCTCGCCTGAGCGGACCGCGACCGGGCCGCTGGGCGGGAGGTCAGTGCCCGGCGTCAGGCTCCAGACCGCGCACCCGCCGCGCGAGCTCGGAGAGGACCTTGAGGCGCACCTCGGGCATCTCCTCCATCAGCGCGTGGAAGTCGCGACGCCCGATGACCAGGAGCCGCGAGGGAGCGGTGAGCGTCACGGTGGCGGTGCGGCGTCCCTCGTCCAGGATCGCGATCTCGCCGACCACTTCGCCGTTCGTGCGCTCCGCGACCAGGCGGCCGTCCCGCTCGACGCGCGCTCTGCCCTCGATGATGACGAACGCCTCGCTGCCCGATTCGCCCTGCCGCATGAGGACGCGTCCCTCGGGCAGGTCGACCTGGTCGGTCAGCTGGCCCAGGCGCTCGAGCTCGCGACGGCCGAAGCCGGCGAAGAGCGGGATGGATCTCAGCAGCTCGAGCTTCTCGTCGCGTGGCACGGACCACTCCTCGGTGCATCTTCAGATGGCGGCGAAGCATAGCGCCCTCGCCGGCATCGCGGACCCCCCCTGCGCCTCCCTGGGGATGAGTCATGCGCAGGACGTCGAGAGCCTCGTCGAGAGGCTCCTCAGTGAGCTTCCCCACTGACCTCTTGCTTGTCAAGCATTTCCGCCTTCGACGACGATCGCGAGGTAAGGACGACCGCCGCGCCCGGCTGGGCCGCGCCGTCCCGTCGGTCGGCGAAGAGCTCGTCTACCTGTATGACTTCGGTGACGGCTGGACCCACCACGTCGTCGTCGAGGACATCAGGCCCCGTGAGCCACGGATTCGTTACCCGCGCGTCCTGGCGGGCGCTCGCGCCTGTCCGCCGGAGGAGGTCGGTGGCCCGTACGGTTACGTCGACTTCCTGCAGGCGATCGCCGATCCGAAGCACACCGAGCACGACGCGATGCTCGAGTGGGTGGGCGGCGAATTCGATCCGGAGGCCTTCGACGTCGACGCCAAGAACCGCGAGTTCGACGTCGTCTTCTGAGGATCAGGGGCTGTCATGCAGTCCAGCGGCCGAACTTCGGGTTCCACCGCCCAATGGCTGTCCCGGCAAGCAGCGGATCGACGAACGGACGGACCACGGCGAGGGCTTCGGTGAGCGTCGGCGACGTCGTCAGAAGCGATCGGCCGGCCTCGGCCGCATAACCCCGCTCCCAGAGTCCCCGGTCGGGGACGTCGAAGCTTTCCGGCATCACCGTGCCGCGGCGCCGCGCCTCGGACGCCAGCGCGGCAATCTGTAGATCGGCCGCCACTGAGACCTCGGTGACGATCGCGACGAGATCGACCAGGTCCTTGAAGCGGATGGACGGCCGCTCCTGATCGCCGTATCGCTGGACGGTCGCGCTGATCTTGTCGGCGATGTGATCGACCAGCGGGTACGCCCGGTACCCGTGCTGCTCGATGTCTGGCATCCACACGCGCGCGAGCGGCGGCACCTTTTCGGGCTCCCCGGTCATCCTCAGGTCCGACCCCACCAGATCGACGTGGAACGCGGCCCAGCTGGCCGTCCCGACGTAGGCGGTCACGGGAATCCGGACCGTGGCATCTGTAGCAACAGCGCGACCCGGCCCGAGCTCGAACGTGAACCAGTCGCCGATGTCCCGAGACGCGGCCTCACGTAGCTCCGCCTCGGCCAACTCGCGCGCCCGCTCCCGGTAGATGTCGATGTCAATCGTGGCGCGAACGCCGATCCCTCGGGCGAGCAGAGCAGTCGCACCTTTGATCACCCATCCTTCGTCGACGAGGTAGAGGCGCTCAAGGAGGCGGTCGTACGCCATCTGACGCTGGAGTTGCGACAGCGTCCAGATGCTGTTCCTGGAGGCTTCTCTGAGCTTGTCCGTCAGCGCCTGGCGAAATGCCTGCGGGCTCGAATAGGCGTGGCCGTCGTTCATCGATGACTCGCGTTGACAGGTTCTGGCGTTGGCTCTTCGCGCTCGATCCGTTGGATGGTGTCGCGGGCTTCGGTCATCCACCGGGATGTGTCGGGATCGCCGACGAGATCGAGCAGCCAGCGCAGCAGGGCCAGACCGTCTACTCGTCTGAGGCCAAATCTCGCAGCGTGCGGCGCGAGCGCCTCGGCAAAGGTCGCGGGATAGTCGTAGACGGCGCGGATCGCATCCGCCGTCATCTGCGCAACCGCTTCCGGGTCCTCGTTCTCGCGAAGGAGATCGCCGGCGATGCGGGCTGGTCGCGTGACGAGCAGACCGCGAAGCCAGATCCATTCGCCCGCATCCAGCTGTCGATGATGGATGCGGACGTCGGCGCGCCGCGACTGCTTCCTCGTCGAGACCGTGAAGTCGTGACGATCGGCCGGCAGCTCGCCGATTCCATACAGGGCGGCGGCTGACCGATGGGACACGACACCCTGATCCGGCGTCCGCTCCCAGGCGGGCACGGCGGGTGCAAGCTGTAGCCAGGCCGCGCGGAGGGCGACGTGGTCGGGAGACGGTGCCAGTGTCAGGCGGTAGACGCCGTGCGCGACGCGCTCCATGAGGCCTTCGTCGCTGGTTATGCGGTCGAAGGTCGCTCGCGGAACGCCGGCACGCTCGGCTTGGCGGCGCGTCACGAGTCCCCATTGATCGGCAGCGATGGCGCTGAGCCGGCTGATGGTGGAAGGTCGGACCACTACTGCAATCTACCACTTAACTGATAGCCATCGCAGTATATCAGCCGGCCCTTCACGCAGGCGGCTCCTTGCGGTCCCGATTAGCTATGTCAGCCGGAGTCTCAAGGGTGGCCCTTCTGAAACCTCGACGACGCCCGCATCGCGCAAGGGGCAAGCGGACCGGACCCACCCGGACGTCCTCGACATCCGGGTCGTGTGCTCGCTCCGTTCGGGTGCCCCGTGCTGCTGTCCCGCGGCCTTGGCGAAACCCCCGGGTACCGGTCAACCGAACTCGACGACCCGACCTTGGATCCGTCCAGCGTCCGCGTACTCCTCGCTGTGCTCGATGCCAACCGCTGACAATCCGAGGGCGCTGGCTGCAGCATCGGTCAGGAACAGGTACGGGCGGAGGCCGATCCGCGCTCGAATGGTGTTCTTGAGCAGTCGGTGCGCGACCGTAACAGCCGGGCCGAGCAGGTCGCTGCTGGACCCCACGGTCTGGCGCACGGCGAGACCCCGATGGAGGACCACCTTGAGGTCGAGGCGCGCGACGGCGGGGCAGGCCGTACAGAGGTGGTCCCTCGCGGGGAGCGCTCGTGTGCGACCGTCAGTGAACGCCCGGTATGTCGCCCTGAGCCTCGCAAGGACCCGGTCACCCTGACCATCGAGAGTTGTCGCCGGCGCAGCTGCGAAGACGGCATCGCCCTCGAGTTTGACGACGGCGAAATCCGGTTCCAGGCCCTCGATGACGGCGCCCAGGAGGGCCCCAAGCACGGAGTAGGCGGCTGGGATGCCCGCGCTGAAATCGACCCCGTGCTCCTGCTCGACGCCGGCCATGAAGCTCGTGTAGCCGGAGATATCGGCAAGCAGGAGGTACCGCTCGCCTGCCGGCGCGTCTGCATCTGTCGGCGACCCGGATCGCGCTGCTCGCTCCACGTATCCCCTATCGGCCCTCGCCAAGCCGGGCGGTCTTGCGGTCGGAGTCATGGTAGTCGGGCCGGCAGTCGTTCATGGCGAGGCTAACCTGGGACCCCCTGGCCGAGATCGCCGGTCGCCACCTCGACAAGGGCCAGCAGGTCGCGATCGAGGGAGTGACGCGCGATGCCAGGTCAGCCCGGCGAGCTGCCAGCGTTTCGGGTGAGGCGCTCGCCTGGGAGGACGATCCCGGAGCCGGCCGACGGCTGATGGCGCCGGGGCGTCCAGTCCCCCCGCCGCGGCTCAGTGCCGGCTGGGCGCGCCGTCGGACGCGATCCCGGACGAGGTCCGTTCGTCGGCCGGGAAGGGCCGCCGTTCCCGATGCCCTGGCCGGGCCGTCGAGGTGCGCCGTAGCCGCCGTGCGTCCCGGAAGCCCGGTTGGGCGCCTGGGCTCGCGGATTCGCGCCCGCCCACTGGTTCGCCCCGGGGCGCGGCGCGTTCGTCGGGCGCGGGGCCAGGCCTGGACGCGGAGCGCCTGGCGGCTGCACGCCGCCGGCAGGCCGCGGGCCATTCGAGGTCCACGGACCGCTGTTGTTGCGCGGCCCGCGGTCCGCGGGCGAGGTTCCGGGTCGCGGCCCATATGCTGGTCGCCCCGCACCGCCCGGGCGAGATCCGCCTTGCCGCGCGCCGGTCGGCCGCATGCCACCGAGTCCACCGCGCAGGATCGGCTCCGCCCGGATCCGCGGATCGGGCTCGAAGCCTTCGATCACCTCGGTCGGGATGGTATGGCCGAGGACTCGCTCGATATCGCCGAGCAGCTTCATCTCGTCGACGCAGACGAGCGAGACGGCGTCGCCGTCCACCCCTGCGCGTCCGGTTCGCCCGATCCGGTGGACGTAGTCCTCGGGGACCATCGGCAGTTCGAAGTTGACGACGTGCGGGAGCGCGTCGATGTCCAGGCCGCGCGAGGCGACTTCGGTCGCGACGAGGACGGCGAAGCGGCCGGCCTTGAAGTCGGCCAGGGCTCGAACTCGCTGCGGCTGGCTCTTGTTGCCGTGGATCGCGGTGGCCAGGATCCCGTCGTGCTCGAGTTGGGTGGCCAGCCTGTTCGCACCGTGCTTGGTCCGGGTGAAGACCAGCGCCTGATCGATCCTTCCGGTCCGGATGAGGTGGCTGAGCAGCTCGCGCTTGCGCTCCCGATCGACCGGGTGGAGGACCTGGGTGACCAGATCCGTGGCCTTGTTCCGGGTGGATACCTGGACGGACGCCGGCCGGTCCAACAGGCCGTCCGCCAGGCGCCGGATCTCGTCGGAGAAGGTGGCCGAGAAGAGCAGGTTCTGACGGCGCGGCGGCAGGACGGCGATCACCTTGCGGATGTCGCGGATGAAGCCCATGTCCAGCATCCGGTCGGCCTCGTCGAGGACGAGGATCTCGACTCTGGAGAGGTCGATCGTCCGCTGACCGAGATGATCGAGCAGCCGGCCGGGCGTGGCGACCACGATCTCCGGCCCGGCCCGGAGGGCGCGGACCTGCGGGTCGAAGCCGACTCCGCCGTAGATCGTGGTCGAGCGGATCGGGTTCTGGGCGCCATAGGTCCGGACACTCTCCTCGACCTGGAGGGCGAGCTCGCGGGTCGGGGTCAGGATCAGCGCGCGGATGACCCGCGGACCCGCCGGTCGTGACGCGTGGAGCAACTGGAGCATGGGCAGGACGAATGCGGCCGTCTTGCCGGTCCCGGTCTGGGCGCCGGCGAGCAGATCGCGGCCGGCCAGGACGAGCGGGATCGATTCGGTCTGGACGGGGGTGGCTTCCGTGTAGCCCTGGTGGGCGACGGCACGGAGGAGTTCGGGCGACAGCCCGAGTTGATCGAAGGACATGAAGGAGACGCTCCTGACGGGGCCCTCCCGCCTTGGCGGGGCCCGGTCTGGGCGTGGGAGTTGATCGGGATCGAACGGTATTGGACCGGGGCGCTGACCGGAGCGCCCATCGAGCACGAAGGCGCGCAGCATACCCGACTTGGGCGATGTCGGTTGGCGAGGGCCTGCGTCGACTGGGTTCCAGCTCGGGCCGGCGGGTGAGCCGGGTGTGCAGGTTCCTTGCGGCTGACGTAAGGATCGAACCCCAGCTTGCATCGGATGCATGCACCGTCGCCGCGTGACCGGATACAGGCCGCTATCTGTCTATTCGTTTCCTCTCAAGCAATCCTGCAGCCGACCTTGCCACTGAGTTTCGGAGCATGCAAGCCGCCGACGGATCCAACTGCCCCGAACGCTTAGCCGCGACCGTTGTTGCGATTCGTGCAATTCGCCGCCCAGACCCACGGCTCGACGAGGGTGCGTGATCCTGCAGCGCATCATCCGGGAGAGATCCACGCTCAGCGGCCCGGCGGTTCACCCCGACATCGGGTGGCACCGTGCAGGAATGTCGAGTGATTGATGCCCCCGCGCATCATCGCCTCCAGGTCAGCCGGCGCACCGCCCTCCCCGGCCTCGTCCGGCACCGGGCACCGGATGCTTCAACGTTCGTCAGGCGCGCCGCCGCGCCTCGCATCGCCCGGCCGCTCCCGCCGGCGCGAGGTCAGCCCTTGCGCTCGAGGATCGGGCGTGCCCGCTCCGGATCGTCGACCACGAAGGTGAACATGGCGCGATCGCCCCAGCGGCCAAGGAAGAGGTGCCCCTGGATGTTCACGCCGGCGTCGGCGAGGGCGCGCGAGAGACGGGCCATGCCGCCCGGCTTGTCGTCCACCTCGGCCAGGATCGACTCGCCCTCGATGTAGACGTAGCCGCCGTCGTCGAGCACGAACTTGGCCGTTTCGTCGTCGGCCGTGGTCATGATCACGTGGCCGCTGTCGCCGATGCTGCCACCGCCGATCGCCCGCAGGTCGACGCCGCGGGCGGCAAGGGCCTCGGCCAGCGTCGCCATCGCGCCGGGCTCGTTCTTCAGCTGGACGACGAACTGCTTGGCCATGGGGTCCTCCGTGGATTGGGAGCCTGATTCTACGGGCCGCAGGTCCTCCCTGTGCTACGGTCCAGGCGAGATCGCCCGACCAGCAATGAGGAGCCCGTGACCGCGCCCGGCCTCGACCTTCCTGCCGCAGTCATCAAGGCCCTCGAGTCCCCCACCCCGGACCCGGGAACGCGCGCGACCACGGTCGCGGCGGGCATCCCGTTCTCCTCGATCCAGTGGGGCGATCCCGGTGACCGGCCGCTGCTGCTGATCCACGGCGTCACGGCCTCGGCCCGGATCTGGTGGCGAATCGGGCCCGCGCTCGCGGCGAGCGGCCGACGGGTGGTCGCCGTGGATCTGCCCGGGCATGGCGAGACCGGTCACTGGCTCGGCCACCACCGGTTTCGCGACAACGCGAAGGACGTCGCGGCCTGGATCCACGAAGCCGGCCTCGCGACCCGGGACCTCCAGGTCGTGGGTCACAGCTGGGGCGCGATGACAGCGGCCGCGCTCCCCCTCGCCGGCATCCGGCCCGCCACGCTTGTCCTCCTGGACCCGCCGGCCATCCCGCTCGCGCTCATGACCGAGATGGCCGACGATCCCTCCGAGCAGATGTACCGGGACATGGCCGAGGCGATCGCCCAACTCACGACCGCCAATCCGGCCTGGCCGGTCGGCGACATCGAAGCCAAGGCGGAGGCCCTCGTTCAGCTCGACATCGAGGCGGTGCGTGCCGTCCTGCTCGACAATGGCGACTGGGACGGCGGGCTGGCCGACATGGCAGAGCCTGCCGCTGCCGGCATCCCGATCTGGATCGTCCGTGCCGATCCGACCGCCGGCGGACTCCTGCCTGACGCCAGGCTGCCCGCGTTCGCGGCGCTGCTCGGGGCCGACCACGTGATCACGATCCGCGACGCCCCACATGCCCCGCAGCGGACCCACCCGGCGGCGGCGACCCGGGCGCTCCTGCGCGCCCTCGCCTGAGCGGCGCTCGCGACTGGTAGTCGCGGCTGCGTGCCGAGCGGCGGTCCTGGCGCTGCTACGCGCCCTCGCCTGAACGGCGCTCGGCCCGGATCGCGACGGCGCGCCGGTAGGCGTCGAGGTAGCGCAGCGCCGAACCGCTCGTCCAGTCGAAGTCGGCGGCCATCCCGCGGTCCACCAACCCAGCCCAGGCCGGGCCCCCGGCGCGGCGCCGGTTGATGGCCGCCTCGCAGGCGCCGACCAACCCCGCCACGCTCGCCCCTTCGAACACGAAACCCGTGCCACGACCCGGGTTCGTCGTCTCGTCGGTGACCGTGTCCGCCAGCCCCCCGGTGCGGTGGACGATCGGTGGCGTGCCGTAACGCAAGGCGATCATCTGGCCCTGGCCGCACGGCTCGAAGCGCGACGGCATGGCGAACAGATCGGCGCCGGCATAGATCCGTCGAGCCATGGCCCGGTCGAACCGTTCGATCAGGGCGACGCGCCCGGGGTTCGCGGCCGCCAGCGCCCGGAATGGCCCGGCGAGGGCCGGGTCGCCGCTTCCCTGGACGACCAGGCGAACACCGCGGTCGAGCAGCGTCGGGGCGGCATCGGAGAGCAGGTCGAAGCCCTTCTGCGGATCGAGCCGCCCGATTATCCCGATCACCGGCCCGGGGTCGGCCGGGTCGAATCCCAGGCGGACCAGGAGATCGGCTCGACAGGCGACCTTGCCGGCCAGGTCCGCACGCGAATACGGGGCGGCCAGATCGGCATCCACAGACGGATCCCAGACCGCGCTGTCCAGCCCGTTGAGGATGCCGCTGAACCGATCGCCCATCTCGCGCAGCGTGGCGTCCAGGCCCATCCCGAAGGCCGGGGTCAGCGCCTCGGCGGCGAAGCCCGGCGAGACCGTGTTGACCAGCTCCGCCCGCTCGATGCCCGAGCGCAGCAGGTCGATCCCGTCCGCATTCGCCGGCACGATCCCATCGCCCGGTGCGAGCCCGAGTTGTGGAAGGCTCGATCGGGGCGTCCAGCCGTGATAGGCCAGGTTGTGGACGGTCAGCAGGATGGCCGCCCGGCCGACGATCGAGTCGTCGGCATAGCGCGCGTCGCGGAAGATCGCGGCCGGTCCGCTGTGCCAGTCGTGGAGGTGGAGGATGTCCAGCGGCCGGCCGTCCGCCCGAAGGGCCTCCAGGGCCGCCCGACAGAAGAGCCCGAATCGCCAGGCGTTGTCCGGATAGTCTCCGGCAGCGTCCCCGTAGAACCCGTCCCGATCGAATGCCGCGGGGTAGTCGACCAGGCGCAGCCGGTAGCCGTCGGCCGGAACGTCGATGACCGTGGCCGGGCTGTGGCCGGACGGCGACCGAGGGTCAGCGACCTGCAGGACCGTGGCGCGTCCGACGGTCGGTGGTTCGGGCACGCTCCGGTAGCGTGGCAGGAAGACGTCCACCGGAGCGGCGATCGCATCGCCGCCCGACCGCCCGAGCGCCCGGGCCAGGGCGTCAACGACGTCGGCCAGGCCGCCGGTCTTGGCCCACGGCTCACACTCCGCGGCGAGGAACGCGACGCGCAATGGCATGGCCGTCATGCTACCCGGCCCGCCGCCTCGCGCCCGGGTCACGGCGCGCTCCAGCCCTGTCACTAAACCGGTTCACATGGCGAGGGGGAACCGCTATGATGCCGGCGCATGGAGTCCGTCCACGTCCCTTCCATCCCGGCTGCCAGCTTCGCCCTACCCCCGCGTCTCGAAGGCCTTCGGCGCCTCGCCTACAACCTGCAATGGGCCTGGCATCCACGGACCCGCGGGCTGTGGAGCCTGATCGATCGACGGGCCTGGACGCGCTATCGCAACCCGATCGCGGTCATCAGCGGCCCCACCGACTGGGTGCGCCTGCTTGACGACGAGAAGTTCCTGGCCGAGTACCACGACGTCCTCGCCGCGTTCGACCAGTACATGGCCAACGGCTCGGACCACTGGTTCCAGCGCCGCTACGGCGGGATGCTGAGCGGCCCGATCGCCTACTTCTGCGCCGAATACGGGTTCCACGAGTCCCTGGGCATCTACTCCGGCGGGCTGGGCGTCCTGGCCGGTGATCACATGAAATCGGCCAGCGACATGGCCTTGCCGGCGATCGGCGTCGGGCTGCTCTACCGCAAGGGCTACTTCCGCCAGTCGATCGACGCCGACGGTCACCAGGAGCACAACTACCCCGACTACGACCTGGGCCGCCTCCCCTTGGGCCGGGTCCAGGATGCGTCCGGACTGCCGCTGACGGTCACCGTGGAGCTGCCCGGACGGGATCTGTCGATCGGCGTCTGGCTCGTCCAGGTCGGCCGGGTGCCGGTCCTCCTGCTCGACACGGACCTGCCCGAGAATCAGGACTCCGACCGACCGATCACGAATATCCTGTATGTCCGCGGTCGCGAGATGCGGCTGCACCAGGAGCTGGTTCTCGGGATCGGCGGCGTCCGCGCCCTCCGTGCCCTGGGCCTGGCGCCGGCGGCGTGGCATCTCAACGAGGGTCACTCCGCCCTCCTGCTCGCCGAGCGCGCCCGAGAGCACGTCGCCGCCGGCCGGACGCTCGACCAGGCCTGGGAGGAGGTCCGGCGCAACAGCGTCTTTACGATCCACACCCCGGTCTCCGCCGGGAACGAGCATTTCGACGTCGAGCTGATCCGGCGGCTGGCCGGCCCGCTCCTCGATGCCGGCGGGGTCCCGGTCGATCAGGTCCTCACACTCGGCCTGGGTGTGGACGGCGACCCCGGGCAGTTCGACATGACGGCGTTCTCGCTGCGCCTGACCAGCGGCGCGAACGCGGTGAGCCAGCTGCACGCCAGGACAGCCAACCAGACCTGGCAAGGCGTCACCAACCGACCGATCCTGGGCCTGACCAACGGAGTCCACGTGCCCTCCTGGGTCGGTTCCCCGATCGCCGAGCTGCTCGAGGGCATCGGCGCCGACCTCGACGATCTCGACCCCGGCACGGTGGCCGGCCGCTTCTGGGAACGCCTTGAGCGGATCCCGAGCCGCGACCTGTGGGAGGCCCACCTTCGCCAGAAGCGCGAGCTGGCCCTCTTCGCCCGCCGCCGCCTGCGCAGCCAGTTCGCCCGGCACGGAGAGTCGCCGACCGTCCTCGCCGAGGTCGAGTCGGCGCTCGATCCCGAGATCCTGACGATCGGCTTCGCCCGGCGCTTCGCGACGTACAAGCGGGCTGGGCTCCTGTTCAGCGACCTCGACCGCCTCGCCCGGATGCTCTGGGACAAGGAGCACCCGGTCCAGGTCGTCTTCGCCGGCAAGGCCCATCCGGCCGACCGGCCGGGCCAGGGGGTGATCCAGGAGATCTTCCAGCGCTCGCGCTCGGCGCAGCTGCGCGGACGGGTCTTCATCCTGGAGGACTACGACATGCGCGTCGGCCGCTTCCTGGTCGAGGGGGTGGACGTCTGGCTGAACAACCCGCGCCGTCCACTGGAGGCCTCGGGGACCTCCGGCATGAAGGCGGCCCAGAACGGCGTTCCCAACGTCAGCGTGCTGGACGGCTGGTGGGACGAGGGGTACCAGGGCGACAACGGCTGGGCGATCGGGGGCCGCGAGACCCTCGCCGACGAGGCGGCCCAGGACTGGCACGACGCCCTTGATCTCTATCGACTGCTCGAGGACGAGATCGTGCCGCGCTATTACGAGCGCGATGCGACTGGATTGCCCGGGCGCTGGCTGGACGTGATGCGACGGGCCATGGCCACGGCACTGTGGGACTTCTCGACCACGCGGATGCTCCGCGAGTACGCCGAGCGGCTCTATCTGCCCGCGGCCGGCGTGAAGGTCGTCCAGGCGACGCCGGCGCCGGTCCTGACTGAAGCTGGTTAGGCGGCCCATGGCGCCGCGCATCTCGCTCGCGCTCGCGATCCACAATCATCAGCCGGTCGGCAACTTCGGCTGGGTCTTCGCCGAGGTCTACGGTGCGGCCTACCTGCCGATGCTCGAGGCGGTCGAGCGCCATCCCGGCGTCCGCCTGTCGCTCCATTACAGCGGTCCCCTGCTGGAGTGGCTGCGCACCGAGCGCCCGGAGTTCATCGCCCGCCTGGCCGCGCTGGTCGCCCGGGACCAGGTCGAGATCCTGGGCGGCGGCTACTACGAGCCGGTCCTGGCGTCGCTCCCCGAGCGCGATCGGATCGGCCAGCTCCGCCGCATGGGCGCCGAGCTGGAGGCGATGTTCGGCCGGCGGCCGACCGGCGCATGGCTCGCCGAGCGCGTCTGGGAACCGGACCTGCCGACCTCCCTCGCGGCGAGCGGCTACGACTGGACCATCCTCGACGACGCCCACTTCCGGGCCGCGGCGATCCCGGAGGAGGACCTCTGGGGGCCGTACACCACCGAGGACCAGGGTCGCCGGCTGACCGTCTTCGGCACAGAGCAGGGTCTGCGCTACCGGATCCCGTTCCGCGATGTCGAGGACGTCATCGGCTATCTGCGCAGCCACGCCAGCGAGGACGGCGGACGCGTCGGGATGATGGGCGACGACGGCGAGAAGTTCGGGTCGTGGCCCACGACCTGGCAGCACTGCTGGGGCGAAGGCCGCTGGGTCGAGCGATTCTTCGAGGCGCTCGAAGCCAACGCGGACTGGCTGGCCACGACCACGCCGTCGGCCTGGCTCGCGGATCACCGACCGATCGGCCGCGTCTACGTCCCGACCGGCTCGTACGCCGAGATGGGCGAATGGGCCCTGCCGGCTGACGAAAGCCGGGTCTTCGCCTCCGTGTTGCACGCTGCCCGGGAGGCGAGCCGGCCGGAGGCCCGCTGGCTGCGCGGAGCCTTCTGGCGCAACTTCCAGGTCAAGTACCGCGAGATCAACGACCTCCACAAGCAGATGCTGCGAACGTCCGACAAGGTGGACGCCATGGCGGCGGGGCCGACCCGCGAGCTGGCCCTGGACCACCTCTATCGCGGCCAGTCCAACGACTGCTATTGGCATGGCCTCTTCGGCGGCATCTACATCAGCCACATGCGCCTCGCCACCTATGAGCACCTGATCGCCGCCGAGGATCTGGCCGACGCGGCGGCCGGGGAGCTCCACCTGGCCGAACGCCGCGACCTGGACATGGACGGCCGGGACGACGTCCGGCTGGCCGGGCCCGGACAGGTCGTGACGGTCGATCCAGCCTCCGGCGCCGGGATCGGCAGCTGGGACGTCCGTGCGGTTCGCCACGCGCTTGGCGCGGTCATGCGGCGCCGCCCGGAGGCGTATCACGAGACCCTTCGCAGCCACGAGGCGATGCTGGCCGGCGCAGCGGCGAGGACCGACGAGCCATCCGCAGGCGCAGGTTCCGGCGCTCCGGCCTCCATCCACGAGATCGTCATGACCAAGGAGCCGGGCCTCGCCGGGCAGCTCCACTACGACCGATACGAGCGACGTTCGGGCCTGGTCCGCTTCCTGGCGCCGGGCACCGACGCCAGGGCGTGGGCGAACGGGCAGGCCGTCGAGCTTGGCGACGCCGTGGACGGCGCATTCGAGATCGAGCATCTCGACACCGATCGGCTGATCGCCGGGCGTGTCGGGGCCGTCGCCGGACCGGATGGGCCCGCGGAGCTCCGGATCGTCAAGGCGTTCGTCCTGGGCGGCGACCGGCGCAGCCCCACGCTGAACCTCACGGTCACGCTGGAGAACCGCTCCGCACGAAGGGTGGCGGCACTGTTCGGCCTTGAGTGGACCCTGACCATGCTCGGCGGCGGCGGCAATCCGTCAGCCTGGTGGGAGATGGATGGCGCGCGGAGCGCTCACGATTCGCGGGGGATCGCGGCGGGGATCAGCACGTTCGCCCAGGGCAACGACGACCTGGGCGTCGCGATCGCGACGACGCTGTCGCGACCGGCTGCGGCCTGGTGGGCGCCCGTCGAGACCGTCTCGAATTCGGAGGGCGGCTTCGAGCGCGTCTACCAGGGCTCGGGGTTACTGCTCGGCTGGCCGCTCGAACTGGCGGCCGGCGAGTCGTTCACGGTCAGCGTGGGCCACGCCGTGACGACCGCCCACGACCGAACGGTCGAGGAGACCGCCCGGTCGAGCCGTTGATCAGCGGATGCCGATCGAATAGACGGCGCGACGCGGGTCCCTGGGATCGTCGTAGCCGCCGACGTCGAGGACAAGTGAGACCACCGTGATGACTGCCATGAGAGCGAGGATGATGAACCCGATCATCGGGCACCTTCTTTCATTGTTATAGTTGACTAGGCCAAGTCAGACGATACATTGGACTAGTACGCTATGTCAAGTGATGACCAACCAGGGACTCTGCTGACCGGGCAGACGTCGGGGGCGCTCGATGTCGAGCGCGACTCCGATCTTCCCATCTCGACCCAGATCTTCTGGCAGCTCACCTACCAGATCGACTCGGGCCGTCTCCTCCCCGGTGCGCGCCTGGCTCCCGTGCGTGAACTGGGGGCGGCGTTGCGCGTCAACCCCAACACGATCCGGGCCGTCTACCGTCGCCTGGCCGACGCTGGCTACGTGACCAGCCGCCATGGCGCCGGGACCCATGTCTCCGAACGCCCGCCCCAGCGCCGGGGTCCGGACAACCTCGCCGGGATCGTGGCCGAGATGCTGCGCCGGGCGACCCAGGCCGGGTTCACGGCCGACGAGCTGGCCGCGGCCACGTTCGCGGCGGCGACCGAACGCAAGCGTCCCGGGCCGCTCGTGCGGGTCCTCTTCGCCGAGTGCACCAGCGCCGATGCCGGATATGACGCGGAACGCCTTGTCGCCGCCTTTCCCGGGATGATCGAGGCCGAAGGCAGCCTGCTGGACGATCTGCCCGATCGGCTGGATCGCTTCCACTACGACCTCGTGGCGACCACGGCCTTCCACGCCGACGAAGCCCAGGTCCTCGTCGCCGGGCGCATCCCGGTCGTGGCCCTGCTCGTCGGCCCCGGCTACCTCGAGTTGGTCCACGAGATCGCCGGCCTGCCGAACGGCTCGCACGTCGGCCTGGTGTGCGCCTCTGAGCGCGGCGCGGAGAACATCCAGGAAACGCTGGTGATCGCCGGCAACCGGGGCGTGGAGATCGTCTCCGCGCTGATCGACGCACCGGAGGATCTGGAGATCGTCGATCGGACGGCCGATCTCATCCTGATGTCTCGCGAGGCACTGGCTGCCGGGCTGGACCGCTCGTTCTCGCGTCCGGAACGGATCCGCCCGTGGACGTACGACTTCGACCCGTCCGGCCTGGAGCTCCTGCGTCGCGCGATCGAGCACGTCGCGGGCGCCCGACCCATGGAGCCTGTCACGGCCTGATCGCTCGCCACGCCCCGATCGGCCCCGCACCCCGACCCGACGCGTACGATGCTCGGGTGATGCGCGACTTCCACGTCCGGCGCGAACCGCGCAGGCGGTATGCCGTCGCCCGTCCGCTCATCGGTAGCCGCGGCGACCTCGTCGCAGCCGACCTCGCGGGCATCCGTCGCCTGGCCGGCCGGATGAACAGCGCGCGCGCGGCCGGGGCTCCGTCCGTCAGCGCCGGGGAGATCGCCGCACTGGGGCTCCTGCACGAGATCGGCCATCTGCTGATCGCCCGCCATGAGTCGCGCCGCGCCCCGGACCTGATGGCCTCAGCGCTCACCGACCTTGAGCGTCGGCTCGGACCGGACGCCGCCCGGCTGCTGGACCGGTTCGGCCGGGAGTTCCCCGGCTGGGATCCGGAACCTGAGCCGGCAGCCCATCGCCTCGAGGAACTGCTGCTGACCAGGATCTCCAACGAGAACCCGGCGCTCGGTCCGCTCCACGAGCTGGTCGACGATCGCTCGCTGGCGAAGGGCACCCGCTACCGCGAGGCGATCGCCGATCTCGAAGCCATCTTCGCGGCCGGGCCGTCGAGTGACGTCGAAGGGACATCGCTGATCGAACTGCTGCGGGCACCGGCACGCCATGCCCCCACCTCCCTGGCCGGTCAGCTGCGCTACATCCGGGAGCACTGGGGGCCGATCCTGGGCAGCGGGCTGGACGATCTGATCGCCCGGCTCGATCTCGCGGTCGGGATCATGGCCGAGGAGGAACGGGCACTCCACCTGCGGTTCGGTGGCGGCGGGGGTGGCGGGGGTGGCGCCGGTGACGGCCCGCTGGAGACGCCGTCGTTCGCCGGCGCCGCGGACGAGGACGAGGCGTTCTCATCCGATTCGGCCTGGATGCCGCGGGTCGTGTTGCTGGCCAAGAGCACCTACGTCTGGCTGGACCAGCTGTCACGGACGTACGGACGCGACATCTCGACGCTCGATGCGATCCCGGACGAGGAGCTGGACACACTCGCCCGCTGGGGAATCACCGGCCTCTGGCTGATCGGGCTGTGGGAACGCTCCGTGGCATCGGAGCGGATCAAGCGGATGCGCGGCAACAGCGAAGCGGTCGCCTCCGCCTATTCGCTCGACGACTACCGGATCGCGGCCGATCTCGGCGGTGAGCCGGCCTACGCGGAGCTGCGGGATCGCGCGGCGGCGCGCGGCATCCGCCTGGCCAGTGACATGGTCCCCAACCACATGGGCATCGATTCGCGCTGGGTGGTCGAGCATCCGGAGTGGTTCCTGTCGCTGCCCGAGCCACCCTACCCGGCCTACACCTTCAGCGGGGCGGATCTCTCGACGGACGAGCGGGTCGGGATCGTCCTCGAGGACCACTACTGGGACGACAGCGACGCCGCGGTCGTCTTCAAGCGTTTCGATCGGCAGACCGGCGACGTCCGCTATGTCTATCACGGCAACGACGGCACGAGCTTCCCGTGGAACGACACGGCCCAGCTGGACTTCCTCGATCCGGCCGTCCGAGAGCAGGTCATCCGGACGATCATCGACGTCGCCCGGCGTTTCCCGATCATCCGCTTCGACGCGGCCATGGTCCTGGCCCGGAAGCACATCGAGCGCCTCTGGTGGCCGGAACCCGGCAGCGGAACGGGGATCCCGTCGCGCGCCGAACACGCCATCCCGAAGCGAGCGTTCGACGCCCGTATGCCGGTCGAGTTCTGGCGTGAGGTGGTCGATCGGGTCGCCGCGGAGGTCCCGGGCACGCTCCTGCTGGCCGAGGCGTTCTGGCTGCTCGAGGGCTACTTCGTGCGGACCCTCGGGATGCATCGCGTCTACAACAGCGCGTTCATGCACATGCTCCGCGACGAGGACGGCGCCGGCTACCGCAAGGTGATCAAGGAGACGATCGAGTTCGACCCGGAGATCCTCAAGCGCTACGTCAATTTCATGAGCAACCCCGACGAGAAGACGGCCCTCGAGCAGTTCGGCAAGGGTGACAAGTACTTCGGCGTGGCGACGGTCCTGGCCACCCTCCCTGGCCTGCCGATGCTCGGGCACGGCCAGGTCCAGGGCTTCGACGAGAAGTACGGGATGGAGTTCCGGCGGGCGACCCTCGACGAACGCCCGGATCCGGACCTCGTGACGCGCCACGAACGCGAGATCTTCCCGTTGCTCCACCGGCGAGCCTGGTTCGCCGAGGCGCACGACTTCCTGCTCTTCGACTTCGTGACCGATCAGGGCGCGGTCGATGAGCACGTCTTCGCCTACTCGAACGGGGCAGGGCCTGAGCGGTCGCTGGTCGTCTTCCACGATCGGTTCGCCTCGACGAGCGGGGCCATCCGCGATTCGGCCGCCTACGCACTCAAGGCCCCCGATGGTTCGAAGCAGCTGGTCCGCCGATCCCTGGCGGAGGGCCTGGGACTCTCCAGGGAACCGGGTGCCTTCGTCATCTTCCGTGATGCGCGCACCGGCCTGGAATCTCTCCGCTCGTGTCGCGAGCTATGGGAGCACGGGCTTCGACTCGCGCTGGATGCCTACGCCACGCACGTCTACTGGGAGTTCCGCGAGGTTCGCGACGGCAGCGCCGGCCAGTGGGCACGCCTGGCGGAACGGCTCGGTGGGGCGGGCGTCCCGTCGCTGGATGAAACGCTGCGCGAACTGCAGCTGGAACCGGTTCACCGTCCGTTCCGGGCGATCTTCGCCGATGGGTCGGGCCGGGCGCTGCTCGACGGCGTAGGGACCGGCGCGCAGCTCGACGAGCTGGAACACCGCCATGCCGCGTTCCTCGCGGCCATCGCCGCGGCGACCGATGTCCGGGGCGATCCGACCGTTCTCGCGACGTCCACGCGCGCACGCACAGCGCGGGTGTTCGCCGACGCGTCGGCGGGTGCGTCGGCCGCCGAGGATCGCAAGGACCGTGCGGCGCTGCTCACATGGCTCGCCCTCTCCCGGATCGGCGAACTGGCGCCCGGCGCCGACGTCGGAGCCACCAGCCTGGCCTGGTACGACGAACTGCGGCTCCCGGGAGCCCTCGCCGCGGGCCTCCGCCAGGCCGGACTGGAGGAGGGCGAAGCCTGGGCGGTGGCCGACCTTGTCCGGGTGCTCCTGGCCCTGCCTCGCCCGTCCACGCTGCGCGGCCCGGCGCGCACGAGGGACGGCCGCCTCCTCGACCAGTGGCTGGGTCGGGACGTCGTCCGGACCGCCATCGGCCTGAACACCTGGCAGGGCGTCGAATACGTGGATCGCGATGCTTTCGAGACGATGCTCCGCTGGGCGGTCAGGCTCGATGCGATCGACGCACGGAAGCCGGGGCCGGCGGGACCGCCTCGCGCGGAACCGAGGCGAGCCAGCCCTGGCGGTACGGTCCGGCTGGACCTTGTCAGCCGTTTCTCCTCGGCGGCCGAAGCCGCCGGTTACCGCGTAGACCGCCTGCGAGCAGCCCTTGCACCGGTTACGCTGCGAGAACCGGCCGCCAGGTCGAAACCGGGCCCCGGGCAAGAACCCGGCGCCGGCCCGGTTTTGCGGCGGCCCAAAGCGGAGTGATCGGCGTTCACCCTCGCCTCGCTCGATCTCGACGTACGGCGCACCAGAGACGCCGGCCGCGTCCGCAACTTGGGCCTGGGTCCGTGGCCTGCGTCGACGAGTGGAGCGGGCCTCGCCACCGAGCGTGGCGGCGATCCGCTTCGGTACGGTCGCCCATGATGCTGCCAGCATCAGTTCAGGCACTGCACTCGGGCACATGTGGTCCGGGGGCGGGCAGCGGTGGCCGCGGGACCGTCTCGGACAGGGCTTATCCGCGAATCGGGTCCGTGGTGACGCTCGGGGCAGCACGAGGCCATGCAAGGCTGGGTTGGGGCAGGTCACCGGAGGCGTGTCGGCGGGTTGTGGCTCGACTCCTGCCGAAACTGATGCTCCCAGCAGAATCGGGCGCCGCTGGAGCCGCTGGGCGCCGCTGGGCGCCGCTGGGCGCCGCTGGGCGCCGCTGGACGCGAGGCGGCCACGGCTCGCGCGCCGCTGCAGCCAGGCGCGGATCGGGCCGCCTGTGGCGCGTGGTGACCTGCCGTGGTCAGCGCGGTCGACGGAAGCCGGTCCAGGTGCCGGCCTCCCATTCCGATCCGAGGCGGGCCATGATCGACTCGAGGCGTGGACCCTCGAGGTCCGGGTAGAGACGGCGAAGCAGGAATCGGGCCCGCTCCAGCTCGGACATCGGTCCGGCGCGATCGGCTTGGGCCCAGACCAGTACGAACGCCTGGCGGTACATCTGATCGTGCACGCGCATGCGTTCCGCCGCGCCCACCCGGCGGAGTCGCTCGTCGAAGCGCGCCTGTGCCTGGTCAACCGCCACGGACCGCCTCCAGCCGATCGCTGATCCCGAGAGCGACAGCGTATCGTTCCAGGTACGACCAGTCGAGTTCCTTCACGAGGCGGACGACCGATCGGACGTCGCGCAGCTGCAACTCCGAGATCCCCTCCGACCACTCCAGTTTGGCAAGGACGAGGTCCTCGGCCGCAATCACCCAGATCTGCCCGAGGATCGGGTGGTCAACGCGTGCGCGACGCTCCTTCGCCGATCGCGCCCACGCATCCCTGCGGCCGAACATGAGATCGACCCGGACGAGATCACGGCGGTGGATCATGCCACCCGTCCAGCGGCTACCGAAGTCGATCGGGTCGTTGACCAGGAAGTCCCGGTCAAAGGCCGGACGAACGCGCCGATCGTAGTCGGCAACCCCTGCGTCGAGGACGATGTCGATATCCCGCGTCATCCGCGGTTCCGCCTAGGTGGCGAGCGCCCAGGAACCCGTGACGTACCAGTGCAAGCCGAGCCCCTCGAGGCGATCGAGGACCTCGCGTTCAACGTTCATCCGAGCAGGATGCGCCGCAGGAGCGAGGTCGGCGGCGAACCGTGGCCGATGACCGCTTCGAGGTGCCGGCGGTAGACGAAGCCCGGCGTCTCTCCGAATCCCCCGACGACCCTTGGCTCCGGCACAGCGTCGGCGCCGCGTGGTGCGCCGGCCGCCACGGCCGCCCGCCGACGCACCTCGCGCTCGATCTCCCACATCTCCATCGAACCGGCGAAGTAGGTCGACAACTGGGTCGATGACAGACGGGCCCGGTCGTACTTCGCCCGGGCCTCGGCCTCCTCCTGGAAGCCGCCGTCCACCATCAGCGCGACGGCCTCCTCCTGGGTCATCCCCCCGGTGTGGATCCGCGCATCGATGATCGCGTTGATGGCCGCGCGCAGATAGAACTTCCAGTGGGTGAGCAGGAGGGCCGGGTCGTCCGCCCCGTAGCCCGCGTCCATCATCACCTGGGTGACGTAGACCGCCCAGCCCTCGGCGAAGACGCCGCTGCCGAAGATGGCCCGGACGATGGACGGGCAGCGGTTGGCGTAGACGCCCTGGAGGTAGTGTCCGGGTACGGCCTCGTGGATCGTCAGCAGGCGCAGCATCCGGTCGTTGTCCTCGCGCAGGTTCGACTCGCGCTGCTCGTCGGTCCAGTCGTCGGGCATCGGCGTGATCGAGAAGAACGCCTTCTGGCCCTTGTCCAGCGGTCCGGGCGAGTCGAGCATCGCACCCCCGAACGAACGCATGAAGACCGGCGTCCAACGGATCTCCAGCGGTTCGTCGGCCAGTCCGATCAGGTCGCGCTCCGCGCAGAAGGCCTCGATCCGGGCGTTCTCGACGCGGCAGAACTCGAGGAGTTGGTCGGCCCTGGGGTGCTCGAGCGCGATGGCGTCCAGGACGCCGCGAACCATCGCCCGCTCGTCGTCGGGCGCGGCTCGATCCGGGCACCAGGTCGGCCAGAGCGCCCGGGCGAGCCGGGCGAGCTCCGCTCGCACGGCCAGGTAGTCGCGCTCGGCGCCGGCCAGGATCCGCCCCGGGGTGAGCGCGTCGGACCGCATCGTGTGACGCATCTTCGCGGCGAAGAGCTCGGGACCAAGGCGCCCTTCGCCGTCGCTCACGGGCAGCACGACCTCGCGCAGGTGCGTCTCGAAGGCCGTCATCGCCGCTCGGGCGAACTCGGCGGCGGCCTGCAACCGGGGTGTCAGCGCGGCGACCGCCGGGTCCTCCGCGGCAGCCTCGGCGGCGGCCAGCGCGTCGCCGATCAGCTCATCGACGCCGGAGATCCGGTCCAGGGCCGTCTCGGTCTGGAACCTGCCGACCGGCCGGCCGTCGTGTCCGACCAGGCTGGTCTTCGCCGCCTCGACGACCGCCGGTAGCCCTTCCAGCCGTCCCGCGACGGACACAAGCCGCGTGTGAAGCGGAGCGAACTCGCGGGCAAGCAGGGAGAAGAGGCCGCCGCCCAGCAGGTAGATCCAGGCAAGTGGGTTCCAGCGCTCCTCGCGCAGCACCGTCTCGGAGAAGCGCGCCGACTCCAGCTCGCCGACCAGCAGGTCGCGGTCGATCGCCTCGTCGGGCGACAGCCCGGTCATCGCTCCAAAGTCGGCCAGCCATCGGTCCACGAACGCCAACCAGTCGGCCCGACCGGCCTCGGTCAGGTCCGGCCAGCGGTCGTCGTGCTCGTGGACCCCGACGGCGGTCGCCCTGATCGGGTCGAATCTGAAGAACTCGGCAAGGAAGGCGTCGATCTGGCTTGGAAGGTCGGACACTCACGCGAGTCTATCCGGCTACCATGCCCTGAGTGTCGATACAGCGCTGGGTGGAGCCGGTCGTCCTGGAGGGCTCGCGCGTCCGGCTGGAGCCGCTCCGTCCGGACCATCTCGCGGACCTTGCCCTGGTCGCCTTCGACCTGGCGATCTGGCGCTGGACGATCATGGGACCACAGGACGAGGCCGGGCTGCGTCGCTGGGTGGAGACCGCCCTGGCCAATGCCGACGAAGCCACGGAACGGCCGTTCGCCACGATCGACCGAGCCTCCGGGCGCGCCATCGGCAGCAGCCGGTTCATGTCCATCGTGCCCGAGCATCGCCGCCTCGAGATCGGTTGGACCTGGGTGGGTGCGGCCTTCCAGCGGACCGGCGCGAATCGGGAGGCGAAGCTGCTCCAGCTGACCCACGCGTTCGAGACCCTCGGCGCCAACCGGGTCGAGTTCAAGACGCACTCGCGGAACGAGCAGTCGAGGACGGCGCTGGCCGGGATCGGCGCCACGTTCGAGGGCGTCTTCCGCAACCACACGATCATGCCCGACGCCTCGCTTAGGCACTCCGCCTACTTCAGCGTCATCGCCGAGGAATGGCCGCAGGTCAAGGCCCGGCTCGAGGCGAGCCTCGCCCGCTGAGCGTGGTGGTCGACAGGCGCGGTACCCTCCGAGGTAGCGGCGGACGAATGCCGACCAGGTCAGCCATCGAACGGAGGGATCCCGTGAAGGGTTTCATCATCGGCACGGTCATCACGGCGATCGCGTTCTGGGTGCTGACCAACTTCCTGTCGCAGTTCGTGAGCTACGAGGGCGAACTCGTCGGCCTGTTGGTCCTGGCAGTCATCTTCGGTGTCGTCAATGGCCTCATCGGGCCGATCGTCAAGATGCTCACCCTGCCGATCAGCATGATGTCCCTCGGCCTCGTCGGCTTCCTGATCAACGCCGGGCTGCTCCTGGTCACCGCCCTCGTCGTCGACGCCGCCGGGTTCAATCTGACCGTGGGCGGCTTCCCGCCGGATCTGACCGCCGACACGCTCGTCGCCGCGGTGATCGGGTCGGTCGTCCTGAGCGTCGTCGGCACCGTCGTGCGGCTTGTCGTCCCCGACTGATCGCGACGCGCTCCGACGAGCCGCTCGCCGGTTCGGGACGCCGCTCTACGTCACGGATCTGAGGGTCCTCGCCGAGGCCGCGGGCCAGGTCCGCGATGCCTTCCCGGACCCGTGGCTCCGCCACTATTCGGTCAAGGCCAACGACGTGCCGGCGATCGTCGCCGCGGTGGCGGCCCACGGGTTCGGTGCCAATGTCGTGTCGCGCGGTGAATGGGCCGCCGCGACCCGGGCCGGTCTGCCCAACGAGCGAATCACCCTGGAAGGGGTCGGCAAGACGCCCGCGGACCTGCGGGCAGCGGCTCGCGCGACCCGCGATGGTCGGCCGTTGCGCTGGGTCGCGATCGAATCGCCCGAGGAGGCAGACGCCCTGGCGGAGATCGTCGCACGCGGGCGCGGGAGCGGGCGCGGGAGCGGGCGCGGGAGCGGGCGCGGGAGCGGGCGCGGGAGCGGGCGCGGGCGCGGGAGCCGGCGCGGCCCTCGACTCGACGTGCTCTACCGGCTCAACCCCGATGTCATCCCCGAGACGCTGGCCGGCCTCGCGGTCGGAGCCGGCGTCTCGAAGTTCGGGATGACGCAGTCGGAACTCGCGACCGCCATCGAGGCAGGCGGCGGGCCGGATGGACCGCTCCGGCCGCGCGGGATCCACGTCCACGTTGGCTCGCAGCTCGGCGCCGTCGATGCCTGGCGCGATGCGGTTCGTCGGGCGCTGGCAGTCACCGCACTGTGGCGCGGCTCGATCGAGACCTTCGACACGCTCGACATCGGCGGCGGGTTCCCGGTCTTCGAGGCCGGTACCCCGGCGCCCGATCCCGCGCGCTTCGCCCGCGAGCTGCCCGCGCTGCTCGACGCCGTCCCCGCGGATCGGCGCCCGACTCGCCTGGCGGTGGAGCCGGGGCGCTACCTCGTCGCCCGGGCCGGCTGGCTTGTGGCGCGCGTCCTCCATGTCCGCGACCGGGGCGGTCGCCAGGTCGTCCTCGACGCGGGCATGACCGAGCTGATCCGCCCGGCGCTCTACGGCGCCCGCCATCCGATCGTCGCCCTGACCTCGATGGGGCGGGCGCTCGACGGCGTCCCGCCGCGCCTCGCGCCGGCGACGGGCGACCCGGTGACCGCCGGCCCGGTGACCGCCGGCCCGGTACCAAGCCTCGCGCCGATGGCGGCCAGCCCGGCGGCCTTCGAGCCGACCCGCGTCGAGGGGCCCATCTGCGAGTCGACCGACTCGCTCGGCGTCCACGATCTTCCGCCCCTGCGCCGCGGCGACCTGGTGGCCATCGCCGACGCGGGCGCATACGCCGCCTCCCAGTCCTCGACCTACAACGGCCGGCCGCGACCCCCGCAGGTCCTGCTGGATACCGCGGGAGGCCTCACGCTCGGGCGGCGACGGCTCGCCTGACCGGTCGTTCGGTATGGTGAGCGCGTAAACCGGCGCGATCGATCCCGCGGCCGCCGACTCGTGGCCGCGACTCCCAGTCGACAGCACGACCCGAGCGCGCTCGCCGGGACCTCCATGGCGTGTCTTCGCGACTGGCAAGCACCGAATCGCGGCGAGGCGCCTCGGCCACGGCTGCTCCATCTGTGGCGTCGACTGCCAGTCGCGCCGACCCCAGCCACCGAGTGCCGCCGGCTCGCGATCCCTGGGGTTCTCGTCCGGCTCTTCGCCGCGACCGTCAGCGGGGTGTCTGCGGCGGATCCATCGGCCCCGCCGCCGGGGCCGCCGTTCCCGGCACCCATAGACGGTCAGGCGAGGCGTCGGCTTGCCTGACCGGTCGTCCGGTATGGTGATGCGCGTGAACGAGCGCGATCGATTCCGGATGCGGCTCGCCGCCCGGCCGCTCCTTGCGGACGGTGCGATGGGGACCCTCCTCTACTCGCGCGGCGTCCCCCAGCGGGCGAACCTCGATGAGCTCGTCGCGAGCCGCCCGGAGCTGATCAGCGCCATCCACCGGGAGTACCTCGAGGCCGGCGCCGACCTGATCGAGACCGCCACGTTCGGGGCGAACCGGATCCGGCTCGCGGCGCACGGTATGAGCGATCGGGCGGCGGCGCTCAACCGGCGCGCTGCCCAGCTCGCCCGCGAGGCTCGGGACGTGTCGGGGCGCGAGGCCTGGGTGGCTGGCTCGATCGGCCCGCTGGGCGCCCCGACCCGCGAGCTCCTTCATCTGCCCGACGCGGAGGTCCGGGCAGCCGTCCGCGAACAGCTTGACGGCCTTCTCGAGGGCGGCGCCGACCTCTTCATCTTCGAGACCTTCTCGCTCCTGTCGCACCTCCTGCTGGCGGTCGATGAGGCGCGCCGGGCGGCGGACCTGCCGATCATCGCCCAGCTCACCTTCGGCGAGGAGCTCCAGCTGCCGGACGGGACCGCACCGGCGAGCGTGGTTGCGGCACTGCTCGCCGCAGGCGCCGACGTCGTCGGGATCAACTGCGGCGGAGGCCCGGAAGCGTGCGCCGAAGCGCTCGAGGCGATGGCCGCGGGCGAGGGCTTGGCGACCCCGTCCGGCGCCGCTCGTTCGATCATGCCCAATGCCGGCCTGCCGCAGCGGATCGAGGGCCAGTTCGTCTACGCCGCCAGCCCGGAGTACCTCGGTGGGATCGTCCCGCGCTTCCTCGCGGCGGGGGCCGCGATCGTCGGAGGCTGCTGCGGCACGACGCCCGAGCACATCGCGGCCATGCGCCGGGCGCTCGATGCCTTCGAGGTGCGTCGCGCCGACGCCGCCAGCGCGATCGCGACGGTGGATCCCGAAGCCGCCCCCGCGACGATCCGCCCGATCCGCCCGAGGCCGATCGCCGCCGAGCCCCACGCCGCGGCCGGCTCGAGCGCCGAGCGCCCGGAGCCGACCAGCCTCGCCCGCGCCCTCGCCGGCGGTCGCTTCGTCATCTCCGTCGAGATCGATCCGCCGCGCTCGGTCCGGATCGAACGCACGATCGAGGCCGCCCGCCTGCTGCAGGCCGCCGGGGTCGACCTCGTCAACGTCAGCGACTCGGCGATGGCCCGGGTCCGGATGGGTGCGCTCGCCGTGGCGTTCGGCATCCAGCATGACCTGGATCTCGAGTGCATCGTCCATGTCACGACGCGCGATCGGAATCTCATGGCACTGGAGTCGGAGCTGCTCGGTGCACACGCGCTGGGCGTCCGCGACATCCTCGCCCTGACCGGCGACCCGCCGCGGGTCGGCGACTACCCGTCCGGCACGGGCGTCTGGGACGTCGACTCCATCGGGCTCGTGGAGATCCTGGCCCGGCTCAATCGCGGGGAGGACGCCGCCGGGAGTCCGATCGGCCAGCCGGCCGGGTTCACGATTGCCTGTGCCCTGGATCCGACGGCGGCCGACGCCGCGACCGAATGGGACCGCCTGGAACGCAAGCTGGCCGCCGGCGCCCACCTGGTCATGACCCAGCCGCTCTACGATCTGGCCCAGGTCGATGCGATGCTCGACGAGGCCGAGCGCCGCTTCGGGCCAGCCGGGTTCCCGGTCCCCCTGCTGCTTGGCGTGCTGCCGCTCCAGAGCTCCCGCCACGCGGAGTTCCTGCACAACGAGGTCCCCGGCATCACGATCCCCGACGCCGTGCGGAGCGCGCTCAGGGAGGCGGGCGACCGGGGTGCCGAGGTCGGCCTGGAGATGACCCTGGCTCTCCTCGATGAGGTCGGGGCCCGTGTCGCCGGCACCTACATCATGCCAAGTTTCGGTCGCTACGAGCAGGCAGCGGAGTTGGTCCGCCGGCTGCGGGCTCGCCAGGGTGTGCCGGCGTGAGACGGTGGACGGCATGATCGGTCGGCGCCGCTCGCTCGCCGCCCTCGGGGCGCTCGCCTGGCTCTTCGTCGCGGCCGTTGGCGTGGCGTCCGCGGCGGATCCGGCGGTACCACCGCCCGGGCCGCCGTTCCCGGACCCCGTCGGGGACCAGGCTGTCTACGACTACGCGGAAATCCTGGGCAGCGACACGATCGTCGAGGCCGAGGCCGTGATCGACGCGATTGAGGCGCGAACCGCCGCGGAGGTCGTCGTCTACACCCAGGACGCCGGCGCCTACGAGCTGACCACCGAGGAGACGGAGGCGAAGGCCCGAGCGCTCATCGACCAATGGGGCATCGGTCGCGCCGGATTCGACGACGGCCTGGTCATCTTCATCGATCTCGAACCGAACCTCCTCCACGGCCAGGTCCAGCTCTACGCGGCGCCGGGGTTCGAGGCGGCCTTCCTCTCCAACAGCGAGCGCCAGGCGATCTTCGACGACGAGATGCTCCCGCGCCTGCTCGAGGCCGACTTCGATGGCGCGGTGATGGTCGCCCTCGAGAAGGTCGATGCGGCCACGACCGCCGAGCATGCCGGGGAGCTCCAGGCGGCCCGCCAGATCAACGCCGGGCTCGGACTCGTCGGGGCGCCGATCGTGTTCATGGGTCTGGCCGGCTGGGCGTTCGTCAACTGGCGCCGCTACGGCAAGGACCCGGTTTACCTGGACGATCCCTCGATCCTGATGCCGGCGCCGCCACCGGACCTGACCGCAGCGTCCGGGGCGATGGTCATGGACGGCGGAACCTCGCGTCGGGCATTGACAACGGCGATGCTCGACCTCGCCAGCCGTGGCCTGATCACCTTCCGTGAAGAGAGCGGGTTCCTCGGGCTCGGCCGGAAGGTCGGCATCGACCTCGCGCCGCCGCGCGGTGACGCCGAGCTGGAGGCGCAGCGCGCCCGAAACTCGCGCCGTCCGACCGGTCCGGCCGAGGAGACCGCCCTCCGTCACCTGCGATCGCTCGGCGGCAGCGGGGAGGGCGGCTACATCACCCCCGAAGAACTGCCGAAGTTCGGGGAACACGTCGCGGACTTTGACAGCGCACTGGAGAAGCATGTCGTCGCCCGTGGCTGGTTCAAGGAGAAGCCGAGCAAGGTCACCGTGCGCTGGGTCCTGAAGGGCGCTTTGGCGATCTTGGCCGGGACCGTCGCGCTGGTCATCGGCTTCATCGCGCCGATCTCCGGTCTGGTCCTGATCGGCGGCGCGGCGATCGCCGGCGGCATCGTGATCGTCATGTTCGCCAGGGGAATGCCATCGGTCACGATGCCGGGCGCGATGATCCGGGCGATGCTCGCTGCCTACCGCCGGACGCTGCAGAAGACGATGGCCCAGGCTCGCTCGATGCAGCAGGTCGTGGACGAGGCCGGCCTGGACTGGCTGGACACGCCGGACCAGGCCGTCGTGTGGGGGACGGCGCTCGGGCTCCAGGAAGAGATCGAGGGCGTCCTGTCACGCAGCCTGGAGGACGTCCAGCGTGGCACCGCCGGGGCGATGCCCTGGTTCCCGGTCTGGTACCTCGGCTCAGGCGGCTCGTCGTTCACGGGCGCTGGGGCTGCCGGCAGTGGTGGAGGCCTCTTCTCGGATTCCGGGATCCCCGATCTCGGCGGGATGATGTCGGCGCTGGGCACGATCGGCAACCCGCCGTCGTCGTCAGGCAGCGGCGGCGGCGGCTTCGGTGGCGGGGGCTCGGGCGGCGGAGGCGGGGGCTCGGGCGGCGGGTTCTAAGCTGGCCCGGCCGACGGAGCGCCCGCCTCGCCATGGGTCGCCCCGAACATCGCCAGGGACGCCTCGAGACCCTCGATCGAGATCGGCGGACGTGGCTGCGAGCGCCATCGCTCGGCGGTCATCCTGAACCGCTGCGTCTCGCGCGCGACACCTTCGGGCGCCAGGCTGCCCCGGCCATTCTCCTCGTAGCCGAGCTTGCGCGACACGCCGGCTGAGGCCGCGTTGTCGAGGAAGGCGGAGCTCTCTGCGACGCGCGCGCCTAGTCCGTCGAAGGCCAGTGACAGGACGGCGCTCCGCATCTCCGTCCCGATCCCGCGGCCCTGCCACGCCCGACCGAGCCACGACCCGGTGTCGACCGTGCGATGGATCGCGAACTCCTTGGCGTGAATCGACTGGGCGCCGATCGGCAGGCCATCGAGCTCGACCATCAGGTTGAGGCCCCAAGCCTGCGGCGACCAGCCCGCCCACATCCCCCAGTGATGCTGGAGAAAGCCGGTCTCGAAGGCCGGGCTCGGGACGGTGGACCAGGCGATCCCGAAGGGCATCTCACCCTCTGGGTGGATGCCCGCCCTGGCGACCGCCATCAGGTCGAGCAGGTCCGATTCACCCGGGAGGCGCAGGACGAGACGCGCGCTGCGGACCCGCAGGGCGAAGAGCGGCCAGACGGATTCGATACCGGCGGTCATGGGCGCCCGACGGTACACTCCGCCAATGGGTGCTGTCGAGACGATGGAAGACTTCTTCGAGAAGCTGAACGCGGGCGATCGCCAGGCCGCGGTGGCGCTGATGGACGAGAAGACCGAGATGCGCGTGCACGTCGGCGACAGCGTCCAGACCCTTCGCGGCGTCGAGCGCGTCGGTGGCTGGTTCCTGCGCGGCGACGCCGGCCTGCGGATGATCCCCGGTGACATCCGGGATACCGGCAATACCTACGAAGCGGACCTGCTGGTCGTCAGACCTGGGGCCCAGAGCCAGCATCTCGATGCGACCTTCCGGGTCGAAGCCGGCAAGATCACCGCGATCAACTTCGCGCCGAGGTAGCTACGAGGCTTCGGTCTCATCGATCGAAACCGCCCATCTCCGAAGGACGGCGCCGATCGCAGAAATGTCGCTGACGGAACCGTCTGCGACGGCCATCACGAGCGCAAACGCCTCGTCCTCTTCGGCGCGCAGGTCTGCCCCATTGAGAACGTAGAACAGCCGCGTCGCCATCCATCCGAGCCGCTTGTTGCCGTCCACGAGTGCGTGGTTGCGCACGATCGAATGCAGCAGAGCGGCCGCCTTGGTGTCCAGATCCGGGTAGGCGTCGTCGCCGTAGACGGTCGCGCCCGGTCGCGCGATCGCCGCCTCCAGCAGACCGTGATCGCGAACATCCAGAGCCTGGCCAAGGACGGCCTCTGCCGCGACCAGCAGATCCTCCAGGGTCAGATGCTCGGTCACGCCTTTCCGAGACGGTCGAGCAGGCCGGCGTCCTCGCGAACGATTCGCGCGATCGCTTCGTCGCGGACGTGCATCCGGCGGGAGACGTACTCGCGGATCGCGCTGCGCGCCACCTCCTGCATGGAGCGGTGCTCGCGCTCAGCGGTCGCCCGCAACGCCTGGGCCTCAGCTTCGGTCAGCCGCAGGGTCATTGCCATGGAGGGATGATACCGCGCGGTATCATCACAGGGCGACGCTGATCTGGTCGGCGCTCGCCCGCGCCTCCGCTCGACAGGAGGGCGTGATGCAGTGGCGCATCATTTCGGAGGGATCCACGCTCGGCGGCCCGGCGTATCACGCAGGACTCGGGGGGCGCCGCGCACGAATATCGTGCGAATGATCCCCCTGTGGATCACCGCCCCTCCGCCCCCGCCGAGTCCGCCCGCCTGCAGCCGATGGCGGCCCGATCCAGCGCAGGGAGCGGCTCGCGTCGGGTAGCCGTGTCAATCGCTACGGTCGGCGCACCCGGGACGCGGACGTCGGCTTCCGGCATCGCGCCGAGGTAGCTACGAGGCCGACGGCGACGGCTCGGTGAATTCGTCCGGCGGCTTGAGCGGGATGATGATCTCGTCGCCGATGGCCACCTTGTCGGGATCGGTGATCAGCGGGTTGGCCGCCAGCAGCTCCGCCAGGCTCAGCCCGAAGCTCGTTGCGACCTTCGACAGGGTATCGTCGGCCTCGATCAGGTAGACCTGCTGGGTCGGTTCCGGCGGCCCGGTGGGCTGCGGGCTCGCCGTGGGGGCACCCTGGCCAGCGCCTGGACTCGGCGTGGCCCCGTCGCCGCCACCGCCCCCGCCCCCGCCCCCGACACCGAGCAGCGCCGGGAGGAAGAAGAGTGCGACCGCCGCGATGACGAGCGCACCCGCCAGGACGGCGAGCCGAGGCGGTGCCGGCAACCCGGTGCGCGCCCTGATCGTGGGATACGCCTCGTACCGACGTGAGCGCTCCCACGATGGACCGGTGATCGCGTCGTCACGCTCGCGATGCGATGGACGAGTCGAGCTGACGCTCGGACGGCGTGCGCTCGGGCTCGGCGGCGGGTAGTCGTGGGGCCGTTGGACGACCCGTCGTCCGACCACAAGGCCAGCCAGCTCCTCGTCGGGCGCGGCGGAGGCCTCGGTGTCGGAGGGCGCTGGTGTGCCGCCGGTCTGGCGGGAGGCGGGAGGGCGAGCGGTCAGTCGATCGGCGGCACTGCCCACCAACCCCTGGCTCTCGTCCGCGCGCCCAGCCCCGAAGCCCGGGGCAGCCGTCTGATCGCCAGCCGCGGGTCGTCGCGTCGAGCCGGCCGGGCCCGCTCCGGCGCCACCGGGGGCCCAGGGCGGAGGGGCGGCCCAGTCGCGCGGCGGATTGCGCCGGATCGGCGGTTCCTCGGTCGATGGGTGGCGCGGCAGCTCGCCCGCGTCGGGCTCGACGTCTCGGTGCTGCGAAGCGGCGGCGGCCTCTGCAGTCTCCGGCTGCGCCATCGGCGCCGACCTGGGCCGATCGCCCTCGCCGCGCGCGTGCGCCGCTTCGCGCCGCGCCCAGTCCTGGAAGGTCGGGCAGACAGGGAACGTGCTCGACAGGCAATACGCCTCCTGGTGCGCCGCGGCGCGCGGGGAAGGGACGAGTTCGGCATAGCAGCGGTGCCGATGGTCGGGGCTCGTCGAGCGCGTCTCCCGATCGTCCTCGAACGCCACGAACGGGCAGGCCGGCGCGCTGTCCACACCCGGGAGCTCTCGCTCGGTCATCGCCGCGATGATACCCGCCGCCGAGCTGCGTGGGCCGGTCCCCCGGAGACGAGCGGCTTCTCCATACCGGATCCAGTCGGTTCCTCAGCGGGCTACGGGCAAGGTGGTGTGTTACCTTGTGTCACATGGAACAGGTCGGGATGCGCGAGCTCCGGCATCGACTTCGGCACTACCTGTCCAGGGTGGACGCAGGCGAGGGATTCGACGTGACCGTCTTCGGCCGACCCGTCGCGCATCTTGGCCCGCTGGCTCCTCAGCGCCCGACGTTGGCGCGCCTCGTGGAAGAAGGGAAGGTCACTCCGGCGATCCGGACGGATACGTCTTCACTCCCGACGCCCGCTCCAGTGACGACTGGCATGACGGCCACCGAAGCGCTGCTGACCGAGCGGCGGGGTGACACGCGCTGAGCAGCCTGTATCTCGATGCCTCGGCGATCACGAAGCTCGTCGTCGAGGAACCTGAGACCGGCTCTCTCCAGGATCTGGTCCGAGGTCGTCGCCTGGCAACCAGCAGGGTCGCGATCGTGGAAGTCGTGAAGGCCGTCGCACGGGCGAATCCCGACGCTGACCCGCAACCGATCTTTGCGTTCCTCGCATTCGTCGAACTCGACGCCGACCTCGCCCGTGTCGCGGCCGCGACGGGTGGCACCGGTCTTCGGGCACTCGATGCGATCCACGTCGCGTCAGCGCTGCGGCTGGGGGACGAGGTTGACACGTTTGTGACGTACGACCTGCGTCAGGCATTCGTAGCTCGGGCAATGGGACTTCACGTCGATGGGCCTGGCTCGCCGAACGAGCCCCTGTAGGCTGGTTGCGCGCCATCGACCGGTGCTGCGGCGGCCTGGATCAGGCGTCGGCCGGGAGGATTCGGAACGGCCTGCCGCGCGGTCCGGCGACCGCCCGGAAGTGGCGTTCGTCCAGGGTGAGGAGGTCCAGGATGTCGTGCCGTTCCGCGAGGACCACGAGAGAGGCATCCGCCAGACCCAGCTCCAGGTCGCGGTACCGGCCGATCACATCGGCAGCGCGCGCGACATCGTGTGCGTCCATCGACTCCAGCCGGTAGGCGCCGCCGGCGACCTGCTGAAGGAGCGCCGCGGCGGCTGCGGCCGACACGCGGGTCGACAGCAGGTAGTCCAGCTCCGCCAACACGAACGGCGACAGCAGGAACGGTCCGCCCGCCTGGCGGAGCACGGCCACGGCGGCTACATGGTGGCGTTGACTCCCGTCGATCGCCGCCAGCAGACCGCTCGTGTCGAGGATGATCACCGGTCGCCGAAGCCGTCCAGTTCGTCATCGACGTGCTCCGCGAGGTCCGGCCGGCCGCTCTCGAACAGCGGGAGCATCGGCTCGGCGACCTGATGGCGTGCCGTCACGAGTTCCACCCCCTCACGAATGAGCTCCGCTTCGCTCCTACCAACCACCTTCGCGACTCGCTCAAGCGCACGTTTCTGGCTGTCGGTCAGATAGACCGTCGTCTTCTCCATACCATATACGATACCATACACCGCCGCGCGAGACGTCATGGAGCCTACGTCGGCCCCTGTAGGCTTGTTGCCCGCCATCGACCCATGGTTATACTCCGGGTATGAAGACTGCCGTGTCGGTGCCCGATGACGTGTTCGAGCTCGCGGAACGATTGGCCAAGCGGGAGGGTCGTTCGCGCAGCGAGGTGTACAGCGCCGCGCTCCGTGAATACGTGGCCCGCCGTTCGCCGGACGAGGTGACGGATGCGCTGGAACGCGTGGTCGCCGAGATCGGGGATGAACCGAACGCCTTCGTGGCGGCCGCTGCCCGGTACACGCTCCAGTCGACGGACTGGTGATCGCGCAGGGGGACGTCTGGTGGGCCGACCTCGCCGACCCGATCGGTTCGGAACCCGGGTACCGACGCCCAGTCGTCGTCGTCCAGGCGGACAGCTTCAACCAGAGCTCATTACGAACGGTCGTCGTGGTGCCCTTGACCAGCAACCTTCGCTGGGCGGCAGCGCCAGGTAATGTCCGCCTGTCGCCGCGATCCACCGGCCTCGACCGCGAGTCCGTCGCGAACGTGTCCCAGCTTCTGACCGTGGACAAGTCGGCGCTGACCGAGCGTGTCGGCCGGCTGGCCACGGCCAGGCTCAACCTCGTGCTCGCCGGTATCGATATCGTCCTCGGACGCTGACGTATCCGCCGCCGGAGGCCGGCCTGACGTGCGTGCACGCGTTGATGTGGCGCGCTACGTGACCTGGCGCTGTGCCCCTTGTGGGGCCCTCGATAGGCCCGGACAGAGATTCGTAGAGTCGCCCGGGAGGATCCGTCTCGTGCTCGAAAGAGTCACCACCTGTAGGCATCAATAAGCGCCAGGTAGGTCGTGGGTGCCGCATCCACTGTGGTGGGAGACCGTCGTCGCGGCGAGCGATGAAGCCGGCTACCCCGGGTAGGTCAGCTCGAACATGGTGTCGGTCAGCCAGCGACGGAACGACTCGTTGTCGCTGAACTGCTTGAACAGCTCGGTGTCGTCCTTCAGCAGCGCGGTGATGACCCGGCCCAGCGCCTTGTCGTGTTCGATCCGGGCGTTCTGTTTGTCGGAGTTCGCCCTCGCATTCTGGTAGGCCCGATCGGCGGCCACGCTGGCCGGGATCTCCTGGGTGATGAGCTGGTGGATGCGGTCCGCGTCGGCCCAGGCGACGTTGCCGAACTGGTCGTTGAACGCCGCGATGATGTTCGACAGGCGGTCCAGTTCCGGCTCGGTCGCCCCGCCGCCACCGGCCGTCGAGACGGGGGCGATCTCCGCGTCCTCGTCCGGCAGCTGGAACTTGACGGCCGCCTGCTTCTCGACCCGGTAGCTGTCCATGTCGATCGACTCGAGGATCCCCTTCGAGAGGTCGTCGTCCACCGGGGCCGGCAGCTTGGGGACGAGGAAGTTCAGGAAGATCGAGAGCTTCTCCCAGTCGGCGTTCGTGTACGGCAGGATCGAGGCGAGGAAGTCGTACGAGCGGGTGAACGCCTTGGCCGTGCCCTTGAAGTCAACCTGCCCGTCCTCGTCGAGCTGCTCCCGGTAGGTGGCGACGCAGGCGTCGAGGATCGGATCGAGCCGGTCGCGATCCGCCCCGCCCAGGTAGAGCCCCACGAGCCGCTCGACATCGGACTCGGCGTAGACCTGGCGACCGTCGAGCGCCGCCTTCAGGTCGTGCAGCTTGTTCGGGTCGGTCTCGTCCGACAGGATGGTCGTGCGGTAGTAGTCCGAGAATGCCGCCTGGATCGTCTCGGAGTCGTTCATGAAGTCGAGCACGAAGACGTCGTGCTTCCGGGGATGCGCCCGGTTCAGGCGCGACAGGGTCTGCACCGCCTTGATGTCCGACAGGACCTTGTCCACGTACATCGTGTGGAGCAGCGGCTCGTCGTAGCCGGTCTGGAACTTGTCGGCGCAGACGAGGAAGCGGTACGGGTGCTCGACGATTCGGTCGGCGATGGCTCCGCTCGGGAACCCATTCAGGGACGCCTCCGTGACCTGGACGCCGCCGTACTCGTGCTCGCCTGAGAACGCGACGATGGCCCGGTACGGGCTCTTGCGCTCGACCAGGTACTCGCGGATCGCGTGGTAGTACTGGATGGCGCGCTCGACGCCGCTGGTGACCACCATCGCCCGCGCCTCGCCGCCGATCTTGTTGAGCGCGAGCACCTGCTCGTGGAAGTGATCGACCATGATCTCGGCCTTGAGCCGGATCGCGTGGTCGTTGCTCTCGACGTAGCGACGCAGCTTCTTCTGGGCCCGCTTGGTGTCGAACTCCGGGTCACCCTCGATCTTCTTGGTCAGCCTGTAGTAGCTCGCGACCGGGGTGTAGTGCTGGAGCACGTCCAGGATGAAGCCCTCCTGGATCGCCTGTTTCATCGTGTAGCTGTGGAAGGGTCGGTGCTTGACCTGTCCGCCCACGTCGTACGGCTCGCCGAAGATCTCGAGCGTCTTGTTCTTCGGGGTCGCGGTGAAGGCGAAGTAGCTCGCGTTCGGGAGGAGCCTGCGCGACTCCATCAGCCGGTTGATCGTGTCCTCGATCGTCTCGTCATCCTCTTCCGCGCCGGCCACCGAGAGGGCCATCGAGAGCGCCGCCGAGGTCTTGCCGCCCTGGCTCGAGTGGGCCTCGTCGATGACGATCGCGAAGCTCCGGCCACGCTGCTCATTCCCGATCTCGTCGAGGATGAACGGGAACTTCTGGACCGTGGTGATGACGATCTTCTTGCCTTCGGCGATGAACCTGCGCAGGTCGCCGGAGTTCTCGGCGTGGCCGACCGTGGCGCTCACCTGGGCGAACTGCTTGATCGTGTCGCGGATCTGCTTGTCGAGGATCCTGCGGTCGGTGACCACGATGATCGAGTCGAAGACCGGCGCGTCATCCCGGCGCAGGCCGATCATCTGGTGGGCCAGCCAGGCGATGGAGTTGGACTTGCCGCTGCCGGCCGAGTGCTGGATCAGGTAGCGCCGACCCGCCCCGTTCTTGCTCGCGTCGGCCAGCAGCTTGCGCACCACGTCGAGTTGGTGGTAGCGCGGCCAGACCTGCGCCGCCTTCTTCCTGCCCGTCTTCTCGTCCTTCGCCTCGACCACCTGGGCGTAGTTCTCCAGGATGTCGGTCAGGCCCTCGCGGGTGAGGATCCGCTTCCAGAGGTAGTCGGTCTTGAGGCCGTCAGGGTTGGGCGGGTTGCCCGCACCGTCGTTCCAGCCCTGGTTGAACGGCAGGAACCACGAGGCCTTGCCCTTGAGCTGGGTGCAGAACCGCACCTCGTGCTCGTCCACCGCGAAGTGGACCATGCACCGCCCGAACTCGAAGAGCCGCTCGCGCGGGTCGCGATCGCGCTTGTACTGCTCGACGGCGTCCTCCACCGTCTGCTTGGTGAGGCTGTTCTTCAGCTCGAAGGTGGCGACGGGCAGGCCGTTGATGAAGACGCCGAGGTCGAGCGAGAGCTGCGTCTCGTCGCGGCTGTAGCGCAGCTGGCGAGTGACGCTGAAGCGGTTCTGGGCGTAGCGATCTGCCGCCGCCGCGTTGTCCTTCGACGGCGTGCCATAGAACAGCTCGACCTGGTGCGGCCCATCCTTGATGCCGTGGCGCAGCACGTCGATGGTGCCGCGCTTGCTGATCTCGCCCTGCAGGCGGGCGAGGAACTTGCGCCGCGTCGGGCTGTCGTGGTCGAGGTCGAGCGCCTCGGCCACCCTGGGCTGCGCCTCCCGCAGGAAGGCGCCGAGCTGCGCCAGGTCCACGCAGTACTCGCGGTCGTAGTCGTTCGCGTCGCCGCCGATCCAGCCCGTGCCGTAGACGGCCGGGCGCTCCGCCACGCGATCCGCCGCCCCGCCGCCCGGATCGCAGGGATGGCCCGTCATCGCTGTGCAGATCAGCCGTTCGAGGCCGCGCTCGCTGGTGTCAGTCTTCATGCTTCGGAAGGGCCTCCCGGCGAGGACGCTGCCAGTCCCATCAAGCACCCGTCAAGCAATGGCGGGCGCCCGAACGCTCGGTTCCTGCAAGAGTTGTGCCCTTCAGGATGCTCGCCAGCGGCCGTCAGGAGCCGTTCCATCAAGTACCCATCAAGTACCGAGGATGGACGTCCGCCTTTGCTAAATCCTTTGCTAAAGGGCCGGAACCTTCCAACGTCTAGCAAAGGGCGAAGCTCAATCACGGGGCGCCCCCGACGAGATCCATTCGGGATGCGATCGCGCGCCTCGGTTGACGATGCGGCCGGAACGGCGGAGTTCCTTGAGAATGGTGTGAACCTTGCGCCGCTTCTGCTCGAAGGTGAGGCGGTCGGGCAGCGGAAGGTGCGCGAGCTTTGTCACGCCTCGACCTCCTCGTCGGCGACGTCGAGCTCGCCGGACGCAGCTTCCTCGGCGTGGGTCATCGCGTCCGTCTCGTCGAGCAGCTCCGATTCGTCGGCTTCATCCGGCAGCCGCGCCGCCGCCTCGCGCACGTCGAGCTTGCCGGTGACCACGTCGGCGATCAGGCGGGTGCGGTATTCACGGAGGAGAACCTGTTCACGCCGACACACCTCGATGGCGGCGTCGATCTCGCTCAGTGCCGCATCCAGGTGTCGAGCAACCTCGTCCTGCTCTGGGCGGGGCGGGACCGCAACGAGGAGTGCCTTGATGTCTGCGACGTTGATGCGGTTGAACGTTGATCCGACGAGAATCATCGCCAACTGGTCTGCCATCACCCCACTTCGAAGGAAGTAATTGAGCCAGCGCTGGTTCTCCCTCTCCGATCGGATCAAGCACACATCCTGGCCCATCGCGAACGCATCTTCCGTCGTGACCAAGGCCGCAGCCCCGACGCCTACGTTTCGGCAGTAAATCAGATCGCCGACACCCGGCTTGCGGCCGCCCTCGATGAGCTTCTCATACCACTCCGGCGTGGTGCGGTTCGACGAGGCGAAGCTCAATTCGAACGACTGGGCCTCGCGAACGCTCGCCAGCGGAATGCCATCATCGACGAATGGCACCGTGAGGTGCTTGCAGTCCGTGACTGTCCACCGCCGCCGAAGCGCAACGACCTCCCAATGCTCCGGCACGTCGCCCAGCCACTCCACGCCGGAGGGCTTGAGGCGGACGTCGGGGTCGAGGCCGCGGGTGACGGCGCGGTGGATGATGGCCTGCTTCTGCTCCTCCAGCAGCTTGATCAGCTTCTGCTTGGCCCGGATGTAGCGCCGGATCCGCCGGTCCGCGTGGTCGAGGAACCGCACGATGGCGGCCTGCTCGGGGAGGGGTGGGAACAGAGCCTCAAGTCGATAGAGATCATCCGTGTAGAGCCGCAGTCGGCTTTCGACCACACCGGTGGACACGGCCTTGATGCGCGCTTTGTAAGCGGGAGACCGCAGAAGATGATGGAAATACCAGGGCTCTGTGCCCGGACCAAAGCGATACACGCAGTAGGCAGGGCTTGCGATACCTGCAAACGGAGACACTCCCATGCTCCCGTTCCACGCGAGCATGATGTTCACGACAAGCTCGCCGGGCTCCGCGCGCTTGTATCCGACCAAGGATTCGGCACGAGTATCAGGTTCGGCTAGGCCGTCAGCTCGATTACGCTCAGTGACGCCGGTGTATTGCGAGACGCGAAGCAATTGCTCGGTCCCTGTAGCTGAACGGGCGTCACGTTCCCGCAGGACGTTCTTGAGCCGCCGCACCTCCCAATGCCCCGGCACCTGCCCCAGCCACGGCACACCGGAGTCCTTCATCACGGGATAGGGCTCCAGGTCGGCGATCAAGGTTGGCCTGACTGAAGCAGGTCGTTGGGATTCCAGATGTGCTCGGCGATCTGGCGGTAGAGCTGGCTGCGGGCTTCTAGGTCTTGCTGCTTGAACTGCAAGTGCGGCACGAATGGCAAGCCGCTCTGCTCCAGAAAGTGCAGGAACCCGGGGTTGTGCTCGTAGCACTGTGGGTGCAGCGAGCGGGCCAGGAGGTTCTGGCTGAGGTAGTGCGGCAGCTTCGCTGTATACGTCAGGTCGCCGTAGCTCGCGTTGAAGGTCTTGGGCAGCAGGAGCAGGCCGCCGATCCGGTTGCGGTGCTCGGCGAAGTCGGCGGGATGCGAGAACTCGTCGACGTGGCGCTCAGGGTGATTGGCCCAGACGTGCTCGACCTCGTAGCGCGTCTTGCCCTCGCTCACATAGTCCAGGTAGCGCGATGGCTGGCCGGACTCTGTCTCGACGTAGTCGGTGAGGCGCGCCAGGATGCGATGCAGCGCGTACCGGTTCTGCTGATGGACCCGCAATCGGTCGTTGCTGCCGAACGTCTCGTGCTCCTGGTTGAGTGCGGTGTGTAGTTTCGTGGCAAGGGCATCCGGATCGAGACCGCGAATGTCGCGCATGACCACGAACATCGCGTACTGCATCGTCGAATAGGCGATGGATCGGAAGTTCCAAAGGCGCCAGGTGAGCAGGATGTCGAGATATCGCGCGACGAGACCCAACTTGCGGAGAATCACGGGCTCGCTGTCGTCAGGCCGAAGCGGGGCGAGCAGCAGCATGTGCTGAAGGGTGAACCCGTGCTGGGCGTTGTAGAGCACATGCTCCAGGCCGGGCACAAGCCCCAGCGTTGCCCTGATCAGCCGCAGGTACTGACGGCAGTAGAAGGTCAGGTCGCGATCGATGATCTGGAAGAAGTCGTCGCTGTGCTTGAGGCCGATGGTCTCGGAGGCATCGCGCAACCAACGGTGGAACTCGGTGCCGATCCGGTCGAAGTCCTCCGGCTTGGCACCCTTTTTCCGCTCGCGGATTTTGGTGGCGTACTGGCTGCGAAGCCACGCCTTGAAGTAGTCCGGCTCGACTTCCTTGCCCGCTTCGTTGAGGTCCCGGGTGCGGTCGCGCCACGACGCGTTGGCGGTCGTGCGCTTGGCCTCATCGATGTTGGCGAGCAGGTATCCCTTGAGCATGTCTGTGGGGCTCAGCGAAAGCCCGCGGTCGTTCATGGTCTCGAAGATGGTGTAGGCGTCGTCGTCGGAATAGGTGGTGATCTCGACGAGGTGGACGTTCTCGAGCAGCCAGTCGATGAAGAACGGCAGGGCGTCACCGCGCAGCTCCCCAGGGAAGTAACCCTCCAGGTCGCGATATCGTTGCACGAGGTTCTGTACCGACTCGGGAAGACCGTTCGGATCGATCGGCTGCCCCTCGTAAAGCGCCTCCATCGCCGCCGTGCGCTCGTCCACGTGGAGGTTGAAGGACTTCTGGGCGTACTTCTCCGAGAAGATCAACTCATCGACATTGACCTTGTCTGCCCCGTCCTTCTGGAGATTGCGCAAGAGCACGAGCAGGAGCGTCAGGCTGGTCAGCCGCTGCTGGCCGTCGACGAGAAACCCCACGCCGTCCTTTCTGCTGACGATGATCGAGCCCAGGAAGTAGTGCGGGTAGTCGGCGACCTTTGTGCGCGAGTGCGTGGCCTGGTAGTCCTCCAGGAACTTGTCGCTGAGGTCGTCGACCAGCTCGCGGACCTGCTTCTCCAGCCACTTGAACTCGCGCTGGTAGTAGTCGATCGAGTACTTGACGCCCTTGAGCAGCTCGCGAACCGTCTTGGCCTTGCCATCGATGGTGCGGATCTCTTTCATATCGCGCCTCCCCCCACGATCTCGTGGCCGATCTTGACTCTTGCCGGGTCGAACCAGGCGTCCGTGGCGCGCGGCAGCACGTCACGCTCCGGCACCTTCCCCAGCCACGGCACGCCGGAGTCCTTCATCGCGGGATAGGGCCTGAGGTCGGCGATCATTCCGCCCCCCGCTCCTTCTTTGCCCGGGACGTGGCCTTCGCGACCTGTCGCGCCCCCTCCTGGCGAACCGACAAGGATTCCTTGTGAGTTGCCTTCGGGTCCAGCTCCCCTTCCCGGCGAACCGTTAAGAATCGCTGAAGGGTTGCTTCGGTGCGGATTTCGGCGGGAACCTCGCATTGGTCGCAGATGTTGCGCAGGCGCATGCCGGTGTTTGGCGCCGTTGTCTGGAACAGTTCCGCGATCATCCGTTGCTCCCGACGATCTCGCCGAGCAACCCCTCGGTCTCCTTCTCCAGGGCCAGAATGTCGGCGCGGATCTCCTCCAGCGTGCGCAGCGGCTGCGGCTTGTAGAAGTAGCGGGTGAAGCTGATCTCGTAGCCGATCTTGACGCTGGCCGGGTCGAACCACGCGTCGGCGGCGTGCGGCAGCACCTCGCGGCGCAGGAAGGCCTCGATGCCACCATCTTCGAGGAGCGGCACCTGCTCGGTGTCGCGCAGGTCGCTGTCGGGCTCGTACTCGACGACGCACGGCTTGCCGTCGATCGTGACCGGGAACAGCCCGTGCAGCGGGTCGGCCTCGGCCTTGCCGGGCTTATGGAGCTTCCTGATCACGGGCGGCGCGGACTCGTCGCGCTCGGCACTCTCGCGCAGCGCCTTGATCTCCCTGGGCGTGTAGGCGCGCCTGGGATCGATGCCCGCCAGGCGCAGCGGGCGCTCCACGGTGACCTTCGCGTAGCCGAAGGCCGCGTTGGGGAAGATCTTCGACTGTTCGGTCTCCTCGAAGGCCAGGAAGGTGTCGCAGATCTTCCCGATGTCCCCTTCCGACAGCTCGCAGTTCTTCTTGCCGAGGTTCTTGCGCAGCGGCTTGAACCAGCTCGTCGCGTCGATCAGCTGCACCTTGCCCAGGCGGTGCGCGGGCTTGCGGTTGCTGAGCACCCAGATGTACGTGGCGATGCCGGTGTTGTAGAACATGTTCAGGGGCAGCGCGACGATGGCCTCGAGCCAGTCGTTCTCGATGATCCAGCGGCGAATGTTGCTCTCGCCCTGGCCCGCGTCGCCGGTGAACAGCGAGCTGCCGTTGTGGACCTCGGCGATGCGGCTGCCGAGCCTGCTGTCGTGCTTCATCTTGCTCAGCAGGTTGGCCAGGAACAGCATCTGGCCGTCGCTCGATCGGGTGAGCAGCGAGTACTCGGGATCGCCCGTGTGCTCGATCAGGAAGCGCGGATCCTTGATCCCGTCCTTGCCGCCCATCCGCTCCAGGTCGCTCTTCCAGCTCTTGCCGTAGGGCGGATTGCTGAGCATGAAGTCGAACTCGCGGGACGGAAAGGCGTCGTTCGAGAGGGTCGACCACTCCGGCCCGCCGATGATGTTGTCGGCCGCCTCGCCTTCGCCCTTGAGCAGCAGGTCGGCCTTGGCGATCGCGTAGGTCTCGGAGTTGATCTCCTGACCGTACAGGTGAGTGGCAACCTGCTTGCCGCGCTCCGTCGCGAGCTGCTGGAGCGTCTCTTCGCCCACCGTCAGCATCCCGCCGGTCCCGCACGCGCCGTCGTAGAGCAGGTAGGTGCCCGACTCGATCTCGTCGGCGATGGGCAGGAACACGAGCTTGGCCATGAGCCTGACGGCGTCGCGCGGCGTCCAGTGCTCCCCGGCTTCTTCGTTGTTCTCCTCGTTGAAGCGCCGGACCAGCTCCTCGAAGATCGTGCCCATGGCGTGGTTGTCAAGGCCCGGGTGCTTCACCGAGCCGTCGCCATGCCGCACGGGGTTGGGGCTCAGGTTGATGTCGGGCGAGAGCAGCTTCTCGATCAGCGTGCCCAGCGCGTCGGCCTTGGACAGGCGCGGGATCTGGTTGCGGAACTCGAACTTCTCGAGGATGTCCTGCACGTTGGCCGAGAAGCCGTCGAGATACGCCTCGAAGTCGGCCTTGAGCTGCTGCTGGCTGGCCCGGGCGCGGAGGTCCCGCAGGGTGAACCGCGAGGTGTTGTAGAAGGCCTGGCCAGCCGCCTTGCGGAGGGCCTGGTCCTGATTGACGATGCCGGCCCTGTCCAGCGTGGCCTTCATCTCAAGCACGGCCGGTTTGGTCGGTTCCAGAAGCGAGTCCAGGCGACGCAGCACCGTCATGGGCAGGATCACGTCGCGGTACTTGCCACGGACATAGAGGTCGCGGAGCACGTCGTCCGCGATGCCCCAGATGTAGTTCGCGATCCAGTTGAGCTGCGGCTGGTCCACGTCACCCCTCGTCGGCCGTCATCTATCTTGGAGGGGAGCATAACGAACCGACCCAGGTGTTCGACGAGCGCGTACCCCTTACCCCCCAACACACGGATTGACCCGATCGGGAGCTCACGCGCGGGAACCTGCGACGCGGACGGGGTGGCGCGTTTCGGAGGGCTCTGTCCCTTAACCCGGCCGGCGTTTGACGGGAGAGGAGATAAGCCATTCCAAAAAAGGGGGGTATCCACGTGAGTGCAGTTGCCCCGAGCTGCCCGCTATCCGCTCCCTCCGGCGTAGGCGGCACATCCAAGACACCTAACCGAACAGGGAGCGGGCAGCTCGCGGAGCTGCAACGACGATCAGTTCGAGTGCGTGTGCGTGGCAAACATGAAAATGGCATACGTGAAGACAACGACAAACGAGATAAGGCTCCCGATGACGCCCCCGATGACGCCCCTGATGACGCCCCTGATGACGCCCCTGACCGGGAGAACGGCGGACATGACGACGCCCCCGATGACGCCCCCGACGATGCCCGCGCTGCCGATCGTAACGTCTAGAGCTTCGGCGACGGGGATGCCCGCGATCAAGCTCCCGATGACGCCTCCGATGACGATCAGGGCGGGAGCGGACCGGGCGACGAAGCGGGTCATGACGGCTCGACCGCCGGCTCGGGCGGTCGCTCGACCGCCGGATCGGGAACATCGCCGGCTTCGCGCAGCGACATAGCAACGAGGCCGGTGGCGATGACTACGGCAACGATGGCGGCGATGATGATCTTCTTGTTCTTGCCGTTGCGCCAAGCGAGAAACGAGACGAGGCCGGCAAGAGCAGGGAGGACGGCGGGGAACCACCCAAAGACGATGCGGTCGCTCTCGAACGCGAGGGTGATAGCGTCAGGCCCAACGACCGTGATGGCTACCCAGACGACGGCTGACACGACTGACCATAGCGCCACCCGACGCGACGGCCGGAACAAACAGAAGATTCCATTGCCCGCAGCGACCAGTGCACCCACAGCGAGAAGACGGCCCAACGCCTGTCCTGGCGGCGTCTCAGACATACCGAGAAGAAACACCGCCCAGAGCCCGGCGACGATCGCCGCCAGAACCCATACGATGCCTGCGAGTCGAAACAACATCATCACGTTTCCTCCTTCAGCTGTCCGGTGATGTCGAGCAGGGCGGCATCGAGACCGTCCTGCCAGAAGCTGATGTTCTCCGTCAGGATGACGACGTCACCGTCGAGGGGCACCCAGCGGATCATCTTGTTCTGATCGAGCTGGACGTACTGACACGCCCGGAGGACGAAGCCGTCACGGCGCTGGTCGACGAGGACGCCCTTGAACGTCTGTTCGTCCTTGCTATGGATCATGCAACTGCACTCACGTGGATACCCCCCTTTTCCAAAATCGCACCCGTCCTTCCCCCAACAGGTTGCAGGTGTCGGAACCGTCACAGGCGCCGTCAAAGCACTACGGGGTAAAGGGGTCGTGGTCTCGTTGGACACCCTGTGACCCGCGACCCCTAGCCTTGCCCACCTCAGTGTCCCGTTGTAGCACGCGGGTCGGGCCTTGGGCGCGCGCGAACAACAGGGATCAGGAGGGATCAAGGTGGTGGCTCGAGGGCCTGCCGGCCGGCGCGCTCGGGGTGGGATCCGTCGGCCGACCGAGCCGTCCGGAAGACATACGGGCGCGGCGCACGGGCACGCGATCCAAGAGGTGTACCGCCGAGCTCAGCCCGCAAGCGCGAACAGTCGCCACGAATCGGGGATTCCCTTGAGCTCGTGATCGCCGCGATCCTCGAAGCGGAGTCCTGAGCCGCCGACGAGGTCCTTGACCGTGCTCGAAACGAGGACCTCGCCCGGCTGAGCGAGCGAAGAGATCCGAGCGCCGATCGAGACCGCGATCCCGACGATCTTGCCGTCGCTGACCTCGCACTCGCCGGTGTGGAGACCGGCGCGCACCTCGAGCCCGATCGCCCGCAGCGGATCGCGGATGGCATCGGCCGCAAAGACGGCCCGGGCGGGCCCATCGAACGCGGCGAAGAACCCGTCCCCCGCCGTATCGAGCTCCCGGCCCTGAAACCGCGCGAGCTCGCGACGGACGATCGCGTGATGCCGCTCCAGCAACTCGCGCCACGCGGAGTCTCCGAGCCGCGACGCCAGCTCCGTCGAACCCACGATGTCGGTGAACAGGATCGTCGCGAGCACGCGCTCGGTGGAGGATCGACCGGTGAGCCGCGAGACGAAGCGCGCCGTCGCGGCCATCGTCGCCTCGTGAGCGTCGTCGTGGACCCAGGTGTAGACGCCCTGGAACGCGGGCAGGTCGGCGAGCTCGGCACCCCGGATCCGCTCTGCGGTGTAGTAGCCGGGGCCAGGAAGCGAGGGCCGCGGGAAGATGAGCGTCGGCACGCGGACAGCGGCGAGAACGTCGCTGACGTCCAGCTCCATGGCCGTCCGGAATGCCGTCAGGGCAGCACCCGGGCTCAGGCTGCGGCGCATGTGCCAGACGAACCAGTCGCGGAAGGCGTCGTCGTCCGCAACCTGCGGGGCCCACTCGCGGGCTAGGCGTTCAAGGTAGTCTCGCTCTCCCCAGCCGGCGCGCACGTCGGCCAGCTGCTGGCGCCACTCCTCCTGCGTCGGGGCCCAGGGATAGTCCGGCGCGCGGGTCCCCTTGATCCTGGGATCGAAGAGGACGAGGCCGGCGCAGCGATCGGGGTAGGTCGCTGCGAAGAGAACGCTCAGGCCGGTGCTCGTGCCGCCGTTCCACAGCATTGCGCTCTTGGACCCGGCTGCATCCATGACCGCGCGGACGTCGTCCATCGTCGTCTCGAGCGACTGCACCTCCCGGACGCGGTCGGAGAGGCCCGTGCCGCGCTTGTCGAGCATCAACACTCGGCCGAGGGCGGCCAGGCCCTCGACGTGGCGGACGAGCAGCGGCTGCTCCCAGGTCGAGAGCAGGTCCCCGGTGATCCCCCGCACGAAGACGATGTCGGTCGGACCACTGCCAACCACCTGGTAGGCGACGGCAACGTCGCCGCTTCGCGCGTACGACACGTCGGGTGGCTTCACAGGCCGAAGTGTCCTTCATCAAGGCACACGTTGCTGCGCCCTGTCGCACGCCAACGGCGTCCGGGGGTGGCGCACGTTCGAAATCGCTGGCCCGCCCGACCCAACGGGTTGGGGAGTGAACACCATGGCGAACGAAGGCGTTGACCTGGCCGAGGGATGGCGCCTCTCGATCATGCCGGATGATGCGGGTCTATTTGTCCCCGCTCTCATGGGTCCCGGACAAGGGATTCGGCTCGTCCACGCTCGTTCATCGCGAATCCGCTCCTTGACAAGGACAGACCAACAGGGCCACGAGTCTCCGCCTGGAGGATCGACTGGCGGCGAGGTACCGTTCCGAGCGATAGTGGTGCGCACCACCGCACCCGACGTGCCCGGTGCGAGCCGACACCGAGAGGAGTAGCCCAGTGACCGACACCGTGGATCTGTTGGCGGGAGTGCCGCTGCTGTCCAGTCTTGACCGGAAACACCTGCAGCAGTTGGCAAAGAGCTTCAGGTCGCGAACCTTCCCCGCCGGGTCGGTCGTGGTGCGTGAGGGCGCCGACCACGGCATTGGTTTCTTCGTCGTCGCCGAGGGCAATGGCGTGGTGACGGTCGCCGGCAAGCAAGTCGGCGAGCTCGGACCGGGCAGCTACTTCGGCGAGGTCGCCCTCCTGACCGACGGGGTGCGGACGGCGACGGTGACCGCAACCACAGAGTTGCACTGCCTGGTCATGACCGTTTGGGCCTTCCGTGCCTTCGTGCACACCGACGCCGAGGTGTCATGGAAGCTCCTGGAGCACCTCGGCGCGCTCCTTCACGGCAAGGGCTGACCTCCACCACGCCAGGCGCCCACAACGACGCCGGTCCGCCGTAGGAAGGTCCGACCCAACCGGGCCTTGGCCAGATCGAGAAGGCGATCCAAGACGCTACACTCACCCTCGCGCGCACCGCGCACCTATCAAGAGCGCCCGAGAGTCCCGGCTCGCTGACGGCGCAGCAACCGATCGACGTCCCTCACGTCGGCACGGTGCTCCCGCCGGGTGCGATAGGAGACCGAGGAATGTCCCGTTCTCAGCCTGACGACGACATGCGTTCGACCTGCGCGACCTGTGGTCAGCCGATCAGTCCTGAGGTCCGCGACCCCTTTTGACCTTGGAGCCTTTGTCAAGATGCGTGGAAATTCCTTCCGGCAGCTTGATTGATCAGGCGGCCTGAACCTCCTCTCTCGGTGCCACCTGGACGAGGATCCCGTCGGCGAACCGGGCGCCGGCCAGGACGAGGGTCATGACCGTCGCCCCGCCGTTGAGGACCCGCCAGTGGCGGCCCAGGCGCTCGACGATCTTGAACACGAGGTAAAGCGCGTTCTCCCGGACCCGGGCGCGCTTGGCCACGTTGGTGCGCAGGCGCACCCCGGCGAAGACCGACTCGATATCGGGTTGCTCGTGCGCAGGTGGAGCCAGTGCTCGGCCGGGAAGTCGTAGAAGGTGACGAAGTCGTCCCAGTCGCGATAGAGCGTCTCGGCGGCGGGGTCCTGGCCGCGCTCGTGGAGCCAGCGGGCCAGCTCGTCGCGGGCCGCCTCGCAGGTGGCTCGGGTGGGGGCGAGATAGAGCGCCCGGAAGCGATCGCGGAACTCGGCGTGGAGGCGCTTGGGGAGCTTGTCGGCAAGGTTCATCGCGCGATGGTTCCAGCAGCGCTGGTGGCGGGTCGCGGGATAGACCGTCCGGAGTGCCGCCCACAGCCCAAGGCCACCGTCGCCGACCGCCACGAGCGGGGCGGCCAGCCCGCGCTCGCGCAGGCTGCGCAGGACGGTGGCCCAGCTCTCGGTGCTCTCGCGATAGCCGAGTTCGAGCGCGAGCAGCTCCTTGGTCCCGTCCGCCCGGGCGCCGATCACGACGAGCAGACACGAGTGCTCCGCTTCGAGACCGGCGCCGAGATAGATCCCGTCGGCCCAGATGTAGGCGTAGCGGCCGCTGATCGGGCGGGCTCGCCAGGCCCGGTAGTCGGCCGCCCAGGTGTCCTTGAGCCGGATGATCGTGGAGGCCGACAGCGGTGCTCGCTCGCCGAGCAGTTCGCGGAAGGCCGGCTCGAAGTCGCCGCTCGAGAGGCCCTCCAGATAGAGCCGCGCGAACAGGCGCTGGGTCGAGCCCGACAGGTATCGGCGCCTGGGCAGGATCGCCGACTCGAAGGCCGGCGCGTCGGGCGGGAGATCGGACAGCCGGGGCGCCCGGACGGGCACGGACCCGGTCCCGATGCCGATCTCGCGCGGGCGGGCATAGCCGTTGCGGTAGCCGGTGTGCGCGGGCCCGCGCTCGTAGCGGGCGCGTCCGAGGTGCTCGTACACCTCGGCCCGCAGGGCGTGCTCGAGCAGCCGTCGGGCGCCCTCTCGGGCGATCGTCTCGAGCGTGTCGGTGATCACGGCGCCCGTCTCGGGCGCCAGGGCGTGCGGGGTCTGGTACCGTCGCATTGCGGCGTCTCCTTTCGATGGTTCTAACTCCACCGGAAGGGTACGCCGTTCTCCGTGGGCCTCAGGAGCCGTCAGAGTTCGGCGCGATTTCCACACATCCCGACATTAGCTCTACGAATCCGGTCGCGGGATCAACGAGGTTGCTCTGTGTGAGTGAGGCCGAAACGAACCACCCTGTCCACGTCGCAGGTTCCCGACCGTACGCAGCGCTCCACCGCGTCAAACCTATGTGCTGGAATAGGAGGAGGGACGCGCGCGGTATCGTCGATGGCCGTGGCGTCGCTCAGTAGCAAAGAGGCAGGAGATGGGTCGAGTTGAGGGTCGGATTATTGAGGTCGAGCGCCATCCGGCGGGGCGTTGGGACCGGATCACTCTCGACACGGGAAAGGTCGTGTACATGCGGCGAGTCCAGGTCGAAATGCTCGAGAAGGAATTCGGAAGCGACACGCCCCCGGTTAGATTTCGTTTCGAAATCAACACGTTCTGGAACCAGGTGCAGCGAATCGACGCCCTGGAGTCAAATGAGCCAAGGGACATCCAGATTCACCGTGCATTCGGCGGTCGCATCGACCAGATCCGGCAGGAGCTGGCGGCGAAGGGGAGCCAGTCCATCGCAGCAGTCCTTGATGTGGAGCAATACGTGTCTGGCTCACGGGCCCAGGGAGGCTGCATGCATCCCTCGCCGCATCCAATCCATGTCATCATCCATTGCGTTCTCGAGGGAGGCCATGAAGGCAGCCACTCTGGACGTTGCATGGCGTGTGACCTGACGGTCGGGGTTTCCAAGGAGGCCGAAGCCAGGCGCGGCTGAGGCGTCGACCTGTGAGAGCCGCGATTCCCCAAACCGGAGCCCCACAGCGGCCGAGTCAACAGCGTCGATGGCCATGGCTCGCGGCAATTGGCTTTGCCCTAATCTGGCCTGGTCGGCGTTGACTTGATCAGGCCATTCGGGAGCCGGGACTCCAACTGCGAATGTCAAGCAAAAACAGGACCACCGTGATGGCAAGTCGAGCAAGGGCAGTGTCCTTGAGCTTGCCGCGCCGCCAGTCGGCGATTGGAGCGTCATCCTCGCCTGGGAATCCAACTGCGACGGTCCCGATACTGGGTGGATCGACGATCTCTTCCGCGTGGTCGTGGGGGACTAGATTCGGCAGCGACGCCGCGCTCCGTCGTTTGGTTAGCTGCCACATATCTGACCAGCCCGCTTCATCCCGCCGGGGTGGCGCGTTTCAAGGTGCTCTGTCCCTTAACCCGTCAAACGTAGGGTGGGGCAGGCTGAGCATCGTGGTGAAGGGAACCAGCTCATCAATGGCCGCGCAGGAGATCGGCAGCAGGCTATGGCTCCGCAACGCGGTAGCTCGAACCTTGAACCCGTAATCCGAGGCGCGCATACTGCCGGCGCCTGGGCCTGAGCGCATATCCGCGCGCCGCTCCACCACGAGGAGGGACCGGGGATGGCGAAGGGGTGGGATTGCCCCCGCTGTTCGACGCTGAACGACGAGGCCGCGATCAACTGCTCGAGTTGTCGGTTGATCCGGGGTGGCGTCGTGCCGGCCGGGTCGGGCACCACGTCTCCATGGATGCCGGTTGCAGCCGACGGCGTCGCCGTTGAGGCGCCGCCGAGTGCCGATCCGAGCGGTGCCACGTCTGCCCCGACCTCACTCTGGCGACGGATCCCGACTGGATGGCTGGTAACTGCGGTGATCGTGGTGGTCGGGAGCGTGGCGGGGTTGTATTTCAACGCGAATCGTTCGTCGACCGGGGAGATCACCAAGGGGGGTGACCTGACGGCGAACGAACTGCGAGTCGGCGATTGCTTCGACCTCAAGGACCCGGCCGCCGACGAGGTGGACCAGGTGACTGCTCGACCGTGCACGGACGAGCACGAATACGAGACGTTCTTCGTCGGCTCGTTGCCCGAGGGCAAGTATCCGGCGGAGGACGCATTCGCGAGCTTCGTCGAGGACAAGTGTGACCCGGCGTTCGAGACCTTCATCGGCAAGGTCTACGCGGAGTCCGAGCTGGACTATCTATGGTTCTACCCGTTGAGCGACGGTTGGGACGAGGGCGATCGATCCGTCCAGTGCGCCGTCTACCATCCCCGGATCCACCGCCTGACCGAGTCGCTGAAGGGGTCGACCCAGTAGACAGGTTCGGCCCAGCGTGCGCCGATGACGAGTGGACGCGCTTTCGCGAAGCCGCGGGGCTCCTCGGGGCGGCTCGCGCCGTTCGCCGGCGGGTATCATCGCGGCGATGACCGAGCGAGGGCTCCCGGGCGTGGACAGCGCGCCGGCCTGCCCGTTCGTGGCGTTCGAGGACGATCGGGAGACGCGCTCGACGAGCGCGGACCATCGGCACCCCTGCTATGCCGAACTCGTCCCTTCCCCGCGCGCGGCGAGGGCGATCGGCCCAGGGCGGCGCCGATGGCGCAGCCTGAGACAGCGGGCGACACCGCCGCCTCACACGACGAGGGCGCCGACTCCGGACCCGACAAGGACGAGCCGCCGCGCGACCCGCCGACCGAGGAACCGCCGATCTGGCGCAATCCACCGCGCGACTGGGCCGCGCCGCCACCCTGGGCCCCCGGTGGCACCGGCGCAGGCTCGGCGGGCTCGACGCTACGACCCGCGAGTGGCGATAAGGCGGCTGCCCCGGGCTTCCTGGCCGGACGCGCAGACGAAAGCCAGGGGCTGGCGGGCAGCGCGGCCGATCGACTGACCGTCGGCCCTCCCGCCTCCCGCGAGGCTGGCAGCGCTGCACCGGGTCCTGGCTCGGAGCCGTCCGCTGCGCCGGACGAGGAGCTCGCCGGCCTCGTGGTCGGACGACGCGTCGTCCAACGGCCCCACCTCTACCCCCCGCCCAGCCGGAGCGCTCGTCGTCCGAGCGTCAGCTCGACTCGTCCATCGCATCGCGAGCGTGACGACGCGATCACCGGTCCATCGTGGGAGCGCTCACGCAGGTACGAGGCGTATCCGACGATCAGGGCGCGCACCGGGCTGCCGTCGCCCGACGTCGTTGGACGACTTTCCGACTACGACAGACGACCAGGCGATCGAGCTTTGCAGGTCTGAATTCATCGTGACTTCGCTCACTCCGCTTAGCTGAAGTTCTTTGAGGGGCGCCCGTGAGGGCTCCGAGACTCGGTGGCCCGTCGGGTCCAGAGGTGCGACATTTTCGGAAGGGCTTATCTCCTATCCCAGCCGGCGTTTGACAGCCCCGGCGAACGCTCTGACACTTGCGCCCACGGAGAAACGACGGAGAAGCTCACCTCCAGTGCCCCGAAGGAGTCCCATGTCTCGACTGACTCGCTGGCTGGCCCCGCGCGCCACCGCCCACGCCCACTGCGATCTGCCGTGTGGCGTCTACGACCCTGAGCAGGCCCGGATCGAAGCCGAATCGTGCTTCCGGATCATGGAGAAGTACCAGGCCAACTCCGATGCCACCTTCCGCGCTCGCGCGATCGGCATCAAGGAAGAGCGCGCCGAGCTGGTCAAGCACCATCTCGACGTCCTGTGGCACGACTACTTCAAGCCGGAGCACGTCGACAAGGTCCCCAACCTGCACGAGCTGTTCTGGAACGCCACCAAGCAGGTCTCGAAGGTCAAGGCGTCGGTCGATCCCGCCGACGGCCAGAAGCTGCTCGACCTGATCAACGAGGTCGACGCCGCCTGGAAGGCGACCGGCGGACTCGAGAAGACGCGAGTCGCCGGCCGACCGGCCTGACCGCCACCTTGGCAGCCCCGAGGCCCCGTCGTTCGGCGGGGCTTCGCCGTTTCCGGGGTCCCTGGCGGGTCGCCGTCGTGGAGGCGAGCATGCGTCCGGCGATCGAGCCCGGCGATTGGCTGCTGATCGATCCGACCGTCGTCCATTGGCCGCCCCGCGGGAGTGTCGTCCTGTTCCGCGAGCCTGACGGCGACCGGCTCGCGATCAAGCGCGTCACGGCCGGCCCCGGCGATCGCGTCCCGTTCGCCGACGGATACCTGGAGCTGGCCGAGGACGAGGCCTGGCTGCTGAGCGATGCGAGCCCGGAGGCGACCGCCGCGGCCGGCTTCGGCGAACCGATCGACTCCCGTCGCTACGGCCCGGTCCAGCTGGAGCTGCTCGTAGGTCGCGCCTGGTTCCGCTACGCCCCGCTCCGTCGCATCGGGCGCATCCAGGGCCGCGACGAGCCGGACGGGACCGACCGGCTCGAGCCCTTCGGCGGCCACGAAGCCTAGACCGCCGGCATCACTCCCGCCGCGCGACAGTCCTCGGCGAAGCTCGCCTGCGCCTCTACGGTCGGCGACCAACGCCCCGGGAAGCAGACGATCCGGTCCAGACCGACCTCGGCGAACCGGGCGATGAGATCGACCCGCTCCTGCCCGCCGTCGCGCATCTCCTGGTCGCGTGTGTAGAGCGAGAAGCGAAGGGTCGCCGGATCGCGGCCCTCCCGTTCACATCGGGCGCGCACCGCGAGCATCCGCTCGGCGCATTCCTGCGGCGACAGGAAGACGTAGTTGAGCTCGTCGGCATAACGAATGGCATAGCCGGCGGTCACCCGCTCGCCGTTGCCACCGACGATGATCGGGATCGGCGACTCCCCCATCCGCTTCGGCATGTTGATCGCCCCGCGGACGTGGGCGTACTGGCCTTCGTAGCTCGCGCGACCGGGCCGAAGCATCGCCAGGATGACCTCGAGGTGGTCGCCCAGCGCCGCCATCCGCTCGCCCAGCGTCGGAAATCCGTAGCCGTAGGCGCGCCACTCTTCTTCCTTCCAGCCGGCTCCGATCCCGAGCTCGAATCGCCCGCCACTGATCACGTCGATCGTCGACGCCAGCTTCGCCGTCAGGGCCGGGTTGCGGAAGCCGGTGCAGATGACCATGTGGCCCAGCCGGACGCGAGTGGTGGCCATGGCCAGGGCGGACAGGACCGAGAACGACTCGAAGGTGATCTCGTCGGTCGGGGTCGGCACGGTATGGAAATGGTCGAAGACCCAGAGCGACTCGAACCCGAGCTGCTCGGCGTTCCTCGCCAGCTCCAGTGTCCGTGCCCACGCTTCGGCCGGCGACCAGCCGGCGTACTCGCCCTTCCAGCCCTGCAGCGCCATGAGGCCGACCTGCATTCTGCTCCTCCCGACCGGCGCCGGATCGTGGTCGCCGTGCACGTTCATGGTGACGGCTCGCCGCCGTTGCTGCGTTACGGCACGTCGCACGTCGCGCAGCGCGAGCCGCCGAATTGCGACACGTCCGGGAGCCCTATCCTCGCCACCTGCCAGGGAGCCACCCATGACCACCGAATCCGACTTCGATCCGACCGTCCCGCTGGCGGGCCCGCCCGAGCCGTGGGCCTACGCGTCGACGCCCGGTCATCGTGCCGGGCCGCCGTACCACATGACCGAGATGATCGCCGCCGAACCCGCGCTGGCGCGACGGATCATCGCCCGGGTCGCTGCACCGGGCGGCGGCGGGGCGGCGCTGGCGGCGGCGATCCGGGCCGCGGTCGCGGCCGGTGCCCCGGTCATCGTGACCGGCTGCGGCACCTCCGAGCACGCGGCGCTCGGTACCGTGGAGATCCTGCGCGACGCCCTCAGGACCGCGGGCGTCTCGGGCGCGATCGTCATGGCCGAGCAGGCGTTCGAACTCGCCCAGGATCCGCCCTCTCGCGGCCTGGTGATCGGCGTCTCGCACGAAGGCGGCACCGGCGCCACGAACGGGGCCCTCCGGGCGTCACGCGCGGCCGGGGCGCGAACCGCCGTGCTCACCGTCAGCCGTCGTTCGCCGGCGGGCGCGGTCGCCGACATCGTCGTGGAGACCGCCGAGCTCGACCACAGCTGGTGCCACACCGTCGGGTACGTCAGCCCGCTGCTCGCGGCGGCGGCCGTGGGTGCCGTGCTCTCCGACCGGCCCTTGGATGCCGACGCGATCGCCGAACTCCTCGCCTCCGGGATCCGTGACGAGGCCGGGGCGGAGCGGATCGCCGGCGCGTTCGCCTCGGCAGCCCACCTGCTGGTCGTCGCCTCCGGTGCAGACCGGACGGCGGGCCGCGAACTGGTCGTCAAGGTCGAGGAGGCAGCCTGGTTCCCCTCCGCATACCGCGACCTCGAGACCTTCCTCCACGGCCACCTCCCGGCGAGCGACCCGGACACCGGCCTCGTGCTGATCCTGGCCGACCGGGCGGGCCGCGCTGAACGACTCGCCCGGGCCCGCCAGGCCCTCGCCGCGGCGCATGTCGTCGGCCTCCGCACGGCCGCGATCCTGGCCGCCGACCTGGACGGCGAGATCGAGGCCGAGCTGACGCCCGCCGGGCGGCTGCTCGTCCGCGAGGCCCCGAGCCTGCCGGCGCCGGTGGCCGCGCTGTTCGGGACAGCGACCCCGGTCCAGCTCCTGACTGAACGGATCGCCCGGGCGCGCGGCACGAACCCCGACCCGATCCGACGCGACGACCCGATCTACCTGAAGGCGGCTGAGGCGGCCGGCGGCTGAGCGACGGCGCGGCGCGGTCAGACCTGGCCGACGAGAACGTCGCCGATGACGTCGATCATGTCGAGGTCCCAGGGCAGAAGGTCCTGGAGCATGATCCGCTCGACACCGGCTGCCGCGAAGCGCCTGACCGCCTCGCGGGCCTGCTCGGGCGTGCCGATGATCCAGCGCGCCTCGCGGTCGGTGAGCCAGTCGGCATCCACGTCGTCGCCCAGGGTCCGAACCAGCGTGGCCCTTCGTTCCTCCATCTCCGCTTCGTCACGCCCGATCAGGACGCCGATCATGGCCGAGCGGGTCAGGGTCGCCGGGTCACGGCCGATGGCCCGGCAGGCCGCGTCGAGGTCCGCGTAGACCTCACGGCACCGGTCCGGGCCTGACGACGACAGGTTGAACTCGTCCGCGTAGCGCGCTGCGAGCCGAAGCAGGCGCGGTGACTCCCCGCCCACCAGGATCCGCGGGCGAGCACCGCCGATCGCCGTCCTGGGCCGCCCGGGGACGTCCACCGGCTTCGGATCGAAGACCGCGTCGGTGATGGAGACCCGATGGCCCTGATATGACCAGCCGTCCGGCTCGCCCCAGAGTCCGTGCAGGATGGCCAGTTGATCCTCGAGCAGGTCCGCGCGTTCCTTGATCGGCGGGAAGCGGAGGCCGAGCTGGCGATGCTCCAGGTCGTTCCAGCCGGCACCCAGGCCAACCTCCAACCGACCGCCGCTCATCTCGTCCACCGTCGTCGCCACCTTGGCCAGGTTGCCGGGATGGCGGAACGTCACCGGCGAGACCAGCGTGCCCAGGCCGATCCGCTCCGTATCCCGGGCCAGGCCGGCCAGCACCGCCCAGGCATCGGTCGTCGGGCGACCCGCCGGTCCCGGGAAGCTGGCGTAGTGGTCGGCTCGAAAGAGCGCCTCGAGCCCGTTCGCCTCGGCGCGCCTTGCGATCGCCAGGTGATCCCCGTAGCTCAGACCCTGCTGCGACTCGATCTGAAGGGCGAACCGCACGGGTGACTCCTGCAGACGACATGAACGATTGATGTTGACAGGATAGTTCGGGTTGATATCATAGTTCGTGTGACACGAACCATCTCGGCCATCTCGGCCATCGCGCCCGCGGCGAACGCAGCCGCACAGGCCGACCCGACCAGCGACATCATCGCCGATTTCCGCGCGACGATGAGCCAGCTGAAGTGCGCCTCGAGCGAGCGGCTCCTGCGACTCGGCGTCTCGATGGCCCAACTCCACATCATGTACACCGTGCAGCGCAGCGGCGAGCTGACCATGAGCCATCTGGCCGAGGTGCTGGATGTGTCGCTCTCCAACGCGACCGGCCTGATCGACCGGATGGAGGAGCGGGGCTTCGTCGAGCGCTCCCGCGTCGCGACGGATCGCCGGATCGTCCTGGTCCGGGTCACGCCCGCTGGGGAGCAGATGCTCGGCGAGGTCGATGCGCTGACGGACGACCTTCTTCGATCGGTGCTGGGACGCCTGCCGATCTCCCAGCTGCGCGGGGTCGCGCACGCCATCTCGGCCCTTCGCGAAGCGGTCGATTCGACGGTCGGACCTGCGCCGGAACGTCACCCCACCTCACAGCACGGAAGGGACAGCTGACCGATGGAATCAGTCCCGGCTGAGGCCGGCGCGCAGACCCCGTCGCTGGCCGACGACCCGGCCCTCGGGCTGAGTCAGCGGGCCAAGCTCGAGATCCTCGGCGCGGTCATGCTGGCGCTCTTCCTCGGGGCACTCGACCAGACCATCGTGGGCACCGCGCTGCCGCGGATCGTGACGGACCTTGGCGGCAACGAGTACTACAACTGGGTCTTCACGATCTACCTGCTGACCTCGACCATCACCGTCCCGTTCTACGGCAAGCTGTCCGACATCTACGGCCGCAAGCCGTTGCTGATGATCGGCGTGACGATCTTCCTGGTCGGCTCGGCGCTCTCCGGCCTGTCGCAGAACATGGCCATGCTCATCCTGTTCCGCGGCATCCAGGGCCTCGGCGCCGGAGCGCTCTTCCCGATCTCGCTCGCGGTCATCGGCGACCTGTTCACGCCGCAGGAGCGCGGCAAATACCAGGGCCTCTTCGGCGCCGTGTTCGGGCTGAGCTCCATCATCGGGCCGTTCGCCGGCGGCTTCCTGACCGACACGGTCGGCTGGCACTGGATCTTCTACGTCAACATCCCGATCGGCGTCGTCAGCCTGTTCGTGATCGCCCGGCTGCTCCCGACCATCAAGCGTCCCGATGCGACGCGGAACCTCGACTTCGCCGGGGCGGGTGTCTTCACGGTCGCGATCAGCGCCCTGTTGATCGGCCTGACCAACAAGCAGACGGCCGACTGGGCGACCCCCGAGGTGGGCGGCCTGATCGCCATCGGGCTGCTCCTCGGCGCGGTCTTCGTCTTCGTCGAATCGCGGGCCGTGGAGCCGATCATCCCGCTCGGGCTCTTCCGCAACCGGACCTACGCCTCGTCGATCGTGGCGACGTTCCTGATCAGCTTCGGGTTCTTCGGTGCGATCGTCTTCCTGCCGCGCTGGTTCCAGTTCGTCGCCGGCTCGAGCGCGCGCGACTCCGGCCTGCAGATCCTGCCGCTCCTTGCCGGGCTGATCGTCAGCTCGATCACGGCGGGCGTCCTGGTCTCGCGAACGGGCCGCTACAAGCCGATCATCCTGGCCGGCCTGGCGATCATGACCGCTGGCCTCGTCCTGTTGAGCCAGCTGCACGCGAGCACGGAGCTGCCGATCGTCTGGCTCTGGATGTTCGTGGCCGGGGTAGGCATCGGTCCGACCCTGTCGGTCTTCACGATCGTCGTCCAGAACGCCGTTCCGTTCCGCCAGCTCGGCGTGGCGACCAGCAACCTGACGTTCTTCCGCCAGATCGGCGGATCGGTCGGGCTGGCGATCACCGGGACGATCTTCGGGAGTCGCCTCCTGGAAGAGATCCCGGTCCAGCTCACGGCCGCCGGCCTGCCCCCGCAGGCGGTCGAGCAGTTCGCGGGTGCCGGCACGGCGGCGATGGACGATCTCGTCGGGGTCGGCAACGACCTGGGCGCCCAGTTCCTGAGCCTCGTGCCCGAGGCGTTCCGCGCCGCGGTGGAGCCGATGATCCCGGCGATCGTCGCGGCCATCCACGAGGCGTTCACGATCGCGGTAACGGCCACGTTCCAGGTCGGCATCGTCACCACGATCCTGGCCTTCGTGGCCGCCCTGGCCCTGAAGGAGATCCCGCTGCGCACGACGATTGGTGAGGCTGCGCACGGCGCCGCCCCGGAGACCTCCGATAGCGGCGCAGCCGGCGCACCCGCAGCGAACCGCCTCAGCGGGGCTCCGACGCTCGACTGACCCGCTCCTCCTCCACTCGACGGCCTCGGTGGTCCCCACCGGGGCCGTCGTTCGTCTGCGCAGGTACGATGCCGTGGATGGACCCTCGACCTGCGCCCTATCCGGCCGAACTCCAGACGCCGGGCAGCGCCGGGGCGCCGTTCGAGGACGTCCTCGATGTGGCCGACCTGCTGCCTGGAGCGATGCGCCGGGTCTCACGCGGGGATCTGGACCTGCTGCTCGCCCACACGCCCGCCGGCATCGTCGCGACCGACGACCGCTGCCCGCACATGAGCGCGCCACTCTCCATCGGCGAGCTGGACGGTTGCGTGGTCGCCTGCCCCCTCCACGATGGTCGGTTCGACCTCGCTACCGGCGATCCCGTTCAGATGCCGACGACCGGCGGCCTGGATCCCGACGGGCGATATCATCCGACCTGGTCACCGACCGGTCGCGAACCCAAGGTGGACCCACCAGGCAGGAAGGCTGAGGCACGCCGGCTCACGAGGGTCCGCCGCTTCCGCTATTACCCGGTGCGAATCGTGGGCGATCGGATCGAGGTCGCCCTGCCTTCGTTGCCAGTGACGCAGGATCACTGGCCAGGCACGACCGGGTGAAGCGACCCAGACCAGCAGGTCCCATGCACCGATTCCGTCACCTCGGGTTGCAGAAACGGAACATGCTCTACGTCGGTCTGCCTCGTCGTGGCCGTGGGTTCTGGTTCGATCCAGGCGGCCCGCCCGAGTAGGTCCAGATGACTTGTGGCCCTGTCGGTCGCGGGCGGATCAACGTAGCCTCGACGCGTGAACATCCTCACCATCCTCAACGACCCACCGTACGGTACGGAGCGCTCGTACAACGGCCTCCGGCTCGCCCTCGACCTGGGGAAACAGCCCGAGGTCGAGCTGCGCATCTTCCTGATGGCCGACGCGGTCCGCTGTGCCCAGCTTGGTCAGAAGACAGCCGAGGGCTACTACAACATCGAACGGATACTCATTGGGCTCAGGGTCAAGGGCGTGCCCATCGGCGCCTGCGGGACGTGCATGGAGGCCCGCGGCATGGGCGACGAGGCGCTCATCGAGGGTGTCCATCGCTCATCGATGGCCGAGCTCACCGCGTGGACCCTGTGGGCTGACAAGGTCGTCAGCTTCTAGCCGGCAGCAGGAGGCCGACAAATGGCGACGGTTCTGGTTCTCGGGGGCGGCATCGGCGGTGCCGCCGCGGCGAATGCCCTCCGCACACGGCTGGGCGAGCGACACCGGATCGTCGTCGTCGACCGCGACGCCGAGCAGGTCTTCGCGCCGTCGCTCCTCTGGCTGATGGTCGGCCAGCGCCGGCCGGCCGCCATCTCGCGCCCGCTGGTGAAGATGCTCCGGCCCGGGATCGAGGTGGTGGCCAGCCATATCCACGGACTCGACCCGGTCGCGCGACAGGTGACGACCGACGCCGGCGAGCTGACCGGCGACGCGATCGTCATCGCCCTCGGCGCCGAGCTGGCGCCGGAGGCGATTCCGGGCTTTGCCGGGGCCGCCCACGACTTCTTCACGCTCGAGGGGGCGGGGCAGTTCGCCGGCGCGCTCAGCCGCTTCGCCGGCGGCCGCGTCGTCGTGGCCATCAGTGCGCTGCCCTTCAAGTGCCCGGCGGCACCCTACGAGGCGGCCTTTCTCATCGACGCCGACCTGCGGCGCCGCGGCCTGCGCGACCGGAGCACGATCGAGCTGCACACGCCCGAGCCCGCACCGATGCCGGTCGCCGGACCGGTGCTCGGCCGGGCCGTGGTCGACCTGCTCGCGCAGCGGGGCATCGGCTACTTCCCCGGGCATCCGGTCGAAGCCTACGACGGGGCGTCGCGCCAGGTCCGGTTCACCGACGGGTCGGCAGTGGGCTTCGACCTGCTGGCGGCGGTCCCGCCCCATCGGCCGCCCGCGGTGGTTTCCGGCTCCGGCCTGGCCGGCCCGACCGGCTGGATCCCGGTCGAGCGCGGCACGCTCGAGACGAGCGCCCCGAATGTCTTCGCCATCGGCGACGTGACGGCGATCACCCTGGCCAACGGCAAGCTCCTGCCCAAGGCCGGCGTCTTCGCGCACGCCGAGGCCCAGGCCGCGGCCGCCCAGATCGCCTCACGGCTGGAGGGTGGTCCGGCCGGCCGGTTCGATGGCCAGGGGTACTGCTGGGTGGAGCTCGGCGCCGGACTGGCGGGCTTCGCGTCGGGCGACTTCTACGCCGATCCGGATCCGGCCGTCTCGCTTCGCCGTCCGGGCCGGACCTGGCACGCCGGGAAGGTCCTGTTCGAGCGCTACTGGCTGAGCCGGGGCCTGGAACACGAGCTGGCAGGCGCCGGCCTGCGCCTTGGCAGCGCGCTCCTGCGCGTTCCCGCGCGACTGTGAGGTGAACCGGCCGGGCTTCAGCGGCCGACTGGTTCCGCTCCGGGCTGCCGGCGCTCCCCTTCGCCGGCCGCGCTGAAGGCGCGGACGATCCGGACCACCTCAGCGGGGTCGTCCGTCAGCTGGAGCAGGGCCAGGTCCGCCTCGTCGATCTTCCCCTCGGCCAGCGCCGTGGCGCGGATCCAGTCGACCAAGCCGGCCCAGTAGCTCTTGCCGACCAGCACCACCGGGAAGTTGCGGACCTTGCCGGTCTGGATGAGGGTCAACGCCTCGAACAGCTCGTCGAGGGTCCCGAAGCCCCCGGGCAGGATGATGAATGCGTCGGCGTACTTCACGAACATGACCTTGCGGGCGAAGAAGTAGCGGAACTCGATGGCCAGGTCCACGTAGGCGTTGGTGCCCTGCTCGTGGGGCAGCTCGATGTTGCAGCCGACCGACAGTCCCCCACCCTCGCGGCAGCCGCGGTTCGCGGCCTCCATGGCGCCGGCTCCCCCGCCGGTGATCACGGCATAGCCGGCCTCGGCCAGGCGTCTCGCGATCGAGCGGGCCAGTTCGTAGATCGGGTCGTCGCGCTCCGTCCGCGCCGATCCGAAGATCGTCACGGCCGGTCCGACGCGCGCCATCGCGTCGAAGCCCTCGACGAACTCGGACAGGATGCGCAACGCGCGCCACGGATCGGTCTCGAGGAACGCCGGGGTCAGACGGCGCTGGAGGAGCCTCTCGTCCTCGGTCGCCGGGGCGCCGCCCTGGAGCATCCGACTCGCGTTCGGGGTGACCGTGGTCCGGCCGGCTCGACGCGCAGGAGGTCGTTTCCGTGGCACCGGACTAGGATGCCACCGTGAAGCTGACCGTGCGCACTCGCTGGACCGTCGCCGCGGGGCTGGTCGCGATCGGGTCGGTCTGGATCGGCCAGGGCCTGGGGCTGCTGCGCAGCTCGAGCTTCATGGTGGACGATCCCCGCTGGGCGATCGCCGGTGCTGGGCTGCTGGTCGCTGGGCTGGTGCTTGGCTGGCGCACCTTCATCGCCCGGCCGCGGGTCTGAGCCAGCTGGTCCAGATCGCCTCCGCCCGCCCCACCGTGACCGCGCTGCCGTGGCGGACCAGGGGCAGCCGGAGCAGGCGCGGGTCCGCCAGCAGCCGAACGACGATCGCGGCGTCATCCATCCGCAGGTAGCCGAGGCCGGCCTCTCCATACCGTCGGGAGGTCATGTCGAGCAGGGCCGCGGCGCCGAGGCGGTCGATGAACCGGCGGAGCTCGCCGGGCGCGATGGAGCGTTTGCCCAGGTCCACGAAGGTCACGACGATCCGCCGCTCCCGGAAGAACCGCTGCGCCGCCCGTGTGTCGGGCGAATCGTTCAGGCCGAAGACCTGGATGTCCGGCATCCTCCGGGTCGGGGTCCGGCCGAGCGGTGCCGGCATGTCAACCCATCGCCACGCAAACGGACCACGGCAGCGCCACGTGCCGTAGCATATCGACTCGCCCGACACCGGCGACCGGGTACCATCGACGCTCACGTTCGAGGTGTCAGGGTGACGGTCTGGTTCACGGTCAAGCTCGATGATCGCCCGGGTTCGCTCGCGCGCGTCGCGACCGCCCTCGCCGACCGCGGGGTCAACATCACCGGCATCGTCGGCGTCGCGGAGGACACCGATGGTGCCCTGATGCTCACGACGTCCGACGCCGCCGCCACGCGCGAGGCGTTCGAGGGCCTCGCGCTCGCCTTCGAGGAGCACGACCCCACCGGCGGCGTGGAGCCTGGAGCGCTCTCGATCGACGACCTGCGGCCCGGTGCGGCCGGTCGCGGCTCCCTGGCCTGATGTCCAAACGGAAGGTCGCCGAGACCGCGGCGATCCGGTTCGACGTGGTGGATCGCGCCGAGGCCATCTCGGCGGTCGTCGCCCGGGTCGCGGAGCTCGGCGGACGGATCCGCGCGCTGGCCACCATTCGCCAGGTCGAGGGCGACCCGCCCCTCACCGAGATCGAGCTCGAAGTCGAGGGCGTCAGCCAGGAGGCGCTGGTCGCCAAGCTCGAGGGCCTCGAGGACGTCCGATCGATCCACCGGACCAGGGCGCTCGGGGCCGTCTTCGGCAAGCGGGTCATCGTCGTCGGCGGTGGCGCCCAGGTCGCCCAGGTGGCGCTCGGCGCGGTCAGCGAGGCGGATCGCCACAACCTGCGCGGTGAGCGGATCAGCGTGGACACCATCCCGCTCGTCGGCGAAGCCAACATCGCCGCAGCCGTCCGGGCGGTGGCGGACCTTCCCCGAGCCCGGCTCCTGGTGCTCGCCGGCTCGATCATGGGCGGCGACATCAGCGTCGCGGCCGAGGAGTTGCGCGCGGTCGGCATCCCGATCATCGCCCTGAACATGGTCGGCTCGATCACGGAGCACGTCGATCTCGTCGTGTCGGACCCGGTCCAGGCCGGGACGATGGCGGTGATGGCCGTCGCCGACACGGCCACGTTCGACCTCGCGCGGCAGCGCGGCCGACGCTACTAGGGCGGGCCAAGGCCGAGGCGAGCGGCGATCCCGGCCGCCTCGGTGCGGCTCGCCACCCCGAGCTTGCCGAGGATGTTCGACACGTGGACGCCCGCGGTGCTCTCGCTGATGAACAGTTCCGCTGCGATCTGCCGGTTCGTCCGACCGACCGAAAGGAGGGCGAGGACGTCGCGCTCCCTCCGTGTGAGGCCGAAGGGATCGACGACCGGCGCTGGCCCAGGTTCGGGGACCGACGGCCCAGCGGACCCGGCAGCCGGTCCCGGAGCGACCTCCGGTGGGGCCGCCAGGGCGATCCGCGCCCGCGCCGCGAGCGACTCGATCTCGGTTCGGAGGGGACGAGCGCCAAGCGCAGACGCGATCTCGCGCGCCTGGGAGAGAGCGGTCGTCGCGCCGGAGCGATCGCCGCTCACGAGCAGGGCGTATCCCTCGCGCCAGCGACAGTAGGCGACGAGGTACGGGCGCTCGCGCGCGGTCCATCGGTGGCTAGCCTCACGCCATGCGTCCGCGTCCGGGACGCCGCGCATCCGGGCGTCCTCCGCCGCGATCGTCGCGGCTTCGGCGCGGGTCTCCTGCGCATCCGGACCGGATTGTCGGGCGAGGCTCGCAGCCAGCATCGGCTCGAGCGCGCACTGGATCTCATCGCCCGCTCGGATCGCATCCTGCTCAGCCGCCGGGTCGCGGCGGGCGCGCGCCACATCGGCAAGATCCGCGGCCGCCCAGGCGCCGAGTCTGAGCAGGCGGAGGTGATACCAATACCAATCCGAGTGCGACATCTGGGCAAGCCCGAGCTGGACGGATCCGAGCGCATCTGCCGGCCGGGCCTGCCACAGGGCGAACTCGGCGCGAGCGGCATGGTACGGCCCGCTGAACTGCGACTCCACCGGGGCCCCCTCCAGGAGCCGACCGAGCTGGTCCAGTCGGGCTGCGGCCGTCTCGTCGCCCGACGCCACGAGGAGACCGACCCATCGAGCGAGACCGTACCGGTCGCCGAGTGGACTCGCGTGCTGGATCGCAAAGCTGTCGGCAGCCAGGCGAGCCGCGTCCGCCCAGCGACCGAGATCGAACGCGAAGAGGATGCCATTCTGGCGGATGAATCTTCCGTATGAGCTCGCGATGCCGACGCGCTCGCTGACCCGGATGCCATCGTCGACGACCCGGGCGGCGCGGGCGCCCTCACCGCAGAAGAAGAGCGCGTCCGACAGGTTCACGTAGGCCCGCCCGATGTCGTCGACGTTGCCCAGGTCCAGGGCGATCCGGAGGGCCTGCTCGAGGGTGGCCACGCCGTCGTCGCATCGACCCTCGGACGCGAGATCGAGCCCGAGGGTGTTCAGGGCGTGGCCCTCCGGTTGTCGGGCCCCGACACGACGCGCGATCTCGATCGCTTCCTCGCACAGGCGCCGCGAATCACCCCATCGATCGAGCAGCATGAGCAGCTGGCCGAACCCGGACAGGACGCGGGCTCGTTCCGGCGTCGGCGGATCGGCGGGCATCATCGCCACCGCCTCCTCGCACGCGGCGAGCGCCCCTTCGGAATCGCCGTGGGTCCAGAGTGCGCGACCGAGTTGCTCCCGGAGAATGGCGCCGCGAACCGGGTCCTCGGCTGCATCGACGGAAGCGATCGCCTCACGACGGAGGGCGACGTCCCGACGGGAATCTCCGGCGAGGAAGGCGGCGTGAGCTGCCCTGTTGAGCACCTCGACGCGTCCGAGATCGCCGGCGCCACCCGCGTCGCCGACGCTCACCCAGATCTCGAGGACGCGCTCGTAGTGGCGCTGGGCGTCGGCGAACGCGTACGCCTGCTCCGCCGCCTCGGCGGCCCGTCGGGACGCGTCGAAGGCGTGCTGATCGTCATGCGCGGCCGACCAGTGGAACGCGAGCTCGGCCCAGTGGGCGGCCGCCGGCGCCCCGTCCCCCGCGATGCGCTTCGAAAGTGCCTCCGCGAACGCCCGATGGAGCCGTAGGCGCTCTCCCGGCAGGAGGTCCTCGTAGGCGGCCTCCTGGAGCAGTGCGTGACGGAACGCATAACCGTCCTCGTCGCTGCCCTCGGACGCCGTCACAAGCAGCTGGCTCGAGACCAGGGCGCGAAGCGACAACTCGAGGGTGGACTCGGTCTGGCCCGCCACCGAGGCCAGGAGTTCGTGATCGACCCGCCTACCCGCCACGGCAGCCACGCCCATCACGGCCTGTGCGGTCTCGGGAACGGCGCCGATCCGCGCGAGGAGGATCTCGCGAAGCGTGGGCGGCAGGCGATGCGATCGGCCGGCCTCCCGCCCGGCCACCAGGAGCTCCTCGATGAAGAAAGGGTTGCCGTCGGAACGTCGATGGATCCGATCCACAAGCTCCGTGGGCGGCTCCTCCCCGAGGATCGCCGCCAGCAGCTCGCGCGTCTCGACGGCCCCGAGGCGCTCGAGATCGATCCGCTCGATCTGTCCGCCCCGTTCGAGCTCGGCCAACCATGGCAGGAGCGGGTGGCGTCGGTGCAGTTCGTCGGATCGGAAGGTCAGGGCGAGCAGGACCCGATCGAGGCGGAGGTTGCGGATGAGGAAGGCGATCGTATCGCGCGTCGCCGGATCCGCCCAATGGAGATCCTCTACGACGAATAGGACGGGTTTCATCGCGGCGAACCGCTGGAGAAGGCCGAGGAGCGCCTCGAGCAGACGAGCCTGGAGCCATTCGTTCTGGACGGTGACGTCGACCGACCGATCCGCGGGAATGAGTGCTGGAACGAGCCGAGCCAGATCGGGACCCGCGGACCCGACCGCGAGGCTCAGTTCGGCGGGGTCGACGTCCCGGATCAGCCCGCGCAGCGCTTCGACGATCGGACCATATGGAACGCCCCCGTCGCCGATATTGGCGCAGGCGCCCCGCATGACCCGCATCCCGCGTTCGCCCGCGGTCCGAATCGCCTCGCTGATGAGACGGCTCTTCCCGACTCCGGCCTCACCAGAGATCAACAGATGGACCGGCGTGCCGAGCAGGGTCGCCTCGAGCCGCCGCTCGATGCCGCGAAGTTCGCTCTGGCGCCCGACGAGGATCGGGCTGACCACACGGCCAGTCATGTCGCCGATCATACGCACCCGGTCTCGCTCCTCGGCCGCCGATCCCGGACGTCGTGGCGCTCTGCTGCGAGCGTCAGACGTTCGCGTGTCGAAGCACGAGCCTGACGCGCCCGAGCGTCGAGACGGAGAACGCCGCGATCCGCGCCGACCACGGGACAGGTTCGGGTCGCGCGTCGATCGGCCGCAGATCCGCCATGGCCTCCCGCCGAAGCTCCGCGATCCGATCATATGCCATGAATTCGGTGTGCTTGCCGTTCAACTGCTGGCCCCTTCCGTGTCGCCCGATGGTTCGAGCTGCTCAGTGCAAGGCTGGCCGGTGGGGCCGGTCGAGACATCGGGAGAATCGGGTAATCCGCGACGCGGACCCGCATGGATTTCGCGTGCCCGTCGGGCGGCGCGCCTTTAGGCGGCGGGTGAAACCCTTTAGGTCGACGACCGGGTACCCTCACGTCCATGCGCATCGCGACCTGGAACGTCAACTCGCTCAAGGCCCGCCAGGAGGCGGTCGAGCGCTGGCTGGAGCGTGCCGCGCCGGACGTCCTGCTGATCCAGGAGACCAAGCTGACCGACGGCGACGCCCCGGTCATGGCCTTCGGGATGGCCGGCTACCAGCTGGTCCACCACGGCGAGGGGCGTTGGAACGGGGTGGCCATCGCGGCCCGGAACGAGCTCTCCATCTCCGACGTGGTCACCAACTTCGGCGACGGTCCGGTCCGCGATTCGGGGCCCGGCGGGGCTGGAGCCGAGGTGACCGGCGAGGACGACTTCAACCCGTTCGACGAGGCGCGGATGCTCGCCGCCACCGTCGATGACGTTCGGGTCGTCTGCCTCTACGCGCCCAACGGCCGGATCGTGGGCTCACCGTTCTACACGGGCAAGCTGGCCTGGTTCGAGCGACTCGCCCGCTGGATCGCCGAGACCGGTGCTGCCGGAGGTCCGCTCATCCTCGGTGGCGACCTCAATGTCGCCCCGACCGGGGACGACGTCTGGGATCCGGCCGCGGTCCACGGCGGGACCCACGTCTCCGAGCCGGAGCGAGCCGCCTTCCGGGCCCTCCTCGCGCTCGGGCTGACCGACGGCTACCGAGCCCGCCACAGCGAGACCGGCCGCTTCACGTGGTGGGACTACCGGGCCGGGATGTTCCACAAGAACCTGGGGATGCGGATCGATCACCTGCTCCTCTCCTCGTCGATCGCGGCCCGCCTGGTGGATGCCGAGATCGATCGCCAGGCACGCAAGGGACCGCCGGTGCCATCCGACCACGCACCGTTGCTGGTCGACCTGGACGTCCCGGGCCGGCCGCTCGATGTCGACTGGGCCGGCGCGGTGGCACGAATCGCCGCCCGGACGAAGCCGCCGCGGAAGGCCGGCTGACTCCAGCTCGATCAAGTTCGGCGTCACCCCGCCGATCAACGCCATCTCCACGATCATCGTGGCGATCGTCTCGATCGCCCTGTTCATCGCCCTGGCGGGTCGGCGCCTTCCGGATCGACCGCCGGCCGCGTGCCGATGAGGAAGCCACGGGCTGAGGGCATCCGCCCGGTTACCATCGCACCATGGACCCTTCGGCGACGCCGATCCTCGAGATCGGGGCGATCCTGCTCGCAGCGGTCGGCGGCGGGTGGCTGGCACGGCGGGTTGGACTCCCGGCAATCGTCGGCTATCTCGCGGTCGGGCTCGGATTCTCGCCGTTCACGCCCGGCTACGTGGCAGACCGCCAGCAGCTTGAGCTGCTCGCCAATGTCGGCGTCGTGCTGCTGCTGTTCGAGGTCGGCATCGAGGTCGACCTCAGACGGCTCCGGCGCGAGCACGGGCCGCTTCTCTGGGTGGCACCGCTCCAGACGGTCCTGACCACCGGGCTGGCCGGGGCAGCCTTCGTGGTCGTCGGCCTGGAGCCGTTGGCGGCGGTGCTGGTCGGACTCTGCGTCGCGCTCTCGTCATCGGTCGTCATCGTCAACATCACCCGCAGCCGTCGGCGAACGACGGACAAGCCGACCGAGGCGGCGCTGCTCGGCTGGGCCGTCCTGCAGGACCTCGTCGGCGTCACCCTGGCGGCGGTCATCCTGGCCGCGCTGGACCCGGGGGATCGATCGCTGCCCGTCGCCATCGTCGGCCTGCTCGCTTTCGGCCTGGTTGCGGTCGTCGTGGCCCGCCTGCTCCCGGAGGTTCTCCGACGGCTGCGTGATGAACACGATCTCTTCCTGATCACCTCGGTTGCGTCCGGGCTCACGCTGGCCGGACTGGGCGCCACGCTCTTCGGCGTCCCGCTCGGACTGGCCGCATTCATCGGCGGCATCGTCGTGACCGATAGCCCCGACGCCGTCGAGGCCCGCCGCCGGCTGCTTCCATTCCGGGACGTCTTCGCCGTCCTCTTCTTCGTCGCGATCGGGACGCTCATCGATCCCAGCCGGCTGGGCGAGGCGGTTCCCTGGCTCGCCCTGCTCCTTGCCCTCATCGCCGTGGCCAAGGTCGGCCTGGCCTGGATGCTGGCCCGGCTCGCCCGGCTCGCGGTCCGGCCACTGCAGCTCGCCGTCGGCCTCGGCCAGATCGGGGAGTTCAGCTTCGTGCTCGCATCGGCTGGTCTGGCCGCCGGCGCGATCGACGAGGTGCTCTACGTCGGGCTCATCGCCTCGGTGGCGGTCAGCATCGCGGTCAGCTCGGTGGTCGTCCGGTACGTGCCGATTCCGTCGATCGCGGTCCCTGCCGTGGCTGACTGATCAGCCCTTCGACATGGCCCGCTGACGGGCTACGGCTCTCGCCTGACCGCTCCCGTTCGTGGCCGTCGCGTCGCGATCGCCAGGCTTCGGCGGCGGCACGTCGTAGCGCTCGCGGACCGTGCGTACAGCCGAGATCGGCTCACCCGCGTAGCGGTCGGCGGCCATTCGATCGAACGCGTGGACCGAGGCCTCCTGGTTCGAATACCGCCCGGCCACCCATGAGCTGGACGCGGTGCCACGCTGCTGGAGCTCGCAGACATGCCAGTCCTGCCGATTGGTCAGGTCCCAGAAGGCGACCGCATCGGACGGATCGAAGCCGGGCAGCGCGATCGTCTCGGCCTCGAACAGCCAGTCGCAGACGACCCGGGTCCGGTCGGGGCCCTCGGGCACGAGCCGGTGGACCAGCAGGTAGTCGGGGTGGATCGAGATGAAGGTGGTCGGCCAGAGAAGGTAGTAGAGGATCCGGCGCTCGTCCTGCGGGGTGATGCCGTGCATCGGCGGCCGGCCGGCGCGCGATCCGTGGCCGCCGTCGAGGGCCATCGTCTCCGCCTCACCGACCAGCTCCATCCAGCCGCCCTGCCAGGCGCCGTGCGGCTCGTAGTCGCCGCCCAGGTCGTAGGGGGTCAGCTTGTTGAGCTGGGGGTGGATGCCCGGGCAGTGGTAGCACTCGGAGTAGTTCTCGGCGATGAACTTCCAGTTGGCGTTGACCGAGTACTCGGTCCGCCGAGCCGAGCGCAGCCGGGTGAAGTCGAAGCGCGACAGGTGCTCCCCGAGGTCGCCGAGCTGGTCGTCCAGCGAGAGCTCCGTCGCGGCCAGGTTGACGAAGACGAACCCCTGCCAGGTCTCGAGCCGGACGGCGGCCAGGCCGAAGGCGTCGAAGCTGAAGTCGTCGAGGTCCTCGGTGTGCTTGGCCCGGATCAGCGAGCCATCGAGGTCGTAGATCCAGGCGTGGTACGGGCACTGGAAGCGGACGACCTTGCCGAACTGTTCTTCGACAACGGCCGTGCCCCGATGGCGGCAGACGTTGTGGAACGCGTGCAGGCGTCCGTCCCGGGCGCGGACGACCACCAGGTTCTCGCCGTCGACCTCGACCAGCAGGTAGGTCCCCGGCTCCGGCGCGTCCTCTTCGCGGGCCACCATCACCCAGTCCCGCCGCAGGATCTCCCGCCGCTCCCAATCGAAGATCCCGGCGTCGTGGTAGGTCCGCCTGGGCAGCAGGCTGGCGCTGCGGTACTCGCGCCGAACGGAGGCCAGCTCGTCCGCGCTGAGGATGCTCGTCTCGGGCACAGTGACCTCCTTCACGACAGGCTCGATTCTGCGCCGCCGTCGCCGCCGGGCCGTTCCCGGCGTCGGTTGTGTCGGCGGCCGCCGGTGCCCGGACCGCTCGCGACAACGGGCTCCGGGGCGACCGGGATTACTGGCAGCTCCGTCTGGGAGATCAGGCCGGCCTTGATGATGGCCCGCAGCTCGGCGTCGATCGCCGGGTCCGTCTCGAGCTGGCGGTAGGCCGCCAGCCGACGATCGACCTCAGCGCAGGCTCGCTGGTAGGTGTCCTTCGACCCCTGACGCATCCAGGCTTCCCGGTTGTCGCGATCGACGACGGCACCGGGCAGGTAGAGCTCGGTCGGCCAGTGAACCGAGGTGTGGTCGGCCATGATCAGGTGCTGATCGGCCATCAGGTGGCGGACCAGGTCGGTCACCGGGAGGTCATCGAGAACCTGGACCTCGCGCACGAAGCGCAGCGCCTGACCGCACATCTCGTCGTCGAAGACAAGCTTCGGCAGGCTGAACACGAGCAGGAAATCGAGCATCCCGGGGCCGGAGACCGAGTTGACCCCGGCCAGCGCGGCGATCAGCGCGCTGCCGAACGTCTCGGCGCCGGCCTGGGCGTCCAGGATCGGGGCGTCGGAGAGGGCCATGTACGACTGGGTCGGCAGCCCGAGCGACTTGGCCACAGCCACGTACGCAGCGTCGAGCTGAAGGGCCTCGATCGCCGACATCGGCGAGCTGGCGATCTTCATGTGGAAGGTGGCCGGCGCCCCGCCGAACAGGACCGGAGCTCCGGGTCGGATGACCTGGGCCATGGTGATGCCGGCCAGCACGTCCGCGGTGTGGAAGACGGTGGCCCCCACGATGGTCACCGGGGCGATCAGGCCCATCAGCGTGACGGGCACGATCTCGACCGCGATCCCGGCCTCCACGCAGTCGATCAGGTTCTGGCAGGAGTCCTCGCTGTAGCGGAAGTTGCCCGTGGCGGTGATCGTGAAGATGGACATCGGGCGGGCGATCAGGTCGGCGCGGTCGTGCCGGAAGAGCTGCATCATCTCGACCATGCGCGAGACGCCGTGCTCGGTGAACGCCCCGGACACGACCGGCTTGTTCGAGTTCGTCAGGGTCATGTAGAGCCGCCAGGCGTCCGACACCTGGGGCTCGATGTCGTCGTTGGTCGAGAACGCCGTGGCCAGGTACGGGATATTGGCCAGGCCGTCGGCGAGGCGGACGTACTCGACGAAGTCGGTCGAGTCGGCCAGGCGTGTCTCGCCGGTCCGGTGGTCGAGCACCTTCAGGCCGGACGAGCCCGGCACGAAATGGACGCGATCGCCGCCCAGGTCGGCGTGCGGCTCCCCCGCGCGGTCGTACAGGACGAACGAGCCGGGAGCGTCGGCGATCGCGCGCTCCACGACGTCGCGCGGGAAGAGCACGCGCAGGCCGGTAGCGTCGAGCGGCAGGCCATGCTCGAGCAGCCGCCGGCGCATCTCGGGCCCCCGGATCTCCATGCCGACTTCGGCCAGGACTCGCTTCGCCTCGTCGACGATCCGGGCGGTGAGCTCCTGGCTCAGCATGTTCAGGCTCGGACGCATCAAGGCTCCTTCGTGCCGACCATCGGCCGATGGTCCGGCATGGGGATTTCAATGCCTCCCGCGTTGCGTCTGATGCGCCCACCGTTCCATCCGACGGGTCGCCGGAAGGCCGCCCACGACCATGGGGCGGAAAAGTTGACGCGCGACGACGGATCGCTCCGCCACCGGGCATCAGGCCGAAACCCCCGGAATGAGGCCACGGCGAACCGTACTGCAGTCCACGACCTCGCGCAAGACCCTGCGGCTCGTCAGATGGTGCGAGACGGCACCGCCGGGTCAGTCCAGGATCACCTGCTCGTGCCAATGCGGGACGTGGGTCGCCAGACCGAGCGCGCGCACCTTGGGCTCCAGCGCGACCTGGGCTTCCGGGTCGCCGTGGACGAGAAAGATCCGGCGCGGGTAGCCCGGATCGCCAGGGCGTTTGGCGCGGGTGAAGTTTGCCAGCCAGTCGAGCAGTTCCGACTCATCGGCGTGGGCCGAGAAGCCGCCGATGGAGCGGACCTGGCAGTGGACCCGGCGAACCTGGCCATCGAGCTTCACCGTCTGGGCACCGGCCTGGAGGTGCGCCCCAAGGGTGCCCTCCCCCTGGTAGCCGACGAACAGGATCGTCGCGCTTGGATCGTCGATGAGATTGCGCAGGTGACTCACGACCCGGCCCCCGGTCAGCATCCCGTTGGAGGCCACGATCATGTACGGCCGCGGCGACCTGGCGATCGCCTCCGAGGCCTTCACGTCGTTGGTGACGATCTGGTTCGGGTAGTCAAGCGGTGCCTCGCCCTCGCGCAGGAGCTTCGCGGTCAGCTCGTCGTAGTCGTCCGGATGGCGGCGGTAGATGTCGGACGCCTTGGAAGCCATCGGCGAATCGAGATAAAGAGGCAGAAGCGGGATCTCGCCACGCTCGATCAGCCGATCCAGCTGCCAGACCACCTCCTGGGTCCGCCCGATGGCGAACGAGGGGACGAGCAGGACGCCGTCCGCCTTGGCGACGATCCGGACGGTCTCGGCCAGGATGCGGATGGCCTCCTCCTCCGGCTCGTGCTCGCGACCGCCGTAGGTCGACTCGACCAGCACGTAGTCGGCGTCGGCCAGCACGGTCGGGTCACGCAGGATCGGCGACCCCGGCCGGCCCAGGTCACCGGAGCAGACGATGACCCGCTCGTCGCTCTCAGCGCTGTCGCTTACCCTCAGCCGGATGATCGCCGAACCCAGGATATGGCCGGCATCGACGAACGTCGCGTGGACCCCGGGAGCGATCTCGACCTCCTGGCCGTATCGAACCGGCTGGAACTGGGGGACCGCGGCGGCAGCATCGCGGGCCGTGTAGAGCGGCGCATCCAGGTCGATCTCCAGGTGCGGCGGCTGGGCCCGAAGGTCGGCCTCCGGATCGCGCGGCCAGCCGTGGGCCGCTGACTGCGGGCGCACCGCCTCGATCGTCGTTTCGACATGCTCGCCAGGTGCCGGGCCGGGGAGGCTAGCGAGCGGATCGGAACCCTCGGCGGCCAGTTCGAGGGCCTCCTCGTACGTGTCGGCCTCCTTGCGGTCGTCGGCGGCGACGAGCTCCGGGTGACGCCTCTCCCAGCGCGCCTCCCGCTTGGCGAACTCCTCGTGGAGCCGGCCTGAGTCGAGCAGCACGAGCGTCGCCAGCTCGATCGTCGCCGGCGTCGCGTGGATCGGACCCCGGAAGCCGGCCTTGACCAGGAGCGGCAGCAGGCCGCAGTGATCGAGGTGGGCATGGGTGAGCAGGACGGCGTCGAGTCGGGTCGGATCGAACCCGAAGGGGATCCGGTTTCGGATCGATTCGTGCGGACTGCCCTGGAACATGCCGCAATCGATCAGGACGCGGGCGCGTGCCGTGACGAGCAGGTACTGCGACCCGGTCACCGTCGTCGCCCCACCAAGGAAGTGGATCTCCATGGCCGCCAATGGTGACAGCCCGGGCCGTTCGGTGGAATGAAGCGCCGGGCCGACGCCGGTCAGACCGGGATGACCACCAGCGCGTCCAGCGCGACCGCCAGGAAAAGCAGGCTCAGGTAGCTGATCGAGTACCTGTAGAGGCTGATCGCGCCGGCCGTGGACGCCTCCTCCGACGCGCCGCGCCGCCAGAGCCGCCAGGCCTGCCACAGGAAGATCGCCCCGAGGATGACCGCCGCAGCGAGGTAGATCGCGCCCATCTGGGCGACGGCCCAGAGGACCAGCGAGATGGCGACCATCAGGACTGTGTAGAGCCCGATCTGGCGGGTCGTCTCAGGGATCCCCTTGACGACCGGGAGCATCGGCACGCCGGCCGCGGCGTAGTCCTTGCGGATCCGCAGGGAGAGCGCCCAGAAGTGGGGCGGCGTCCAGTAGAAGACGATGGCGAAGAGGAGGAGCGCCGGGATCCCGACGTTACCGGTCACGGCGGCCCAGCCGATGACCGGCGGGAGCGCGCCGGCGGCTCCACCGATCACGATGTTCTGGGGCGTCGAGCGCTTCAGCAGGATCGTGTAGACCACGACGTAGAACCCGATCGCGAGCAGGGTCAGGAACGCCGCGACCAGGTTGACGAACCCGGCCATGACCACGAACGAGACCACTCCCAGCACCAGGCCGAAGACGACGGCGCGCTCGGGCTCCACCTGCTGGGCCGGCAGGGGTCGGCGTCGAGTCCGGCTCATCAGCAGATCGATGTCCCGATCGAGATAGCAGTTGATGGCGTTGGCGCTGCCGGCCGCGAGCGTACCGCCGAGCATCGTCCAGAAGACCAGCGACGCCCAGTCCGCCCAGTCGACACCCGCGGTGGCGCCGGGCAGCTCGCGCGTGGCCAGCACCATGGCCGGGACCGTCGTCACGAGGAGAAGCTCGATGATCCGGGGCTTGGTCAGGGCGACGTACGCCCGGATCGTGTCGGCGGTCGTCCCCGCCCCGGATCTGACCCCGGGGTCGTCCTCGGACCGGACGCCGGCGGCCGCTCGCGCGCGGTGGTAGCTGGAAACGGTCAGGCCGGCGAGCATCGCCCAGATCACCGCGCCCAGGGCGAGGTGGAGCGTCTGGGTCCAGGTCGCCAGCCTGGTCATCACCTGCGCGCCACCGATGACGAGCTGGATCGCGAAGAGCGCGGCTGCGCCGACGGCCAGGCCGACGAGCATCGGTCGGTCGCGCTGGGTCCGCCAGGCGATGACGGCGATGGCCAGCACGATCAGTCCCACGACGCCCGCCACCCATCGATGCAGGACATGGGCCGACGTGACCTCGGTCAGGGCTGGAGCGAGCGACCCATCCATGAGCGGCCAGTCCGGGAAGACGAGCGCGGAATCGGTGGCGGTCACCTGCGACCCGAACAGCAGCAGCGCGAAGGTCGCCGCCGCACCGAACGCGGCCAGCAGGGTGAATCGCTGGCTCGAGCCACGCGCCACGGCTCGTCCCGGGTAGCCCGCGCGGACCGTCAGGAAGACCAGCACGCCGACCAGGAGCATGGCCGCCGCCAGGTGCGCGCTGACCGATTCGCCGCTGTTGCCGAGCCGGACTGTCTCGCGGCCCAGCCAGGCCTGGAACCCGACGAGCGTCACTGCTCCCAGGCTCGGCCAGACGATCGAGCCGCGACGGCGATGGTCGCGCAGGGCGAGCACCGCCAGGCCCACGATCTCGAACCCGATGAGGGCGGCGACGGTCCGATGGATCCACTCGATCCAGGCCCTGGCGTCGCCGGCCGGCGGCAGCAGCTGCCCGTAGCAGAGCGGCCAATCGGGGCAGCCCAGGCCGGAACCCGTGGCTCGCACGAAGACGCCGATGGTGACCAGGCCGAGCGCGGTCGCAAGGGTCAGGATGGCGAGCTTCTGGAAGCGGTTCACGGGGCGCCATTCTAGCGTGCGAGCGCAGTCCCACCGCCTGACCCCGGCGACCGCCGGCGGCGAGGCGCCGCGTCGGGCGTTACCCTGTCGTCATGCCACCCATCTCGCGCCGCGCCGGAGCGTGGGCGCTGGCCGCCCTCGTCGGATCGCTCGTCCTCGCCTGCGGTGCCGGCGGGTCCGGCACGTCCGGCCCCTCGCCATCCAACCCCTCCGCATCGCCCGATGGCGCGCGGTGCGCGACCGCCCCCGCACCCTCCGACATGGGCGCTTGGGGTCCGCCGGCCACCTCCCCGAAGCTCATCCCGTTCCTCGTCACCAACGCCGTCGCGTGCGGCGAGGCGCGGATCCTGTTCCTCTACCTCGATGCCGCCAACAACGTCGCGAGCGCGCCGGACCGGACGACATCGGTCGCCTTCTTCGATCTCGGCCGCGACCCGACGAAGGCCGTGGCCACGGTGGAGGGCGCCTTCGTCTGGACGATCGCGAACGAGCGCGGCATGTACATCGTCAACGTGGACCTGCCGGAGGCCGGCATCTGGGGCGCGGAGTTCAGCACGGAAGCCCCCGGTTCGGCACGGGAGACGGTGCGCCTGACGTTCGAGGTCCGCGACAGCTCGCCGACGGTGAGAGTCGGTCAGCCCGCCCCGGCCTCGAGGACCCCGACCCTCGCCGACGTCGGGGGCGACCCGAGCAGGATCTCCACCGACGCCCATCCGGACCCGGCGTTCTATGCCACGTCCGTGGCCGGCGCCCTGGCTGCTCACCAACCGTTCCTGCTGATCTTCGCGACGCCGAAGTTCTGCGCCAGCGCGCAATGCGGGCCCACCCTGGAGCGCTTCAAGCCGGTGGTCGCGGCCCACCCCGAGGTGACCTTCATCAACGTCGAGCCGTACCAGCTCCACGATGTGGATGGCCAGCTCCAGCCGGTCCTGGATGCGACGGGCGGCCTCCAGGCGGCCGACGTCACGAACGAGTGGGGCCTGCCGAGCGAGCCATGGATCTTCGCGGTCGACCGAGCCGGGATCGTTCGCGGCTCCTATGAGATCACCATGTCGGACGCGGAGCTGGACGCGGTCCTCGCCGAGATCACGGCCGGCGGCTGACTCGGGACGACTCAGCCGGCGTCCTCGAGCCGGATGGCGATGTTGACCGCACCCTCCGTCCGGTACCAGACCCGGATCCGTTGCGCGGTCGCCTGGTGCTCCACGAGATGACCTGGCGGGAACTGCAGCCCGTTCTCCAGGATCCCGATGGTGAACGGGGTGGAGACCCCATCGGCCGTCCTGAGGGTGAAGCCGCGAACCTTGTCCAGCCCCTCAGACTCGACGCCGACGATCACTCCGACGACCGAGGGTGCGTTCGCCGACCCCCCGGGATCGGCCACGCTGTTCCCGCCGAACAGGATGGCCGCGCCGCCCGTCACGGCGATGACCACGACCAGGACGAGCGCGAACAGGTTGCGCGTCCGTCGTTCCATCGTCTCGCCGCTCAGCGGGCGGAGGTGGTGGCCCCGCCCACCCCGGTCCCGCTGCTCCCCGGCGTGTGCAGGGGCGTTCGGTCGGCGCAGCGCGGACAGGTCTCGGCTCCCGGCTCATACGTCGGGAGGTCGAGCTGCCAGAGCGGGCGCAGCGGGTAGGTGCGCCCGGTCACCGGCGAAGTGATGCTCGCGCGTCCGCCACTTCGGTCGACCAGGACCAGGCACTCGACGATCTCGCCGCCCGCCTCCTCCACGGCCGGCAGCATCGCCAGGAGCGACCCGCCCGTGGTCAGGATGTCGTCCACCAGGAGGACCCGTTCGCCCGGCTCGATCCGGAAGCCGCGCCGGAATTCGCGGCGAGACGCGCCGTCCGCGGTCCGGACCTCCTCGGCGAAGATCGAGCGGAGACCAAGCTGGCGGGCCGTCTCGAAGGCCAGGATCACGCCGCCGGTCGTGGGGCCGGCGACCAGGTCGACGAGCGGCTCGCCACCGCCGCCTCGGCCGCGCGCAGCGAAGGATCCGCACAGCTCGCTGGTCGCCGCCGGATCCTGGAGCACCTGGAACTTCTCGATATAGGCGTCGCCGTGGCGACCGCTCTTGAGCAGGAAATGGCCCTCGCGGAACGCTCCGGAGCTGCGGAAGAGCGCCTCGGTCCGGGCGGCGACCACGAGCCGGGCGGCAACGTCGAGGGCTGGGCGAACGGTGGTCACCGGGCCAGTCTACGCGGGGTCAACCGCGAACTCGGTCGGATCGATCCGGCGCAGCCCGACCACCTGGTCGAACGCGCGATCCGGACTGATGATCGCCGTGATCCCTTCATGCAGGCACGTTGCAACATGGACCAGATCGCGAGAAGCCAGCGACGGATACAGCGCGATCAGGTCGGGCAGCCGCCGCATCAGCGCGTGCGTGACCGGGAGGACGGGGGCAAACAAGTCGAGCACATCCGTAGCCAGTCGCGCGGCGATCTCCGGGCGCCGGACACTGAGGAAGCGGTGCGCGATCTCCTGCACCACTTCGATCGACGTCACCCCATCGAGGTCGCCTTGCTTGATCAGGTCGAGGATCCGACCACATGGGTCGCGCAGCGGGTGGTTCCCCCCCGCGGCGTAAATCGGCACCGCCGTGTCGATGAAGACGGTCACCAGTCGCCGAGCTGGCTGCGCATGATCTGAGCCTTCATGACTTCCCAGTCGTCAACGGGCGCATTCATGGACAAGATCGACTGGAGCGCACGCTCCCGAGAGTCTGGCTCAGCCTCGACGAAGGAATCCACCGCATCGCGGATCACCGATCCCACGGAACGCCCGTCGCGCGCGGCGATCCGCTTCAACCGGGCGAGCTGTTCCGGCGAGAGGAGGACCTGGGTGCGCTCGCTGAACATGTACATACCATACCATGTCCGCCTCACCCTGCGTCAGCCGCCCGGATCGGAGACCAGCACCGCGTCGTCGATCGCCCAGGTCAGGCCGACCCGATCGCCTGGCTGCCAGACCTGCTCGCCGCCGCCCATCCCGTGGCGGACCGTCGCGTTCTGTCCGTCGAGCAGGGTCAACTCGTACTTTCGGGTCGAACCAAGATAGAGGGCGTCGCGCACGGACGCCGCTACCGTGTTCGACCCGCTCGCAGCCGCCCCGGCCTCGTCCGCGGCTCCGATCCGCAGCCGTTCCGGCCGGACGACGAGGGCAGCCGGCGAGCCCGGAGTGAGCGCAGCCCGCTCAGCCTGGGCAGCGCCAACCCGCCAGCGCGATCCGTCCCGGGCCAGCCAGTCGCCGCCACCGTCGCGCTCGAACCGCCCGCGCAGGATGTTCGACTCGCCGATGAAGTCGGCCACGAACAGCGAAACCGGCCGGTCGTACAGGTCGTCGCCGCGGCCGAGCTGTTCGATCCGGCCCTTGTTGAAGATGGCGATCCGGTCGCTCATGACCAGCGCCTCTTCCTGGTCATGGGTCACGTAGATGACGGTCGCGCCGAGCTGGCGACTGATGTGCATGACCTCGAGCTGCAGCGCCTCACGGAGTTTCTTGTCGAGGGCCCCGAGCGGTTCGTCCATGAGCAGCAGGCGCGGATGGAAGACGACCGCCCGGGCGAACGCGATCCGCTGTTGCTGCCCGCCCGACAGTTGGCGTGGATAGCGACCGCCGAGGCCCTCGAGCTTGACCAGGGCGAGCGCCTCGGCGACCCGGCGCTTGATCTCCGGGCGGCGCGTCCGACGCATCTCGAGCGGGAAGGCGATGTTCTCGGCCGCGGTCATGTGCGGGAAGAGCGCGTAGTTCTGGAAGATCATCCCGACGTCGCGCCGGTGGGGCGGGACATGGCTCATGTCCGCGCCGTCGATCTCGATCGAGCCGGCCGACTGAAGGGTGAATCCGGCGATCATCCGGAGGGTGGTGGTCTTGCCCGAGCCCGATGGTCCGAGCAGGGTGATGAACTCGCCCTGGCGGACCTCCAGGTCCACCCCGTCAACGGCCGGCACGTCCCCGAAGGACTTCGCGAGGCCACGAAGGACGAGCGCCGGCCGATCGGGCCGATCCGTCGTGGCGCCGCCGGCCGCGACGACCGGATGGCGCGTGGCACTCATCGGGCCGGAGCCTGGCGACGCACGACGAGGGCGAGGAGCAGGAGGGTCGTGGTGACGAGGAGGAGGGTGGTCGACACGGCCGCCACGGTCGGGTCGACCACCTGGCGCACCTGTTCCCACATCTCGACCGGCAGGGTCCGGAACCGGGCGGTCGTCAGGAAGATCGAGACCACCACCTCGTCCCACGACGTGATGAACGCGAAAAGCGCGCCGGCGAACACACCCGGCAGGATCATCGGGAGGGTGATCCGGAAGAAGGTCCGGGCCGGGTCGGCGCCCAGGTTCATGGCGGCCAGCTCCAGGTTGCGGTCGATCGTTCGCAGGCTGGTTGCGACGTTGATGACGACGAACGGTACGGCCAGCGCCGTGTGGGCGAGGACGAGGCCCACGATCGAGCCGGCGATCTTCCAGCGCACGAACAGCGAGAACATCCCGATGGCGATGATGATCACCGGGACGATCAGCGGCGAGAGGATCAGCGCGTTGACGGCCGTCCTGCCGGGAAAGCGTCCGCGGACCGTCCCCAGCGCGGCGAGCGTGCCCAGAACGGTCGCCAGCACGGCGGTCAGGGACGCCACCTGGGCGCTGTTGACGAAGCCGGTCGACCACTGCGGGTCGGTCAGCATCTTCTCGTACCAGCGGGTCGAGAAGCCCTCCGGCGGGAACGTCAGGGCATTCGACGCCGTGAAGCTCATCGGGATGACGACCAGCGTGGGGACCATCAGGAAGAAGACGACCAGGGCGCCCAGCGCCAGGAGGAGCAGGCGGCGCGGCTGGAGCCACGAGTCGGTCACGGCTCAGGACTCCTCGAGGCTGCCGAAGACGTCGCGCAGGCGGACGAATCGCGAGGCGACGAACAGGAAGACGAGGGTCAGGCCCATGAGGATGACCGCCATGGTGCTGCCGATGCCCCAGTCGAGGCGCTGCTGGACCGCGCTCGCGATGAACTGGCTGATCATGGTGTCCTTGGGCGAGCCGAGCAGGGCCGGCGTGATGTAGAACCCGAGGGCCAGGACGAAGACCAGGAGCGAGCCGGCAAGGACCCCGGGCATCGAGAGGGGCAGGAAGACGCGCCGGAAGGCCGCGGACGGCGGGGCGCCGAGGTTGGCCGCCGCCTTGGTGTACTCCGGATCGATCCGGCGCATCACGGCATAGATCGGCAGGACCATGAACGGCAACAGGATCTGGCTCATCCCGAGCATCACCCCGAGCGTGGTCCGGATGAGCGGGATCGGCTCCTCGATGAGCTTCGAGTCGATCAGAAAGGTGTTGATGATGCCGGTGTCCCGCAGGATCACCTGCCAGGCGTAGGTCCGGACCAGCAGGCTCGACCAGAACGGCAGGAGCACGGCGATGAGTAGCAGCCCGGCCACCCGCGGTCGGACGATGTTCATCAGGTAGGCGTACGGATAGCCCAGGGCGAGGCACACGGCGGTCGACAGGGCGGCCACCCAGAAGGTGTTGCCCAGGACCCGGACGTTCGCCGCCGAGCCGAAAAAGCGGCTGTAGTTGGCGAACAGGTCGTCGGTCGGCCTGGGGAAGTCGGTGACGCTGCGCAGGCTGACGACGATCAGCGGGACCAGGAAGAAGGCGACCAGGAAGGCGATCGGTGGGATGGCCAGCAGCGCCCAGCGATTGACGATCGGGCCGCCGCCACGAGGGCGACGACCCGATCCCACGTTCACTGAGCGGAGCCGCTCCACCGGTCCGAAGGGTCAGGCGAGGGCAGCGGCCGCTACTGGGTCTTCCACTCCTGGTAGGTGTCCTCGAGGAGCTGGGCGTTCTCGACCACCCAGGCATCGTCGAAGTAGCCGGTGCCGTCGTTGGCGTTCGTGACGCTCAGGTCGGCGACCTTGGCCGGATCCGCCACGGCGAACTTGTTGGTCGGCCCGTAGGGGATGTAGTTGGACGGGGCCGCGTTGTTCTCCTTGCAGGTCGCCCAGGCAATGAAGTCCATCGCCAGGTCCTTGTTCGGCGAGCCCTTCGGCACGACGAAGTAGTCCGACGTCACGAACTGCTGGTTCCACTGGATCTCGACCGGATTGTTGTCAATGTGCTTGGCACTGTAGGCGCGACCATTCCACATCAGCGACATGGTGGTCTCGCCCTTGCCGATGAGATCCTGCGACTCGGCGCCCGAACCCCAGAAGACCAGATCATCCTTGATCGTGTCGAGCTTCTTGATGGCCCGATCGAGGTCGAGCGGGTAGAGGTCCGCCGGGGCGACCCCATCCGCCAGGAGGGCGACTTCGAAGATGCCGCCCGCCGAGTAGTCGTACATCCCGCGCTTGCCCGGGTACTTGGCCGTGTCGAAGTAGTCGGCCCAACCCTGGGGGACCGCGCCGCCCATCTTCTCGGTGTTGTAGGCGAGAACGACGCCGTAGGTGATGTCGGCGACGCGGTAGGTGCCGGCGAAGCCGTCGAGGATCTCGTCCTTGTGGATCTTGGTGTAGTCGAGCGGCTCGAGCAGCGCCGCGTTGGCGTCAAGCCCGAAGTCGTTGCCGACGTCGACGATGTCCCAGGTGACCTGGCCCGCCTCGACCTGCGCCTTGATCTGCGCGTTCGAGGAGTCCTCGCTCTCCTGGAAGGTCACGCCAGTGAGCGCCGCGTACGGCTCGAGCCAGCCCTTGCGCTGGGCCTCCTGATACGCGCCGCCGTAGGAGACGAAGGTCAGGGTCGTCCCGGCCGGGACCTTGGCCGGGCTCGTGCAGATGTCGGCGGCCGGTTCGGCGGTCGCGGGGGCGGGTTCCGCCGTCGCCGGAGCCGCCGATTCGGGCGGCGCCGCGCTCGGTGCCGGACTCGCTCCTCCGCTGCAGGCGGTGACCAGCAGGGCGCCCATGACGACCAACAGGGATGGACGGCGCAGGGATCTCATCGATCGAACCTCCTCGATGTCCGGGGCCTGGTCGAACGGGCCGTTCCCCCTCGCTCTGTCCTCCCGGGGACGGCATCATAGTCGACCGGAAGTCCCGCGGATAGACCAGATCCACCGATCCGGTGCCACCCTAGGGCCGGTATTCCACGCCCTTCGCAGACGGCCGACCCGGCTTTGCCGGAAGCGCGCTGCCGATCAGCTCGCGATACGACCCCAGGCCACGGCGCCCGCATTCGTCCGCCAGCTCATCCACCAGCCGGACCGGCAGGGTCGGGTCGGCGAAGATCGCGGTCCCCACCTGGACCGCCACCGCTCCGACCGCCAGGAAGTCGAGGACGTCCGCGAGATCGGTGATCCCACCGATCGCGACGACCGGGATCGCGACCGCCTGGGACGCCTCGTAGACGACCCGCAGTGCCACCGGTTTGACGGCCGGGCCGCTCAACCCGCCGTAGATGTTCCCGAGCAGCGGCCGGTCCCGGCGCGGCGCCAAGGCGATCCCGGACAGCGTGTTGATCGCGCTCAGGGCGTCGGCTCCGGCGTCGGCGATGGCCCGCGCGATCGGCCGGATGTCGGCGACGTTGGGCGAGAGCTTGACCAGCAGGGGCAGGTCCGTCGCTCGCCGGACGGCCGCCGTGACCTCGCCGGCGGCAGCGGCATCGATGGCGAACTGCAGACCCCCGGCTCCCACGTTCGGACAACTGATGTTCAGCTCGATCCCGGCGATGCCGGGGACCCCGTCGAGCCGCCGGGCCACCTCCACGTAGTCGTGGACCGACTCTCCGGCCACGTTCACCAGGACCGGCGTCCGCCAGGTCGCCCAGGTCGCCGCGTAGCGCTCGATGACCGCGTCCACACCGGGGTTCTGCAGCCCGATCGAGTTGAGCATCCCGCCCGGCGTCTCCGTCACCCGCGGCGGCGGATTACCGATCCGGGACTTGAGCGTCGTCCCCTTGCAGCAGATCCCGCCGAGCCGATCGACGTCCACGACCTCGCCGTATTCGATGCCATAACCGAAGGTGCCCGACGCCACCATGATCGGGTTCGGCAGGATCAGGCCGCGCCCCAGGTCGACCGACAGGTCGACATCGGCGGGTGGGATCGCCGTCACCAGCCACCCTCCCAGGCGATCTCGTCGGCCGCGAAGACCGGCCCCTCGCGACAGACCCGCTGCGGCGTCCCGGACGCGCTCATCACCACGCAGCCAAGGCAGGCGCCCACCGCGCAGCCCATGTTCTGCTCCATCGACACCTGCAGGAAGGCCTTCCGTCGCGCGGCGGGCGAACCGACCGGGTCCCTCTTCCCGCCGCCTCGCTCGCGACCCAACCTGGCGACGCCCAGGCGGTCCCGTCGGCCGGCGGCCAACCGGGCGAGCGCCGCGAGCATCGGCGCCGGCCCGCAGGCGAACGCCTGGTCGGCCCACCCTTCGTAGTGAGGGACGATCTCGGTCACGAAGCCATGGTGGCCGAGGGAGCCGTCGTCGGTGGCGACGACGTACTCGACCTCATCGGGCAGCAGGTTGGACGGGTAGACCTCGCGGGCCGACGCTGCCCCGAACAGCAGGGTCACCTGGCGTCCGGCGCGGATCGCCTCGTCGGCGAGCATCCGCACTCCGGCGATACCGAGACCGCCGGCCACCAGCAGGAGGTGTTGACTGCGCGGATCCACCTCGAACGGCCGCCCGAGCGGACCGAGGAGGTCGATCCGGTCGCCCGGTCGGATGCGGGTGAACCAGTCAGTGCCACGCCCGATCACCCGGAAATGGATGGTCACGATGCCGGTCGCGGGATCGGTCGTGTTGAGCGAGAACGGGCGGCGCAGGACCATCCCGGAGAAGTCCCCGGTCCGGACATGGACGAACTGGCCAGCTCGGGAACCGACGGCGAGATCCGGGGCATGGTAGGCCTGCAGCCACTGGCCCGGCAGGATCTCCCGACTCTCGACCAGCTCCGCCGCAGCCAGCCGCATCGTCACGCGCTGGGCTTGTGCTCGCCGTCGCCTTCCGCGACCGCCGCCTCTGCGGTGGCTCCGGATCCGGACTCGGCTTCAGGCGACTCGTCGGTCGCCGCATCGCCCGCCGGGCGTTCGAGATCCGGTGCGACCGACGGGAACGCCTCGGCGAGCGCATCGGCCAGGTCGCCGAAGACGTCGGTCGGATCGTAGAACTCGACCAGTTCGTCGGCGCCGTCGAGCGTCCGCCAGACCTCGTCGGCGCCCTCGGGGATGACTTCCGCCCGGAACGTCCCGGCGGCCGTCAGGGTGAGTCGCTCGTCATCGTCATCGACGATGATCAGGTCGCCGATGACCGAGATCAGGCCGGCGGAAGCCGACTCGAAGTCCTCGAGCAGGCGCGCCTCGTTGCGCTGGCTGCGCTCCTGGTACTCGAGGGCAAGGTCGTAGAGGCGGCGCGCCGCCGACTCATCGTCATCCTCGGTCAGCGAGATGGGCTGTCCGGCCGCCCATGAGTCGGCCGCTGCAGCGTAGGGATCCTCGCCCAGCTGGATCGTCTCGTGCGGGGAGATCCCGGCCGCCTCGTAGAGGGCGCCCTCGGCGGTCGGCTCGGGCGGCAGGCCGGCTGCCTCACGGGCGGCCTCGGTGAAGGCGGCGTAGATATCGGCCGGGTTGTAGAGCTCGACCAGCTCGGACGTGGACTCGATCACCTCGGTCTCGCTGACCCACTCGCCGGTCGACGCGTCGAGGTAGCGACTCCGGCTTCGGAAGGTCAGGTCCGCCGCGACCGACAGGTAATCGGGCTCCTCGTCGATCAGGGTCAGGCCGCCGATCGCGGAGATCCGATCGCGGTGGTGATCCAGGAAGTGGCGGAGCTGTTCCGCGGACTGGCGGATGAAGTCCGCGCGTTCGAGCGCGGCGTCGCCCGCGAGCTCCCCGAGCAGGTCGCTGTGGCTGTCCATGGTCCGGTCGCCTCCGTACTGTCGGGAAGAGTCTACGGGTGATACTCGAGGTCGGGGCCCATCCGTTCGCGCAGGAACATCGAGTGGTGACGTTCGAAGATCCACTCGCCGGCCCGATGACCGAGCGCGCGGGTCGCTTCGTTCGCTTCGAGCTTGTCGAGCGTGGCGTAGTCGGGCAGGTCAAGCAGGATCACATTGTCGAAGTCCCACCCGTGGGCGACATTGAACCAGCCGATGAAGCGGATGCCGAATTTCTCCTCGTAGTCCTTCACCTGCTTCGGGAAGATCGTGCGCATGAAGAACTTGAAGAACGGGTCTCGGCCGCGGCGAACGCTGAAGTAGGTCGCGAGCACGGGCACGTCTGGCGGTCCTCCTGGCGAACGAACGGGCGGCCGCGGCCACCCGACGGCTATTGTCGCACGGGGCCGTCGTGCGGGACCGGGTCGTCTGCCGAAGGTTCGGCCAGCGCAACCTCCTCGTCCTCCAGCTCGCCGACCGTCTTGGTGTCGCTCGCCATCGGCCGACGCCGACCGCGCCGGTCTGCGGAGACCAGGCGGAGCAGGAAGATGATCGTCTGGCCGGTGATGAGCAGCAGGAAGATGACCGCGAACAGGAGCCCCGCGCTCAGCGCGGACGGCCAGCCCCAGGCGACGCTGAGAGGCGCCAGCACGACGAAGACGGCGAGCACCACCAGCTGGAACCGGAAGCAACCGAGCCCGGGGCCGCGCTCCGGCTCGAGGTCGTCGCCGCGGTACTGGACCGGGCCGGTCTGACGCGGAGGGCGCGGCGGGGTCGGGTCGGAGGTCACGAGTCGGAACGATACGGGAGACGGCCTCAGGGTGTCGGCGCGTCCTGCGCCAGCCCCTCCACGACCTCCATGCCCGGCAGGGCCCGCAGGATCGCGGGCGCAGCGATGACCTTCCAGGAGCGCGATCCGCCGCCCAGCACGATCCGCTCGCGGGCCATGACCCGGGCGTCCACCCAGATCGGCAGTTCGGCCGGCAGGCCGAAGACCGTCACGCCCCCGATCTGCATCCCGGTGAGCGCCGCGGTCACCTCGGCGGGTGCGAATGAGGCCTTGCGTGTCCCAAGCCGGTCGCGGACCGTGCGGTTCACGTCCAGCCGGTACGGCGCCAGGGTCACGCAGGCCGCGTAGCGCGGCGGATCGGACTTGCCGATCACCACGATCGTGTTGGCCGAGTCCTCCGGCGCGAAGCCATAGGCGGCGCAGAACGCGGCGGTGTCGGCCAGAGTCGGGTCGCACGGGAAGAGCTCGTAGGCGACGCCCAGGTCGCGCAGTTGCGCGTCCAGCCAGACTCGGCCGCCGTCCTCGTCGGTCACGGGGTGGAACGCTACCATCCCTCGATGACCGACTGCTGCCCGGCTGACCCGACGGCGTCAGCGGTCGACTCCCCGCCCGCCGCTTGAGCCTCGATCTGTGCCAGACAGCCCGACCCTCTTCCTGGTCATCGGCGGTCTCATCCTCGGGCTCGGCGCGCTTGCGGGCTGGACCGCCGGGGCGCGCCGAGCGCGCAAGCGACGCCCGATTCCGGACCGGCTCTGGTTGTGCGACGCCTGTCACTCATTCAACGAGCCGAAGCGGGACGTCTGCTACGGCTGCCGCCGACCGCGGCCGGTCGGGGCACTGAGCGTCGTCCCGGACGCCGACTTTCGGATCGCCCAGCGCTTCGGTCGGACGATCGACGGCGGCGGACGAGGCTAAAGCCGGCCCTGGCTCGGCGCGGACGAGCCGCTCCTCCACGAGTCACAGGTGGCCCATCTCAACCGAAGGCCGGTTGGGCCGCCGGCCGTCGAGACCCCGCGTACGATGCGGGACGTGCGTACTCGTCACCCGACAGCCCCGCCTGACATCGACGCCTACCTCGAGCGTTTCGCTTGGCATCCGGAGCCGGAACTGATCGGCTACCGGGACGAAGGGGCGTCGCGGGTGGCACTGGAGCATCTCGCGGAGGCGACCTGGCGGACCGCCCTCGACTTCCTCTACGGCAAGGCGATGCACCGGGCGATGGGCGACCCGGCCGCCTACGCAGCCCTGCGCGGGTCCTATTACGGGTCGGCTGACGGCCCGTCGGGAGCGCCGACCTCGCCGACCACAGCCGCGGCGATCCTCGACGAGTTCAGTACGCGCCTGGCCGGTGGCCTGATGAACGCCCAGCACCCGCGCCAGTTCGGCTATTTCACCCCACCGCCGCTGCCCATCTCGATCATGGGCGAGCTGCTGGCCCAGATGACCAACCAGGGTGTGGACGTCTGGCACGCCGGCCCGGTCGCGGCATTCGTCGAGGAGGAGGTCGTCCGCTGGCTGTGCGACCTGGTCGGCTACGAGCCCGGGTCCTTCGGCCTGCTCACGTCGGGCGGCGTGATGGCCAACTTCATGGGCATGGCTCTCGCGCGCGACGTCCATCTCGGCCGGCTGCTCGGGATCGACCGGCCGCCGCGGGGGGCGCGGCTCGAGGGAGTCCGCGTCTACGCCTCGGACCAGACCCACTTCTCGATCGCCCGCTCGCTCGACGAGCTCGGGTTCCCGCCCGCGACGCTGGAGGTCATCCCATCCGACGCCCGGTTCCACCTGCGTGGTGCGCCCGTGGCGGCGGCCGTCGCTCGCGACCGGGCGGTCGGCTTGACACCTTTCGCCATCGCCGCCGTCGCGGGTTCGACCAATACGGGTTCGGTCGATGCGATCGGCGAGCTAGCCGACGTGGCCGCGGCGGAGGACCTCTGGCTGCACGTGGACGCGGCGTACGGCGGTGCGGCGCGCCTCTCGACCCGCGACGCCGGCCGCGTCCCGGACCTGGAGCGCGCCGACTCGGTGACGGTGGACCCGCACAAGTGGTTCTTCCAGGCCTACGACATCGGCGGGTTGGTGGTCCGCGACGGGAGCCACCTCGGGATCACCTTCGGCGGCCGAAGTCCCGAGTACTACCGCGGCGGCGAGACGCCCGGCAGCGGTACTCCCGGGCCGCGCGCGACGCCGGCCGATCCGCCGGCCGAGGACGATGACGCGACCCAGCTCAACTTCTACAAGCTCGGTTTCGAAGGAACCCGCCGCTGGCGCGCGCTCAAGCTCTGGATGTCGTGGAAGCACCTCGGGACCGAGGGCTTCGGGCGGCTGATCGAGGCGAACGTGGATCTCGCCGCCCAGCTGGCCCGCCGCTGCGCCGAGGCGGACGACTTCGAGGCGATCCCCGAGGTGCCTGAGCTGTCGGTGGTCTGCTTTCGCCATCTGCCGGGCGGTCGCGCTGCCGCCCTGGCCCTGCCGCCCGACGAGCTCGACGCCCACCAGGACGCGCTGCAGGCTGCGCTCGAGCGGTCGGGCGACGGCTGGCTGACGACCACGACCCTGCGAGGCGCGACCTGGCTGCGAGCCGGGATCGTCAACTACCTCTCGACCGAGGACGACATCGACCAGCTGCTCGCGACGCTGCGCCGCCTCGCCGACGAACTCGGCTGACCGCCCTTACTCAGTCCCGACGGGACCGCGCCGCCAGCCGGTCCTGGAGACGGAACCACTCGCCGGCGAACGGGAGGAACCAGGGCCGGCCCTCGAACGGAACCGGGACCAGCGGGAACTTGAGACGCGCGAGCACGGGCGCCTCTCCGCCGGCGAGCCACTCCCCGACCTTCGTGCCGAGATGGGTCATCAGGGCGACGCCCGTGCCGCAGCAGCCCAGCGCGTACGTGACGCCCTCGGCCGTCCGGCCGACGTGCGGCATCCGGTCGAAGGTGAAGCCGACGTTGCCGCCCCAGGCGTACTCGATCCGGTAGCCGGCCAGCTGCGGATGCACCTCGAGCAGGCCCCTGTGCAGGATCGCGGCGGTCTGGTCGATGGAGGTCGGCATGAAGCTCGCGCGCCCGCCGAAGACCATCCGGCGGTCCGCCGAGACGTGCCAGTAGTAGAGGAAGTTCTTGGTGTCGAAGAACGACCGTCCCCTGGGCGACAGTTCCCTGGCCAGGTCGTCGGGGAGCGGCTCGCTGGCGATGATGTAGCTGCCGATCGGGATGATCCGCCGGCGCAGCGATGGGACCACGCCGTCGGTGTAGCCGTTGGTGGCGACGAAGACGTCCCGGGCTCCGATGGTGCCGCGATCAGTCTCGACCGCGAAGCCGCTGTTGGGCTGACGACGGATCGCTTGCGCCCGAACGCCCTCGTGCAGGTCGGCGCCCGCCCGATCAGCGGCGGCCGCGAGGCCCGCGAAGTAGCGGCCTGGGTGGAGGAGTCCGCTGCCACCGACGACCAGAGCGCCGTAGTAGGCGTCGGAGCCGATCTCCTCGCGGATCCGCTCGCGCGGCACGATCGTGGGCTCGATCCCCACCGACGCGAGGCTCGCCTGCGCGTGATGCAACTCCTTGACGTGCGAGGGCGCATAGGCCAGCTCGAGGTGGCCGACCTCGCGGAAGTCACAGTCGATCGCTTCGTCGGCGATCAGGCGCTTGACCGTCTCGTACCCGTCGAGAGTTTCGCGGTAGAGCCCGCGTCCCGTCTCGCTGCCGTGACGCCGGATCAGCTCGCCCGGTCCCCACTTGTAGCCTGCGTGGACGATCCCGCCGTTGCGGGTCGAGGCGCCGAAGCCGAGCGTCCGGGCCTCCAGTACGGTGACCGCGACGCCGCGTCGGGCGAGTTCCCGGGCGGCGTTGATCCCTGCGTAACCGCCACCGATGACCACCACGTCCGCGGTCGCCGGCAGCGGCCGTCCCGACCGATCCGGGAGGGCCGGCATCGTCGCCTGCCAGAAGGAGCGACGTTCGAAGTCACGGTTGAGGGTGGGGCTCGCCATCAGGCAAGGGTAGCCACTGCGGAGGCGCGGCGCCGGACCCGGCCCGGGATCAGGCGTCAGGACGCACCCGCGTGCCGGGCCGACGTCAGGGCGCACCCGCGTGCCGGGCCGACGTCAGGACGCACCCGGGTGCCGGGCCGGGGGCGCCAATGCGATGTTCAGGTGGGGCCACGGGTGAGAGAGCCCCGCGGACGGCATCTCGCCGGGCAAACGCGACTGGCAGGCGACAACGAGGGGACGAGGAACCTCCGCCTGGCTCCCTGGGCTCCTGAGCGCGACTGGCAGGCGACAACGAGGGGACGAGGAACCTCCGCCTGGCTCCCTGGGCTCCTGAGCGCGACTGGCAGGCGACAACCGGTGTCGACGAGGCCT
>JBCLCL010000002.1:0-101682 GCA_038915815.1 Candidatus Limnocylindrales bacterium
TCGGGCGCGAGTTCCTGAACCGATTCGTCGAATCCCTGTGGCCCGGTGAGCGGCTGCTCCTTTCGGGTCCCGTGTTTGTCGAAACAGAAGTCACGCGATCGGGACCCGACGACTCCAACGTGCTCCGTGAAGCACGGGCAGACATCGTCATTCGCGGGGAGGACGCCACGGTCGTGATCGAGAACAAGTTGGATGCCGGCGAGCAACCCGGGCAGTGCGAACGCCTGTACTGGGCATGGGCGGATCGACCCGGTGATACGCGCTGGGTATTCCTCTCACCGTCAGGACGAGCCCCGCTGACGGCGGTGTCAGCTGTATCGAAGTCGGCCTGGCAGACGATGAGCTACGCGCATCTGCGGGGGATCCTCGCCGAGGCCGCCGAGGCTGCGACCCCGAGGCCGACCATAGGACGCTCGACGGCGGTGCAGTACCTTGCGACCTTGGCTAGAGCGGTTGGACCATGACGCCGAACGACCTCTTCTCGGAGGACCGCCTCCAGTTCTTCCTGCGTCACCGCGAGGACATTAAGGCGTGGGCCGCGATCGAGTCGGACGTCATGGCCGCCACCCGGGAACTCCTGGCACGCTCGCAGCCCCTGATCGAGGAGAGTTTGGTCACGATCGACCCGGGCACTTTCGTGGGACGGCACGACAGCGGCCAGTGGGAACGGATCCTCGCTCGGCACGGGCACTGGGTGCTAGCGGCTGCCGCGTGGCCGCCCGCGGTGACCTTCAGCGCAGTCCTAATGCTCTCGCACCTCCTGTGGTTCGTACGGTACAGACATAACTTACATTATCGGCAGTACTTGGCGCCCGGGAGCGGACTTTTGTGCGCGTGTACGGGATCAGCTCGCAGCCAGCTCCGCTGGAGTCGGCATCGCGACGATGTGCCCTGCGCCGCGCCGCATGCGCTCGTCGATCGTCAAGAGCGGCGCGTCGTGGATGAGCGCCAACGCCACATACTCGGCATCGTACGATTTCGCCCAGCCGAGCGAGCGCGCCACGTCCCAGGCGCGTTCGTACGATCCAGCGGGTCGGTCGTAACGGATCGGCAGGCGGCCAAGTCCGTTCACGGCCAGGCGGGCGTGATCATGCTCGAGTTCACCTCGATACGTCATCTCGCACAGGGTCGAGGTCACCTCCGATGCGAGCAGCGGTGGCGCCACCATCTCGTGCCCCGCGAGCGGGCCCAGGTTGCCGCCGGTGAGACAGATCTGGACGATGACGCTGGCGTCGACCACCAACAGCACGTCAGTGTCCCGCGCGAGACCGCCGGACTGCCGCGACGACATCGGGCATCGGACCGCCCCAGAATGTCGTCTGCCACTCGGGCGGCAGCGAGACGGTGTCGGCGAACCGCCCAAGAATCTCGTCGAGATCCTTCTCGTCGAGGACGTGTTGCGTGCCCACCTTGGTCGAGCGCAAACGCCCCTCGCGGATCCAGCGGCGGATCGTCTCCGGGTTACGTCGTGCCCGACGAGCAGCCTCGGGAACCGTGAGCATCATTGAGCCTCCGCGTGTTGTTGCATACTACACTACGCGTTCCTGGTCGTCCAGGGCGGCGTCGACGCGTTGGAGATAGGTCGACCGAAGCGTCTCAGGCCGGTGTCAGCCCAGATCCACCGAAACCCAGTTCGTCCGCGTGGCGAATCGCGATCTGGAGGATGTCGGTTGCCTCGCCGAGCCTGCGCTGGACCTCGGCGTCGTCGATCGGCGGCTCATCGATCGCCGGATATCGTGCGACCAACAGGGCGGCTGATAGCGCAACGATGTCGATGTGCGCCATTGCGAGCTGCACGTCGATCGGACAACGCAGGTGCAGGAACACGAGATCGTGGGTTCGTGCCGGTTCGGCACCGCCAGACGCGATGACCGCCTTGAGCGACTTCTCCGCGGCTTGATGGGCAAGGTGCACGGCGACACGAGCCGGCACACCGTCCGCGTCCGAGAGCACACGAGCCGCATGGAGGTCTCCCAGGGCTGTCCTGAGCCACCACGCGGTGGCCTTAGCCGAGTTCGCCACGATCGTAGATCTGGCGGCCCTCCTGGAGTGCCCAGTAGACGGCACCCGAAGGGTGTCCCGGGACTCGGCCTTCGATCTCGTCGACGGACGCAACGATGATGTCGGCCGGTACGGGGACGTCTGCGAACGACCGACGTACGGCGATGCGACTCGCCCGCCGGTCCCCTACCCCGTCCAGGATGACGAGCAGTTCGTAGTCGGCGTCCGGGTGCGCCTCGCCACGCACGCGCGATCCGAACAGGATGATCCGCACGGGATCCACGGCTCGCGCGATCCGGCCGACGATCGCCGGCAACCAGTCATCGGTCACCGCTCCCCTGCCGGGTGCGACGACCGCACGGGCGGGCCCTGAGTCGGCGTACGCGGCCTGCACCTCGCCGATCCGATGCGCCGCCTCGGCCCGCTCGGTCTCGCCGCCGATCGCGTCCGCCAAGTCGTCTTCGTCGATCATGTGCTGGTTGCCCACCTTCCAGGACGAGAGCTTCCCCGCGCGGATCCAGCGCCGGACCGTCTCGGGATCGCGGTTCGCTCGCTTTGCGGCCTCCGCAACAGTCAACATCGTCGTCGCATACTACTACATACGATGATTAGCTTGGGCAGGAGAACGCGTAGTAGATCGGGATGTCGAGGCCGATGTGGATCGCCATCGGGAAGAGCAGCGACCGGGTCCGGACGGCGATGACGCCGGCGAGGAGGCCACCGACGCCAAGCGCGAGCATGAGTGGCACACCGTTGCCGGCGACGTCGGAGCCTGAATGCGCGAGCCCGAAGACGACGGCCTGGCCCACCACCGCGGGCCACACGCCCACAACGCGCCCGGACCAGCCCATCAGCGCTCCGCGATGGGCGAGCTCCTCCATCGACCCGTTGGCGACGGCGAACAGAAGCGCGGGCAGGATCGCCCCGACGATCGTCACGTCGTAGGTGATCGGTCCGAAAAACGGTCGAGCCACGAGCGGCCCGACGACGAGAGCAAGTGGGCCCACGACAACGAACCCGATGATCGACAGGCGGACGATATGGCGAGACGGCCAGCGGAGCGACAGCGACGTCCGCGGCGCGTGGAGCGTGGCCGCCAGGATCGCCAGGGCGGCCAGGACGACCGCAGCCTCGGTAGCCCGCCAGACAGCGACCGGCGAGGCCAGGTTCGCGCAGTCGGAGCCGTCCGTGACGGCGACCGGCGCCCGGACGACGCCCAACGCGAGCGAGATCGCCACGGGCACCGCGGCCGCCCATGCCCAGCGGACGGGAGAGCGCCGCGTGATCGCGACGGCGGTTCCGGCGACGAGCGTGACCAGGATCGGCAGCCGCAAGACCGGGATGGCGGCCGCGAGCGCGAGCAGCCCGAGCGGCACGCTCGACCGTCCGACGCCGCGCCAGTCGGCCAGCAGGACCCGACGCGCTTGCACGGTCAGGGCTGCCGATCCTTGTCCTTGATCAGGCGTTGGAGCCGGTGATGACGACGAAAGCCGGGCCGTCCGGCCGCGGGCCTGCCAACAGTCCAGCCCAGGACGCCGCAGCCGCGCCCTCCACGGTGATCCCGAGCTCCTCGGTCAGGATGGCCTGTGCCGCCCGGAGCCGCTCCTCCGAGACGAGGACCATCTCGTCGACCCAACCGGCCATGAGTTCGACGGCCGCGGGGATCGCGACGCGCGAGGCGATCCCATCGGCATAGGTCGCGGCCGACGGCGTGTCGATCGGACGGCCGGCGTGGAAACTCAGCGTCATCGCCGGCGCCGCCTCCGCCTGGACGCCGATGACCTGGCAGGCCGGGGCCGCAGCCCGTAACCACGATCCGACCCCGTTGATCAGTGAGCCGTTCCCGACCGGGACGAGCGCGACGACGAGCGCAGGCAGGGCACCGGCCTCGACCGCATCCGTGACCTCGAGCGCCATCGTCGCGGCGCCGGCCGCGATCCGCGGGTCATGGCCATCGACCAGCAGTTCCGCGCCGTGCTCGGCGGCGTACGCCTCCGACCCACCGCGGGCAGCGTCGAAGTCCTCCCCCGACTCGACGACCGTGGCGCCGAGCGCCCGCATCCGGGCGATCTTGGCGCGATTGGCGTGGCGCGACGTGAAGACGACGGCTGGCACGCCGAGCGCCCGGGCCGCATAGGCGACGCCCTGGCCGAAGTTCCCGGCCGAGGCGACCACCACCGCGCGGTTCGGCCCGACCCTCCCCTCCTCTGCCAGGGAGTGGAGCGCGACCCAGGTCCCGCGGCCCTTGAACGAACGGATCGGATTGAGCGTCTCGACCTTGACGATGACCGGGATGCCGGCGCGCGCGGAGAGGCCCTCGTGCACGTACTGGGGAGTGTCCAGGAAGACAGGAGTGATCCCGGTGCGAGCCCGGCGGATCGCCTCCGGCGACAGGGCATCCTCGGCCTGGATCATCTAGCGATCATGGCACGGCTAGACGGGCCGAACACACAAGAACGCCCGAAGGAACTGCCAGTCCGTAGTCGACGCCGCTGATTTGCATCCGCGACACCGCTTTCGGTCCAGAGCCCCTTCGAGCAAGGCCTACGATAGCCGCCGCCCGATGCCTTGGCTACGGACTTATCAACGACTTTCAGCGAACTTGGGCGTCTGGGGCGGGCTTGTCCACAGTCTGTCCACGGCGCGTGGGCGAGGCGGGAGATTCGATCTCGAGCGGCCAGGTCTGTGCGGTCTCGCCGCTCACGAGGAGTCCGTGCTCACCGATGGACAGGAGCTGCGCCTGGTCTCCGGCTTCGATCCGCCAGTCCCTCGTGCTGACCCGCACGAACCGTCGCTCGCTTTCGCGTACGTCAAGGTCCCTCCCGACGATCACGACCGGGATCGACCTCCCCTCCCCTACCCCGATCTCACCCGCAAGGCGGTGGGCGGTGACGGCGTCGGCGATGGGCGATCCGTCGATCGACAGCGCGTGGTCGATGCTCCAGGCGAACGTCAGGTGAGACACCCCATCGGTTGTCACGACATTGCCGTGGAGTGACGTGCCGGTGGCTTCGGGATGGAGGGTGAGCAGGCCCTCCCGGGTCGCATATTCGAGTCGCGCCGGGCGCCCGTCCGGACCGACCTCGAGAAGCATTCCACTGCTCAGCATCCCGTCGCGGGTCGTGGTCGCCCGCCAACGTCGCCCGCGCCGGCCGTCCGCGACCGACCAGACCAGGTGCGTGCCATCGGGCAGGCTCGCGCGACCGGCGAGGCGGAGGTATGTGCTCATCGATTCGTCGCAACGACCTCGTCGCTCGTTGCAGTAAGGCTCGCCGCCCAGCGCTCGGCTGCGGCCTCGAGCTCTCCGGCCAGTGACGGCGCGACGCGTCCCCGGAGATGCACGTCGCGTTCGCGGTAGTCGATCTCGATCGTGCCTCGCTCGCGGACACGCGCCAGCAGCTCTCCCGCCGCGTATGGCAGCGAGACATCGACGTCCACGCCGAGCGAGGCCAGCACCGCCGCGATCTCGGCCCGCAGGGTCTCCATGCCGTAGCCGGTCAGGGCGGAGATGAAGACCGAACCGGCGATCGCCGGTGCCGCTGCATCCCCGTTGCGCGCGGCCCGGTCGAGCAGATCGGCCTTATTGAAAGCCACGACCCGCGGCTTGTCGCCGGCGCCGAGCTCGTCGAGCACGGTCTGGACGGTCGCCCGGTGCTCCTCGAAATGCGGATCGGCGGCGTCCACGACCTCGACCAGCACGTCCGCCCGGTTGACCTCGTCGAGGGTCGCCCGGAACGCCTCCACCAGCTGGTGCGGGAGCTTGTGGATGAACCCGACGGTGTCGGTGACGATGGCGACCTGCCCATCGCCCAGCTTGACCTGGCGACTTGTCGGGTCGAGCGTCGCGAAGAGCTTGTCCTCGGCCTTGGCCGCCTCGCTGCCGACGAGGGTGTTGAGCAGGGTGGACTTGCCGGCGTTCGTGTAGCCGACGATGCCGACCGTCGGCCAGAGTCGGCGGTCGCGCCCGCGGGCTGCGGTCGCGCGCTGTTGACGCACCTGGTCGACCCGCTCCTTCATCTTCGAGATCCGGGTTCGGATGATCCGGCGGTCCGTCTCGAGCTGCGACTCGCCGGGTCCCCGCGTGCCGATCCCGCCGCCGGTCCGCGACAGGTGGGTCCACAGCCGGGTCAGCCGGGGCAGCTGGTACTCCAGCTGGGCGAGCTCCACCTGGAGGCGGCCTTCGTGCGTCTGGGCGTGCAAGGCAAAGATGTCCAGGATCAGCCGGCTGCGGTCGATGACCTTGACCTTGAGCAATTCCTCGAGGGCACGTTGCTGCGCCGGGGAGAGCTCGTCATCGGCGATGAGCATGTCGAAGCCGGTCTCGCGCCTGGCCGCGGCGAGTTCCTCCGCCTTGCCCTTGCCGACGTACCAGTTCGGGTCGACGTGCCGGCGGTTCTGCCACTCGGCGCCGACCACGTCGGCACCGGCAGTGGCGGCCAGGTTCGCCAGTTCGGCCAGCGAGTCCTCGGCCGACCAGCCGGCATCGTCGCCGGTATCGACCGCGACCAGAAAAGCTTTCTCCGGGATCCGCTCGAGGTCGATCAGTTGATGTGCAGGCATGGCGAGGTAGTCTAGTCGCTGGCCGCCGGAGGGCTCATGCGCGGGTGGGTTCGACGCCGTGGCGTACCAGCGCGAGCGCCGTTGCCGCCGGGGAGCCCTCGGTGGCGTCCAGCCAGGTGATCCCCGGTTCGGAGCGGAACCAGGTCCGCTGGCGTCTGGCGAACGTGACGTTGCGCCGGATGTCGAGATCGACCGCCTGCTCGCGGGTCAGCTCGCCGTCCAGGAACGCCCAGGCTTCGTGGTAGCCGATCGCCGAGAAGGCCGGCAGCCCCGGATCGAAGCGTTCGCGCAACGCCTGCGCCTCTTCGATCAGCCCGGCATCGAACTGGCCACGCGCACGCGCCGCGATCCGCTCGGCGTGGGCCGCGGGCTCCACGGTCAGTCCGAGCCAGGTGATCGGGCCCGGGTAGCCTCGTGGGGTCGGTGGCGCGGCGTCGCCGACCAGTTCTGCCATCTCGAGGGCTCGCACGACGCGCCGCGGGTTGTGCGTATCGACGCGGGCCGCTGACGCGGGCGCCAGGTCGCGCAGGCGGGCCACGAGGGGCGCGAGTCCATCGGCGAGGAGCTCGTTCTCGAGGCGGGCACGGACCGCTGGATCGTTCGGCAGGGCATCCGTGTCAAGCCCGCGACCGACGGCGCGCAGGTAGAGTCCGGTGCCGCCGGCGAGGATGGCGACACCGCCGACCCGCCCGACCTCGGCCAGGACGTCCCGAACGTGGTCGACGAATCCCGCGACGCTGAACGACCGATCCGGATCCACCAGATCGAGACCCTGATGCGGGATCCGGGCCCGGTCGGTGGCGCTGGCCTTGGCCGTCCCGATGTCCAGGCCTCGGTAGACCTGGCGAGAGTCGGCGGAGATGATCGTGGTGCGACGTCCCTCGCCCACGATCGCCTCGGCAAGACGGATCGCCAGCTCGGTCTTGCCGGTAGCCGTCGCGCCGGCCAGCACGATCAACGGTGGTGCGTCGGCCTGACCACTGATCACGAGCGCCTCACGCGACGACCAGCGCGCCTCGTAACGCGTAGGGGCCCGCATGCTCGATCCGGACGGTCACGGCACGCCCGACCAGGGCCGGATCTCCGCCGAGGTGGACGAGCTTGTTGGTCCGCGTCCGACCGGACAGCCGGCTCGTCCCGCGCTCGATCCCGCTCCTCTCCGCGTCGGCAATCTCGTGGTCGTGCCCGCGCACTGGGTGGACCGCATCGACGAGGACCTCGACCTCGCGTCCCAGCCAGGCCTGGTTGCGCCCCAGCCCGATCCGCTCCTGGATCGCGAGGAGCGTGTTGAGGCGTCGCCGCTTCTCCTCGGCGGGCACGTCGTCGGCCAGCCGCGTCGCCGGCGTCCCGGGACGCGGCGAATACGCAGCGGCGAAGACCTGCTCGTATTGGACCGTCTCGAGCAGGGCCAGCGTCTGTTCGAACTGGGCTTCGGTCTCGCCGCAGAAGCCGACGATGATGTCGGTCGAGATGGCGATCCCGGGCACCGCCGCGCGGATCCGGTCGAGCCGTTCCAGGTAGTGCTCGATCGTGTACTGGCGGCCCATCCGGCGCAGGACCGCATCGGAGCCGGACTGGACGGGCAGGTGGAGGTGCTCGCAGACCGAGTCGCACTCGGCCAGCGCGGCGATCAGCCGGTCCGATAGATCCCATGGATGGGAAGTGACGAAGCGCAAGCGTCCGATGGCTGGGCGACCGTCGCTCGTTCGCAACCCATCGATCGCCCGGATCAGCTCGGCCAGGTCCGGCCGCCCCGCAAGGTCGAGCTGATGGCCGGCCCAGCGAGTCTCCGCGACGTGCCCGAAGCGAGGATCGGTCGGCAGGTCGTGGCCGTACGAATTGACGTTCTGGCCGAGCAGGGTCACCTCGCGGTACCCGGCCGCCGCCAGTCCTCTCGCCTCCGAGACGATGTCGTCGAACGGCCGGCTCCGCTCGGGGCCGCGGCTGAACGGCACGATGCAGTAGGTACACGTCTTGTCGCAGCCGTAGATGATCGGCAGCCAGGCGGAGATCGTGGAGCCACGTGCGACGGTGCCCGAACCGACGGCCCGGGCCCGCGTCCCGGGCAGGTGATCAGCGGCCCCGACCACGGTACGTCCGACCGTTGCGGTCGCCCCGATGACCCCGATCGGTGCCTGTGCCGACGCCAGGCCGAGCCGATCGACCAGCTCGGGCTCCTCGTCGGGCCGGAGGAAGAGATCGACCGCCGGGTAGCGGCGGCGCAGGCCCGCTCGATCCGGCTCTCGCACGGAGCAGCCGGTCAGGACCACGCGGACGCCCGGATTGGCCGCCTTGAGGCTGGCAAGCTGGCCCTGCCGGCCGATCACCTTCTGCTCAGCGCCCTCGCGGATCGCGCAGGTGTTGATGACGATCAGCTCGGCGGTGTCGAGGCTCGAGGCCTCCTCGCAGCCGGCGGCCAGCAGTCGTCCCGCCATCTCCTCCGAGTCGCTCCGGTTCATCTGGCAGCCGAGCGTCCAGACGTGGAAGGTTGGCAGCGCGCGCGCCTCGGGCAGATACTCGGCCAGCCGGTCGTCGGCGGGCGCCGGGGGACGTCGCGGCGTGGCCGGCACGCTCGTTGGAACGATCTCGAGGACGGTGAGGGCGCGTCTGGAGGTCGCTGGGTGGGTCACGGTCCGGTCATGGTACGCGCAACCTCCGGCCGGGCCTCCTCGATGAGCGAGCGAGCCCGACACGACCACTTACTGACGGCCGCTCCAGGCCGGATCGATCCGTTCGAGGAGGCCCTCGCCGACCTCGGGCGGAACCCAGAGGCCCGCGTGCGCTACGGCGTAGGTCCCAGTGTCGCCGTGATAATCGGAGCCGCCGGTCGGCGTGAGGCCGAGGCTCGTCGCGACCTGCGCCACGGCCTCGATCGTCACTCGGTCCCAGCTCCCGTAGTGCACCTCGAGACCGGCGAGCCCAAGCTCCACGAGTTCCCGAAGCAGGTCCAGGCGCGTGGACGCCTCGCGGAAATGGGCCAGGACCGCGACGCCACCGGCAGCGACGATCGCCCGGATCGCGTCGTCCGGCCCCATGCCCTTCCGGCGGATGTAGCCCGGTGCCCCATGCCCGATCAGTCGCGCGAAGGCGTCCTGGACGCTCGTGGCGAACCCTGCAGCGACGAGCGCGCGCGCGATCGTCGGACGGCCCAGCGCGTCGTCGTCGCCCCGGTCGAGGGCGGCCACCTGGGAATCGATCGGCAGACCGAGATCACGGAGTCGCTCGACGGTCCGGGCGAAGCGCCGGCGGCGCTGGTCACGCTGGCTCGCCATGGCGGCCTCGAAGGCGTCGTCATCGGAGTCCATCCCGAATCCCAGGATGTGCAGCTCACCCTCCCAGAGCGCGAGATCGCCGGCCACCATGGCGTTGATCTCGACCCCGCTGATCAGGGTCATCGCTTCGGGGACGGCTCGTGCGGCCGCGACCTCGCGGTAGCCAGCCAGGGTGTCGTGGTCGGTCAGCGCGAAGGTGCTGACGCCACATTCGGCGGCGGCACGGACCAGGTCCACCGGCGCCATGACGCCGTCGGAGCGAGTGGTGTGAGCATGGAGGTCCACCGGCGACGGGGCCGGCCGGATGACCGGATCGACGACGCGCGACGGATCGTTCCGGCTCCCGCGTACGGGCGGTGCGCCGGCGGGACCGGGTCCGGTGCCTGTCGGCACCTCAGGCCTCGATGAGCCGCTGGATCCGTTCGATCTGGAGGGCCCGCCCGGTGGCAGGGTCGATATCGATCTGGAGGGCATTGAAGACGACGGTTCCGCTGCCGACCTCGAAGCGCGTCGGCAGGGCGTTGAGGAAGCGTGGGATGACCGTCGCCGGGTCGAACCCGATGACGCTCCAGATCGGGCCGGTCATGCCCAGGTCCGTCTGATAGGCGGTTCCCTTCGGCAGGATCCGCTCGTCGCCGGTGACGATATGGGTGTGCGTCCCGACGACCGCGCTGACCCGCCCGTCGAGGTAGAGCCCAAAGGCGTTCTTCTCGGACGTCAATTCGCAGTGGAAGTCGACCAACCGGACGGGTGGCAGCGGCTCCGATGATTCGTCGAGAAGCCGGTCCGCGTCGGTGAACGGGTTCTCGATCGGCTGCATGTAGGTCCGGCCCTGGAGGTTGATCACTGCGAGGTCGGTACCGTCGAGCGCCTGGTAGGTCCCCCACCCTCGCCCGGGCACCTCGTGCGTGCCGTAGTTGAGCGGGCGCAGGACGCGCTCGCTCGACTCCAGGTACGGGTAGATCTCGCGCTTGTCCCAGATGTGGTTGCCGGACGTGATGACATCGACCCCGGCGGCCAGGATCGAATCCGCCGTCGAGGGTGTCAGGCCCATCCCGCCCGCGACGTTCTCGCCGTTGGCCGTGACGAAATCGATCCCCCGCTCGTCACGCAGCGCCGGGAGCAGGGTTTCCAGGGCGATGCGACCAGGCTTCCCGATGAGGTCACCGATCATCAGCACCCGGCACGCGCCGGGTGGTCTGGGCGCATTCCCGTTGGGCGGGTTGCCCAGGCGCGTCCGGCCGACGGCCCTCGACGCGTGGTCGTCCGGCGCCGCTACTTCGCGTACCCCGCGCCCGTGCGTAGACGGGAGCCATTGCAGCATCGTTGCAGCATCGTGATACACTCCGATACGCTAGCGCGGCAGTCCGGCCGTTGGTCGAGCGGACCGACACGCGCTCAGCTCGGAAAGGACCCGAGCCGATGTTGGAGCCTAGCACCCGCCCACGCCGCACGCCCGGCGCCGGCAGCCTCTACGAAACGTCCGGCGGCCTGTGGCGAGGCGCCTACGTTGTAGAGGACCCCGTGACCCGCCGCCGGGTCCGGCGCTACGTGTCCGGTCACTCTCGGGCCGAGGCTGGCCGCCGGCTGCGCGACGCGCTGGGAGAGGTACACCGCGACGCGGAGGCCGCCGCCTCGCCCACCCTGGCATGGTGGGCGACACGATGGCTCGATACGGTCGCGCACCGTATCCGACCCGCCACGCTGCGCAGCTACCGCCAGATCATCCGTAAGCATGTCGCGCCGGCGCTCGGCTCGTGGCCGCTGTCCGACCTTCGCCCCGGCGACGTGGAACGATGGACCGGGAGCCTCGCCGAGCGCGGCCTGCGCCCGTCCACGGTCGCCCTGTGCCGTCGCGTCCTGGCCGCCTGTCTCGCGGACGCCGAGCGCGACGACCGGGCCGCGCGGAACGTCGCCCGCCTGGCACGCGCGCCGAAGGTCCAAGGCACCACCCGCCGCCGCACGCTGACCGCCGCTGAGGCCCGGGCGCTGCTCGACCTCGCCCGCGACGATGCCGAGGCCGGGCTGCTCGTGACCCTCGCCCTCGGCTCGGGCGCCCGCGTGGGCGAGCTGCTAGCCCTCGACTGGTCCGACATGGACCTCGTGACCGGCGAGGTACGCATCCACGGCAGCCGTTCGCGGTCCGGGCTCGGGCCGACCAAGAGCGAGCGCGGCCGGCGCGTCGTCAAGCTACCCACCTTCGCCCTCGACGCCCTCCGAGCCGAGGCCCGGCGCACGGGTCCGGTCATCGCCGACGCGGCCGGTGGACCGCTCATCCCGGAGCGGGCCGGCGAGCGCTGGCGGAAGCTCCGGGAGCGGGCTGGCCTGGACGGGCTGCGCTTCCATGACCTGCGCGGCACCTACGCGACGCTCGCGCTCGCCCGCGGAGTCCCGCCGAAGGCCCTTGCGGACGTGCTCGGTCACGATACGTCGGTCCTGCTCCGGACCTATGCCGGACCGATTGAGAACGGCCGGGACGCGATCGCCGACGCGATCGGCGAGGCGCTCGGATGACGCGCGCCCGCCGAAGCATCCTGACGCCCGACGTGCCAAGTACTACATGAAGGTGGCATCAAATCCGCAACGCGTTGCGGATTTGATGTCCTGTCTCGGCGCAAGACTCGCGCCGCGACGATGGTCCGCGGCCGGCTGGACGTTCGCCACACCCTCGCCCTGGCCCTGGACGCCGATGGCAAGTCGTCCGGCGAGATCGCGGACACGATCGAGGCCCGTTGGCCGGATCGGGCCGTGGACCCGAGCACGATCCGCCGCTGGCTCCGACAGACACAAGGCCGCTGACCTGGACGGCGACTTTGTGCTCATCCGGCCGCAGACGACCGCACGCAACGGCGACATCGTCGTCGTCGCGTGCGGTCGATGAGCACGAAGTCACCGGGTATTTCGTAGGGTACCCACGTCGCGCGTAGCCGGAGGGGGCCGGTTCGGCATAGCGTGGCGTCATGACTACCAATCACCCGCAGCTCAGGGGTCCCGACCTTCGGGCCGAGCGCGTCCGGCGCGGGCTGACGCAGGCTGACATCGCCGAGCGACTCGGGGTCAATCGGACCCGGATCACCGCTATCGAGGGAGCCTGGCGACCGCCCGCGAGCATCGTTCGGCGCTACCTGGCCGTCTTGGGGGCCGTCGAATGACTCCCGAGGCGCGGCTGCTCCGGGCGCTGGACGATCTCCGGGACGCGATGGGCGCTGTCCTGGCCGGGCGCCAGGCTCCCGACGAACCGCCGGCCCTGCTCACCATCGCGGAAGCCGCGCGACGGATCGGCATCAGCCGCTCGACTGCGACGCGCTGGGCCGATGACGGCCGACTCCGAACGATCGGCGGCCGGAACGCCCGCCGGGTGCCGCGCTCGGAGCTGGCACGCTTCGCATCCGGCGCCGACTACATCGCGGCCCGGGCGGGCGAGGCATGACGGCACCCCTGGCCGGCCCCGCTGCACGTCCGAACGCGACCACTCCCGCATGGGCCGGCCGCATCACGCCGACCACGGTCGCAGCCGAGCGCGCCCACCTGGCCGCTGCCGACCCCGACGGCGAGGCCGAGGCCGTGCACCCGCTCCTGGCCCCTCACGCTCCCCTGCCGTCTGTCTGGGCGCTGAGGGAAGCCGGCGTCGGGGTCGGCGCCGAGCCGACAACGGCGCCGACTGTCTGGACAGTCGGCCAGCTCGCCGAGCTGCCCTCCGCGGAGGAGGAGTACATCGTCGCCGATGGCATTCTGACCCGTGGCGGCAAGCTGCTTGTCTACGCGCGGTCAGGCGCCGGAAAAACGACCCTGCTCGACTTCCTGGCCGGCCCGCTGGCAACCGGACGGCCATTCCTCGGCCGCTACACGATCGACCGACCGCGGCGCGTCCTGATCGTTCAGGGCGAGCTATCCATCCCCGAGATGTCGAGTCACGCGCAACAGCTCGTAGCGGCCGGCTTCGATGACGATCGCCTGATGTTTACGCGGATGATCGACCTCCGGTTACCGAAGGGCGAGGCCGCCCTACGGGCGCTGATCGTGGACCAGCGCGCGGAGATCATCGCGCTCGACCCGTGGTATCGCCTGTTCAGCGGCGAGTCATCCGACAAGCCGGAGCAGGTCGGCGTCGTATTCGATGTCTGCGACCGGCTCCTGGAGGACGGGCTGGTACAGGCCGTCATCGTCGTGCACCATGCCAACGTCACCGGGCTACGGACCGCCGGCTCGTGGATGTTCGAGGGCTGGCCGTCGACGATCATCCGGCTCGAAACCGTGGCCGGCGTCCCGACCCACCGCATCCTGACCTTCGAGAAGATTCGCGCCCCGTCATCGCCCTTGCAGGGCGAACGGCTGACCATCGCGCTCGGCGACGACGGCTATCTGCCCATCGTAACGGCGGAGCGGCCGACGCAAGCCGGCGTGACCCTGGCGCTCCTAGTCGTGCGCGAAGCGGGCGGCCAGCTCCACCGTCAGGAGCTAATCGAGCGGCTGATGGTCCGGGCGACCTGCAAGCAGAGGGCGGCCAACAAGTACCTCGGGCAGGCCGTCCAGGCCGGCGTCTTGCGCAAGGTCCCGGACGGCGCCCAGACCGTCTACCAGGTCGTCGCCGAGGCCGAGTCGTGAGCGTGCACAAGTCGTGCACAACCGTGCACAAGTCGTGCAGTGCACGCCCCCCCTTTAGGAATACCCCCCGTGCACTGTGCACTCGTGCACTAGCGTGCACAAGTGCCCGACGGGAGAGGCACGATGACACACCCGTCCAGCGTCACCGAAACTGAGGCCGAGTTTCAGGACGCCGTCGTGGAAGTCGCGCACCCCTCCGGGCCTGCCGGACTTGTGCCTCGCACGCGCGCGAGGACCGCAGACATAACGCGCAGTCACGCACGACATAACGTGTGTTATCGGCAGTACCGCCCAGACCGCCCACGATCGACGGAGACGGCCGACATACCCCGAGTGGCACTCAGTGGCGGTTTGGCACGCAATCGGTCGACCCGCTCCACCGTCCTGGGCCGTTCTAGGGGCTCTCAGCCATGAGGACCACCCTCCCGGCCCTCACCGAACGCGAGTTCCAACGGCAGGTCATGGACCTCGCCGGCATCCTCGGCTGGCCCGATCTCGCCCTCGTGCGGACCCCGACCTGGAACCCGGCCCATACGTCGGCCATCACCTCGGCCTGTTTTTCGGCGCGCAACTGCGCCATGGCGGGTTGGTCGCGGAACCGGCGGATACTCGACTCGGGCACTCCGAGTCGTCGGCCGGAGATCCGCCCATGACCCCTGACGACCTACAGCGCGGCAAGCTGGAACAGTCCTGCCCGGACTGCGGACGGTGGGAAGCCGCCGGCTCGTATTGCTCCAAGTGCTACCGCCCGATGGGAGCGGTCGACTGGTACCCGAACGGCGATCTGGACCGGCGTCGCAGCGTGGCGCGTGGCAGCCTACGACCCCCCATAAACGGCCCTCGGGCGCTCGGATCCGTCGCATGACCCACTGGACACCGGAACAGCGTGCCGGGGGCGAGGGGGGAGGGGCGGACTCGATCGCTCTATCGAGCAAATCCGCCAGTACCCAATGCCTCCTTTCCGCGAGAAAAAGTCAGCGCGCGCGCTGGGGGGAGGGGCGGTCGCAATCGCTACAGCGGAGAGATTCGCCCGTACCCACTGCATCCGGCTCGCACACCTATAAACGATCACGCGCACTGTGGGGAGGGGCGGTCGCAATCGCTACAGCGGAGAGATTCGCCGGTACCCGCGTCCACCCCTACGCGCACGAAGCCAAGTCGGACCCCCGGGGGTGTACCTCGGCCGGCCCGGACCACCCACAGTCTCATCGGTTATCGCTTTGAATGCCGCTCGCGGAGCACATCAAGAAATGCAAGGCGACCGTCAGCATCTCGGAAGCGCCAGAAGATCCAGCCGTTGGTCGGCGGATACTCACGGCCCGGTGGCGCGCCGACGATCGACTTGCGGGCCATGCCGCCGGCCATCGAGAGCGAGTCGAACGTCGTGCCGTTCCAGACCACGTTGCCATTCGACTCGATGCGAGCGGCGAGTTGGTGGCCCTTGTACGCCGTCTCGATGTCGAGCGGCAGCCTGACGGTGCCCGACGAGATCAGCTCCGCAAGCGTCACGTGGCGCCACGGCGTCTTGTCGCCATGAACGTCCGTCCCGGTCGCGTCGTTGACCTCCGCCGTGGCCCCAGCCGTCGTCCGAGCTGGCGCCCGCCGACCGACTGACGCCTTCGGCGTAAGCTGAACGGCCGGATAGTCGAGCGTGAACCGCGCTCGGGCCAGGCTGGCGCGCACGTCGGCGACGGGCAAGGCCGGGACCCGCTTGCGGATCAGACGCAGGAAGTCGCCCGGCACCTCGGGCGCAAAGAGGCCCTCGATGGCCCCCCTCACCTGGCGGTCCACGAAGTCTGCGCGCCAGAGCACCTCAATCTGGTTCTCCTGGAGCTGGCTCTTGGAGAGGAGCGCGAGGGTCTCGACGACGCCTGACTCGTCCGAGGCGATGACGATCCGCCGAAAGAGCTTCTTCTCGATGTCCACGGCGGCATGCGCGTTGTAGATGCGGTACTCGTTGCCGTCGGTCAGCACGACCCACTCGACGCCGGCCACGCCCGCGTAGCCCATGATCTGGCTGGCCCACTTGCGATCGCCGAGATTCTCCCCGAGCGCCTTGGCCTCCACGAAGAGGCGGGGCGTGCGGAGCAGGAAGAGCGCGTAGTCGACGGGGTTGTCGCCGGGCTTGTACCGGAACTCCTTCCGCACCTCATCGAGGTCCTCGACGTCCCAGCCGAGCGCCCGCAGGATCGGCTCGATCAATACGGTCTTCGTGTTCTCCTCGCCGATCGCTTGAGCCCGCCACTTACCGATGCGATCGCGAACGCTGTTGAGGACGATCTCCAGGTCGTTCATCGGTGCCAGCACCTCCCGATGGAGTGTACGGGCCAGGACTGCTGAAGGACGGAGGAATCCCGTCGCACCCTTCGTGTGCTCACGATGTGGTCATCGTGTTGCTTTCTCGGCCCGCCTGAGTGATGAATGTACTCGACCACATCCTGCACGAGGCACTCTGAATGACCAACCCGAAGCTGCTCCCGGCCAGCTTCAGCGGCGACGGCTTCGCCTGGGACCAGGCGCTCTACGCCTTCCTCGTCGAGAAGGGCAACCGCTCCGGCTCCCGCCGGACCGTCGAGGGCTACAGCCGGATGCTCTGGCCGTTCTTCGCCGGCCGGACCCCGGATCGCGTCACCCCGGCCACCGTCCTAGCCTACGCCCATGGCATTGGCGCGTCGGGTCGCACCCCACCCTCACCGCGGCCCCGGTCGGAATCCCCCCTGGCGGCCGGGCCGTTCTATGCTCTTCCGGCTCGTCCGCTCCGCGTCCGGCGCGCGATCCCGGTTCGCCGGCCAGCGCCGCCGGAGCGACGGGCGGGCCGTTCTGTGCAGCATCGCGTGCAGCATCCATAGCGTCCGACCGTGACGCGCTAGAGGCTCCGTCCCGAGTGGATGCGGCACGATACGCCACGGTAGGACGCTTTGCGTATCACTTCGCGTACTCCACGGCCCGCGTCTCGCGGATGACCGTCACCTTGATCTGACCCGGGTAGGTCAGCTGCTCTTCGATCTTCTTGACGATGTCACGGGCGAGTCGGCTGGCGGTCAGGTCGTCGATCTCCTCGGGGCGGACGATGATCCGGACTTCCCGGCCGGCCTGGACCGCGAATGAGCGCTCCACGCCGCCGAAGCTCTCGGCGATCGCCTGGAGGTCCTCCAGCCGTTTGACGTAGGTGTCCATCGCCTCACCACGGGCGCCGGGACGCGAGGCGCTGATCGCGTCGGCGACCTGCACGATCGGGGCCTCCAGACAGCTGTATTCGACCTCCTGGTGGTGCGCCGCGATCGCGTTGATGACCTTCGGCGGGAGGTTGTGGCGCTGGGCGATCGACGCGCCGATCGCAGCATGCGGGCCCTCCACCTCGTGGTCGACGGCCTTGCCCAGGTCGTGGAGCAGGCCGCCCATCTTGGCGACCTGGACGTCCGCCCCCAGTTCTGCGGCGATGATCGCGGCGAGGTGGCTGGTCTCGACCACGTGGTTCAGCACGTTCTGTCCGTAGCTGGTCCGGAACTTGAGCCGGCCGAGGGTCTTGATGATGTCCGCCGGGAGTCCCGGGACGCCGGCGTCGTAGGCCGCCTGCTCGCCGGCCTGACGCATGATCACGTCGACCTCGGCCCGCGCCTTGGCCACGACCTCCTCGATCCGGCCGGGGTGGATCCGGCCGTCGGCGATCAGCTTGGTGATCGCGATGCGGGCGATCTCGCGCCGCACGGGATCGAAGCCGGAGAGGATGACCGTCTCCGGCGTGTCATCGATGATCAGGTCGATCCCGGTCGCCTGCTCGAGGGCGCGGATGTTGCGCCCCTCCCGACCGATGATCCGGCCCTTCATCTCGTCCGAGGGCAGATGGACGACCGAGACGGTGTGCTCGGCGGTGTGCTCGGAGGCGACCCGCTGCATCGCCGTGATGACGATGTCGCGAGCCTTGTCCTGCGCCTCTTCGCGGGCGCTTCGCTCGATCGCGCGAGCGAGCTTGACCGCGTCCCGCTCGGCCTCCTCGCGAACGGCCTCGATGAGGATCCCGCGGGCCTCCTCGGCGGCCATCCCCGAGACCTGCTCGAGGGCGGCGACGTGCTCGCCGTGCGCCCTCGCGAGTTCGTCCCGCGTCTTGTCGAGTTCGCGTTCGCGCTCGAGCAGATTACGGTCGCGCTGTTCGAGGATGTCGCTGCGCTGGTCGAGTTGCTCGTCGCGCTGGAGAAGGCGACTCTCGAGCGCGGACAACTCTCCGCGGCGAGCCCTGGCCTCATCCTCCGATTCGCGCTGGAAGCGGAGCTTCTCGTCCTTCGCCTCGAGGATCAGTTCCTTCTGGCGGGTCCTCGCCTCGGCCTCGATCCGGCGGGCCTCCGCGGTGGCGGCCTTGATCGTCTGCGACGCCCACATGCTGCGCACGAGCGCGCCGAGTACGGCTCCGCCGACGGCAGCCCCCAGGGCCACCGCCACGATGAGCAGTGTGTCCATTCCGTATTCCTCCCATCCGGACCGGATTCTGCGGCCGGACGTCTTACGTGTGCGAAGGCGCGATCGCAAGGAAAGGGCGATTGACGCGAATGGATGGACCTGCGATCCGCCGGTATGGAGCCTGGTAGCACCGGTGTCAGCGGCGCCGATACGTCTGCCGCGTAGCCTACGGCGCGGCGTCGGGAACGGCAACCGGCTGTACTCGTCCGGCACGTCCGTCACACCTCGGACCCTCGACGGGCCGCCGTCCGATCATCCTCAGCCCAGGTTCCAGGCTGGCTGGTGTACGGGCCGTGCCCAGGTCGGGCGCCCTTGGGAGCCTGGAACTCTCGACGCGGCCTTGGGGTTTCCGGGTCAGCACCTCCCGTCAGGTTGGAGCGCGCGACCGATCTCGGTTCGAGTGTGTCCCGTTGACCAGCCCGACTGGAATCGGGCCCAGGACCGGCGCCCGATCGGGGACCCTCAGCTCGCGTCCAGGCCCGGTGAGTCCGGTGTCACGGACGTATCTGGACGCCATCACCGGCACGGTCCGGAAGGTGCTGGCCAGGACCGCCCGGCCGGCGCCCGGGGGCGCTACTCGGTGGAGCCCCCCGCGACCGCTGGGGCCGGCTCCGGGTCCGCGCGCGCGAACCATCGCGGCGCGACGGCGATGCCGCCGAACGCGGCGAGGATGATCAAGCCACCGCCGAGGGTGAACAGCAGGACCCCGAGAAAGAGCGCGACCGACGTTCCGGCGAGACGCGAGTATCTCGCCCGCCGGAAGCTCGCGGCCAGTGGAAGCAAGGCGAGCCCGGCCGTGAAGAAGCCGATGACGTAGAGAGTCCCGAGTGACCTCACGCCGAACCCGTCCTCGATGGCATTCGCGCCGCCCGCGAGAAGTCCCCCGACCGCAACCACGGCGGCAACGGTCATCACCCGTCGATCCGATGCGAGCCGGCCGAGCATCAGCACCGATGGTGCCACCAGGAGCCAGGCCGCGCTATAGAGCCAGACGGCGCTCCAGTCGAGCGGCGTGACGGGATCCCAATAGTCTGGGTTGGCGAATCCCAGGAGCGAGCGCGTGGCCCAGGCGACGCCGGTGACGAGCCAGACGAACCTCGAAACGCCGATCATCGCCTCTCCTGGTGGCCGGGGTCGGCGTCGATGCTCGCCGCCACGTCGCGACAGGTCTCCGGATCGAAGCCGTTGCGGGCCAGGAGATGATAGGCCCGCTGGCGTCGCTGGCGGGCGTCGGTCACGTGGTCCAGGCTGCGGCGATGGCGTGCGATCAGGCGCTCGGCAGCCGAGCGGTCCGGGGAACCGGTCGGCGCATCGCCGTCGTCAGCGACCTCGCCCGCCTGCGCATCCCGGCGTTCACCCAGGACCAGATCGATCGATATCCGGTTCACTCCCTTCAGGCTGAGCTCGGCGCGGATGGCTCGCTCGCCGCGCGGCCGGGACCGATCGCGCGATTCGACCCAGGCCCGGGCGAAGGCCTCGTCGTCAAGCATCCCGAGTTCGAGCATCCGCTCGATGGCCCCCTCCACGAGGTCCGTGCGGTACCCCGCACCGGATAAACGGCGCCGAACCTCAGACACGGATCGCGAGCGCACCTCGAGAAAGCGCGCGGCCGCCTCGAGGACGACCGCCGGGTCGTCAACGGCTGCCCGTCGCTCGCGCCGCTCAGCCAAGGACTCGCGGCGGCGCGGGCCAGCCGTCATTCGGCCTCTTGGATGCCCTCGACCGGGATCGGCACATCGTTGATCCTGGCCCGGATCCGGCCCTCGATCTCGGCAGCGATCGCGGCGTTGGCCTTGAGGAAGTCCTTGGCCGCCTCGCGACCCTGGCCCAGGCGGGTCTCGTCGAAGGTGAACCAGGCACCGGTCTTGGTCACGGCATCCATCGCCACGCCGACGTCGAGCAGACCGCCCTCCTTCGAGATCCCTTCGCCATACATGATGTCGAATTCGGCGACCCGAAACGGCGAGGCGACCTTGTTCTTGACGACCTTCACCCGACAGCGATTGCCGACCGACTCGGTGCCGGTCTTGATCGTCTCGATCCGCCGGATATCCAGCCGGACGGACGCGTAGAACTTGAGGGCGCGACCACCCGGGGTGGTCTCCGGGTTGCCGAACATGACCCCGATCTTCTCGCGCAACTGGTTAGTGAAGATCAGCGAGGTGTTGGAGCGCGAGACGGCGCCGGTCAGCTTCCGCAGCGCCTGGCTCATGAGCCGCGCCTGGATGCCCATGAACGAGTCGCCCATCTCGCCTTCGATCTCGGCGCGCGGCACGAGCGCCGCCACTGAGTCCACGACGACGCAGTCGATCCCACCCGAGCGGATGAGCGTCTCGGTGATCTCGAGGGCCTGCTCCCCGGTGTCGGGCTGGCTGACCAGCAGCTCATCGACATTGACCCCGCAGGCCCGGGCATAGCCCGCATCGAGGGCATGCTCCACGTCGATGAACGCGGCGATGCCGCCACGCGCCTGGGCCTCGGCGATGATGTGCTGGCAGACTGTCGTCTTGCCCGAGGATTCCGGGCCGAAGATCTCCGTGATCCGGCCGCGCGGGATGCCACCGACGCCGAGCGCAAGGTCGAGTGCGATCGACCCGGTCGGGATCGTATCGACCTGGAGCCGCTCGCGCGAACCCAGCTTCATGATCGAGCCGCGCCCGAACTGCTTCTCGATCGTGGCCAGGGCGGCGTCCACGGCCTTGCCTCGTTCCGCCAGGGCCCGCTCCGCGGTCCGCTCCGCGTTTCGCTCGTCGGTCATCGCCATCTGTCCGTCACGCTCCTCATCCGATCCGTGGGACCGCTCGCCGGAGCGGACGGTGTGACGTCCGCCGGTCGATCAGCCTTCCTCCGTGTCGTCCGCGACGACCGGCTTCTCCTTGCGCGGCTTGCGGATCACCTCGACGTTCCGGGGCGGGTCCGCCAGCGGCGACAAGCTGGGTTGCGCCTGCTTGGCCTTCGGCTTCTTCTTGGCCTCTTTGCCCGGACGATCGCGCGATCCCATGGCTCTGCCTCCGCGTCTCTCTGAAGGTTACCGACCGGCGCTTCACGCCGACTTCACAGCGCCTTCACCGCCACTCACCCGACCCGCGCGGGCCCGTAGTCCGGTCATCGCAGCGGGGAAGGTTCCGGCCCGGATGGCGGTTCGGATCCTGGTCATGAAGTCTAGGGTGAAGGTCAGGTTGTGACAAGTCGCCAGCCGGTAGCCGAGCAGCTCTTTCGCCCGGAAGAGGTGGGCCAGGTAGGCCCGCGAGAAGCGCCGGCAGGCGAGGCACGGACAGTCCTCCTGGATCGGTTCGGGGTCGTCCAGGAAGCGCTGGTTCCGGATGTTCAGGCGCCCGCCGGGGACCCACAACTGGCCGTTCCGGGCGACGCGGGCGGGCATCACCGAGTCGAACAGGTCCACGCCTCGATGGACGGCTTCGAGCAGATCCGCGGGCGACCCGAGGCCCATCAGATAGCGAGGCCGTGGATCGTCGACGAGAAGGTCCGTGACCAACTCGAGCGTGGCATCGCGTTGCGGCGGAGTCTCGTCGCCTGCCAGTCCGCCGATGCAGACACCGTCGAACGGCAGATCCGCGATGAACCGGGTGGATGCCGCGCGGAGATCCGGGTCCAGGCCACCCTGGACGATGCCGAAGATCGCCTGGTCCTCGCGTCGCTGGGCCGCCAGTGAGCGCTCGGCCCAGCGATGCGTCCGTTCGGTCGCATCGGCGATCACCGCACGGGGCGACGAGGGATAGACCGGCTGGTCGAACGCGACGGCGATGTCTGAACCGAGCGCCTCCTGGACCGCGATCGCGAGTTCCGGCGTGAAGCGATGGATCGAACCATCGAGGTGGCTCCGGAATGTGACTCCCTCGTCATCGACCACGCGCAGATCGCCCAGCGAGACGACCTGGAACCCGCCCGAATCGGTCAGGATCGGCCCGTCCCAGTCCATGAACCGATGCAGTCCGCCCAGGCGCGCGATCCGCTCGTGGCCTGGCCGCAGGTAGAGGTGGTAGGTGTTGGCCAGGATGATCGACGCGCCGGTATCGCGGATGTCGTCCGGGCTGAGGGCCTTGACCGTGGCGTTAGTGCCGACCGGCATGAACTGCGGCGTCTCGACGACCCCGTGGGTCAGGTGCAACTCCCCGAGCCGGGCCCTGGTCGACCGGTCCGCCGGCGGCGCGACCGTCACCTCGTAACACGCCGCCTGCCCGATGTAGGGCACGTTCACGCGCCCGGGGCCGACGACTCGTCCCACAGGCTCGGCATGCCGGGCTCCGCACGCCGCGGCGGCGGGATCTCGTAGCCGAGGCCGGACAGATGGGCACGGGCGAGGTCCGTGGCGATCCGCCCCGAGGGCGTCCGGTCGATGAAGCCGAGGCGCAGCAGGAACGGTTCGTAGACGTCCTCGATCGTCTCGGTCTCCTCCGACAGGACGGCGGCCAGCGCGGCGACCCCGACCGGTCCGGAGGCGAACTTCTGGACGATCGCCGCGAGCAGCTTCCGGTCCGTCGAGTCAAGGCCCTCGTCGTCGATCTCCATGGCCCGCATCGCCGCGGTGGCGATCGCCTCATCGACCTGCCCGTTGCCGTGGACCTGGGCGTGATCCCGGACCCGCTTGAGCAACCGATTGACGATCCGCGGGGTCCCCCGCCCGCGGCGGGCGATCGCACGGGTCGCCGCCGGCTGGATCGTCACCTTCAGGATCGCCGCGGAGCGCTCGACGATCGCCGCGAGCTCCTGTTCGGTGTAGAAGTCGAGTCGGTAGGTCGCCCCGAATCGATCGCGCAATGGGGAGCTGATCCGCCCAGCCCGGGTCGTCGCCCCGACGATGGTGAACGGCTTGAGGCTCAGGCGCAGGGAGCGGGCCGACGGCCCCTTGCCGATCATCACGTCCAGCGCGTAGTCCTCCATCGCCGGATAGAGGATCTCCTCCACCGCACGGTTGAGGCGATGGATCTCGTCGATGAACAGGACGTCGCGCTCGTCGAGCGAGGTCAGGATCGCGGCCAGGTCGCCGGCCCGCTCGATCGCCGGTCCGGAGGCGTACTTGACGTTCACGCCAAGTTCGTGCGCGATGATCGTGGCGAGGGTCGTCTTGCCGAGGCCGGGCGGGCCGTAGAGGAGGACGTGGTCTGCGGCCTCGCCCCTCCCCCGGGCCGCGGTCAGCAGCACGGAGAGATTGGCCTTGACCTCGCGCTGACCGATGTATTCACCCAGAGTGCGCGGCCGAAGGGTGCCTTCGATGACGCGATCCACGTCGTTCTCGAGGTCCGCCGAGAGGATGTGCGAGATGTCGTCGACCATCGTGCGGAAGTCTATCACGCGTCGGACCATATCGTACGGATGTTCACAAGGTGCCGAAGTCCCACCACTCGACCAGGGATTGGGCGCCAGGATGCCGGGATGCGCCTTTCCCGCCACGCCGATGCGCTGGCCGACCGGCGGCCCTGACCGCGGTCAGTCGCGCAGGAGGCTCCGGAGGGCGGCCTTGACCCGCTCCTCGAGGCTGGACTCGACCCCCACGTCAAGCAGGGCGGCCCGTGAAGCCTCGCGGGCCTCGGCCAGCGAGTAGCCAAGGGCCTGCAACGCGGCGACGATCTCGCCCTCGCCGGCCGGCGACCCGACCGACGCGCTGCCTCCCACCGCCACCCCGGCGGCCGCGACCTTCTCCTTCAGCTCGAAGATGATCCGTTCGGCCAGTTTTCGGCCGATGCCGGGGATGCTGACCAGCACTGCCTGGTCCTGGGCCATGATCGCGAGCTGGAGATCCGGGGTCGGTCGGCTGCCCACGATCGCCAGGGCGACCTTCGGGCCGACGCCGGTCACGGTCAGCAGCAGGTTGAAGAATCCGAGCTCGTCGGCCGTTCGAAATCCATAGAGCGCCTGCTGGTCTTCCCGAACGAGATGGTAGGTGTGCAGCTTGAGGCGGGCGCCGGATTGGGCGCCGGCCAGGATCGCCGGGGCCGCGAAGACCCGATAGCCGAGGCCACCGACCTCGATGACCAGCGAGTCGGCTGCCACCGCGCCGACGAGACCCTCGACCGAGGCGATCACGCGGTCATCACGACGCGCTGCGCCTGGCGGCTCGGTCGTTCGCCAGTGCTTCGCGAACGGCGCGTTCGTAGCCCGTTTCGCCACGGGTGATCGGCGCGATCGCGGCTCGATCGAGCACGCCGGCGGTGGCCGGCGGGCCAGCCCGTTCGGTGTTGACGACCCAGGTGGCGATCGCGAGGGCATCGGCCGCATCGTCGGGTCGGGGGAGGTCGCTCATCCCGAGGACCAGCTGGACCATCCGCCCGACCTGCTCCTTGTCGGCGGCACCGTAGCCCGTGATGGCGCTCTTGACCTCGTTCGGCGTCGCCTCGCGGACCGGCGTTCCGTGCTGGGCCGCCGCCAGCAGCACGACGCCGCGCGCCTGGCCGACGGCGAAGGCCGTCTGCACATTGCGGGAGAAGAAGAGCCGCTCGATGCCCACGAGGTGGGGTCGGTGCAGGCTGAGCAACTCGTCGACCAGCGCATGGATCGCGAGAAGGCGCTCGGGCAGGCTCAGGTCGGGGCTCGTCCTGAGACAGCCGTGGTCCACCTCGCGCAGTCGACCGCCGTTTCGTTCGACGATCCCGTAGCCAAGCATGGCGGTCCCCGGATCGATGCCGAGGACGATCACCCGGCGACCTCGGCGAAGACGTCCTCGGGGATCTCGAAGTTGGCGGTCACACGCTGGACGTCATCGAGGTCCTCGAGCAGCTCGACGAGGCGAAGCGCCTGGCGGGCCTTCGAAGAATCGAGATCGACCGTCTGTCTCGCGTACATCGTCGTCTCCGCCGATTCGACCGCGATGCCGAGGGCTTCGAGCGCCCGGCGCACCGACTCGAGATCCGCGGGTGGGGTGTAGACCTCGATCACCTCGGCGTCGTCGGTATCGACGTCCTCGGCGCCGGCGTCGATCGCGGCGAGAGCGACCTCATCGGCGTCCACGCCGGCGCGTGCCACCGAGATCAGGCCGCGCGGCTCGAACTGCCAGGCGACCGCGCCAGCGCCGGCCAGCTGGCCGCCGCTCTTGCTGAACATCGAGCGGACCTCCGCGGCGGTGCGATTGCGATTGTCCGTCTGGGCCTCGACGAGCACGGCGATCCCGCCCGGGCCGTAGCCCTCGTAGACGATCTCCTCGTACTGCTCGGCCTCGCCGCCACCGGTCGCCTTGTCGATCGTCCGCCGGATGTTGTCGGCCGGCATGTTCACGGAGCGGGCCTTTTCGATCGCCAGGCGCAACCGATAGTTGGCGTCGGGGTCGCCGCCACCCTGCCGGGCGGCCACCGAGATCTCGCGCGCCACCTTGGTGAACAGCGCGCCGCGCTTGACGTCGGCGACACCCTTCTGGCGCTTGATCGTGGACCATTTGGAATGACCTGACATCGCGGAGCGGAGTATAGCGGACTATGATGGCCCCACTCCGCGCGCCTCCCGGACGTCCCGTGTCCCCCACAGCAGGAAGGACCGACGAAGCCGATGACCATGAAGAGCGTCGATCTCCCCCACCTTCGCAGCGTGGTCCTGGCCGGCCACGCCGGGTCCGGCAAGACGACGCTGGCCGAGCAGCTGCTGTTCAGGGCGGGAGCCATCTCACGCCTTGGTCGAGTGGACGATGGGACGGCCCACCTCGACTTCGAGCCCGAGGAGCAGAAACGCAAGGAGTCGCTCAGCCTGGCGGTCGGAACGTTCGAGGCAGACGGGACGCGGATCTCCCTGCTGGACACGCCCGGCTATCCCGACTTCATCGCGGATGTGATCGAAGGGTTTGCCGCCGCCGACGGGGCGCTCTTCGTGATGGATGCCTCAGCCGGCGTCGAGGCCGGCCTTGAGCACGCCGTGGCGCTGGGACGTTCGACCGGCACCGCGGCGTGTTTCTTCATCAACAAGAGCGACCGCGAGAATGCAGACCCCACGGCGGCCCTGGACGCCCTGCGCGCCAGTTTCGGCAACAAGATCGCGCCGCTCCACCTGGCGATCGGAAAGGCCGAGACGTTCGAGGGCTATGTCGACCTGGTCCACCGCAAGGCGTGGCGTCTCGAGGGAGGCAAGGAGATCGAGATCCCGATCCCCGACGCACTCACCGACGAGGTCGCGCGGCGGCGCGACCAGCTGCTGGAGGCGGCGGCCGAGGCCGATGACGAGGTGCTGACCAAGTACCTCGAGGGCGAGGAGATCTCCGACCCGGAACTCGAGGCCTGCCTGCGCAAGGGCGTCAAGGATTCGGTCCTCGCGCCGGTGCTCGTCGGCAGTGCCGGCAAGGGCATCGGGCTGCGCGGCCTGCTCGACGCGATCGTGCGCTATCTCCCCTCGCCCGCCGATGAGCCGCCGGTCAGGCCGACCGACAGGTCCGGTGCGACCGTGGAGGTCCCGGCCGACGAGGGCGGTCCCGTCCTGGCCAGGGTATTCAAGACGACCGCGGATCCGTTCGTCGGCCGGCTCACGTACCTGCGGATCCTGTCCGGCACCCTGCGATCGCAGGCCCATGTCTGGAACTCGACGCGCAACGAGGACGAACGGATCGGCCAGCTGCTGCTGCTGCATGGCAAGGACCAGGAACCGATCGGCGAGCTCAAGGCCGGTGAGATCGGCGCCGTCGCGAAGCTGTCCGTCACCGAGACCGGCGATACGCTGAGTCTCCGCGAACGCCCGCTCTCCCTGGCCCCGCTCGAGTTCCCGGCACCGTCGCTGGTCCTGGCCATCGAGCCACAGAGCAAGGGTGACCTGGACAAGATGGGCCCGGCCCTGGCGAGGATGCTCGAGGAGGAGCCAACGGTCCGCCTCGAGCGCAGCTCGACCGGCGAGCAGACCCTGCGCACCATGGGCGAGGCCCATACCGCGGTCATCGTCGAGCGACTCAAGCGCAAGTTCGGGGCCGCGATCATGACCCGTCCGCCGCGCGTGCCGTACAAGGAGACGATCCGCGGCAAGACCCAGGTCCACGGCCGGTACAAGAAGCAGACCGGCGGGCACGGGATGTTCGGCGACGTCTGGCTGGAACTCGAGCCGAACCCGGATGGCGGAGTCGAATTCGCGGAGCGGATCGTGGGTGGGTCCGTGCCCAAGGGCTTCTTCGCCGGCGTCGAGAAAGGCATCCGCGAAGCGGCCGAGGGCGGCGTCCTGGCTGGCTATCCGTTGTCCGACTTCAAGGCCACCCTCTATGACGGATCGTTCCATGCGGTCGACTCGAACGAGATGGCGTTCAAGATCGCTGCGTCCATGGCACTCAAGGACGGCGTCCAGCACGCCAAGCCGGCCTTGCTGGAGCCGATCATGGCGGTCGAGATCCGAATCCCGGAAGCCTACATGGGCGAGGTCAACCGGGACCTCAACGGCCGCCGCGGTCGGGTCCTCGGGATGGACAGCAACGGCGAGATGCAGATCATCAGCGCGCAGGTTCCGCTGGCCGAACTGGCGAGCTACGCGACGGAGCTGCGCTCGCTCGCCCAGGGTCGCGGCTCGTTCACGATGACGCTCGACCATTACGACGATGTGCCCGGTCATATCGCCGAGAAGGTGATCGAAAGCCACCGCAAGGAACTCGAGGCGGCCGGCGGCCACGGCGCGGGACACTAGCCGGAGTCGGCGGGCGACTCGGGAGCAGCCCGCAACGGGCCAGACTCGCCCGCGGTCGCCCGCAGTCGGTCGCAGTCGGCCAGACTCGCCCGCAGTCGCCCGCGGTCGCCCGCGGTCGCCCGCAGTCGGTCGCAGTCGGCCAGATTCGGTCGCAGTCTTGCATCCGACGCAAGGGTCGCGCGATGCGTTGCGTGTAATGCACGAACCGTCGCCGTCGGCGCTCGAGGATGCCCTTTCGTTTCAGGAAACACAAAGAATCAACGCCGGGGGTCCCTCCCGACGTCGGGCGCGCCCACGACGGTGCGCCCGACGCAACTTCCTGACCAGCTCAGGCTTCTCCCAGGTCCGTCGACGACGGTAGTTGCGTTTCGCGTAACCTCCAGCGCTCACCCCTGGCTCAGGCGCCTGGCGCATCCAGACCGAGGGCCTGTGCGAGGTCAAGGTGGCCTTCAAGGATGGCTCGCCCCACGATCGCGCCGCTGCAGCCGCGAGCGCGAACGCCGCGGAGGTCGTCCAGGGTCGTGATCCCGCCCGAGGCGATGATGGAACCCCGGTCGAGGTCAACCAGCCGTTCGTAGAGGCCGAAGTCCGGGCCTCCGAGCAGACCGTCATGCTCGATGGAGGTCACCTCGAAGGTCGTCACGCCGACGTCGGCCAACTGCTCGATCGCGTCTGCAGCATCGACGCTTGGGGCGCCGGGCGACCAGCCCTGACCTACGGCGCGACCATCGCGTACGTCGATCGCGACGGCGACGCGGTCGGCACCGCAGGCCGTGACGAGGCGACCGGCAAACGCGGGTTCGCGAAGGGCCGCCGTGCCCACGATGATCCTGGTGGCTCCGCATGCGAGCGTGGCCGCGACCGACGACTCATCGCGAAGGCCGCCGGCTACTTCGACACGGCAGCGATCCCCGACCGCCGCAACGATGGCGCCGATCACGGCAGTGTGAGTCGGGATCCCGCTCCGCGCCGCATCGAGGTCCACGACGTGCAGCCAGCGGACGCCCGTCTCTGCGAACCGGCGGGCCAGGTCGACCGGAGCGTCGCTGTAGGCCGTCTCGCGGCCAAAGTCGCCCTGGCGAAGTCGGACGACACGGCCGCCCCGGAGGTCGATCGCCGCCAGCAGCTCGAAGGCCCTTGCCTGGTTCATGTGGACTATGATAGCGTATTAGCACGCTACCACGCTACAAGACGAGGGCGAACGAGAACCATGGCCGATGACTGGCGAACCCCTGATGTCGAGGCACTGCTCGGAGCGATCCTGCGGCTCGACGAGGTCTCGGAGACCGAGCACTTCTTCCGCGACCTCTGCACACTGACCGAGCTGCGCGACATGGCCCAGCGCTGGGCGGTCGTGCGCCTGCTCGACAGCGGCCTCCACTACGCCGAGATCTCACGGCGCACCGGTGCAAGCACGGCCACCATCACCCGCATCGCGTCCTGGCTGAACCACGGCGAGGGTGGCTATCGGGCGATGCTCGACAAACTCGCCGCCGCCTCGCGCACCGGCACGGACCCGTACCCCGTCCCAGGCGATCGATGAGACCTCGCCTGCGTCTTGCGGTCCCCAACAAGGGACGCCTGGTCGAGCCCACCCTGCGCCTCCTGCACGACGCTGGCCTGGTCTTCGACGAGCACGACCGAAGCCTCATCGCCATGGTCCAGAACTACGACCTCGACATCCTGTTCGTACGGACCAACGACATCATCGAGTTCGTGGGCGATGGCGTCGCCGATCTCGGCATCACGGGTATCGACCTGATCAGCGAGACCGGCGCCGATCTCCCGCTGGTCAGGGCGCTGGGGTACGGGCGCTGCCGGCTCGCCGCCGCGGTCCCCGACGATTCGGCCGTGCAGACCCTGACCGACCTCGCCGGTCTGCGTGTGGCGACCGCCCACCCCAATACGGCGCGGCGCTTCTTCGAAGAGCAAGGGATCGCGGTCGAGATCATCCCGATCTCCGGGGCCGTCGAGGTCGCGCCGCGGCTGGGGCTCGCCGAGGCGATCGTCGACCTCGTCTCGACCGGCTCGACCCTGGTCATGAATGGGCTTCGCCAGATCGGCGACGTCCTGTCGTCCGAAGCGGTCCTGGTCGCCAACCCGGCCGCCCGCCTGGAGCGCGCCGCCGATCTGGCCGCGATCGACACGATGCTCGGGGCGGTGCTCGCCGCCCGCGGCTGCAAGTACCTGATGATGAACGCGCCTGCCCTGGCGTTGTCGGCGATCCAGGAACTCCTTCCAGCGCTCGAATCGCCCACCGTGATCCCGCTCGCCCACGAGGGGATGATCGCGATCCACTCGGTCGTCGGCGCCGACGACGTCTGGGGACTCCTTCCCCGACTCAAGGCGACCGGCGCGTCCGGCATCCTGGTCCTGCCGATCGAGAAGATCGTCCCGTGAATCTCACCACGCCCGCTCCGGCGGTCACAGGCCTGCTGCGCCTGCGTCGACTCGATCTCGCACAGGTCGTTCCGGACGCCGCCGACCCCATGGCCCGCCGCCACTATGAGGCCCTCATCCGTCGCGGGGCCGTTCCCGATCCCGGTGTCCGCCTGTCTGTCAGGGCGACGCTCGAGGCCGTCCGCACCGGAGGTGACGAGGCGGTCCGCGCCGCGAACGGGTCCGTCGGCGGTGGGCGACCGGACGGACGTCTCGTCCTTGACCCCGGGATCCTCCGTGACGCGCGGGACCGCCTGGAGCCCAGGATCCGACGGGCCCTGGACCAGGCGATCTCCAACGTTCGACGGTTCGCCGAGACCCAGCGGCCCACCTCGACGACCACGACCGTCGCGCCGGGGATCGAGATCGAGCGGCGCTGGACTCCGTTGGCGCGTGTCGGAGCGTATGTTCCCGGCGGGTCCGCGCCCTACCCATCGTCGTTGGTGATGACGGTCGTCCCGGCGCTGGTCGCCGGCGTCGGTGCCGTCGTCGTCGCCTCACCGGCCGATCGAAATGGTATGACGCACCCGGTCATCCTCGCCGCCGCTGGACTGCTCGAGGTCGATGCCTTCATCGTGGCCGGCGGCGCCCAGGCGATCGGCGCGCTCGCCTACGGCCTGCCGGAGGCCGGGATCGCACCCGTCGACCGGATCGTCGGGCCGGGAAACGCCTGGGTCACCGCGGCCAAACTGGAGGTCGTCGGTGAAGTCGGCATCGACCTGCCGGCGGGCCCGTCCGAAGGGATGGTCCTTGCCGCGCCACCGGCCGATCCGGCATGTGTCGCGGCCGACCTCATGACCCAGGCGGAGCATGGTCCTGATTCTCCAGCCATCCTGGTCACGACCGACGCCGCCTTCGCCGACAAGGTCGAGACCGCGCTCAACGCGGCGCTGACGGCGGCCCCCCGGCGCGAGATTCTCACCGCCGCCCTGCGCGACCACGGCCTGATCGCGCTGGCCCCTACGCTCGACGCCGCCATCGCCTTCGTCAACGATTACAGTCCCGAGCACCTCTCCGTCGATCTGGAGCCGCTCGAGCCCACAGTCGCGCGGCTCCGCAACGCAGGCTCGATCTTCGTGGGACCCTGGGCGCCCGAATCGGCCGGCGACTACGCCACCGGCGCCAACCACGTTCTTCCGACCGGCGGCCTGGCCCGAGCATCCGGCGCCCTCGCGGTCGAGGCGTTCGGGAAGTTCACCCAGGTCCAGCGGATCACCCGGGACGGCCTTGCGGGCATTCGCCAGACCGTCGTTGCGTTGGCCGAGACGGAGGGTCTGCTTGCCCACCGCGACGCGGTCGAGATCCGCTTCAAGGAGGCCGACCGATGAGTCCGACCCCGGTGACCTTCGCCTCCCCGACCGCTCCCGCTTCGTACAGCTGGGAGGCCACGGACGAGGAGGTCGCCGCCAGGTACGGCCTCGACCTGCGATCGATCGTCCGCTTCGACCTCAACACCTCCCCCACTCCGCCGGCGCTGGTGCAACGTCTGCTCGCCGCCGGCGAGTTCGACGTGCCGATCTCGGAGTACGCGCCGTCCGACTATCGGCGGCTCATCGCCGCGGCCGCCGCCCGGTACGGGGTCGGGCCGAATGAGATCCTGGTGGGCGCCGGAGCAGACGAGATCCTCGACATCGTCGCCAAGGCCTTCATCGCCCCGGGGAGTCGGGTGGTGCTGCCGGTCCCGACCTACGCCATGTACCGGGTCTGCAGCGAGCAACGTGGCGCGACGGTCATCCCCGTCCCACGCCGGGGCGCGGCGGACGGCTGGAGGGTGGACGCGGAGGCGGTCAGGGCGGCGGCGCGCGACGCAGCCCTGGTCTGGCTGTGCAGCCCGAACAACCCGACCGCCCTGCCCGAACCCGCCGGCCGGATCGGAGCGCTGCTCGGGGAGCTTGCGTCGGACGCCTCAGGAGACGGCCTCGCGTCCCCGATCGTCGTCCTCGACGAGGCCTACGCCGAGTTCGTCGGTTCCTCGCTCGTCGGCCTGCGGGAGGCGTACCCGAACCTGATCGTGGTCCGGACCGTCAGCAAGGCCTACGCGCTGGCTGGCCTGCGGGTCGGCTTCGGGATCGCCCGCCCGGAAGTCATCGCCCGACTCAACCCGTACCGCCCGCCCGGCTCTGTCTCGGTCGTGTCGGTCACGGTCGCGACCGAGGCGCTGCTCGATGACTCCATCCTGGAGTCCAACCTCCAGCGTGTCGCCCGGGAGCGGACTCGCCTGAGCGCGGCCCTCACCGCCGCCGGCTGGTCGGTCGGGCCGTCGGTCACGAATTTCGTGCTGGTGGACTTCGGCACGCCCGAGCGAGCCACCGCGGTCGCCGAGGCGCTACTCCGTCACGGGCTGGTGCCGCGGACGTTCGCGAACGGTCAGCCGCTGGCGGCGCATCTGCGGCTGACCGTTCGCGACCCGCAGGAGAATGATCGGTTGATCGCCGTCGCCCAGGCGCCGATGCAGGAGACTTCCCCATGACGACGCCGCTCGGCGATCTGACCTTCGGGCCTCGAGAGGGACGCCGGATCACCCTGGCACGCTCGACTCGCGAGACCTCGATCACCGTCACGCTCGACCTCGACGGGACCGGCTCGACCGCGATCGATACCGGGATCGGCTTCTACGACCATCTCCTCGGGTCGATGGCTCATCACGGTTTGTTCGACCTGGCGATCAGCGCCGATGGCGACCTGCAGATCGACGACCACCACAGCGTCGAGGACATCGCCCTGGTGCTCGGCGCCGCCTTCGCCGAGGCGCTCGGCGACCGGGCCGGGATCGCCCGCTTCGGGCAGAGCTCGGTGCCGATGGACGAGTCGCTGGCGACGGCGGTCCTCGATCTTGGCGGACGACCCTACGCGGTCATCGACCTGCCCTTCCGCGGCGAGCGGGTCGGCGGTCTGCCGCTCCAGCTCGTCGAGCATGCCCTCGAGGCGTTCGCACGCACGGCCGGCGCCACGCTCCACCTGTCGGGTACGGGACGCAACGATCATCACCTGGCGGAGGCGGCGTTCAAGGCGTTCGGGCGGGCGCTGAGGATCGCCTGTGAGCTGGATCCGCGGCGGACTGGTGTCGCTTCGACCAAGGGCGTCCTCGGATGAGTGGCCGGCCGCTCATCGCCGTGATCGACTACGGTGCCGGCAACCTGGTCAGCATCGACCAGGCTCTCACGACCGTCGGGGCCGACGTGCGCATCGCCGGCGACGCGGCATCGCTCCACGACGTCGACGCCATGCTCGTGCCGGGCGTGGGCGCAGCGGCACCCGCGATGGCCAGCCTGGATCGCCGCGGATTGATCGGACCGATCGCCGCCTGGATCGCCGCCGATCGCCCGTTCCTGGGTATCTGCCTCGGGCTGCAGCTCATGTTCGAAGGCAGCGACGAAGACGGTGCCGCGACGTTCGGTGCACTGCCGGGTCGGACGGTTCGCCTGGCAGCCGCGCCCACGCTGCCGCACATCGGTTGGAACCAGGTCGTCCGAACCCGCCCTCACCCGCTGTTCGACGGTATCGAGGACGGCGCGGACTTCTACTTCGTCCATTCCTATGCCGGCGTGCCGCCGGCCACGGCGACGACCGGCAACGACGGACTCGTGCTGGCCCGGACCACCCATGGCGAGGCCTTCGTTTCGGCGGTCAGTCGCGGTGCCCTGCTCGGCGTGCAGTTCCACCCCGAACGAAGCGGGCCTGACGGCCTTCGCTTGCTCGCGAACTTCGTCGGCCTGGTCCGAGCGGCCTGATGCTTCGCCGGCGAGTGATCCCCTGCCTGGACGTGGCCGGCGGTCGGGTCGTCAAGGGGACCCGCTTCGTCGACCTGGTGGACGAGGGCGATCCACCTGAGCTGGCGGAGCGCTACGCGCGCGAGGGCGCCGACGAACTCGTCTTCCTCGACATCTCGGCCGCACCAGAGCGGCGCGGCACGCTCCTCGACATCGTGGAACGGACCGCCCGCCGGGCGTTCATCCCGCTGACCGTGGGTGGAGGCGTCCGGACGGTGGCCGAGATGCGCGATGTGCTGCGGGCCGGAGCCGACAAGGTGTCGCTCAACACGGCGGCAGTGGCGGACCCGACCTTGATCCGCGAGTGTGCCGAGCGGTTCGGGCGCCAGGCCGTCGTCGTCGCCATCGACGCCAGGGCGACGCGCGCGGGCGACGCCTGGGAGGTGACGGTCGAGGGCGGCCGGAGGGCGACCGGGCTGGATGCCGTGGCCTGGGCACGGCGGGCGGTCGAACTCGGTGCCGGCGAGTTGCTGGTCACGTCGATCGATCGGGACGGGACGGGTTCGGGCTTCGATATTGCGCTGCTCCGGGCGATCAGCTCGACGGTCGAGGTACCGGTGATCGCCTCGGGCGGGGCGGCCGGGCCCGCGGATTTCGTGGCGGCCGTTCGGGACGGCGGGGCGGACGCCGTCCTCGCAGCGTCCATCTTCCACCGCCGGATCTACGCCATCAGTGAGATCAAGGCTGCCATGGCCGCCGCGGGATTGCCCGTGCGCCTCGTGCCGCAGGCCGTGGCGTGACCGCCGAAGGACAGGCGGCCGGCTCCTGGCCCGGACCGGACCTCCGATACGACGCCGCCGGCCTCGTCCCTGCGGTCGTGCAGGACGCGACGGACGGCCGGGTCCTGATGGTCGCCTACATGGACGCGGAGGCACTCGCGGCGACCCTGGCCACCGGCGAGATCCACCTCCACTCTCGATCCCGCGACCGTCTCTGGCGAAAAGGCGAGACGAGCGGCCACCTCCTCCGGCTGGTCGGCCTGGCCACCGACTGCGACAGTGACGCGCTGCTGCTGACCGCGGAGCCGGTCGGCCCAACCTGTCACCGCGGGACGCGGAGCTGCTTCGACCCCGCCGACGCGCCGGCCGAACGATCGACCCAGGGGTTCGCCTGGCTGGAGACGCTCTGGGCGACGATCGGGGCGCGGGCTGCCGCCCGGCCGCCGGATTCCTACACCGTCGGCTTGCTCGCTGGGGGCGTGGATGCCGTGGCCCGCAAGGTCAGCGAGGAAGCGACCGAGGTCCTCATCGCCGCCAAGGACGACGCACGGGTCGAGGCGGTCGGGGCGGACCGCGAGGCGACGCGCTCGGCACTGGCGGGCGAATCCGCCGACCTCCTCTATCACACGCTCGTCCTGCTCGCCGAGCGCGGCCTGGAGGCGAGGGCGGTCATCGATGCTCTGCGGGCCCGCCACCGGGTCTGAGGCCTTCGACCGGCGGACCAGATCCACGCTTAGCGTCTGCTCGCCACGCCTTCGTTCCGGCGATCTACGGCCTGTCTTGCCGCGGTGTCAGCCACACGAGTCGGGACATGAATATTCCGCCGACTGTTGGACCTCCCATGGCGCCAGCACCTTACCGCAACCCCGTCACGGCTAACCCGGCTCGTCGTCCCCTTGGAGGACAAGAATTCGATAGTTCTTCTTGCCCGACCTGAGAACGTAGAACTTGCCGGCAACAGGTTCCGGGACGCCCGCGATATCGTCAGGGTCGGTGATCCTCTCCTCGTTGATGTAGAACCCGCCTTGAGATATCGACCGGCGTGCGGCACTCAACGAGGAATGGGTGTTGCTCGAGACCGAGATCTGTGCTGCGGACAGCCCATGGGCGAACTGGCTCGCTGGAACCCGGATCGAGGGCAACCAGGCTGCTGCCGCCGCGATCATGTCTGGCGATGATCTGGCGAGAGTCCGCGAAAACACCGACTCGCTGACTCGTTCTACCTGGTCGGTCACGGGCTCGCCATGGGTCCGGGCCGTGATGTCGCGCGCCAGGGCCCGCTGGGCCGGCCGGCCCTCGGGTGAACGGGCCGCCTGCTCTTCGAGCGCTTCGATCTCATCACGCCCGAACTCGGTGAACCAGCGCAGGTAGGTCCCCACGTCCCGGTCGTCGGTATTGAGCCAGTACTGGTAGAACGCGTAGGGCGTGGTCAGGATCGGGTCGAGCCAGACCGACTCGCCGGCCTCGCTCTTCCCGAACTTGGTGCCCGACGGGGTGAGCAGCAGCTTGTAGGCCAGGCCGTGGGCGGCGGCGGAGCTCTCGTCGCCGCCGGCGATCCGGCGGATCAGCTCCAGGCCGGCGGTGATGTTGCCCCACTGGTCGGCGCCACCCATCTGGAGCTCGACCCCCATCGTCCGATGGAGGTGCTCGAAGTCGTGGGACTGGAGAAGCATGTAGCTGAACTCGGTGAACGACAGGCCGCGATCCAGGCGGACCTGGACCGAGTCCTTGGCCAGCATGTACGGGATCGTGAAGTGCTTGCCGGTGTCGCGCAGGAAGTCGATCAGGCGCAGTTCGCCCAGCCAGTCCAGGTTGTTGACCATGACCGCACCGCCCGCACCCGGGGAGAAATCGAGGAACCGCTCGAGCTGGCTGCGCAGGGCCGCCGCGTTGGCCTCCAGCGTCTCTCGGTCGAGCAGATTGCGTTCGGCCGAGCGACCGGAGGGGTCGCCGATCATCCCGGTGCCGCCCCCGATCACGGCGACCGGACGACCGCCGTGGCGCTGCAGGCGAAGGAGCCCGAAGATCGGCACGAGGCTGCCGATGTGAAGTGACGGAGCGGATGGATCGAAGCCGATATAGGCCGAGATCGGCCGACCGGTGGCAAGCCGTTCGGCCAGTCCCGGGGTCGTCGCGTGCAGGATCCCTCGCCACTCGAGCTCGGCCAGCAACCCGGCCGGTCCGCGCTCGGTCGCCTTCACGTCGCGGATCGGTTTCGTCACAGGGACCCGGCCCAAGCCGTCTCGACCAACCGGAAGGCGCCTGACCGTTGATTCACGCCCCTATGCTATCGTGCGGCCGCAGATGCAGACCAGCCTCGCGCGGCGCCAGCGCCACCGACGGGCCACCGGACGGCGCCCCGAGGGCGGGCGCGGGTCGACCGTCGCCACGGCCGTCGGCGCCACCATCGTCGTCCTGTTGGTGGGATCGTTCCTCGTCGGGTTCATCGGGTTGGCCGTGGTCGTGAGCGCGTACAACCAGTACGCGGCCGGGCTGCCGGAACCCGCCGCAGCCCTGAACGAGATCCAGTTCGAGCAGCAGACGATCGTCTACGACCGGACGGGCAAGGTCGAACTGGCCCGGCTCGGGGACCTCAAGCGCGAACTCGTGGAGTTCGGCGATATCCCCGGCGAGGTCCTCGACGCGACGACCGCGATCGAGGACAAGGACTTCTGGAGCAACCCCGGCTTTGACCCGTTCGCGATCGTCTCGGCCGGCATCGACACGGTCAGTGGACGGCCGCGTGGAGCCTCCACGATCACCCAGCAGCTCGTCCGGGCGCGGCTGCTTCCCCCTGAGGCCTTCGAAGGCTCCACCGTCGAGCGGAAGATCCGCGAGATCATCCAGTCGATCCGGCTGACCGAAGCCTTCCCAGGCCAGGCAGGCAAGGAACAGATCATCACCGCCTACCTGAATCTGAACTTCTACGGCAACCAGAGCTACGGGGTCAAGGCGGCCGCCAGGAGCTACTTCGGCAAGTCGCTCGACGAACTCAGCCTCGCGCAGGCCGCCATCCTGGTCGCCATCCCGCAGTCCCCGACCCGGTTCGACCTGGTCCGCAACGCCGACTCGATCTGTCTCGAGGACGTCCCCGAAGGCACCGAGTGCACGAAGTTCAAGCTGGTCGTGCCGCCCGGGACGGAGATCGTCCAGCGCCGCGACTACGTCCTGGACCTGATGAAGACGCGCAGCCCGCTGACCGGCGACCAGCACACGGCGGCCGAATACGAGGTCGCCAAGGACGAGCCGGTCGAGTTGCGCCAGCAGGTGTCGGTCAACTGGAAGGCGCCCCACTTCGTCTGGCAGGTACTCCGCCAGCTGGGCCAGATCCTCTGCCCGGAGACCCCGGACACCTGCCCACTGGTGGATTCCGGCGGCTACCGGGTCACCACGACCCTCGACTGGGAGATGCAGAAGGTCGTCGACAAGTGGGTCTATGTCGCGGCCCGCGCGCCCAATTCCTCGGACCCTGAAGCGGTCCTGACCGCACGCAAGATCCCCGCGGCGGCCCAGCGCTGGATCCTGGGCCTCCGCGGCCGCAACATCCACAACGCCGCCGCGGCGGTCATGGACTACCGGACCGGCGACATCCTCGCCTATGCCGGCAGCGCCAGCTACATCTCCAAGGGAAACAAGACGTTCCAGCCGCAGTTCGACGTGCTGGCCGACGGCTGGCGACAGCCCGGATCTGCCATCAAGCCGATCGACTACGCGATCGGGATCGACGACAAGGCGATCACCGCCTCGACGATGCTGATGGACGTCGTGACCGACTTCGGCAAGGAGTACACGCCCACCCAGGCCGACAAGCTCGAGCGCGGTCCCGTCCGCGTCCGCTCGGCCCTGCAGTTCTCGCTCAATATCCCGGCGATCAAGGCCACGATCAGGACCGGGCTGGACCGCGTCTTCGCCCGCACGAAGGACTTCGGGCTGACCTACCCGGACTCGGCGATCCCGGTCGTCTCGATGGGGATCGGGACGCTGGAGCTCCATCCGATCGAGTTGCTCGGGGCGTACGCCACGATCGCCGACGGCGGCGTTCGGGTACCCCGACGGACGATCGACACGATCATCGATTCCGACGGACGGATCGTCTGGCCGGTGACCGACGTCGCCGAGAGTGGCGCGCGGGTGATCAACGCCGGGACCGCGTACATCATCACCGACATCCTGGCCGGCAATACCGACAAGAAGGTCAATCCCTACTGGGGCAAGTGGGCCATCTTCGATGGCGACACCCGCCGCCCTGCCGCGTACAAGACCGGCACCACCTCCGACAATCGCGATGTCGCAGCCTATGGGTTCCTCGCCCCGCCGGCGGACGAGACGAGCCCTGCGCTGGCGGTCGGCGTCTGGATGGGCAACAGCGACAACAGCCCCAATGACGGGAGGTTGTCACTGGATACCTCGGCGCCCCTCTGGTCGGCCATCCTGACCGAGATCAGCCAGGGTTTCCCGATCGCCCAGTTCGTCCCGCCGAGCGACCTTGAAAGGGCCGAGGTGGACGCCTTCACGGGCCTCAGGCCCGGGCCGTTCACGACCCGGACGGTCGAGGAGATCTTCCTGCCGGGCACGGTCCCGACCCAGAAGGAGACGCTCCGGGTCGCGCTGCCGATCGATGAGGCGTCCGGCCTGCTCTGGCAGGAGGGTTGCCTCGGTCCGATGGTCACCCACGGGTTCTTCGATCTCTCCGCGGTCGAGGCGAATTTCGAGAACTGGCAACAGGCGAATGCCGCCTGGGGCGCGCGTGCGGCGCGAGGCGCCGGCGTCAGCGGCGGGCCGGAGAAAACGCGGACGTCGTACTTCTACAACAACTCGTTCGCCCCGTTCGGGCGGACCTGGGGGGCGCCATTCGCGCCGACCGAGCTGTGCCCGGTCGTGTTGCCGCCTGCCCCACCTCCGTGTGATCCGTTCTTCGGCCCGTGCGAGCCACCTCCGTGTGATCCGGTCTTCGGCCCGTGCGAGCCACCTCCGGTCGCGGAGGGCATGCCGGTGCCGAACCTCCGATGCCTGACCCTTGAGGCGGCCGCTGATAGCCTGACCGGCGCCGGGTTCGCCTTGGGCGACGTGAAGCCGAGCGACCCAGGCCCCGACTTCGTCGTCTCAGATACCAGACCGGATGCCGGTATCCCACTGCCACCTGGCAGCAGCGTCGACCTGACACTCCGCGCCCGCTCGAAGATCCCCGCCTGCCCGTAACGCCCTACAACTCGACGATCGTGGTGCCGTCGCCGCCCTCACCACGCTGGCCGGGGCGCAATGCGCGGACCAGCGGGTGATCCACCGCCTCGGCCCGGACCGCGTCGCGCAGGGCCCCGGTCCCAAGGCCGTGGATGATCATCACCTTGGGCAGGCCAGCCAGTCCCGCGTCGTCGAGGTAGCGCGCCAGGGCCTCCAGCGCCTCCTCGACGCGGGCCCCCCGCAGATCCAGCGACGAAGCGACCGAATCGGCTCGCTCGAGTCGGAGCGCTGACGCGTTCGAGGTGGCCGCCGCGGCGTCGCTGGTGCGTTCCGATGGTCCGAGGGCCGCGAGGACAAGATCCTCGACGTCGACGGTCACCCGCATGCTGCCGGCCTCCAGTGTCGCTCGCTTGCCGCCGCGCTCGAGCGCGGCGATCCGGCCTTCCCAGCCGCCGGATCGACTGCGGGCCCGTTCACCCAGTCGCCAGGTGCGTGGCGAGATCGGCTCGGGGACCGGCTCGGCATCCACGCCCGGCAGTCGCCCGAGATCGGCCTCCGCCCGGCTGACCGCCTCGTCGAGTGATGCGGCAGTCAGCGTCTCGCGCTCGAGGGCCTGCCTCGTCGAGCTCACCTCGGCCCGCAGGTCCTCCACGATCCGCTCGGCTTCCGTCCGGGCTGCCAGCACCGCCTCGTCCCGCTCGCGGCGCGCTCGACGGCGCTCCTCCTCGGCGATCCTGAGCTGATCCGTGGCCCGCAGTTCGGCCAGGCGCGCCCGATCGAGCGCGTCACTCGTTTCGCCCTCGGTCGTCCGGATCGCCGCGAGCGTCGCCTCGAACGAGCGCTGCGACTCGGACAGCCTCGAGCGGGCGTCGGAGACGATCGGTTCCGGCAGGCCGAGCCGCTCGGCGATGGCGAATGCCTGGCTGCCGCCCGGCAGCCCGATCGTCAGCCGGTAGGTCGGCGAGAGCGTCTCGATGTCGAACTCGACCGCGGCGTTGCGCACGCCCGGTGTGGTGTGGGCGTACGCCTTCAGCTCGGCGTAATGGGTCGTCGCTGCAACCAGCGCGCCTGCCCCGATGAAGTGGTCGAGCAGGGCCTGGGCCAGGGCAGAGCCCTCGGTCGGATCGGTCCCGGCGCCGAGTTCGTCGAGGAGGACCAGTGTCCCCGGCCCGGCCGCCTCGACGATCCGGATGATCGAGCGAAGGTGGCCCGAGAACGTGGAGAGCGACTGGGCGATCGACTGCTCGTCACCGATGTCGGCGAAGACGTCGCGCCAGACCGGCAGCCGGCTCCCGGGCGCCACGGGCACGTGCAACCCGGCCTGGTGCATCAGACTGAGCAGGCCCAACGTTCGCAGGGTGACCGTCTTGCCACCGGTGTTGGGGCCGGTCACCACGAGGGCCGTGTAGCCGTCGCCGAGACGGACGTCGATCGGGACGACCCGGCCGGTCAGCCCGGGATGGCGAGCGGAGAGCAGGACGACCTCGAAGCGCTCACCCGTCTCCGCCCGGACCGCACCCATCTCGGCAGCCAGCGCCGCCTTCGCTGCCCACAGGTCGAAGCGAGCGAGGGCGCCCAGGGTCTCGCGCAGGTCCGTCGCATTGGCGGCCACGAATGCCGACAGCTCATCGAGGATCCGGGCGACCTCCTCGGCTTCGGCGACCTGCGCCTCCCGCCAGGCGTTGCCGAGCTCGACCACGACGAGCGGTTCGATGAACAGGGTCTGGCCGCTCCCCGACGCGTCGTGGACGATGCCCTTGACCCGCGCTCGCGCTTCGGCCTTGACCGGCACCACGTAGCGCCCGTTGCGCAGCGTGACGATCGGTTCCTGGAGGGCGCTGCCCAGTTCCGTGCCGACGAGCGCGTCGAGGCGGCGACGCAACCGGTCGTAGGCCATCCGGACGGCAACGCGCAGGCCGCCAAGTCGCGGTGAGGCCGTGTCGAGCAGCTCGCCGACCGGATCGAAGCTGCGGGTCAGGGTCGAGCGCAGAGCCGGCAGCGCATGGAGCTCCCGGCCGAGGTCGCGCAGCAGGGGTCGCCGCTCTTCCGCCAGCATCGTCGCGAGTCGCGCCGTGGCATCAAGGGTCTCGCCGATCTCCAGGAACTGTCCGGGTTCCAGGCGTCCACCTCGAGCCGCCCGTTCGACCGCCGGCCCGATGTCGTGAGCGCCACCGATCCCCACGCCCGGCCGCTCCTCGAGCAGGCCGCGAGCCGCGTCGGTTTCGTCAAGGCCGCGGGCCACGATCAGCGGGTCGCTCGAAGGTTCGAGCGCCTCGGCAAGCTGCCGGGAGGGAGGGAAGGCGGTCACCTCTGCCAGTCGGGCGCGGACGTTCGGGAATTCGAGCAGGACGATCGAGCGCTGGTCCATCGCGACTGGCTAACGGGCCCTGGCCGGGCCTGAGACCGAGGGGTTGCCGGCGATGCTGAGGCGCCATGGCCGGATCGTCCACGGCTCCCCGGCATAGCCGATCCCGATGCGCGGTGTCGCCCGGATCGAGGGCGGCGGCTCGTCGGCAGGGCGGCTTTCCAGGCGGAGTGGCGACGCCGCGTCGCACAGATCCATCCCGGTCCAGTTCGTGTCGAGCCCGAATGCGGCCGCGACCAGGCCCGGACCACTGGCCAGCCGCGCGTCCGCCGTCGCCTGGAGGCGCTCCAGATCGCTGGTCGTGCGTTCGGGCGATGGCTCGCGGCGGTTCGCGGCCGCGCGGGCGATCCGATCGGCGCGCATGCGCTCCATCCCCTCGAGCGGCTCCACGGCACGAACGAGCAGGGCGGCGGGTGAGCCCTCTCGCTCGGTGACCACGTTCAGGCAGGCATGCATCCCGTAGACAAGGTACACGTAGGCATGGCCCGGCGGCCCGAACATGACCCGGTTGCGGGCCGTCAGCCCGAAGCGAGCGTGCGACGCCAGATCTTCCGGCCCGACGTAGGCCTCCACTTCGACGATCCGGGCGGTACGCCGGCCGTTCGTGTCGTCACGCACCAGGAGCGATCCGATGAGCGTCCGGCCGGCCTCCAGAGTGGTTCCGGCGAGCAGGGCTCGCTCGATGATGCGCAGACCGGCCTCAGCGCAGCGGGTAGGCGGCCTTGATGCCGTCAGGGATGAACAGGCCGATGAGCATGAAGCTCGACGGGATCAGGGTGTTGCGGAAGAGGACGGCGAACTGGGTATGGTCGAGACCGCCCCAGAACTCACGCAGGAGTGGGAGTTCCTGGGGGTCCTGCGGGATGCCGGGGATGCGGAAGAAGGTGTCGAGGATGATCAGCACCATCCCGAAGATGATGGCCGCCTGCAGCAGGCCGAGGAATCCGCCAAGGATCTCGTCGGCGAACCTCGCCTTCCTGAACAGTTGCTGCGGCTTGTAGTAGGTCTGGACGACGAGGGCAAGCGCGACGGCCGATGCCGAGAAGATCGTCCCGAAGCCGATCATGTAGCTGTACTGCCTCGGGAACTGCGTCCAGTGGTCGGCCAGGAAACGACCGAACGTATCGAACATGCTCGCCGCAAGCAGGAACGAGAAGAGGATGGAACCGAGCCCGATCAACCGGCGGATCGTCCCCTGGGCGAAGCCCAGAACGAAGAAACCGATGAAGTACAGCACGATGAGCAGGTCCACGGTCCCGAACCCGCCCACGAACTCCCCGAGGTCCACGCATCTGCCTCCATGGACGGCGCTCCCGGCCCGCGTCGGTGACGAAGCCGCGCTAGGGTAGCAGCGGCCATCCCGCCGCGGCAAGGGATGCTTGGGGTGGGGCCTCTGGCGAGGTCAGGTTCGGAGGTGTCCATCCACGTTGGCCGCCAGCCCGCGGGTCACGTCGGCGATGGCACCGTCCACCTCGCCCTCGCTCAGGGTCCGGTCGTCGGCCAGGAAGGTCAGGCGGAATGCCAGGCTCTTGTGCCCGTCGGTCAGTGGGCGCCCACGGTAGATATCGAAGAGGGCCACGGATCGCATGAGCTCCCCGCCATGGTTGCGGATGGCCGCCTCCACAGCCGCAGCCCGCACGGGCTCCGCGACGATCACCGCCAGATCGCGTTCCACCGCGGGGTGGCGGGACGGCGTGACGCTGCGCGGGATGCTGGGTCGGCCACCGGACAGGCCGGCGATCGCGATCTCGGCGACGACGACATCCGTCGTCCGGAGTTCGAGCGTCTCGGCGAGCGCCGGATGCAACGCCCCGACCCGACCGGCGAGCTCAGCCCCGGAGGAGACCCGGGCCGCTCGACCAGGGTGGAGCCGCGGGTCGTCGATCAGGGCGACATACGATGGTGCCATCAGGCCGAGCCGCCGCGCCAGCAGGTCGATGATGCCCCTCGCGTCATCGACGTCGTAGGGTCGCTCGGCGCGATTCCACGATGGGATCTCGGCGGCGCCGGTCAGCGCGAACCCAAGACGCCACCACTCGTGGGTCGAGTCCCCGTCGGCTGTCGCACCATAGCCCTTGCCGATCTCGAAGATCGCCACATCGGATCTCCCGTGGCGCAGGTTGGTCGAGACCACTTCGAGGAGACTGCCAAGCAGGCTCTGACGCATGATCGAGTGCTGGCTCGACAACGGGTTGGTGACGGTCACCGGCCGACCGCCTGCCTCCCCTTCCCCGTGGACCGGCGGGTCGTCGGCTGCCCCGAACCGCTCCGACATCGCGGGCGAAACGAGCGCGAACGTGACCGCCTCGCTCAACCCGGCGCCGGCGAGCGTCTCGCGCACGACGTCGCGCAGGCGCAGTGGTGAGTGTCGGTAGGCCGGCATCGAGGTGTGCGGCAGGATGTCCGGGATGACGTCATAGCCGCGGACGCGGGCGACTTCCTCGGCGACGTCGGCTTCGATGACCAGGTCGCGCCGCCAGGTCGGGATGGTCGCGACCAGGCTCTCCGCGGCGCCGGGGTCCAGGTCGAGCGGCATCGGCGCTGGAGCGATGGCGATCGTCGTCCCGGCCGGAGCGACCTCGGTCACCACCCCGACCCGCGCCAGCAGGTCGCGCTGCTCGCTCGTCGGGAGATCGACCCCCAGCAACCGGCTGACCCGGGCGGGCCGGAAGGCCAGCCGTGTCGGCTGTGGCGGGGTCGGATCGGTGTCGACCGTGCCGGCCGAGACACGGCCTCCCGCCCACTCCGCGATGAGACGCGCCGCCCTGTCGGCCCCGAGCCTCGCCAGCCGGTGTTCCTGGCCCTTCTCGAAGCGCAGGCTCGCCTCCGATCGAAGGGCATAGCGAAAGGCGGTTCGGCGGATGCTGACTGGGTCGAAGATGGCCGACTCGACGATCACGTTCGCGGTCGCTGCGCTGATCTCCGAAGTCGCTCCACCGATCACCCCGGCGATCGCCAGCGGCCCGCTCGAGTCGGCGATGAGCAGGGTCTCGGGTTCCAGCTCGCGAGTGACGTGGTCGAGCGTCTCGAGGCGCTCCCCGGCCCTCGCCAGGCGGACGACGATCCGTCCGTCATGGACGGCGTTCGCGTCGAAGGTATGGATCGGTTTGCCGAGCTCGAGCATGACGTAGTTGCTGACGTCCACCACATTGCTGACGGGCCGCTGCCCGGCGGCGATGAGTCGCATCTGGATCCGCTCCGGTGAGGGCGCCACGCGGACGCCGCTGATCCAGCGGCCAACGAATCGTGGGCAGAGAGTCGGTTCCTGGACGTCCACCCGGAGACGCCGCTCGACCGGGTCGTCCGACTCGGGTGGATCGGTTTCGGGAAAGCGGAGCGGTGCGCCGGTGAAGGCCGAGATCTCGCGTGCGAGCCCGATCATGGCGAGTGCATCCCCGCGATTCGGCTTGACGTCCACGTCGAGGACGGTGTCACCATAGAGTTCGGCCAGCTGCGCCCCGATCCGTGCCTCGGCGGGCAGGATCAGGATCCCATCCGCGTCGACCGTGAGGCGCAGTTCGTCGCCTGAACAGAGCATCCCGTTGCTGACGACGCCCATCTTCTCGGTCCGCTCGATCCTCCGGTTGCCGGGCAGGATGGCGCCTGGCAGGGCGACCGGAACGCGCTGCCCGGCGGCGATATTGGTCGCGCCGCAGACGATCTCGAGGGGCTCACCGGAACCGAGATTCACCCGGGTCAGCGACAGTCGGTCCGCCCGCGGATGGCGCTCGACCGACAGCAGCTCGCCGACCACCACGTTGTCCCAGTCGCGGCCCCACGCTTCGACCGACTTGACTTCCATGCCGAGCAGGGTCAGGCGTTCGGCCAGCTGCTCGGGCGTCAGGTCGATGTCGACGTACTCGCGCAACCACGAGAGGGGCGCCTTCACCGGAACTGCTCCAGGAAGCGCAGGTCGTTCTCGAGGAAGAGGCGCAGGTCCGTGATCCCGTGCTTGAGCATCTTGATCCGCTCGGGACCCATGCCGAAGGCGAACCCCTGGTAGCGCTCGGGGTCCAGGCCGCCGTACTGGAGCACGACCGGGTGGACCATCCCGGCCCCCAGGATGGTCATCCAGCCGGTGCGACCGCAGGCCGGGCAGCCCGAGCCGCCGCAGACCAGGCACTCGACGTCGAAGGCCACGGATGGTTCGGTGAAGGGGTAGTAGCCCGGCCGGAAGCGCGTCCGCTTGTCTGCCCCGAACATCGCCTTGGCGAACTGGCCGAGCAGACCCTTGAGATCGGCCATCGTGGTGCCCTCGTCGATCATCAGGCCTTCAACCTGGAAGAACTCCGAGGCGTGGCTGGCGTCGATCGACTCGTAACGGAAGCAGCGTCCCGGCAGGAGTGCACGGATCGGTGGACGCTCCGTCTGCATGACCCGGATCTGACCGGGCGAGGTATGGGTCCGCAGCAGTTTGCCCTCGACATCGACGTAGAGGGTGTCCCACAGATCCCGGGCCGGATGATCGGGCGGGATGTTGAGCATCTGGAAGTTGGTCCGGTCGTCTTCGATCTCGGGACTCTCGTAGGTCACGAACCCGAACTGCTCGAAGATCTCGGCGATCTCGCGCATCGCCTCGATACTCGGATGAAGCGTCCCCCGGCGGATCGGGCGGCCGGGCGTGGTGACGTCCGTCGTCTCCGCGACCAGACGCGCTGCCAGCTCGCTGCCGCGCACGGCCGCGCCACGCTCGGCCAGGGCGACCTCGATCGCGCCACGCACGGCGTTGGCCACGGAACCCACCAACGGGCGATCGTCGGGTGGCAGCGTCCCGATCCCGCGCAGCACGCTCGTCAAGCGGCCCTTCCGGCCGAGCATCTCCAGCTCGAGGGAGTCGACCGCCGCGGCGTCTGACGCGCCCTCGATCGCCGCCAGTGCGTCGGTGCGAAGGGCTTCGAGGTCGCGGGTCAGGTCGGCGAGGTCCACGTACGTCCTTACGTCCGAGTGGTGCAACCGGGAATCACGAACCCTCGACCGTCACCGACGTCGAGGGCTCGTCGAAGGGTAGCAGGGGCGAAAGCGACCGGGACGGCGGTCAGACGCCCTTGGCAAGCTCGGCGATCCGGCCGAAGGTGGCGGCATCGCGAACGGCGAGGTCGGCCAGGATCTTGCGATCCACCTCGACCTGGGCTTTCTTGAGGCCTGCGATGAACTGCCCGTAGGTCAGGCCGTTCAGGCGCGCGGCAGCATTGATCCGGACGATCCATAGCTCGCGCATCTTGCGCTTGCGCTGTTTCCGGTCTCGCGTCGCGTAGGCGAGTGCGTGCAGCAGTGCCTCACGGGCCGGCTTGATCAGGCGCGACTTGGCGCCCTTGCGACCCTCCGAATCCTGGAGAAGGCGCTTGTGACGCTTGTGGGCCGTGACGCCCCGCTTGACTCGTGACATGAGGTGAACCTGCTCCTAGAGGTACGGCAGCAGGCGACGGACCTGCTTGGCATGCTCGGGCCCGAGGACGGACTTCCCGGCGTAGCGGCGTGTCCGGCGGGACGACTTGATCTCGAGGTGGTGGCCGCTCCAGGCGTTGACCCGGACGAATTTGCCGCTGCCGGTCACGCCGATCCGCTTCTGGGCCGCTTTGTGGCTCTTGATCTTGGGCACTCTGGCCTCACTCTCCCGTTCGAACCGGCACAACTGCCGGTTCCTTGTCGATGGTCGTCCTGGCTGCAGCCGACGCTGCCGGTTTCGTTGCTGCCCGTGCCCGCTTGGCGGTCGCCGCCCGCACCGCGACCGCTGCCGCCGGTTCTGCGGCCGGTGCCGCGTCTGCCGGTGTGGCCGGCGTGGCCGCCGGACCGTCGTGACCCTTGGGCTTGTGGATCGACGCCATCGTGATGTGCATCGACTTGCCCTCGAGCAGCGGCGTTCGTTCTGCCACCCCGTGATCCTTGACCCGGTCCACGAACCTCGCGATGAGATTCCGACCGAGCTCCGGATGGGTCAACTCTCGCCCGCGGAAACGAACGGTCACCTTGATCCGATCGCCGTCCTCGAGGAACTCCGTCGCCCGATTCACCTTGGTATCGAAGTCGCCGATGCCGATCTTCGGCGACAGGCGGACCTCCTTGAACGTCACCGAGCGCTGCTTGCGCTTGGCTTCCTTCTCCCGCTTCGTCAGTTCGTACTTGTACTGGCCGAAATCGAGGAACTTGACGACTGGCGGCGACGCCATCGGCGCGACCTCGACGAGGTCCAATCCTCGCTCCTGCGCCATCTCGAGCGCCCGCGGCGTGGGCATCACGCCCAGCTGGGCACCTTCTTCATCGACCACCCGGACCTGTGGGATCCGGATCATCTGGTTTACGCGCAGGTCTCGGCTGATGGTCTGTCCCCTTCGTTCCTGTCACTCCGTACGACCGGCGCCGGCGCACGACGACCCCGCACGGCCGAAGCGGGAGGATAGCATAGGCCTTCTGGAGCGACAATCGCGCGGCACACGTCCGGCGCGGCACACGTCCGGCGCGGCACGTGCCTTGGCGCGCTATGACGTCCAGCCGCCGCTCGCCGGCCTCTTGCGTATCCAGTGTCCACTCCCAGTCGCGCCGGGGCAGCCTGGGACCACTAGCCGACCCGCCGCTCACGCGATTCGGCAGCCAGTCGGTCGGCGAAGGCATCCCATGGTTCGGCCGGCTGCTGCTCCCCCGCGCGGGTCCGGGGTGACGCAGTCCGCGCCTCGATCTCGCGGTCGCCGAGCACGACCATGTACGGGATCTTCTGACCCTGGGCCAGGCGGATCTTGTTCTGCATCCGGTTGTCCGAGCCGTCCACCTCGACGCGCAGACCACGTGAGCGCAGGACCTCGGCGAACTCCCCGGCAGCGGGCAGATGACGATCGGCGATCGGGATGACGACCGCCTGGACGGGCGCCACCCAGAGAGGGAATGCGCCGGCGAAGTGCTCGATCAGGATGCCGATGAACCGTTCGAGCGAGCCGTAGATGGCGCGGTGGATGGCGATCGGACGCTGGGGCTGGCCCGTCTCGTCGATGTAGGTCAGGTCGAAGCGCTCGGGCAGCATCACCAGGTCCACCTGGATCGTCGCCATCTGCCACTCCCGGCCCAGGGCGTCGTCGATGTAGATGTCGATCTTCGGGGCGTAGAACGTACCGTCCCTGGGCTTGACCGAGTAGTTCCCGCCGGTCCGATCGAGGGCCTCGCGGATCAACGTCTCGGCCCGTTCCCACAGGGCGGGATCGCCGAGCGCCTTGTCCGGCTTGGTGGCGAAGGCGAAGCGAGGCTCCAGGCCGAACCACCCGTACGCCTCACGGACCTCGCCGAGCAATGCCTCGATCTCGTCGGCCAGCTGGTCCGGGCGGACGTAGAGGTGGGCGTCGTCCTGGATGAAGTGGCGGGCCCGGGTCAGTCCGCTGAGCGTGCCCGAGCGCTCGTTGCGATGAAGCCGGCCGTATTCGCTGAGTCGCAACGGCAGTTCCCGGTACGACCGCACCTTCGACCGGTAGATGAACGTGCTTTCCGGGCAGTTCATCGGCTTGAGACTGAACGTCTGGCCTTCTGACTCGATCAGGAACATGTGGTCGCGATAGAGCTCCCAATGGCCGGATTCGCGCCAGAGTCGCTCGCTGACCAGGATCGGCGTGCTGATCTCCTGGTAGCCGCGTCGCTCCTGCAGTTCGCGCATCGCGCTTTCCAGGGTCCGCCACAGCCGCTGGCCCTTGGGGTGCCAGAAGGCTGAACCGGGACTGACGTCGTGGAAGCTGAACAGGTCCAGTTGGACCCCGAGACGGCGGTGGTCGCGCAGCTTGGCCTGCTCGCGGCGCCAGAGGTACTGCTCCAGCTCTTCCTGGCCGGACCAGACGGTGCCGTAGACGCGCTGGAGCATCGGTCGCTTCTCATCGCCGCGCCAGTAGGCCCCTGCGACGGCGAGCAACTTGAACGGGCCGATCCGACCCGTCGAGGCCACGTGCGGCCCCTTGCACAGGTCGACGAAGGCGCCGTGCTCATAGACCGACGTCGACGGCATCGGCGTCCCGTCGCGCTTGGACTTCGCCGCCAGATCGTCAAGGATCTCCACCTTGAACGGCTGATCGCGCTCGACGAAAAAGGCACGCCCTTCGCCGGGCGCCAGCTCCCGGTGGGCGAACGGGAGGTCCTCGGCAACGCTCTCCGCCATTCGTGCCTCGATCGCGGCCAGATCGTCCGGCGTCAGCGGCCGGGGCAGCGCAAAGTCGTAGTAAAAGCCATCGGCGATGGCCGGTCCGATGCCCAGCTTCGTCCCGGGAAACAGGTCCAGCACGGCCTCGGCCATGACATGCGCCGCCGAGTGGCGCATCGCATCGAGCTCGCTGTGCGCGCCGGCATCGAGCAGCTCGTCGGCGGAGCCTCGATCTGGCGCTTCGAGGCCGACGTCCTCCGCCTCGTCGATCCCCTGGTCCGTCATGTGCGCCTCCTGGAGAATCAAGACACCCCTCATCCGTCGACAGGACGAGAGGCGATCTCCCGTGGCGTTCCCGCTCGTTGCTGCTACGGCGATGTGGTGGTGGGCGACACTGGACTCGAACCAGTGACCTCTTGCATGTCAAGCAAGTGCTCTAACCAGCTGAGCTAGCCGCCCGATGTCGCCGGTTCCCCGTTCCGTTGGCCATGGATCCGTTGGCTCGCGAGTGTTCCACATCCGCGCCGAAGCCACGCCCGCGGGATCAAGGAGCCAGCGGCGAGCGGCATCATACCCCGAGGCGCCCGGAGCGACAACGGCGCCCGACGGCGTGGTAGGGACATCCCAACGCCCGTACTGATCGGGCCGGAATGAGCTGAGCGCCATGCGTCCGCCACGAGCGTGATGCTGGAGCGCATCATCCACGAGACATTTACGCTCGGTGGCCGCCGAGTCTCGACAGGACTCGGCCAGCGCCACGCTCATCTGTCCCGACATTGATGCTGTCCAGGATCACCCGGCTCACCGGGTCGGGCTCAGGGGCCCTGGCCCTCAGCGGCCTCACCCGGCGCGGACGATCAGATGCTTCCGACGGCACGGGACCGCGGGCGAAGCCGGGCGAAGCCGGGCGGATCCGCCCGGCGTCGCCCCTGGCCCGGTCAGTGCGGGATCGGCAGCGCCGCGTCGAGCAGACCGGCCAGGGAGGCGGCGAAGGTGGCGGTCAGGTGGTGGTCGTCGCGCTGGACGATCATCTCCCCGACCACCGCCTGACACGGATCGCCGGGACAGATCGCGTCGGACAGGTCGATCACGGTGGCAGCGGCAGCCTCGGCGGCGATCCGCTCGCGCACGAGTGGCCGGCGACCGAACGCCTCGATCCGCGCTGTCGCACAGCGGGTGATGTCGGCCAGGTTCTGCGACAGGCAGACCGGCACGTCAACGCGTGACGCCGGGCTATCCCCGACGATCGCGATCGCGCCCGGGATCTGGTTCAACAGGCGGGCCATCGCCTCGCCCTGCCTCGTGGGATCGGCGTCGCCCTTGACCTGTGTGGGGAGCCAGCGGTCCGAGGAAACGATGGTCAGATCGGGCCGCTCGTCGATCAGGCGCTGCACGACGAGCGGCCGCCAGGCCTCGCACTCGGCGTACTGACGCTTGAGGATCGGCGAATAGATCGGCAGGTCCACGAACACACATGACGCCTTGGTGAAGACCAGCAGACGCCAGCCGTGAGCCTGCGCGACCGCTTCGACCGCCGGGAACCAGTGCGCCGCATGGGAATCGCCGACGAGGGCCACGGTGAACGCACCGTTCGGATCGCCGTAGACGCAGTCGGGCGGCTTGCTTCCGCGGAGGCTCATGAAGCATCCGTCCGGGATGATTCGTTCGCGATCCGAGCGAGCCGTCGCCAGCGCTGGGCGGATCCCGGCGGGTAGCGGCCACGGATCCGGCAGGACCGCCGGATTGGTGGGAGCGCTCGGGAACAGGGCCACTGGCGAGGCGGTCGGCGCAGCGCTCGGACTGGCACCCGGTTCCGGGGTCGAATGAGCCTGCGTGGCGGTCGGCGCCGGTGTCGCGGAGGCGCCATCCAGCGACGGAGGCGTGGATCCCACGGGCGTCTGCGCGGCGCTCGCGGGCGCCGGTGATCCGGCAGGGGCACCCGATGGCACGGCTCCGACCGCCGCGACCCCGACCGCGGCGACCCGGCCGAGGCTGTAGTCGCCGATCCCGATGGCCATGACGGCCACCGCGGTGGCCGTGGTCAGCGCTGTGGCCAGCACGAGGCGCGGGCGGCGGATCCAGAACTGGCCACGTCTGAACGGTTCCTCGATCAGCCGCCAGCTGATGAAGGCGACCAGCACGGACGCCGCACCGAGTGCACATCGAACCGCCAGCGGCAACGCCTCGCCGCTCGCCAGCACCGGGAGGACGAGGATCGGCCAGTGCCACAGGTAAAGCGAATACGAGATGCGCCCGATGAAGCGGACCGGTGCCAAGGTCAGGAGGGCCTGGACCGGCCCGCCGTGGCCGCCGCCGACGATCAACGCAGCAGCGCCCAGCGTGGGCAACAGGGCGGCGCTGCCCGGATATGGCGTCGCAAGGTCGATCAGCAGGAACCCCGCCAGGACGAGGCCGACGCCGAACCAGCCGACCGCGACGAGCACGAGACGCGGAACGCGGACGAACCACCCGGCTGCCACCGCCAGCAGTCCGCCGAGCGCGAGTTCCCAGAGCCGGCTCGGCAGCGAGTAGAAGGCCCACGGCGCGAAGGCGTCGGTCAGCCAGACGGCGAAGCCGAACGAGCCGGCGGCAAGCGCGCCCATCGTGAGCGCGCGACTCCAGCGAGCCTTGAGCGCGCCGAGAGCGACGATCACAAGTGCCGGCCAGACCAGGTAGAACTGTTCCTCGACACCCAGCGACCAGAGGTGACGGAACGGCGAGGGATCGACATCGGCGAAGTAGTCGGTCGACTCCAGTGCGAAGCGCATGTTCCCGAGTGACAGCGCGGCCGCCGCACCGTCCTGGGCGATCGACGACATCCGGAGCGGCGCGATGGTGAGGGCAGCGACGACCATCGTGACCGCGATCGTCGCCAGGACAGCGGGCAGGATCCGGCGCATCCGCCGCGAGTAGAAATGGCGCAGGTCGATCCGACCCGTCTGCTCGTACTCTCGGAGCAGCAGGCCCGTGATCAGGAAGCCGGAGATCACGAAGAAGATGTCGACGCCGCTGAATCCACCGCCCAGGCTCGGCAGGCCGACGTGGTACCAGAGGACCGCGAGCACCGCGACGGCGCGCAGGCCCTCGACATGCGGGAGGAAGGCTCGATCCGGCTGTGGACTCAGGTCAGGGTCGGAGATGACAAGGAACCTCGGGGAACGGCCGTACGGCGAATCACGCTGCGTTCATCTGCGGCCGCCGTCTGGCGGCTGGCCGGGCGGGATGAGACGGATCTGACGATCGACGCGTGATGCCTCAAACGGCTTGCGACTGAGAACGTGCGCGCTGCAGCGACGGCCTCTGGGCACAACCCTACCGCACCTGTCCAGCCGTGGTCGTCGAGCTCCGAGCAGATGACGGCTTGCGTGGCGGCCTTCATCATCAGGACCATGAGCCAGGAGCAGGCCTACGAACTGATCGACGTCGGGGGCGGCGCCCGCCTGGAGCGTTTCGGCGAACGGACGGTCGACCGACCCGATCCGGCGGCACTCGGATCGCGCGGCGATGCCGGCGCCTGGCGGGAGGCCGACCTGCACTTCGATCGCGAGCGAGGCTGGACGGGGCTCGACACCACCGAGGGCCGATGGAGGATCGAGATCGGGAGACTGACGCTCGAACTCCGCCCCACCGATGCCGGCCAGCTGGGTCTCTTTCCGGAGCACCTGGCGATGCTGCCGTGGCTGGCAGCCCGGGTGGCCGAGCGGTCGCCGGCGCGGGCCGCGCCGATGGTGCTGAACCTGTTCGCTCACACGGGCCTGGCGACACTCGCACTGGCGGCGGCGGGGGCGGCCGTGACGCACGTAGACGCCGCGCGGCCGACCGTCGCGTGGGCCCGGCGCAACGCGGAGGCCTCGGGCCTCGCCGCACGGCCGATCCGCTGGATCGTGGACGACGCGCGCGGGTTCACCCAACGCGAGGTGCGCCGCGGCCGCTTCTATGGCGGGGTCATCCTCGACCCACCGAGCTATGGCCACGGACCGGGAGCACGCCCCTGGCGCCTTGAGGATGATCTGGCACCGCTCCTGGCCGCCGCCGCACGGGTGCTCGAACCTGACGGGTTCGTCCTGCTGACAGCGCACACGCCGGGCTTCGATGGCCAGCGGCTCGCCGCCATGCTTGGCCCGGCGCTTGGCCGTGTCGGCACGGCTGTCGCGCACGGTGAACTGGCGCTCGCGACCGCCGACGGCCGTCGGCTCGAGCTCGGGGCGTTCGCCCGAACGCCCGGCGGCGCATCATGAGCCGGATGTCCCCCGCTGCCACCCTGTTGACCAGTTTCGCCAACCCCAGGGTCCGGGCGGCCACCGCCCTGCGCCAGCGGCGCGAGCGTGATCGGTCGGGCCTGACCCTGGTCGACGGCTCCCGCGAGCTGCGTCGTCTCCTCGATGCCGGAGCCGTCGTCGTGGAGGCGTTCGTCTGCGAACAGCTCCTCGCCGGCGCCGACGCCCGTGCTGTGCTGGATCGGTTCAGGGCGGACGGTACGACGGTCCACTCGACCAGCGAGGAGCTCTTCTCGAGGCTTGCCTTCGGCGAGCGGACGGAAGGCGTCATGGCCGTCGTCCGGATCCCGTCGGTGGCACTCGACGACCTGCGCCTCCCGGCTGATCCGCTCGTAGCGGTCATCGAGGGCGTCGAGAAACCCGGCAACGTGGGGGCCGTCCTGCGGTCCGCCGACGGCGCCGGAGCGAGCGCGGTGATCGCGGCCGATGCCCGGACGGACCTGTTCAATCCGAACGCGATCCGGGCCAGTGCCGGGACCGCCTTCAGCGTCCCGCTCGCCGCCGCGTCCACGGCGGAGACCATCCGCTGGTTGCGCGAACGAGGGTTGCGGATCATGGCGGCCCGTGTGGACGCCGATCTGCTCTACACGCGGGCTGATCTGACCGGCCCGCTGGCGATCGCCTTCGGTGCAGAGACCCAGGGTCTGACCGAGGCCTGGGCCGACCCGGTCATCCAGGCTGTGCGGTTGCCGATGCTCGGCGTCGCCGACAGTCTGAACGTGTCGGCCAGCGCCGCCGTCCTCCTCTACGAGGCGCGACGACAGCGCGACGACAGCGCGGCGAGCCCCCGGCGGCCTGAGGGCTGACCGGCGACTACGCGTCGAAGACGACCCGCCCGTCCATCACGACGAGGGTGGGGCGAGTCGTCGCCAGTGCTCCGCCCGGCTCCACCGGCTCGCGCAGGGCCTCGGCCGGGATGACCACCAGGTCCGCCCGCTGTCCGACGGTCAGACGCCCGCGGTCCGACTCGCGGGCGGCGACGGCCGGGTCCACGCAGGCAGCCCGCAGCGCCCGATCCAGTCGGAGTTCCTCCTCGGGCGCGAAGGGCGGGGTGCCGTCCGGCCAGCGCGGATCCTCGCGTCGCACGGCGAGGGCGATGCCGGGCCACGGATCGAACGGTTCGACGGGCGCGTCCGTGCCGAACGCGAGGACCGCACCCGTGGCGGCGATCGACGCCCAGCTGTAGCCGCTCCGCTCGGCGCGCTCGCCCCACAGCAAACGCGCCTGCACGGCATCACTGCCAAGGTGGACGGGCTGGACGCTGGCCGCGATACCCGTCGCCACGAAGCTGGCACGATCGGCCCGATCCAGGAGCTGGACATGCTCCAGCCGGGGCATCAGTGGGACTCGGGCGACCGTCGGGGCGAGGACGTCGAGCGCCACACGGACGGCGGCGTCGCCGATGGCGTGGATCTGGGTCGCGATCCCGGCGTCGGCGGCTCGCTCCGCCAACTCCGCGAGGCGTCCCGGCTCGGTGATCCAGATCCCGCGCCGGCGTTCTGCCGGCAGCGGGCGGCCTGCCTCGGGTTCGATGTCAGCAAGCAGGGCGGCGGTGCGCGACCCGAGCGAGCCATCGGCGAAGCACTTCTGCCAGCCGATCCGGGCCCGTCCGTCCGGGTCCGCGCCGAGCGGAGCGCCGCTGCGCAGGCCGCGGGCGATGGCCGTCTCCAGCGCCTCGTCTCGCAGCGAAGCATGGACCCGAAGCGGAAGACGCCCGGTTTCCGACAGGTGCGCGTAGGCCGGGAACGACCAGTCGAGGTCGGGGTCGGGCGCCAGCCCACCCGGATCGTGGACGGCCACGATACCGAGCGACAGCAGCTCCGCCCCGACCGCCTCGAGTCCGGCTTCTAGGCTTGCCATCGAGGGCGCCGGCAGGTGGATCGTCACCAGCCGTGAGGCGGCCTCGTAGAGGACCCCTTCGGGCTCGCCGTCGGCGTCCCGTCTGACCATCCCCCCGGGCGGATCCGGGGTTTCGCGATCCAGCCCGCCGGCCCTCAGCGCAGCACGGCTGGCCAGGAGGGCGTGGTGATCGTGGGCCCAGATCGCGCAGCGACGGCCCGGGGCCGCCCTTTCCAGGTCCGCCGCCGTCGGCCAGCGACCCCAGCGGTCGGGATCCCAGCCGTGCCCTTCCAGCCAGGCGTCGGGATCGATCAGCCTCCCGTGCGCAGCCCGGATCCTGGCCAGGCCATCGTCCAGCGTTGGCGCATCGGTCAGGTCCACCTGGTCACGCACCACCGCGCATCGGGCCAGATGGATGTGCGCGTCGGTCAATCCGGGGATCGCGACCTGGCCCGGCTCGAGATCGATCCGGACAGTGTGCGAATCGGCTCGCGTCGCGAGGTCCACCTCGCTCCCGGCGAATGCGACCCGGCCGCCGCGGATCCCGATGGCCTCCACCCAGCCGAAGCCCGCCGCGCCGGCGAGCGTGGCGATCCGCCCGGTGATGAGGGCATCGAGCGGCACGTCAATCCCGATCGGACGGATCGGCCGGGCCGGGCGGGCCGGGCGGGCCGGGCGGGCCGGCTGCGCTGGTGGGCTCGGGTTGCTGCTCGACCTCCGTTCCGCGCGTGCCGGGCGGCGGTGGCGTCGCGACCGCCTCAGCGGACTCGCTCCAGCTGGGTCGATCGGCCCCGAGGGCCGCGGCGATCGGATCAACGGCGTGCGGGTCCGCGGCGGTTCGTGCGTCCGAGGCAAGCGGCCCCCGGGTCAGCAACGACGCGAGCCCCGCGAGGAGGACCCCGAGCGCGACGACGAAGATCACGGTCGTGGTCCCGATCAGGTCGGAGATCGGTCCGACGATGATGATCGGCAGGAAGCTCGCCACCGAGACGAGCATGTTCAGGACGCCGAACACTCGCCCGCGTACGTCGGCCGGCAGGTCCTCCTGCAGCTGCGTCTGCGCAGGGATGGCCACCAACCCATAGGCGATGCCGGCGAAGAATGCGATCACCACGACGATCGCCAGGAGCGAAGTCAGCGCCGTGAGGTCCAGGCCACCGGGGCTGTCGGCGCGCTGCAGCAGCCGGCTGATCGGGCCCGCCACGGAGAGTGCCGCCAGCAGGGCTCCGAGCGCGATCAGTCCACCCTCGATGACTCGCCGCCGGTGCAGGTAGCGACCGTAGGCGTTGAGCAGCAGGATCCCGGTCACGATCCCGAATCCGAGGGGCAGGACGACGACGGTGAAGTCCTTCGCATCCAGGCCGAGCGCGGATTGGGCGAAGTCGGGGCCGAGGACGCCCAGGACGCCGACCAGCGATGCCGCGATGCCCAGGTAGAGGAGCGACCAGCCGATCGTCCGGTTGGAACGGATGAAGGCCAGTCCCTCGCGAAGCTGGGCGAACGTGGAGCTGACCGCCCGTTCCGCTTCGCCCACGGCCAGCAGGCCCGCGTGCGCGACACCTGCCGGCGGGGGTGAGCTCGGCAGCGTGAAGCAGAAGAGCGCGGCCAGCAGATAGAGCCCCGCCACCACCAGGATGACGACTTCGGGGTTGGACAGGTTGACCACGAGCGGTCCGAGCAGGGCGAACCCGAGCGCGAACGCGGCATTGAGGGTCAGGGTGAAGATCCCGTTGGCTGCGAGTAACTGGCGGCGCGGGACGAGGACGGGGATCATCGCGGCCTCGGCGGGGGCGAAGAAGACGGTGATCGTGGAGATCGCCACGTTGAGCAGAAGGATCAGCGCGAGGTTCGTTCCCACGAGGAAGAGCGCCACGAACGCCGCGCCGCGCAGGACATTGGTGGCGATCAGGATGAGCCGTCGGTCGATCCGATCGACATAGACCCCGGCGACCGCGGAGAACATCACGGCGGGCACGAGGAAACTCAGGATCAGCAGGCTCACCGCGGTGTTCGACTGGGTCGAGCTGACGACGATGACGGTCAGCCCGTAGAGGACCATGTTGCCGCCGATCTGGGTGGTCGCCTGCGAGAGCCAGAGACGCAGGAAGGAAGCGTTGCGGAAGACGGCCAGGCCACCCGAGTCGATCGGCTCCGGGGCCGAGGACGCAGCCGTCACGTGCTCGACTCCGGCGGAGGGCCCTCGACGGCGGCTGTCAGCGCGGCATCGCCGCGCGTGACGAATCCAGCGAGCCGGCGCTCGACCAGGCGACGTCCGACCAGGACGTGCCGAGCGCAGGTCTGGCAGCGCAGTCCGATGTCGGCACCCAGGCGATCCACCAGCCAGGTGTCGCCACCGCACGGATGCCGGCGCTTGAGGCGGACGACGTCACCGAGGAGCAGCGCGAGGACCGGCGTGTCTGGCATCGGGCGGGTCAGGGTATCAAAGGCGCGGATGGCCGTGAGCCGGGACGAGATCGCGGGTGGTGGCCGGCAACTCGATCCGATCGACCGGCGTGACGGTCACGGTCACCTCCGGTTGGGTCGCCGCCAGCTGGGCGATCACACCACCGGAACGGGTCAGCGAGCCGGTCAGCTTGTCGGGCGCTCCGATCGCCGACAGTTCGAAGACCTCGCCGAGCGGGATCCCGTCGATCGAGGCGGCGCCGGGCCGGCCGGTGACCACCACGCCGGTCACGACCCGGGCACCGCTGGCCCCGATCGCCTCGGCTCCGGCGTTGCGCAGCTCGTTGAGCAGCTCCTCCACCCCCGAACCGTCGATCGGACCGCTGATCGAGATGGTCACGCCCGGACCCCCGACCGGGTCAAGCCCGGCATACGCCCGAACTCGCCGCAGATCGGCGCGCAGCTCGTCCACGGAGGCCTCGCCGCGTGCCCGGTTCTGGTTGAGTGCGGCGAGCTCGACCTCCAGTGACGAGACTTCGCGACGCAGCTGGTCGTTGCGAGCATTGAGGTTGGCGACCAGGACGGTCAGGTCCTGGGACGACAGCTGGGCAAGGCCGGCTCCGCCCGCCTGGGCGCGCAGCTGGACGACGATCAGCAGCCCGAGCGCAAGGGCGACCGCGGCCATCGCCAGCTGACTCCGGGTCCGGTGCACGGCTAGCCTCCCGGGCTCGTGTCGAGGGCGCCTGCGGGAGCCGCCGAGGGCGACGCCAGCGGGCGTGAGTAGCGCAGGGTGACCGTCCCGGCGAAGGCCGGCATGTCGATCGAGTCCGGCTCGGCGAACGAGAGGCGGATCCCGTAGGTTTCGGCTCGCGTACGTACGAAGTCGATGAAGCCCGGTGAGTGGCTGAGGCGGTCGTAGAGGTCGGCCGCGCCGAGCGCCGTCACCTGGTACGGCGGCGCGAGATACGCGGAATTGACCAGGAGCGAGGCCCCGATGTCGATGATCGCCGTGGTCGGTGTGACGCGTTCACCGTTGATCGCGATGGCCTCTGCGCCGGCGGCCCACAGCTCTTCGACGACGGACCGGATGTCCCGTGAACCCACGAGGTAGTCAGCCTGGCTGTCTCCGGGCGGCACGACCGCCTGCGAATCGTCGAGCTGGAGGACGATGCCGGTCCCGGTCAACGGGATCAACCCGGCCGCGATGCGCGCCTCCTCGAGCTGGGCGTTGAGCTGTCTGACCAGGTCGGCCGATCCGGAGCCCTGGCCCTCGACGCCCTGGATATCCTCGCGCAACTGGAGGATCCGTCCCTTGAGCTCATCCTGTCGCGCCTGGAGTTCCGTGGCTGTCTCCAGCAGCGGCGCCCGCTCCTGGGTCGTGTAGCGGACCCGCGGCCCTTCCGCACCGAGTTGGGCGGCGACCAGGAAGCCGAGTGCCAGGAGTGCCACGCCCAAGGTGATCTGCCAGCTCGGGATCTCGCGCAGCCGCTTGAGCATCATCCGGGGCTCCCGTGATCGCCCCGGCGCCGTCGAACGGTGAGGCCTGCGAGGACGAGCAGGACGGCCAGGGCGCCGACGAGCGAGACGAGCGCCAGGGAGGCTCCGTCATCGGAGGGCGGAGCGTCTCCGCCCGGAGGAGGTGAGGCTCCCGTTGGCTCCGTCGGTCCGGTGCCCTCCGGAGGTGAGCTGGGGGTCATGTCGACGAGCCAGGCGGACGGCACCGGGCCAGGAGGCGCTGGCTGCGGCCCGTAGCGGGTCGGAACGGCCGCACCCAGGTCCTCCAGCCAGGCGGCACCGAACGCGGAGGTGTCGATGCCGAGCGCCGCGCCGAACGCTTCGTCGTCCGAGCGACCTACGGCATACGAGCGGATCAGCGAGACCAGCGAGTCCTGGCCATGGGTCCGGATGAAGTACTCGACAGCCGAGACGCTCTCGGCATAGGCCAGCGAGAAACGCTCGTAGCTTGTCGGAAACTCGCCGGTCAGGCCGTCGAGCGGGATCAGGGCACCGGAAATGGCCGCGGCTTCGACCGCCCCTCGATCGGAGGCGTCGTAGCCCTGGCTCAGGTAGACGGCCAGTCCCTCATTGAGCCAGCGCGGCGGGAAATGGTACGGGTTGTCCGCCGCGGTATCCAGGACGAGATGGGTCAGTTCGTGCGGGATGACGGTGCCGACCCACGGAAGGTCGATGTCGGTCGGCGAGATCAGCGCAAAGAGCGTGCGGATCTCCGCGTTCGCCTGCCCGCCCACGTTTTCACGGGTACCCGGACCCAGTGCGTCGTAAAAGGCGGCCTGGTCGGCGTAGATGTAGAAGTCGATCGGATCGGATTCGGTCACCTGCAGGAGGTTCGATACCTCGCGGACGGCATCCTGGCCGATCTTGAGCGCTCGTGCGCCGAAGGCGTCCGACCCCTCGTACCAGTGGACCCGGACCAGGGCACCGGCCTCGGTGCGCCACTCGAACCGATCGTCGGAGTAGGTGACGCGGACCTCGGGCCCGAGCTCGACAGCGTCCGGGCCGTCGACACCGATCACGCGCCAGCGGGCGACCAGCGGCGTATTCGGGGGCAGGTGTCCGTCGACCGCCGGGTCGAACAGGTAGGTCAGGATCCTGGCGCCGGTGCCGGACGGGACCGGCTGCGAGATGACCGTCGATCCGTCCGCATCGGCGATGGTCAGCAGCAGCTCGACCCGAGCCAGCGTCCGGTGGATGCTGACCGGCTGACTGAACCGGACACCGGTGGTGAATGAGGACTCCCCGACTGGATCGCCGAACTCCGCCAGGCTCGACGCCGCCGCGACGGGCGCGACCGGCGAGAGGCCCAGTGCCACGCCAGCCAGCGTGACGAGGAGGAGGCCCCGGAGCGCGCGAGAGGGGCTCACTCGGTCCACGTCAATCCCGCCATACGGATGACGCCGAGCCCATTCTGAGTCGCACCCAGCAACCCCGTTCGCGAGAGCGCCCAGCCTGCGGCATATGTCACAGGCACGACCGGGACCTCATCGCGAACGATCCGTTCCGCTCGATCGTAGGCCGCCGTGACGGCGGCCGGCTCGGTCGCCGACCCCGCTTCGGCGATGGCGGCGTCGAAGCCGGCCGAGTTCCAGCGGCCGTAGTTGCTCAAGGAGCCGGTACCCAGCAGGACGCCCAGGAAATCGTTGCGGCCCGGGTAGTCGGCGACCCAGCCGAGCGACCACATCTGCGGAGGAGCTTCAGCCAGGCGGTCGAAATAGCCGTCGCCCATGGTCTCCCACTGGAGGGTGATCCCGAGCTCGCGTCGGACCTCCGCGACGATCGCCCTGTCGTAGCCACCACCAAAGGTCATCAGCGTGGTGGTCGGGAACCCGGCTCCGCCCGGGTAGCCGGCCTCGGCCAACTGGCGGCGCGCCTCGTCGGGGTCGTAGATCGGCAGGAAGTCCTCGTCGCTGCGGCCCGGGATCCCGGGCGGGACCATGGAGTTGGCCACGTCGAGCTCGGAAGTAGCCAGGGTCGCGATCCGCCGCCAGTCCACCGCCTTGCCGACGGCCCGACGAACCCGCACGTCGTCGAACGGCGGCCGGGTCGCATCGAAGCCGTAGTACTCGACCGAGAGTGAGCTGACCTCGCGCAGCTGCGGACCGAGCGTCTCGTCGTAGGCGATCCAGGCAGCATCGATGCTGCCGATCGGAGCATAGTCGAGCTCGTCCGCCTCGAAGGCCGCGACCGCGCTGCGGCCGCCGAGGTCGCCGATCAGCTCGATCGTCTCGACCGCCGGGGGACCTGCCCAATAGCCGGGGTTGGCGGTCAGGGTCAGAGCCGTCTCCGTCGCGCCACTGAGCACGTAGCCGCCGCTGGCGACGAAACCTTCGCCCGGCAGCAGGGCGGACGGGTCGTGCCCGAGACCCGGCGGAACCACCGCGAAGGTCGGACCCGCCACGATGTTGGGGAAGTCCGACGCGGGCCGGACGAGGTCTACCGCGAGGTCACCAGTTGCGTCGTCGGCGTGGAGCCCGACGGAGGCCGGATCGGGATTCTCGCCCCGCAGGTACGCTCCCGACCCCTCGATGTCCAGCGCGAGGGAGGCCAACGGCGACGGCTGCGCCGGGTCGATGAGTCGAAACCAGCTCCGCGCGACGTCGGAGGGGCGCAGCGGAGTGCCATCCGAGAAGACGAGGCCCGGCCGCAGGTGGAACGTGATCCGCCGGCCACCATCGTCGAATCGCCACGAGTCGGCCAGCGCGGGCCGGATCGTCAGGTCGGCGTCGAACGCCGTGAGCGATTCGAACAGCTGGGCACTGATCGCGGCGCTGCCGGCGTCACCCAGGACTGCCGGGTCGAGCGACGTCGGTGTGCCCGCCAGGATCCTGACCGGGCGGCTGACGGCCGCACCGCTCGCCGGAGCGCACGATGCGAGGAGCACAAGAACGGCGAGGCTGGCGATCAGGCGACGCATCGCGCGGAGTATAGGGGCCGCGTCCTGCGAGTCCTCGGGGCGCACCGGTGGCGAACACGACATGAGGCCTCGCAGCCCACATCGCCGGGGGAACGATGGACGGCCCGCGAGGCCTCTGCACCGACAACGACGGCCAGACCGGAACGTTAGGGTCGGATCCCGGCCATATAGCCGTTCGGAGCGCGGTGGGCAGCCCTATTCGGTTGTTCACGGGGATATCGCCGATACCGTTTGTTTCGGCGTTCGGAAGCCCCCATCGGCGGGCTGATGTCCGGTTGATCCCACCTTGTGGCCCGAATCGTCACGGAATATCGCCCTGGCCGATGGCGGTGCCGTTAACCGCCATCGGCGATCGACCTGTCGGGTTGGCAATCCTGAACACAACGGTATCGGCGATACGCGCAGGACCAACCCGTCGGGCCGGGGCGCCCCGGGCTGCGGTGGCGCCGCTCAACCAGGCCGGATCAACAGGTCTCGGCGCGCCCCGAAACGGTCGATGATCCGGTAGAAGTTGCGCTTGCTGAGGCGGTCGCGCTCGGCGTCGGGCAGGCTGGCGTAGCCGCGGTGCTCGTGCCGGACGATCGGAAGACCCTCCAGGCTCACGGCGCGTCGCGCGGGCACGTCGGCACCGCTGTCGCGCAGGACCAGGCTCCACCAGATGTCGAGGTTGCGATAGAACGTGAAGCGCTCGTCGAGGGGGCCCCGCTGGACGTAGTCGCCACGCCGGAAAGCCTGGCAGTAGCCCTCGATCGCATCGACCTCGCCGGCCGGCGCATCCTCGAAATGGCGAAGATCCTTCGAGACGATCCCCCATCCGCCCGCGATTGCGACCGCCGGATCGTCCAGCGCTCGGACCAACGGCGTCACGATGTCGCCGATCGGCTCGACGCTCGTGTCGAGCAGGAGCGTGATGGGGGCGCCGGCGCGCCGCAGGCCCGCGTTCGTGGCGGCCCCGTGACCGAGCCGCTCGCGAGTCCAGACGACCTCGATCGGGAGCGCGTCGGCGGGAGCGGCCTCGAGGGCCTCAAGGGCGGCCGTCTGCTCGGCCGACGGGTCGTCGGCGACGATGACGACCGAGGCGCCCAGCGGGGTCCCGGCCCGCAGACCAGCGAGCGCGCGCTCCAGGTCGGCAGGCCAGTCCGTGGCGATCACGACGACCGTGGCGAGACCGACCGGCGCCTCGCCCAGCCGCGTTGGGACATTCCCGCTGGCGCCATACCGGACCCGTTCACCCTCGGCGAGGTCAGGCGGTACCGCGGGCGAGAGGGCGAAGTCCGTGCCACGGTCGACGACCCTCCAGCCGGCCGCCTCGATCGCCTGCCGCAGGCGGTCGGCCTCGGGCCAGTCGTGCGCCTCGCGGGCGCGGGCCCGGGCGTGGGCTGTCGAGAGTACGTCCTCGGGAATGTGCCGGCGCGTCACCCGGGCAGGATAGCCGCGGTCCCGGCACAGCGCCCGATCATGGTCGCCGGTCAGGGGTCCTGAGGGTCAGGCGGTCCTGGACGGGACGAGTTCGGCTCCCAGCTGCTCGAACATCGCCAGGTGGTCCGTCTCGTGCCAGTGCTGGACCACGCGGCCATCCACGAACTCGAAGATGTCGATCCCGGTCAGTTCGTAGGACCGCCCGCTCGCTGGAAACCACGAGAAGTCCCCGGTGTGGCGGCCGCGATAGGTCACCCGGCTGATGACCCGGTGGCCGACCGTGAACAGCTGATCGACGGTCACGTTGAACCCGTCGAAGTGGTCCCGCCAGCGGGCCGCCCGGATGGCGAACGCGGCGGGTGAGGCTTCATCGTGGTTCTCGCGATAGGTCGGCGCGTAGAACTCCTCGGCGTACTCCATCCGCCCTTCGGTCCAGAGCTCGCGCCAGTACCGCTGGACCTTTGCCTCGTTCGCCTCCACGCTGCCCTACCCTCCTGATACGGAGCGCGCCGGCACGCCTTCTCGGGCGCCGAAGCGGGTCGCGAGCTCGGCGCTCGCGCGCGCTCGCAGGGCCGCGAAGAGCCGCTGGCGTTCCATCGCCTGCACGAGCGAGAGGTGGTGCGACGGGATGTCATGGTCGGCGAAGAACGCCTGCACATCGGCGACCTGATCGGGGGTCGTGAGCGTTCGCGCGCCCTGCGCGAGGCTGATCACGTTGGAGGCGGCGAAACGGGAGCACAACTCGTCCCAGTGGTCGCGCACGAATCGCCACGCCATCTCGCCGAGGTCGCGGTTCATCTCCGCCCGCGCCAGCACGAACGGCGCATCCTGTGGGCGGATCGCATCTGACGCCGCCAGTTCCAGAGTGCGCTGCATCAACGCTGGCTCGCGGAACCGGGCGAGCGCGTACCTGTAGCGCTCCTGCTCCTGCGGGGTCGACGCGTCGTCCATGTGCGCTCGAAACGCGTCGTAGTCGGCCGGCCCGCCCACGAACGCCACCACGTCCACCACCGCTGCGGCGACTGCGGGCTCCACGGCGGTCCCCGCTCGTGAGCGAGCCTCGGCCACACGTGCCATGGCCTGCGTCTCGGGGTCGTTGCCGAGCACGGCGAGGGCCCGGATCAGGTCACCTCGCAGCTCCTTGTCCAGGTCGGACTCCGCGTCGCGCGGATCCCAGCCCAGCCTTTGGAGCGCGGGTCGCACGAGCTCGCGGACCGTCTCGCGGAACCGTTCGCGCGGCTCCCCTTCCAGGAACCGGTCGCACCAGTTCAGGCCGGTGATGATCGTCTGCCACACCGCCGGCGCCGTTTCCCCCGCGAACCCCGAGGCAAGGTCGAGGAACGACGAGATCGGCGCCGCGCCCGCCACGACCGCGGCCCAGGCGTCATCGACCAGGCTCTGCCGCTCAGCAGGCGTCAGATCGAAGGCGGCTCGCTCCACCAGCCGGGCACGCAGCACGTCGTCGTAGAAGGTCCGCACGAAAGCCACGGACCCGGCATTCGCCACGACCAGCGCATCGGGATGCGCGAGCGGCAGCTCCAACCCGCCCACCTCCACCAGCACATGCTCCACGAGCTCGCCATCGGGCAGCACCTGGCGCACGATCAACGGCACCGGCCAGGTCGTCGAGTCGTCGGGCAGTGACGGCGCGAACCGCCGAGCCGTCAGGCGGATCCGGTCGCCGTCGAGTCGGACCGAGACCGCGGGGTAGCCGGGCTGGAAGATCCAGGCGTCCATGATCCGGCGGACCGGCTGGCCGCTCGCTGCCTCCAGCGCGTCCCACAGATCGTGCGTTTCGGTGTTGCCGTAGGCATGGGCAGCGAGGTAGCGCCGGATGCCGTCCCGGAATCGTTCCGGACCAAGCCACTGCTCGAGCATCCGAAGCACGGCACCGCCCTTCGTGTACGTCAGGACGTCGAACATGCCGGTGGCATCGTCGGGTGACTGGACCGGGAACTCGATGGCTCGCGTGCTGGCCAGGCTGTCCACCTCGAACGCGGCGACCCGCTGAGCCTGGAACGCGTCGAAGACACGCCACGACGGCTCGAGTGCATCGACACACAGGTAGGACATGAACGTGGCGAACGCCTCGTTCAACCAGATGCCGTTCCACCAGCGCATGGTGACCAGGTCGCCGAACCACATGTGGGCGAGTTCGTGCGCGATCGTCTCGGCCACGTCGAGCCGTTCGGAAGGCGCCGCCTGCGATGGATCGAGCAGCAGCAGCGTCTCCCGGTAGGTGACCAACCCGGTGTTCTCCATGGCACCCTGCGAGAAATCCGGGATCGCCGCCTGATCCAGCTTCTGCTCGGGGTACGGGATATCGAAGTAATCGGCGAGCCAATCGAGGGCGAAGACGCCAACCTTGCTCGCGTAATCGGTCAGGTGGAGCCGGTCCGGCCGGCACGCGACGCGCATCGGGACGCCCCGGGAGAACGTCGGCGGCGTCAGGGCGAGCCGCCCCACGAGGACGCACACGAGGTAGGTGGACATCACCATCGACTCGGCGAAGCGCACCCGCGTGAACCCGGGGTCGGCGGCCTCGCGACCGATCTCCGGCGTATTCGCCAGCGCGGTCATCCCGTCGGGCACGACAAGCGTCATCGTGAACGACGCCTTGAGGTCCGGTTCGTCCCAGCACGGGAAGTTCCGTCGAGCGTCGGTGGCCTCGAAGTGGGTCGTGATCACGATCTGCTCGTCGCCGGCGTCGTCGCGATAGCGGGAGCGATAGATCCCCACCATGTGATCGTTCAACGGCGCCGAGAACGCGAGGCGGAGCGTGTGGTCGCCGGCTGGAAGCGGCGAACCCGGCGTTAGCGTCGATCGCTCGGCCTCGACGTCCGGGACGATGTTCTGCAGCTCGATGACGGTTCCGTCTGCGGTGTCGATGGTGCCGGCGAGGATCGTCAGCTCCTTGGCGTTGAGCACGATCTCGCCGACGGCCGCGTGCGCGGTCAGCGCGATGTCGACCGTGCCTTCGAAGGTCGGCGCGCCCGGATCGAGGCGCAACTCGATGTCGTAGCGCGACGGTGTGACGGTGCGCGGCAGGCGATATGCCGAACCCTGCGTCATGCAGGGACCCATCCGGTCAGCGGCACAGATGAGCCAGCCGGTTTCGCGAGCGAAGTCTCACTGGACCCTCCCATACCCGTTGAGATCTGCCCACGCCACGGTCGGCTTTGCCCTGCCCCAGGACGACCGCCTCGCATGGTACGCGACGGCGGGTTCGTCGCGCCGAGGTCCCGGCTCCACTCGGACCGAGTCGGGCGCAATCAGGTTGCTGTGATCCGAGCCAATCGACGCAGACGACGCATGCGACAGCAGTGGCGCCCCCGGACGGACTCGAACCGCCGACGCAGGCCTTAGGACGGCCTCGCTCTGTCCACTGAGCTACGGGGGCGCGGATGCCATCGTACCGCGCCTGTGTCAGGGACTCGGCAAGTAGCCATCCCGGGCCGCCCCGGGCCCCTCGCATACAATCCGACCGAGATGCGCCTCACTCCCCTCCCCGACCTGATCCTGTACGGCCGGCCCGGCTGCGGGTTGTGCGACGAGACGCGCACGTTCGTCACTGGCCTCCTCGAGGCGCGTCGGAGCGCCGGCCTGCAGACCCCCATGCTCGTGGAGCGTGACATCGAGACGGATCCGACCTGGGAGCGGGCCTATTTCAGCTCGATCCCGGTGGTCGAGCTCGGCGATCGCCGCCTGGATCTCGCGATCAGCCCGGCGAAGGTCGGCCGACTCCTCACCGACATCCTCGACGCCTGAACGATGGCCGGCACCGACCTGACGATCCTGTTGGCCCTGGCGGCGGGCGTGATCAGCTTCCTGTCGCCCTGCGTGCTGCCGCTCGTGCCGGCCTACATCGGCCAGTTGAGCGCGATCGCGGTCGCCTCCGCGGCCGACGGTTCACGACCCTCGCGCTGGTCCGCGATGCGCCATGCGTTCGCCTATGTCGCCGGCTTCGGTGCGATCTTCACGCTCCTCGGCATCACCGCGACGTTCGCGGCCGGCCCGCTGGTCGACTACCTGCCGGCGCTTCGAATCCTTGGCGGGGCGGTTCTGATCGTGCTCGGCCTCAACCTGGCCGGCATCCTGCACATCCCGCTGCTCGATCGCAGCTGGCGACCGCTCGACGCCGGCGCCGCCGGATCCCTCGCCAGCGCAACCGGATCGATGAGCTTCGGCGCCGGTGCGGCCGGACCAGCCGGGCCCGGCATGGGCGATCGACTCGGTGGCCGGATCGTCAGCGCTCGCGGCGGGTGGCTCGCGTCGTTCGGTCTCGGGGCGATCTTCGCCATCGGCTGGACGCCGTGCATCGGGATCATCCTCGGCGGCATTCTGACCCTGGCGGCCACCTCGACGTCGGCGCTCCAGGGAACCATGCTGCTGGTCGCCTACACGATCGGCCTCGGGTTGCCGTTCCTGCTCATCGCCGCGGTCTACGATCGGGCGCCCCGGCTGATGGCGCCGCTGCTTCGCCACGGTGGCACTGTTGCCCTGATCGGCGGCCTGCTCGTCGCGTTCATCGGTGTGGCCATGATCTTCGACTGGCTCTCGCTCTTCCCGCGCTATTTCAACTTCAACACGGCCATCTGAGTGACACAGCGACCGGGCTTCACCCACCGGCCCGAGCGGCATGGACTGGTGGGGCCGTTCAGCGGTCGGCAGCTGCTTGCGGCCTTCGGAGCCGTGGTCGTCGCGATCGTCGTCCTCGCGGCGATCACCACGCCGCTCGGTAACACCGCGAGCGGGCCCGGGACGGTGGACCCGCGCCCGACCCAGTACATCATCGGACCGGCGCCGCAGGAGGGACTCCAGCCCGGTGACCTAGCGCCGGAGTTCGAGGCCACGCTCGACGACGGTTCCACCTACCAGCTGACCGACCTCGACGGCGCGCCGATCCGGCTGGCCGACCTGCGCGGCAGGGCCGTCTGGGTCAACTTCTGGGCGACCTGGTGCCCGCCCTGCCAGCAGGAGACCCCGATCATCCGCGAGCTCGCCGAGCGCTACGGCGACGCCGGGCTCGTGGTCGTCGCGATCGCGGTGCAGGAGACCTCGCCGGCCGACATCCGTGCCTATGCCGAACGCTACGACCTGGGCTACACGATCGGCTTCGATGCGTCCGGCCACATCTTCCGCCGCTACCGCGTCTTCGGGCTGCCGACCCAGTTCTTCATCCGGCCGGACGGGGTGATCGACTCGGTCGGCAAGACCGTCGATGAGGCGGCTGCGATCGCCGGGATCGAGGCGATCCTGCCGGCCGCCGGGGTCGATCCCAGCCCGGGCGCCAGCCCGACACCGTAGGCCGGAGAGGGTTCAGTCCGCCTCGTAGCGGAAGCGGTCGCGGTCGCGGACCAGTCGCCCGATCGGCCGCTCGCGTTCGTGCGACAGGACCACGATCCAGCCCTCGTCGGCGGCCTGGGCGAACAGATCGGCCTTGCGCACAACCGAATCGAGCGGGAAGTCGTCGAACGCGCTGACCCAACGCGGGTTGGCCGCCCACGGCCGCATCATCAGGTCCCCGAAAAAGGCCAGCGTCCGACCGCCGGCTCCCCCACCCCGTACGACCACAGCCTGGTGCCCCGTGGAGTGGCCGCCCGTCGGCACCACGGAGACGCCCGGCAGGATCTCGCGCTCTCCCTCGACCCATCCCTCCGCGCCCCAGTCGCGGACCAGGGCCAGCTCGGGCTGCACGTACGAGGCGACCAGGCGCGGGTTATCGCCCAGGGCGACCTCCCACTCGGCTCGCTGGGCGATGATCGAGGCGCGCGGAAACGCCCGCTTCCCATCTGCCCGCAGCAGCCCGCCGGCATGGTCGAAATGGAGATGGCTCATGGCCACGATGTCGACGGTCTCCGGCTCGAACCCCGCCGCCGAGAGCGCCGGCACGATCGCCGGTCCCTCGTAGACCCGCATCGCTCGGGTCTTCTCGTCGACCCGTTCGCCGATCCCGGTCTCGACCAGGACGCGCCCGGCCGACGTCTCGATCAGCAGGCAGTTCAGGGCCTGGAGCAGGCGCCGATGCTCATCGACCTCGTCGCCAACCAGTCCGCCCCACAGCGACCAGGGCACGGGGCCGAACAGCGCGCCGGCGTCCGAACGGAACGTGCCGGCCTGGACCAGGGCGACCCGCACGCCACCGCCCAGCTCCCGGGCCCAGTCAACCGCATCGTTGATCGCCATGGCCTACGACCGCGACGGATCCCCGGTCCCGCGCCCGGCGTCGAAGTCACGGTGGAAGGCGGACGCGGTCGGCTCCGACTGCCCCTGGTACTTCGACCCGAGCTCGGGCGACCCGTACGGTCGCTCAACCGGGCTCGACATCTTGAAGAAGCTGATCTGTCCGATCCGCATCCCGGAATAGAGCGCGATCGGCAGGTTGGCCACGTTGGACAATTCCAGGGTCAGGTTGCCCTTCCAGCCGGGATCGACGTAGCCGGCCGTGGAGTGAATCAACAGGCCGAGGCGGCCCAGGGACGACTTCCCTTCTAAGCGCGCGACCAGGTCGTTGGGCAGCTCGACCCATTCGTGCGTCTGGCCAAGAACGAACTCGCCCGGATGGAGGATGAACGGCTCGTCTTCCTCGATCGTCAGCAGCTCGGTCAGGTCCGGCTGCGGAGCGCGCACGTCGATGAACGCGTAGCGATTGTTGCGGAAGACGCGAAAGCGCCGGTCGAGATGGAGATCGACCGACGACGGCTGGAGGTCGTGCGCGTCGTACGGCTCGATCCTGACCGTGCCGGCCTCGAGTGCACTCCGGATGTCGCGGTCGGAGAGGACGCTCATTTCGGGAAGCTCCCGCTGCCCCGCTCGGCGTAGAGCGAGTCGACCTCGCGCTTCAGGGCCTCGAGGTCCTCGAAGCTCTGGTAGACGCTGGCGAACCGGATATAGGCGATCTGGTCGATGCCGCGGAGCTGCTCCATGGCGAGGGCGCCGATCCGCGACGACGGTACCTCGCTGACCCCGGCCGAGCGCAGTTCGGCCTCGATGGCGTCGGCTGCCTCCTCCGCGGCGCCATCGGCGACCGGTCGTCGGGTCAGCGCCTTTCTCAGCCCGGAGACCAGCCGCTCCCGATCGAACTCCTGGCGAGCGCCGTCGCGCTTGATCACGATGAGCCGGGCGGCCTCGACGCGCTCGTAGGTCGTGAACCGGAAGGTGCACCCGGCACACTCGCGCCGGCGACGGATCGTGGCCGAGTCATCGAGGTCTCGCGAGTCGACGACGCGGGTCTCACGCTCGCCGCACTGGGGGCAGCGCATCGCTCTCCTGGTGGTGGCGGATACCACAAGGGCTTGTGGTGCAGGCCGAGGATACCACTAGATGGTGTGGTCAGAGGCGACTTCATCCGGCGTCAGGTCCTCGGCACGAAGAGCATGCCGCGCGAGCGCCTCGCGAGCGTGGATCAGGTTCAGATAGCCGCGCTTGATCGAGGTCTGGGCTTCCAGGTCCCGGCTCCCGCGCCGCGATGAGGTCAGCATGTCGGCGCCGTGCTCGACCATGCCGAGCGCTCGACTCGCCCGCTCGAGCTCGGCGGTGAGGTCGTCCCGGATCGCCTGGGCACGGCGCGGCCCCTTGAGACTCCGGGCTTCATCGACATAGCGTGCCAGTGCCTCCGCTACGTCGGCGACCGCCTGGCCGATCAGTTCGGGGCCGGCCTGATGGTGGCGGACGGCATCGATCTGCTCGGTGGCCGACCCGAGGGACGCGTCGATCCGGGCGGCCAGGTCCTTGACGCCGCCCCGAAAGCGCTGGATCTCGCGCGCCCGTGCGGCGAGCCGGCTCGTCCCGCGGAAGACCACGACGAGGCCGGCTGCCAGCGCGATGAACGCCATGATCGGCAGGAGGACGATCGCCGATTCCACGGGGGCCCCCGGGTGCCGCGCTCAGCCCGGTCGGGCGCGCAACTGCTCGAGCAGCGCGTTGCCGACCTCGAACAGGTCGCCGACGATCAGGAGGTCGGCGAAATCGGCGATCGGCGCATCCGGGTCGCGGTTGATCGCCACGATGCTGCCGGCGGTCTGCATCCCGACCTTGTGCTGGATCGCGCCGCTGATCCCGAGCGCGAGGTATAACTCCGGCTTGACGATCTTGCCGGTCTGGCCGACCTGCTGGCTATAGCCGATCCAGCCCGAGTCCACCGCGGCGCGGGTGGCTCCGACCGCTCCACCGAGTGCCGCTGCGAGCTGCTCGACGACACGGAAGCCGTCCGGCCCAGCCACGCCGCGACCGCCGGCGACGATGATCCGTGCCTCCTCGATCGGGGCGGCGGCGCCGACCTCACTGACCCGCTGGACGACCTTCACCGCGGGGAGTGCCGGACCGGTCACCTCCCGGGATTCGATCCGCCCGGTCGAGCCGGCCGGCTCGGCGGTCACGACGTTCGGTCGGACGGTGACGATGCCGCGCCCACCACTGAATCCGGACGTCGTCAGGATCTTGCCGCCGAACGCGCTCATCTCGACCGCGAGTCCGGCATCGGACCAGGCGGCGGCCGTCGCGCCGGTGAGCACCCCGAGACCGGTGAGCGCCGAAAGCGCGCCGGCGAGATCCCGGCCGTCGGGGCCGGCGCCCACGAAGATCGCGTCGGGTCTCTCCGTCGGTCCGGCGGCGGCCAGCAGCCCCGAAACCCGGGCCGCTGCGGGCGCGGACCAGGCATGGTCGGCGGCGGCCGGGTCCGTGATCGCCAGCACGACCGGCAGAAAGTCGGCCAATCCGCTGGCCGCCGCGGTCGGCTCCGCTGCGACCACGACGCCGACCACGTTCCTCCCGCCGGCAGCCCCGAGTGCGCGCGCCAGTGTGGCCACTTCGGTGCTGATCCGCGCCAGCCCCCCGTCCGGACCGAGCTCACCGACGACCCACAGGTCGCCCATCAGATCAGCCTCCGCTGGGCCAGGAACTCGACGATCCTCGTCGCCCCCTCTTGGGCTGTGCCCCGGATGACCTCCGTGGCCGCGCGGGTCGGTGGCACCTTGGTGGCGAGCACCGTCGTGGTCGCCGCAGCACCGCCGACGGTCGTGCTGTCGATCCCCAGGTCGGCGAGCGAGCGCGTCGCGATCTCCTTGGCACGGGCCGCCATGATCCCCTTGAGCGACGGATAGCGCGGCTCGCCGAGCGCCTGCGTGCAGGAGATCAAGGCAGGCATCGCGGCCTCGAGCAGGTCGTACCCGGTCGGACTGATCCGCCGGACCCGCACCAGCCCGGCCTGCTCGTCCGGCTCGATCCGGGCGGCATACGAGAGGAAGGGCAGGCCCAGGCGGGCGGCGACGGCCGCCGGGACCGTCCCCCCCACCCCGTCGGAGGTGTCGATCCCAGCCAGCACGAGGTCGAACTCGAGTCCCTCGAGGGCAGCGGCCAGGACCCTGGCCGTGGATACGGCGCACGATCCGGCCAGGGCGGGATCCGTGACGTGGATCCCGCGGGTGGCGCCCATGGCCAACGCCTTGCGGAGGGTCTCGGGGGCCGAGGCCGGCGCCATGGAGAGGAGCGTGACCTCGCTTCCCTCGCCGGCGGCCGCGGCCAACTTGAGTGCCGCCTCAAGGGCGTACTCGTCGTTGCCGTTGACCACCGCGGGCGCTGCGGCCCGATCGAGCCGGTCGTCCGGACCCAGGCGTTCGCCCCCGGACGCCGGGTCTGGAACGGGTTTGACGAGAACGACGATATGCACGAGCTGGAGATCCTCCCTATCGGTCAGCCGTCGTTGCCAAGCAGCGCGCGCGCGATGACGAGCCGCTGGATCTGCTGGGTCCCTTCGTAGATCTGGGTGATCTTGGCGTCGCGCATCATGCGCTCGACCGGGAAGTCGTCGATGTAGCCATAGCCGCCCAGGACCTGGACGGCGTCCGTGGTGACCCGCATCGCCGCGTCCCCGGCCACGAGTTTACACATCGCCGACCAACGAGCGGCGTCGGGCGAGCCGGCATCGATCTCGACGCAGGCCTTGTAGAGCAGCTGGCGGGCCGCTTCGGTGGCGGCATCCATGTCGGCCAGCATCGCCCCGATCAACTGGAAGTCGCCGATCCGCTGACCGAACTGGCGTCGCTCGGCCGCATAGCGCGTCGCGACCTCGAGGGCGCCCTGGGCGATCCCGACGGCCTGGGCGGCGATCCCGGGGCGACTGCGCTCGAAGGTTCGCATGGCGATCGCGAACCCGTCGCCCTCCACGCCGACCAGGTTGGCCGCCGGAACACGGACAGCGTCGAAGGCGAGCTCGGCGGTCGGGCTCCCGCGGATCCCCATCTTGTGCTCGAGGCGCGAGACGGAGAAGCCGGCTGCGGGGACTTCGACCATGAAACACGACATCCGTCGGTGACGAGGCGCGTCAGGGTCGGTGACGGCGAAGACCGTGATCAGATCGGCCACCGAGCCGTGGGTGATGAACCGCTTCGACCCACTGATGACGTAGTCGTCGCCGTCGCGCACGGCGCGAGTGCGGCCCGCCGCGGCGTCGGAGCCGGCCTCCGCCTCGGTCAGCGCGAATGCGATGAGGAACTCCCCGGACGCCAGCCTCGGGATCCAGCGGGCCTGCTGCTCGGGCGTGCCCGCCTGCAGGAGTGGCAAGGCGCCCAACGCGTGGACCGCGAGGATCAGGCCGGTCGTGGCACACGCTCGGCTCAGCTGCTCCACCGCCAGGCAGACCGAGAGCAGGTCTCCGCCCAGGCCGCCGTGCTCGACCGGGAATGGCAGGGCCAGGATGTCCTGGGCAGCCAGCAGCTGGCGCAGATCCTCGGGGAATTCGGCGGTACGGTCGATCTCCGCGGCGCGCGGCGCCACGCGCTCGTCGGCAACCACGCGGACGGCGTCGCGCAGGAGTCGCTGCTCCTCCGTCAACCGATAGGGGCCGTGGGTCGAGCTCGAGGCGGTCACCGCGGCCGATCGTAGCACCCGGCCGGGCCGAACCCTTGAGCGAGCATTCCGTGCGTCGTGGTCACGGCCGGCGGTTTCGATCCACTGACGCGTGTGATCCGTGCCGGCATCACGGTCGAGACAGATGAGCGTGACGCAGGCCGAGTCCTGTCGAAACTCGACGGCAGCCGTGCGTGGCTGGCTATTGAATGATGCGCTCCAGCATCAGGCCGCCGACGGGCGGATGGACGCTCAGCCCCGACCCGCGGGACGGACGTTGCGACAGGTGCGTGCGGGGGCATGGTCCATCTTGCCCTTGGCCGGACCCCGCGCGTACCCTGTTCGCAGCCGGCAGCCGCCGCTCCGAGGGCCGCGGCTCAAGCCAGGCGAGGTGCCGCCATGGATCAGACGCAGCAACTCCTGGCGATGACGATCGCAGCTGGCGTCGGCATCCTTGCGACGCTCGTGATCCTGCGCAGGCAGCGGCGGGCCCAGCAACCGCCGCCCGAGTCGAGGTTCGCGGCCTCGACCGAGGGCGAGAAACTCTGCCCCGAATGCGGGATGGGGAGTCTCTGGACGGACGACCACTGCATCTCGTGCGGGGCGAAACTTCCGGGCTGAGCCGTCCCGCGACGCTTCGACCGCTACCCGATCACCGGCAAGCGCCGATCTGCCGGCGCGGCGGCGATCCGGGCGGCCAGGATCTCGCTGACGTCCATCGTGGCGACGGACGTGCCCTCCGCGGCCGCCAGGCCGTCGGTCATCATCACCATGCAGAACGGGCAGGACGTGGCCACCGTTTCGGCGCCCGTCTCGAGCACCTGGCGAGCGCGCTCGGCGTTGATCCGTGTGCCGCGCGTCTCCTCCATCCACATCCGCCCGCCGCCGGCCCCGCAGCAGAAGGTCTGCTTGCCACTCTTCTCCATCTCGGTGATCGTGACGCCCGCCGCCCCGAGGACGGAGCGCGGCGCGGTCACCACGTTGTTGTAGCGGGCCAGATAACACGAATCGTGGACGGTCACCGATCCCGGCCGATGATCACCGGTCGTCGAGGCGGCGTCCTCCGGCAGCGTCGCAAGGCGGCCCGACGAGACGAGTTCGGCGAGGTAGGTGCTGTGATGGAGGATCCTGAACGCCCCGCCCAGCTGGCCGTACTCGTTGCCGATCGTGTTGAAGCAGTGCGGACACGCGGTGACGATGGTTCGTTCGCCCATGCCGTAGCGGTTGAGCGTCTCGACGTTGCCGGCCGCCAGGATCTGGAAGACGTAGTCGTTGCCCATCCGGCGGGCCGGGTCACCGGTGCACGACTCTTCCTGGCCAAGGACCGCGAACTCGACGCCGGCGGCGTGGAGACAGGTGGCCACGGCTCGCGCGACCTTCTGATTGCGCGGGTCGAAGGCCGCCGCGCAGCCGACCCAGTAGAGGACCTCGAGTTCGCCGAGCCGGCCGGCGGCGGCGACCTCGGCGACGATCGGCACGGTGAACGGGAGCCCCCTCGTCCATTCGGTCCGGGCACTCGACGGCTGACCCCACGGGTTGCCCTGGGTCTCCATCGCCCGGAAGGCCGGGGTCAGCTCCTGCGGGAAGCGGCTCTCCTCGAGCACGAGGTTACGGCGCAAGCCGACGATCTTGTCGACGTGCTCGATGAGCACCGGGCAGGCCTCCACGCATGCGCCGCAGGTGACGCAGTCCCAGACCGCGTCATAGGGGATGGCCGTATCGACGATCGGCCTTGCCAGCGCCGCGGCGGACGGACTGGTGTCGTCGAGACCGTACGTCTCGCGCACGATCGGCGAGTTCGGGATCAGGTCGATCCCCTGCTCGGCATCCACCGCCATGTCGCGGATGCCCATGATGAATGTCTTGGGATTGAGCGGTTTGCCGGTCGCCCAGGCGGGGCAGGCCGCCTGGCAGCGACCGCATTCGGTACAGGTGAAGCCGTCGAGCAGATCCTTCCAGCCGAGATCCTGGAGTGTCCTGAGGCCGAAGGTCGCGCTTTCGTCCTCGAGGTCCATCTGGGGCAGTTCGCCGCGCGGGGCGAGCTTGCGGAACAGGATGTTCGGGAAGCTCGTGACGATGTGGAGGTGCTTCGAGAAGGGCAGGTAGCACAGGAACGCGGCGACCAGTCCGATGTGGCCCCACCAGAGCAGCGCGAACGCCGCTTCCAGGACCACCGGAGCAAGGCCGCGTAGCGGGATGGCCAGCGCGTTCGAGACGAAGGCGCCCGCGATCTCACCGTAGCGGGCCACCTCGAAGATCTGGGCGACCAGTTCGGTGGCGACGACGCCGCCGATCATGCCCAGGATCAGCAGGGCGTCGCGGTTGAAGGTCAGGCGTGCCGGGCGGGTGACCAGTCGGCGCACGTATGCCCAGGCGATCGCCCCGAGCACGATCAACGCGACGACGTTCTGCATCGCGCTGACGGCCGCCCAGAGCAGGCCCTCGAACGGGGCCGCCGCGATCTTCTGGATGATCCCGCCGGTGACGATGTCCGCTGTCCCGATCGTCAGCAGGATGAAGCCCCAGAAGATCCCCGCATGCATGAGGCCCGCCCGAGGGTCCTTGAACATCTTCGTCTGGACGAAGGCGTACTGGACCAGGCCCCCCAGGCGGGCGGGGACGTTGGCGAACGGGCGCGACGGTCGGGCGACGGCGAAGATCCGCAGGTGGCGGCCCATCGCCAGCGCGAAGAAGGCAGCCGCACCCCAGAAGACCGGGAAGACGAGCAGGTAGGCCGGGACCTCGGCGAACGGCTCGGACATCAGGGCGTCGGCTCTCCTCCGGCGAGCGGGGTGTCGCGGTGATCGTACGGCCCCGCGAGGGTCTCCAGCGCGTGGTCCAGCACACCGGCGATCGCCTCGAGCGACTCGAGGGCACCCTTCGGGCTGCCCGGCAGATTGACGATCAGGGACCGACCCCGGACCCCGACGACGCCCCTCGACAGGTCGGCGAACGGCGTCTTCGCCCGACCCGCGGCGCGCATCGCCTCGGCCAGCCCGGGGACCTCGTAGTCGGCCACGGCCAGGGTCGCCTGGGGCGTCACGTCGCGCGGGGTCAGGCCGGTGCCACCGGTCGTCACGATGAGGTGGTGGTGGGCGGCACCGTCCTGGAGCGCCTCCTCGATCGCGGTTTGCTCATCCGGGATGACCAGCCGCTCCACGGCAAAGCCCAGCTGGGCAAGACGATCGGCGACGCGGAGACCCGATTCGTCCGAGCGAACGCCGGCTGCCGCGCCGTCGCTGGCCGTGATCACGAGCGCCGAGCGGATGGGCCGATCCGTCATGCGTTGCCCTTGCGTCTCGATCCCACCCGGCCGGCGATCCGGTCGCCGGGACGCCGAGTCGGCCGATCGTCGACGGGGCCCGGGGAGCGTACCCAGGTCCCGCTCGAGCCACCGGTCTTCGAAATGAGACGGACGCCTCGGATCTCGACTCCACGCTCCACACCCTTGACCATGTCATAGACGGTGAGGGCCGCCACGGACGCCGCCGTCATCGCCTCCATCTCGACCCCGGTCTGGCCGGTCGTGGCCGCCTCCGCGCGGATGCGCAGGACGCCGGCCACGCGGTCCGGGGTGATCGCCACGACAAGATCCGTCAACGGCAGCGGGTGGCAGAGAGGGATCAGCTCGCTGGTGCGCTTGCCGCCCATGACGCCTGCAAGCTCGGCGACGCTCAGGACGTCGCCCTTGGAGCCGCCGCCGTCGATCACCAGGCTCATCGTCTCGGGCGAGACGGCGACCAGCGCCTCCGCCACGGCACGCCGCGCGGTGATCGGCTTGGCCGAGACGTCCACCATCCTTGGCCGGCCGGAGCGGTCCACGTGCGAGAGTCGGCGTCGTTCGGCACGAGGGGCGGGCTTCTGGTCCATCGGGTCCTCCGGTCGATTGGGGGCGGTTGGTGCGGTCGGGCGGTGCGGTCGGGCGGTGCGGTCGGGCGGTGCGGTCGGCGGTTCAGGCGCGATCGAGCCACCAGAGGCTCACCTCGGCGCCGGCCGGGAGCGAGTCGGTGGCTTCAGGGATGATCGCAAGGGCGTCGGCGGCGGCCAGCGCCGAGAGGACGTGACTTCCCTGTCCGCCAGCGAGGCGGACCCTGACCCGACCTCGTTCGTCGCGGCTTGGGGCGCCGTCATCCTCGCGCTCGGCCATGACCCGCAGGAAGGCCCGTCGGTCGTGACTCTTGGTCACGGGTTCGGTCAGGACGGCTCGATCCGCCGGTCGCTGGAGGTCGTGCCGGCCGGCCAGGCGTCGGATCGCCGGACGCACGAAGAGCTCGAATGTGACGGCCGACGAGACCGGGTTACCCGGCAGCCCGAAGACCAGGATCGGCGCACCGCCCCCTGGCCGGGCTGCCGTTCCGAACGCGAACGGCTTTCCCGGCTGCACCGCGACGCGCCAGAGATCGACCCGACCGATCGTCTCCATGGCCGTCCTGACGACGTCGTACGGCCCGACCGAGACGCCACCGGAGACGATCAGGACGTCCACTCCGACCTCGATCCCGCCGCGCAGCCGCTTCAGGAGATCGGCGAGCTCATCGCCCGCGATCCCGAGGTCGATCGCTTCGGCGCCGGCGGCAGTCACCTGGGCGCGCAGCCCGGGTCCATTCGCGTCGGGGATGCCGGCCGGACCAAGCGGCTGGCCGGGTGCGCGGACTTCGTCACCAGTGGCGAGCACGCCGACCCGAGGCCGCCGGTGGACGACGATCTGTTCGACACCCGCGCCCGCAGCCAGGGCGACGGTGGCGGCGGTCATCCCCGAGCCGGGTTGGAGGAGCGTGTCGCCGGCGTGCAGGTCGCTCCCCTCCTCTCGTACGGACCCGCCCACCGGCACCGCCTGGTGGATGAGACAGCCCGCCGGGACGGGACCGGTCGCGTCGCGGCCACGATGCCCCGGTCGTCCCTCGCCGTCCAGCGGCGTGGTCAGCTCGACCGGGGCGACCGCATCGGCGCCGTTCGGCATCCGGGCCCCGGTCGCGATCCGCGCCGCGGTCCCCGGGCCCAGTTCGATCGTCGGGGCCGCGCCGGCGCGGATGTCGCCGATGACCCGCAGCTGGATCGGCGTGTCGTCGCGAGCGCTCTCCGTGTCCGCGGCCCGGAGCGCGTAGCCGTCCATCGCCGAGTTCGCCCACGGCGGCAACGAGACGCGCGCCACCACGGCTTCGGCGACGACGCGCCCCATCGACGCCGCGGCGATGACCCGTTCGGTCCCGACGGGCTCGACATCGGCCAGGACCGAGTCGAGCGCTGCCTCGACGCTGAGCAGGCCCTGGATCGCGGACGCCGTCAACGGCCGGGTTCCGGACTCGGAGCAAGCGCTGCGGTCGCGCCGGTGTTCTCCGGCGGCACGACGCGTGCACCGCGGCGACCGGCGATCAGGGCCAGCGCCAGGGCGACGGCGATGATGACGACACCGACGACGACCGCCGTCTCCTCCCAGAACTGGAACGGGAAGAGCTGCACGAGCCGTTCGGTCGCCGGGTCGAAGGTGTACGAGCCCGTCGAGAAGAAGACCCGATGGAAGAGCTCGAAGAGCGCATCGAAGGCGACGAGGGCGACCACCCCGATGACGGCGATCGCCCCGGCCAGGCCCAGCGCGCCGCCACGGACGGCGCGCCACGTGGCGGCTCGGTCCCGCCGCCGGCTCGCCACCCGCAACACGATCACGGAGACAGCAGCAAGGAACCAGAGGCCCACGAAGACCGACCGGACATCGCGCATGTGGCCGCGCTCACGGTCGTCCAGGACGGGCTCCCCGCGAACCTCGACGGTGAAATTCGGCGGCCCGAAGGTGAGGTCCGCCAGGATCGCGTCGGTCGCCGCTCGCAGCTCGTCGGGAGGATAGCCTGTCCACCCGGCGGCATCCGACCGGCCCTGTTCGAAGGCGACCCACTGCGGGGTCAGGAACGGCAGCACAGCGACGGCCACGATGACGACGGCGACCGCCAGAGCGACGAGGAGCGACGAGACGCGACCGACCAGGGCGTTCACCGTCTCATCCTAGCCCGTCGGGGCGAGGTCACTCGTCCTCGAGGGTCCTCGCCTGGTCCCACCAGCCCTCCATGGTGAGATCGGAGGGCGGATCCATCTTGAGCTCGATCGCGGCGGTCCGGACCCTCTCCCGGAATGCCTCGAGCGACAGGTCCAGGATCTGGCGCAGACCTTCGATCTCGGCCTGGATGAGGAGCTGGTGTTCGGCCGGACCGAAGCTCGCCAGGTTCAGCATCAGCGCCTCGTCGCGCCACATCAGGACGTCGTTCGTGGTGGCGTCCAGCTGGTCGGCCAGGGTCTGGCGGCGGGTCGGCGTCTCCGACACCTCCAACAGCAGGCCGGTGGTGAAGATACCCTGGTGGTCGAGCCGGTCCAGGTGCGCCGGCTCGATACGCGTCAGCTCATTGATCGGTGGCACGGGTCAGGCGAGGCCTCCATCGAGGTGGGTGGGTCGCGATGCCGCCATTATCGGGTCTCGGGGCGACCGTCGTCAGCGGCCGCAGGTGCGGGTACGCACAGATCCCCACCTGGCTCGACCAGGCGGTGATGCAGCGGGTGCATCATCTGGGTCGGTTGCACGCTCAGCGACGCGCCGTCTCCGCAAACAATGGGAGGCGCCACGCACGAATATGGTGGTGACGATGCCCACGCGCATCAGCACCTTCGGAATTCGCCCATGTCGCGCTCCATCGAGCCTTCACCCGTCGACGACCTGCTCGGCCGCTGCCGCTCGCAGCAATTCCCAGGCACGCTCGACGTGGCGCGCTTCCGTTCGAAGGTTGCCGATCGCGATCCGGATCGTGAACCGGCCGGCGAGACGGGTATGCGACAGGAAGACCTCGCCCGTTCGATTGACCGCGTCCATGATCGCGGCGTTGGCCTCGTCGAGACGCTCGGCGACGGCCGGCTCGTCGGCCCGGACGGCCAGCGCCGCCGGCCGCCAGCGCAAGCAGACGGTCGAGAATGGGACGGGCGCCAGCAGCTCCCAGTCCGGGTCGGCTTCGATCGTCGCAGCCAGGGCGGCCGCCAGTCCCAGGTGGTGTTCGATCCGGCGTCGAAGCCCGTCGAGTCCGAACCAGCGCAGCTGGACCCACAACTTGAGCGCCCGAAAGCGCCGGCCCAGTTGCGGCGTGTACTCGGTGTAGTCGCGGCCCGGCGGCGCGCGATCGAGCGTCCGCAGGTACTCCGGGACCAGGCTGAAGGCCGCTCGCAGCTCGCCCATCCGGCGGGTCAGCAGCAATGACGCATCGAGCGGCGTGAACAGCCACTTGTGCGGGTTGATCACGATCGAGTCGGCGCGTTCCCAGCCGTCAAACGCGGCCCGCCGATCCGGCAGCATCGCCACGACCCCCGCATACGCCGCATCGACGTGCAGCCAGAGCCCCTCTCGTGCGGAGATCTCCGCGATCGGCGCGATAGGGTCGACCGAAGTTGACGAGGTGGTCCCGATCGTCGCCACGATCGCGATCGGCCGCAGGCCCGCGGCCCGATCGGCCGTGATCGCCTCGGCCAGGGTGCCGGGAAGCATCTCGTAGCGCTGGTTGGTGGGGATCCGGACGAGCGAGGCGCGTCCCAGGCCCAGGGTCATGCACGCCTTCTCGACCGAGCTGTGCGCCTCGGCCGAGGCGTAGACCCGCAGGCCGCTCCCAAGGTCGTCGCGCCCCGCCAGCCCTCGCGCGGCAGCGTCGGTGCCAGCGGCCTCGCGTGCGGCGGCCAGGGCGATCAGGGTCGAGGTCGATGCCGTGTCGGTCAGCAGCCCATCGAACGCCTCCGGAAGGCCGAGCGCCTGGCGCAGCCAGTCGACGACCACCTCCTCCAGTTCCGTGCCGATCGGCGAGGCCCGCCAGAGCATCGGGTTCTGGCCCAGCGTCGCCACAAGCATCTCCCCGAGGATCCCGGGGCCGGATGCCGTCGTCGGGAAATAGGCGAAGAAACCCGGGTGCTGCCAGTGCGTGGCGTTGGGCTCGATGAGCCGGGCGTAGTCCGCCAGGATCGCCTCGATCGACTCGGGGTCCTCCGGTGCGAACGCCGGAAAGAGCGGTCGCAGCGAACCTGGCTTGACCTGGGGAAGGACCGGCCGGGTCTCGACGGTTTCCAGGTAGTTCGCCATGATGTCCACGACTGCGTGGGCCGCCGCCCGGAAGGCGTCGGGATGCATGTCCAGCAAGGGCGCGCTGTCGTTGGGTCGGGTCACACGGCCAGTGTATGGCCGCAGCCAGTGAGCCAGACGGTAGGGGCGATCAGGCAGCTGACATCACTCGGGCGACCGAGAGCAACCCACGGCCCGACGTCCTTGGAAACCGCCTGAGCACACGATCCCGCTCGTGTACTGTCGGCCTGTCAGGAGGGCCGGACATGACGATCCACGATCAGCGCCCTGGACCGCCTCACCGGAGCGCGTTGTTTGCTGGCCTGGTGGTTTCAGCCGGTGCCCCTCGACCAGATGGTGACGATTGTCCGCTATCTCACCAGCCATCCCGAAGACCGCCCGAGGATCGGCCGTGCGGACCCTGACGAGTGGCTCCAGACGCGCCAGACCGCGGGCCAGGGAGACGTTTGACGGCGCGTCGAGGTCGAACGCCGACGGCCGCGGCTGGAGGTCGCCGACGATGGTTAGAGCGAGGCTCCCCCTGTTGGGAGGACTCATGACAGAGACGAAGCGTTCGGGTCGGTCGCACCCGCTAGTCGTTGCCCAAGCGGTCCTGTTGGCGTTCGTCCTGAGCGCCGGGCCGATTGCCGAGGTGGCTCTCGGTGCGGGGCCGGCCCGCAGCCCGATCGAGGTGTCGAGCCACGCAGACGCCCGGGAGATCCTGCGCGGTCCACTCCGACGGCTTGCGGCCGGACGACTCTCGCAGAACGAGCAGCGGACACTGCTCCGTGGGACGATGACCGCAGGTCCGGCCCTCCGACCGGAGGTGGCCGTGACCGTCCACTTCGACGAAACCGTGACCGCGCCGATGATCGCCGGGATGGCGTCGGCTGGCGCCCGGGTCGTGAATGTCGGAAGTCAGGACGTCGAAGCCTACGTGTCGCCGGATCGCCTGGCGGCGCTGGCGCAGGTTGCGGGCGTCCGCTCCATCCGACCGATCATGGCCAATAGGCCCAGCGGTTATGTGAGCCCCGCCGTCGCTCTCCACGGCTCCAACGCATGGCAGACCGCCGGTTACACGGGGTCGGGCGTCAAGGTCGGGATCATCGACCTGGGGTTCACCGGTCTCGCGGCGCTCCTGGGGACCGAACTGCCGGTCACCGTCCAGGCCCGTTGCTACACGTCGATCGGTTCGTTCACCACGGACCTCTCCGGCTGCGCCAACGGCGAAACGCACGGCACGGCGGTCGCCGAGACGGTCCTAGATATGGCGCCCGGGGTTGAGCTCTACATCGCAGTCCCGATCTCGCACGGTGACCTGCTCCAGGCGACCGAGTGGATGACCGCGAACGGGGTGAGGATCATCAATGCGTCCTTTGGAACCATGTTCGACGGTCCGGGCGACGGAACCTCTCCCTACAGCAACTCCGTCTACGCCGTGGTGGATCAGGCCACCGCGGCCGGTACGTTCTGGGTGAACGCCGCCGGGAACTCGGGCGATGCGGGCTGGACGGGTGCGTGGACCGACGTGAACGCCAACGGCCGACTCGAGTTCGCGAACGGCGACGAGCTGAACAGCGTGACCCTCGCCGCGGGCGATGAGATCGCGGTCGCGATCCGCTGGGCCGACCCGTGGGGCGCGTCCTCGAACAACTACGCGCTGGCCCTCTACTCGGGATCGACACTCGTCGCGTCGAACGACGACTACCAAGCGGGAGCCGGCGATCCGTTCGAGATCCTTGAATACACCGCCACCACGGCCGGCACGTACGACATCGCGATCAGCCGCATCTCGGGCGCTGCGACGCCTCGGATGCAGCTCCTCGTCGATGGCCTCCGCATCGGGCAATCGCTCCAGCACCGGGTGGCATCCGGCACCCTCCCGTCCCCCGCGGACAGCAGCAACCCCGGGATGGTCACCGTCGGCGCGGTGAACTTCGCGACACCCGGTACGATCGAGTCGTACAGCTCGCGCGGACCAACGCTCGACGGACGCATCAAGCCTGACCTCGTCGCCGCGGACTGCGCCCCCACGACGGTCGAGTCTCAGTTCTGCGGTACGAGCGAGTCCGCGCCAATCGTCGCCGGAGCGGCGGCCCAAGTCCTCCAGGCCTACCCGACCCTCACACCTTCCCAACTCGCTGACTGGCTCCGGTCCCATGCGCTGCCACTCGGGAGCCCCGCGCCGAACTCGAACTTCGGCTGGGGGCGGCTCAACCTTGGCCCAGTTCCCGTGGCACCGGCCACGGGCGTCGCGTTCATTTCGCCGCCGACGGGTGCTGTGGCCGGCGCAGCGCTGACCGGACAGCCCACGATCAAGATCATCGACGCAATCGGAGGGATCATCGGCTCCGGCCCCCAGGGCACCTCGCCGATCTCGATCTCGCTCGCCGCGAACCCGACGGGCGCGACGCTCTCGTGCCCCGGCGGCCTCACTCGGTCGGCCCAGGCGGGCGTGGTGTCCTTCGCCGGGTGTGCGATCGACACCCCTGGGACCGGGTACACGATCCAGGCGCAGGTGAACGGCCTCCCTCCTGTCGTGTCGGTGCCGTTCGATATCCTCGCGCCGGGTTCGGCGCTCCCGCTCACACTCTCGCTGAGTCCGACCACGATCACCTACGGCACCAGCGTGTCGCTGACGGCCCATCTGGCCCCCGCGCCAACCAGCGGGAGCCGCTCGCTGGAGGTCCAGTTCGCGATCGACGGGCTCGCCTGGAAGTCGACCGGGGCACTCAGTACCGACGCCACTGGCCAGATGCTCGCCACCTCAAAACCGAACGCGTCGGGTTGGTATCGCGTCTTCTTCAGCGGAGCCGCGGACCTCGCGGCGGCCACGAGCTACCCGGTGCGGGTGACCGTCAGGCAATCGATCGCGCTGACCGCATCGCTCACGCCGCCGAGAACGATCCTTCGGGGTACGGCCGTGACCTTCACGTCGACGGTCCGACCCCAGTCGGATCCCTCGGCGCGGATGTCGGTGGCCTACGTCATCTACCGACGCGTCGGCACATCCTGGGTGCTCTACAAGCGCGCCTATGTGACGGCGGACGCGAACGGTCGAGCCAGGTTCAGCTGGAAGTTTGGGACGGCCGGTTCCTGGTACGTGCGCTCGTTGGCGCGTGCCACCCCGTATAACGCCGCGAGCAGATGGAGCACGATCGCCCGGTACGACGTCCGATGAACGCAACGCCGTGAGGAGTCCCGTCGCGCCGCTCAGATCTCGGCAGCTACCTTGAGGCCCTCCAGCACCGCTTCTTCGACGGTCCGCGGCGCGAGGCAGTCGCCGATCCCGTGGACCTCCCCGTCGAAGGCACCCGGGGTCTCCAGCTCGACCAGCAACCCGTCCACCGGATCGTGGCCCTGGGCGAGGACCAGGCCGGCCGCGCCCTCCACGATGACCGGCTCGCCGGTCAGGACGTGCTGGAAGAAGACCGCCGAACCGTCATAGCCGAAGAGTCGCACGAGTGGGATGATCTGGACGCCGGCCTTCGTCACCGCGCCGGTCATCGCATCCCGAACGTACTGCTGGATCCGCTGGCCCGGCATGTAGCCGTCCACCCCCAGGGTCACCTTGCGCCCACGCTCGGCCAGGAGCTGGGCGAGGCCAAGGCCGATCCAGTCGCAACGCCAGTCGGCGACGACCAGCCGCCCGTCCGGGATCTCCGCCCCCCGGAGCACCTGCCAGGCGTCCAGGACGACAGGGTCGCCTGACAGCTCCATCGGTGGTCGGCGCGGACCGGCCCCGGTGGCGACGATGACGACCTCGGGACGCTCCCGCCGGATGAGCTCCAGATCGACGGTCGTGCCGACGACGACCCGAACGCCGGCCCGCTCGGCCTCGCCGGCGAGGTTCGTCACCACTCCGCCGAACTCCGCTCGACCCGGCAGTCGCTCGGCGAGCAGGACCTGGCCGCCGACCCGGCGGGCCGCTTCGTAGAGGGTGACTCGATGGCCGCGCTCGGCAGCGACCGTGGCCGCCTTGAGCCCGCCCGGGCCGCCACCGACCACCATGACATCGCGGGCGCGACTCGCAGGTGCCAGCCGTCCGAACTGCAGTTCCCGGCCGCTCTCGGGGTACTGGATGCAGGAGATCGGGTAGCCGGCGTGGAAGTGGCCGATGCAGGCCTGGTTGCAGCCCACACAGGCCCGGATCTCGTCGGTACGGCCGTCAGCCGCTTTGCGGGGCATGAGCGGATCGCTGATGAGGGCGCGGGTCATCGCGCAGGCGTCCGCCTGCCCGAGCTCCAGGACCCGCTCGGCCTCCTGCGGCTGGTTGATCCGTCCGGCGACGATGACCGGGACGGAGACGACCGCCTTGGCTCGGGCGGCGAGGGGCGCAGTGTAGGCGTTGGGCACCGTCATCGGCGGGACGATGTGATCCGAGCCGGCAAGCGTTGCCGACGTCCCGGCGACGACGCTGACATAGTCGATCAGGCCGTCGGCGTCGAGCACGGCCAGGGCGGGCAGGACGTCGTCCGGGGTCAACCCCTCGGGGGTGATCTCGTCGATCGAGACCCGCAGACCAACGACCGGCTCGCGACCGACCTCGGCGCGGATCGCGGCGATCGTCTCGCGCAGGAAGCGCAGCCGGTTCTCCGGGCTGCCGCCGTAGCGGTCGGTCCGCAGGTTCACCCGCGGATTGAGGAACTGGGCGGGAAGGTAGCCGTGGCTCGCCACCACCTCCACGCCATCGAGTCCGGCGTCGCACAGACGCCGCGCAGCCGAAGCGTAGCCGGCCCGGATCTCCTCGATCAGCGGGATCGGCATGGCACGGGGCATGACGTGGAACCGCTCGTTCGGCACGGCCGACGGGGCGAGCGCGACCGGCAGCGACCCGTCCTGCGACTCCATCAGCTCCCGGCCGTCGTGGAAGATCTGGCCGACGATGGCGCTCCCATGCGCGTGGACGGCCTCCGCCAGACGACGGAAGCCCGGGATGCACTCGTCCTCGGTCGCCATGAGGATGTGCGAGGTGTAGCGGGCGCTCTCGTGGACGCCGGAGACCTGGACCACGATCAGGCCGACCCCACCGGCCGCACGCGCCGCCTGATAGGCGATGAGCTGGTCGGTGACCAAGCCGTCGATCGCCATGACCGTGTCGTGTCCCGACGAGACGATCCGGTTGCGCAGGGTCACGCTCCCGATCCGGAGCGGCTCGAAGAGCCGCGGGAAGTGTTGGGCGGGCGTGGTCGCGGCGGACATGTCGGTCATCGTCGGAGGCTACCAGCGCGAGCAGGAGCGCGTCGACCTGCCGTTAGTAGCTCTCGCAGCCGATGCCGTCATGGTTGCCGTCGAAGCCATGGATATCGATACCCACGACGGTGACCCGATGGGCGATGTCGGCGCAGTCGAGATCGTATGAAACGATGGGGACGCAGTAGCCGGCGTAGTTCGGGTCACACGCCCCTCCGGCGGTGGGCGTCGGCGTCGGTGTCGCAGTCGTCGTGGCTGTGGGCGTCGGGGAGGCCGAGGTCGCTGCCGGGATCACGGCCACGGTCGCCGTCACCTCCGCGCAGCCTGTCAAGATTCGCTTGAGAGCGGCGCGCTCGAGTGTATCCACGCTGAGGCTCCAGCGTACCTTGACCACCACCCACTCCCTCGCGTAGGTACACCGGAAGCTCGTCAGCGTCGGCAGCCACTGTCCCGGATCCTTGTCGCTCTTCGAACGGTTCGAGGCCGCCGAGACGGCGCGGAGTGAGCGCCAGTCACCCAGGTCGTTGGCGTACGACTTGCGGCGTGCCGAGGTCCAGTCCCAGGCACCCGAATCCCAGGCTTCCTTGAGCGCGACGACGTGGTCGATGTCGAACCCAGATGCAGTGGTGGTGGTCAGCCCGTCATACGCCGAGCGCCACGACCCGGTGACGGAACAGCCCGTCCCCACCTTCGCGGTCGTCCGCGATTCCGCGATCAGGACTTCGCTGCGGGTGCTGCAGCCGTCCTTGTCGGCGTCGATCCAGTGGATGAACAGGGCCCGGTCGTAGCCGGCCGGGTGCTCGGGTATCGTCGCAAGACGGGCCAGGAGCTTGAGCCCGGTGCCGCTGACGGTCGCGGCGGCGTTCGCCGGTGCGCCGTTCGAAGCGGCAAGTACCGCCGCTGCGAGGAGCACGACCAGGCGGGCGGCGATGCGTTGGCGCGTCCCTGGTGTCCCGATCATGAGTCTCGTCGCATCACTCGCTTCAGTCCTCGGTGCGCGAACCAGCCGACCCACCGACGTGACGCATCATGCGCCGACCGGTCAAGACGGCTTCGGCCACGGCGAACCGGGGTCGCGATCGACTGAGACCCTGTGGCCGAAATACGCGGGACAGCCATGCACCTGCCGGACTGAGGCTGCTCAGATGTGCTGGTTGAGCAGGGTGAGGAGGGCGACGACCATCGGGTGATGATGGCCACGCATCGAGGTAGCCGCCGCGGCGGCATAGACAAGATCGGCCGGCCGGGGCTTCAGCGCCAGGAAGAAGGGCAGTCCGTAACGGACGGCGACCCAGTTGACCCACAGGCGGGCGATCCGTCCGTTGCCACTCGCAAGAGGATGGATCCGCACCCACTCGCCGTGGGCGATCGCCGCGATCTCGAGGATCGCGTAGAGATCGGTGGCAGTGGTGGGCTGCGCACCGACCGGGATGACGCCGTCCATGCGGGCGACAACCGCTTTGAGGCCGGCCTCAAAGCCGGCGAGCGCAGCCGGGACATCGGCCGACGGCATTCCGGGTGCTGAGCCGACCGAGACCTCGTAGCCGAACAGCTCGGGATAGATCGGGTCGCTGTCGCGGATCTCACCAGCGTAGTAGGGCACCGGCAGCGGAATGCCGCGGTAGGTCTCTCGGTGCCACTCCTGGGCCATCGCCACGGTCAGCGGAAGCCGGAGAGCAGCGTCGCCGACGACCTGGCCGCCGATCCTCTTGAGGTTGTCGATGATCCGGGCGTCAGAGCCCGGCGGATCCTCGTTCCACGGGATCGGCACGGGTCAGCGCACACCCTCGGCAGCAGCGGCAAAGGTGCGAGCGATGTCGTGGGGGTCCTCGCGGGGCGCGACCATACGAGCCTGCAAAGGATCGTGATAGGCCACCTCGGCCTCGGCAAAGCGGGCCACGTCGCGGGCCGACTCTCCCCGGTAGTCAGCCAGCCGCGCGAGCGTGTGTGACAGGTCCTCCTGGAGGGCCAGCGCGAGATCGCCGATCTCGTTCTTGATCATCGTCTCTGCGAGGCGGTTCATGGATACGTCGAGACGGCCGGCCAGCAGCGCCAGGAGGTCGTGCGTCGCCTGATCCTCGAACCGGATGGTGAACGATCGACGATGATTGCTCATGACCTGATTCTGGCGCCTGTGACGGCACACGTCAAGTTTGCCGTCACATCAGGTCGACTCGACGCGCAGCTCGGTCCTCCCGGGCGTGAGGATCGGCACCGACGGCGAGGCTTTCAGTCAAGCCCCTGCCGGCCGAGACCAGAAGGGCTCAACTCCTGGCCTGCCGAAATGCCGCTTGGCAGGTCGAATGCTCGGACAGCGAGTTTGTTCCGACACTCGGAGTGCCATTTCCTGAGGGGAATATGGTCGGGGCGGCCGGATTTGAACCGACGACCACCAGTCCCCCAGACTGGTGCGCTACCAGACTGCGCCACGCCCCGACGCCCCCGCAGTCTAGCAGAGGCCCCGATCAGCTCCGGGGAGGGCGCCCGAGCTGCTCGACCCATCGTTCGTAGTCGGCCAGCTCGTCCTTGGACTCGCGGGCCAGCAGATCGATCAGGCAGCGCTGGACGCTCTTGCCCTCGAACAGCGCGTTGTGAACCTCCTGCGCGATCGGCATCTCGACTCCCAGCCGCCGGGCGAGCGACAGCGCCGCATCCACGGTATAGGCGCCCTCGGCAGTGCCGGGCATGGTCACCTCGATCTCCGGCCACGATCGGCCGCCGGCCAGCTCGGCCCCCAGGCGGTGATTGCGCGACAGGCCGGATCCGCACGTGGCGATGACGTCGCCGACGCCGGCCAGGCCGGCGAACGTGAGCGGATTCGCGCCGGCGGCGATCCCGACCCGGGTCATCTCGGCAAGGCCCCGGGTGATCAGCCCGGCCTTGCCGTTGTCGCCGAACCCGAGCGCATCGGCGGCGCCGGCGGCGATGGCCACGATGTTCTTGAGCGCCCCGCACAGTTCCACGCCCAGGATGTCGCGGTTGACGTAGAGCCGGAACTCACGGCGCCCGAGACGGGCCACAACCCGCCGAGCCAGCTCCGGATCCGCGGCGGCGATCACCGACGAAGCGGGCAGTCCCCGGGCGATCTCGGGCGCAAGGTTGGGGCCGGACAAGGCGGCGATCCGCCCAGGCGCAAGGGCGCCGGCGTCCGCGATGACCTCGCTCATCCGCAGCAGGCTGTCGGCCTCGAGGCCCTTGACCACGGAGACCAGGTCGGCACCGGCCGGGAGATGTGGGGCGACCAGGCCGACCGTCCCGCGCAGGTGGCGCGACGGGGTCGCGAAGAGGACGAGATCGACGGCATCGGTCAGCGTCGCGGGATCGGCAGTGGCGAGGATCCGCTCGGGCAGGTCGATCCCCGGCAGCCGCCGCTCATTGCGGCGGGTACGCGAGATCTCGTCGGCGACCTCGGGGGAATGGCAGAGCAGCGTCACCGGCTCCGCCCCGGCGATGAGCCTGGCCAGGGTCGTCCCCCACGCGCCGGCCCCGACGACCGCGACCCGCGGACCGGCCATCAGCTGGGCTTGCGCGCGCGCCCGGCAATGGCGCCGCGTCGAGCTCCCCCGCCGGCCGATGCTGGCGCGCTGCGCAGCTTCCTGCGGCGCGGCAGCTTGACCGAAGTCCGATCGCGGAAGACGAGCCGGATCGGCGTGCCATCAAAGCCGAACTTGTCGCGCAGCCGGTTCTCGAGGTAGCGCCGGTAGCTGAAGTGGACGGACGACGCATCGGAGGCGAAGAAGACGAAGGTCGGCGGCGCGACGGCGGCCTGGGTCGCGTAGAAGAGCTTGGGCCGATGGCCGCGGACCGGCGGCGGCGGCGTCCGCTCGGTCGCCGCCATGAGCACGCGGTTGAGCTCACCGGTCGAGATCCGCTTGCGTCGCTCGCCCCAGATCTCGACGGCGGCCTCCAGCACACGGCCCACGCGCAAGCCGGTCTTGGCGCTGATCGAGACGATCGGGGCGAAGTCGAGGAACGGGACCTCGTTGCGGATCCACTCGGTGTACTGGTCGAAGGTCCGGTCCGTCTTCTCGGCGACCAGGTCCCACTTGTTGACCGCGATGATCAGGCCCTTGCCTTCCTCGACGATGTAGCCGGCGACGTGGGCATCCTGCGACGTCAGCCCCTCGACGGCATCGACCACCAGGACCGCCACATCAGCTCGTGACAGGGCGTGCAGGGCGCGGAGCGTCGAGTAGCGCTCGGCCGCCGGGCCCGAGGCGACCTTCCCGCGACGTCGGATCCCGGCGGTGTCGATCAGGATGACCTCGCTGCGTCCCCACGCGAGGCGCGTATCGATGGCATCGCGCGTCGTGCCGGGCACCTCCGAGACGATCGCCCGTTCTTCCCCGAGCAGGGCGTTGAGCAGGCTGGACTTGCCGACGTTCGGGCGCCCAACGAAGGCGATCGCCGCCGGCTCACCGTCGGCATCCGCAGCCATCGCCGCGTCCCAGCGCCGGGCTTCCGCCTCGGTCGGGTCGAGGACGTCCCCGTCGAGATCGTCCTCATCGCCTTCCGCATCGCCGACGACGAACGGCTCAAGTCTGCCGGCGGCCACCTCGGTCGCCCAGGCCTCGGCCTCCGCCTCGCGAACCTTGCGCGCCAGCTCCGCTTCGCTCTCCGGCGGAAGCGCCCAGACGATCGCGTCGAGCAGATCGCCGGTCCCGCGGCCATGCGTCGCCGAGATGGCGTAGGTCTCCTCCCAGCCGAGCGAGTGGAACTCGGCGGCCTCGAACTCGCGCTTCTCGTTGTCCGCCTTGTTGACGGTCACGATGACCGGGGCCGTCGCGCGCCGGAGGATCGACGCAGCCTCCAGATCGGCAGGCGTGAGTCCGCTGATCGCGTCGACGATGAACAGGATCACGTCCGCTTCGGCGATGGCCAGGCGGGCCTGCTCCTGGACGCGCACCTCGATCGGATCGTCCGGGTCCACTTCCAGGCCGCCGGTGTCCACGATGACGAAGCGCCGGCCGTTCCATTCGGTATCGCCGTAGATCCGATCACGGGTCGTCCGCGCCCGATCCTCCACGATGGCCGAGCGCCGACCGAGGAACCGGTTGAACAGGGTGCTCTTGCCGACGTTGGGTCGCCCGACGATCGCGACGACGGGGATCCCGCCCCTCGCGTTCGCCACGGTCAGGCCGCGCCGGGCGAGGTGGTCTGCGCGGAGGCGTCGGAGCGCGGCGGCGTCGGGAGCGAGGTCGTCCGCCCGGCCGGCGTCGCGGCTCGCTGGAGCGCGCCACGGGCCAGCTCGACGGCCCTGGCCCGGACCTGGGCCGTCCCGGCGAGCGCCAGGATCCGTTCGGCCACGTCGCGCAGATCCTCGATCGGCGTGGAGGTCCCGCCGGTCACGCCGACGATCCGGGCGCCTTTGAAGACCGACGCGGCGGTCAGGTCCCTGGCACTCTCGATCTGGATCGCGGCGGTGCCCGCGATCTCACACAGCCGGGTGAGCTCCTTGGTGTTCGCGCTCGAGCGTCCACCGACGACCACCATCAGGTCCACCTCCCTGGCCGAGTCCAGGGTGTCCTGCTGGCGCCGGATGGTGACCGGGCAGACCGTGTTGACGATCTTGAGTTCGTGGGCGCGCGAGACCATGAAGGCGGCCAGTCGCTCGAACTTCCAGGGGGGCTGGGTCGATTGCGAGATGAGCGCCATCCGCTTGCGCCGCGGGATCGCCGCCTCCCACTCGTCTTCGTCGTCCACGACGATCGCCTCGGGGGCGAAGCCGAGCAGGCCCACGACCTCAGGGTGCTTCGGCGTGCCGAGCAGGACGATCGTGTAGCCGTCCTCGACGAGCTTGACGAGTTCGCGCTGTTCCTGGATCACCCAGGTGCAGGTGCCGTCGATGACCTCCAGGCCACGCGCCTCGGCGCGTTCCATGACGTCCGGGCGAACGCCGTGGGCGCGGATGACGACGGCGGCGCCGTGGTCGACATCGTCGAGCGAATCGACGGTCTGGATGCCGAGATCCTGGAGGTCGCGCACGACGCCCTCGTTGTGGACGACCTGCCCGAGGGTATGCGTCGTCTTGCCGGCGGCCGATGCTTCCTTGGCCATGTCGATCGCCTCGCGAACGCCATAGCAGAAGCCGGTGCGCTTCGCGATGCGGACTTCCTGGACCGTACCCACGATCCGATTATCACACGGAGGCCCCTTCAGGCCTCCCGAGCGCCACCGTAGACGCCGCGCTGGGCGGGCGGCAGGAGCGCGGCGATGCGCTCCATGATCTGCCGCGTCACGAGGTGTTTCGCGGCCCGCCGGTCCGTGCCGGGCGGCAGCTCCTCGACGGGGCGGAACGGGCTCCCGGCACGGACGCTGACATGGCCACCGGGGTGCGGCAGCTTCTGGCCCTTTGGCCAGACCCGGAACGAACCGGAGATCCCGATCGGGACGATCGGCGCCCCCGTGCGGATGGCCAGCACGGCCACGCCGTCGCGTGCCTCCTGGAGCGCGCCGTCCGGGCTGCGCGTCCCCTCCGGGAAGACGAACAGGACATGGCCCTCGTCCAGGATCCGCTGCGCCAGACGGAAGGCGTCGATGTCGGCCGCATCGCGATCCACCGGGTGGACACCGCCGTTCGCGGCGACCCAGCCGATGATCGGCCAGTCGAACAGCTCCTTCTTGCCGAGCCAATGGATCCGCCGTCCCAGGCGCGGGATCAGATATGACCCGATGACCGGCACGTCGAGGTTCGAGGCGTGGTTGGCGGCGATGATCAGCGGTCCGTCGTGCGGAAGCTCGTCGAGCGCGCCCTCGATCGAGATGCGACTCATCGCGCTCGAGAAGATCCTGGCTGCCAGGCTGACGATCGAGATCAGTGGCGTGATCGAGCTGTCGATCGGAGGCCGGGCGCTGATCGCGCGGTCCGGGCGCGTCATCGGGTACCGCTGGGCTCGGGTTCTTCCGCACGGCGCGCCTGGGCGTCGAGGATCGCCCCGACGACCGCATCCACGGTGTCCTCGAAGCGGTTGCCGTCGGTGGCGATGATCCGGGCGTCGGCGGCCGGATAGAGCGGAGCCACGGCGCGGGTCGAATCCTGCTCGTCCCGCTGCCGCAGCGCGCCCAGGATCGTGGCAGCCTCCGGCCCGTCCGGATCGAGGAATCGCTCCTCAGCGCGGCGACGGGCCCGTTCCTCGACCGATGCCTCGAGGAAGAGTTTCAGGTCAGCGTCGGGGAGCACGACCGTTCCGATATCGCGTCCGGCCATCACGATCCCGCCGGCCGCGGCGAGCGCGCGCTGTCGTTCCAGCAGCACGGCGCGAAGCTGTGGGACGGCGGAGACGGCCGAGACGGCCGCATCCACGGGTGGCGTGTGAACCTCGGCGGTTCGATCTACGCCGTCGACGAGCACGCGGGCCAGTCGGCCGGCTCCGTCGGATGCCAGCTCGACCTCGGCAGCGAGGGCGCGCAGCGCTTCGGGGTCCGTAGGGGGCACGTCGCGGACCAGGGCGAGCCAGGTGACGGCCCGATAGAGCAGCCCCGTATCGCAGAAGCGGTAGCCGACCTCGAGTGCCGCGGCGGCGCCCACGCTGCTCTTGCCGGACGAGCCGGGACCATCCAGCGCGACGACGAGCCCGTGGCTCATGTCCTGTCTCCGGGCGGCGGCCGATCCGGGCGCGGGCGAGTCCGTCCTGCGCTCCGCCCTGGCCAGGCGGGCCGGGCCGGTCGCGCGGGACGCTGATCCGAGCCCGGCCGCTCCGGCCGCTCCGCGGGCGATGGCTTCGCTCCGACAACCCCGGCGCGGCTCGTCCCGGCCCCGGCGCCCAGGCCGCGGACCTCGGGTGCCCGAAGACGACGCGCTCGGCCGCTCGGCAGGTCGTCAAGCCGGACCGGACCCATCCGAACGCGGACCAGTCGCTCGATCGGCGCCCCGACCGACCCGAACATCCGGCGCAACTGGCGTTTCCAGCCCTGGGCCAGGATCGAGCGGTACCAGACGAGATCGCCCGGCCGGGGCGAGATGAGTTCGATCAACCGCCGTGTCTCGATCTCCGTCGTGGCGCGCAGTCCGGTCAGGGTCGCAAGCCCTTCGTCGAGGGCGATGCCGGCCTTGAGGGCGTCGACCTGGTCCCTGGTCAACGGGGCGCGCAGGCCGATCGCGTACTCGCGCTCGATGCCGTGACGTGGGTGGAGGACGCGATCCGCCCAGGCGCCGTCGTTGGTCAGGACGAGGAGGCCCTCTGAGTCCTGGTCGAGCCGGCCGACCGGATAGAGCCGGGCACCTTCCGGGATCATCGCCGTCGGGATCATCTCCACGACCGTCCGCGAGGCATGGCGGTCGCGGACCGTCGAAGTCACCCCTGGCGGTTTGTGGAGGAGCAGGTACTCCGGCGCCGACGCCTCGCCGATGACCCGGCCGTCCACGGCGATGACCGCCTTGAGCGGGTCCACCTGGGCGCCGATCTGCGCCACCTTGCCGTCCACCGTCACGCGCCCCGTGGCGATGAGGACCTCGCTGGCTCGGCGTGAGGCGACGCCGGATGCGGCGAGGATCTTCTGGAGACGCTCGGTGGCCATCAGTCCCGGTCCTCGTCGGCCGTGGGGAGGTTCAAGGGTCCGTCCTGCGGGAAGAGCGGCTGGGTGATCGGGTCGCCACCCTCTTCCGCCAGACGTGCTGCGACATCCACGTCGAGGACCGGCAACTCGTCAAGACTGGTCAACCCGAACCGTTCGAGGAACTCGAAGCCGGTCCCGTAGAGGAACGGCCGACCGGGCGCGTCGGAGCGACCCAGCTCGACGACGAGCCGGCGGTGCAGCAGCGTTCGGATGGTGTACTCGGAGTCGACGCCGCGGATCCGCTCGACGGCCGACTTCGTGACCGGCTGGCGGTAGGCCACGATCGCCATGGTCTCCAGGGAGGCAGGTGAGAGCCGGACGGCATCGGCGCCCACGTACCTGGCGACCAGCGCGCCGCCCTCCGGCGCCGTCGCGAGCTCGACCCGGTCGCCGTCGACCAACAGGCGGATGCCGCGCGCACGAAGCGAAACCTCGAGGTCCCCGAGTCGGGCGTCGACGCTGGCACGCTCGACCCCGGCGAGGGTCGCGATCTCACGACGCGAGAGCGGACGCTCGGCCACGAACAGGAGCGCCTCGAGGGCGGCCTCGCTCAACTCGACCGGCTCCGTGGACTCGGCCAGATCGGTCACATCCGTCGCCTCGGTCACCTCGGTCGCCTCGGTCACGCGAACGACTCCAGCGATTCGTCGAGCGGCTCGTCGCTCGACGTGACCTTCATGCCGGATGTGGCGCGCTCCTGTGTCGTCGTCGCACGGGCAACGATCGGCCCCCAGGGCACGGCCTGCTCGACCACGATCTCGCGGCGCTTCACGAGTTCGAGCAGGGCCAGGAAGGTGACCGAGATCACGATCCGGTCGCGCACGCCCTTGAGCAGGTCCTGGAACACGACCGACGGCGCCTCGCGAAGGGCCGCGCGGATGATCGCGGCCCGTTCCGCCAGGGTGATGACCCGGGCGACGACCTCCGCCGGCAGCTCCGACGGCGGGGCGATGGCAGCCAGCCGGCCCAGGGCATGGGCGAGCGACTGCGGGTCGAGGCGGGGCGCATCGGCGGGTCGGGCACCGGTCAGCGCCGCGGCGTGCGCGATCCCGGGTTCTCGCCGGAAGAGCCCGAACCGTCGGCTCGCCGCCTCCGCCATGCGCAGCCCGGCATCGCGATGGGCGCGGTAGAGGATGAGCCGGGCGCGCAGCTCGGCTTCCGGATCGATCCCCTCGTCGGCGAGTGCAGCGGGAGCGGCTACGGCCTGGCGCGGGAGCATGGCGCGGCTCTTGATCAGGATCAGCTGGCTGGCGGTCGCCACGAACGCACTGACGTTGCCGAGGCGGTCCGCCCGCAGCGTCCCGAGAGCGTCCAGATAGGCATCGGCGAGCGCGCCGAGCGGGACCGTCAGGACGTCCAGCTGGCGCGCTTCGATGAGCGAAAGAAGGAGCGCCAGCGGACCGTCGAATTCGGCGACCTGGACCTGGGTCACCGGCTCGAGCCGGCGGCCCTCGCCGAAGCGGACCGCGGGTGGCAGAGCCATGACCGGCACACCCACCGAATGGCCGGGCGACATCAGTTGGCCTCGTCGGCGAGTCGCAGCAGCTCGCCGAACTCCGGGTCGCGCGGCGCGTCTTGGTAGCGGATCAACGCCACCGTGCGAGCCGAGCAACCCGCGGCCATCGCCAGCTCCGCGGAGGCCTCGGCATGGTGTCTGAGCCGTTCGAGAGCCGGCCGGAACCCGGGAACGAGTCGGGTGCCCCGCAGGATCCGATCGTCGTAGACGCCGGCGAGCGTCCAGGCGACGCGCGGCCAGACACCCGTCTCGCCTTTGGCGGCGTCATGGAGGAGCCCGGCAAGCAGCACGTCATGCGGCGAAACCCCGTCGCGCTGCAGGGACGCCACGACGTCCAGGCCGTGACGCCGATCCGCGATGTGCATCGAATCGAACAAGGCGAGTTGAGCAGGGGTAGTCCAGGGCACCAGGGCCGAGCGCTCCTCGGGCGTCACGCGCGCCCGCAGGTGTGCCCGGAACTGGCGGGGCCTAGCGGCCCACCAGGACGTCGTAGGTCGCATACAGCACCGGCCCGATGACCCTGCCGCCGATCGAGGCGCCGGGAGGCAGGAAGAAGAGGAAGATGAGGATGAAGAATCCGTACTGCTCGAGGATCGGGCGGACCCGGTACTCCGTCCGACGATCCAGGAAGGCAAACAGGACCTTGGATCCGTCGAGCGGCGGGATCGGGATCAGGTTGAACAGCATCAGGACCAGGTTGATCAGCACGAAGTAGCTGAGAACGTCGAAGAGCAGTCCGACCTGGAGGGCGAGTTCAGGATTGCCGTAGAGGTAGCGCAGGGGGATGGCCGCGGCCGCCGCCAGCACCAGGTTGGAGATCGGTCCCGCGGCGGCTACGATCGCGTCTCCCCGCCGTCCGTAGCGCAGGTTGATCGGGTTGACCGGGGTCGGCTTGGCCCACCCGAACCCGAAGGCGCCGCCCGAAGCGGCCGATCCCAGGAACGTGATCGCCAGCAGGACCCCTCCGACCGGGTCGAAATGGGCGATCGGGTTGAGGGTCAGCCGCCCGAACAGCTTTGCCGTCCCGTCACCCAGGCGATAGGCGGCCAGGGCGTGGCTGAACTCATGGACCGGAAAGCCGACGAGCAGCATGATGGCCACGACGATCGCGGCCGGAAGGATGCGTTCAGGATCCACGCGGCACCTGGTGAATGGGGTTCGCGCCTATCGTAGCCGCGTCCGGCCCCGGAGGTCCGCCGAGGACCGATCGATCAGAGCCGCCCGAGCAGGTCCGTCTTCTTGGCCTCGTACTCCTCGGCCGAGATCGCCCCGCGATCGCGCAGGTCGGCCAGCTTGGCCAGGGTGCGGGTGACCTCGTCCGAGTCGACCTTCGGCGCCGCGGGCAGCGGCGGGGCGGTCGGCGGCGCGTCCATCGTGCGGGCGACCGTGGAAGTCGGGCCGGGAGGGCTCGAGCGGATCGGCGGGCTCGGCTGCCAGCCGGAGCGCTCCATGTCCACCTCGTACTCGTGCTTCGCGTCGAGCATCGCCCGCTTGAAGCCGATCGGATCGACGAGCATCCGGAAGCGCTCGATGCCTGCCTCGGCGGCGGTCAGGATGTCCAGGTCCCCGAAGCCGAAGATCCGACCGAAGATCGACTGGGTGAGGACGGCGTCGTTGATCTTCTCGAGCGAGCTGTCTGTCGCCCGCTTGTTCACGACGCCCTCGACCTGGACGACCCGGCGGTTGGTCAGCACGAACTCGGTGTTCAGGAAGCGCAGGGTCGCCCAGGCCAGGAAGGCCAGGCCGCCCAGGAAGAGCACGGCCGTCAGCAGGCTGAGCAGCGTCCGGAACGCGCCATCCACGTTCGCGCTCAGGACGAGCAGCAACAGGGCCGCGATGATCGCCACGATCGGCAGCCGTGCCCCCCAGACGAGGACCAGCCAGTGCTGGCGTACCCGATGGACCACCCGCTCGCCGGTGGAAAGCAGCGAATCGGCGTAGCTCATGTCGTCTCGGCTCCCTCTTCAGGCCCGCGGATGGGCCCGGCTGTAGACGTCCCGGATCCGCTCCCCGGTCAGATGCGTATAGAGCTGTGTCGTGGAGATACTCGCATGACC
>JBCLCL010000003.1:0-80996 GCA_038915815.1 Candidatus Limnocylindrales bacterium
TTCGCCAGCTGCCCGTGGCACGGGCCTCCGCAAGGGCCACCTGGGCGATCCCACGACCGAGTTCGCGAGCATCGTCGCCGGTGCCGACCACGTGGAAGGCGAAGTCCTTGAGCATCCGGACGCGGACCCCGTCACCCTCCGGGGTGGAGCAGTTGGCGCAGCCGAAGACCTTGTCGTCGACCAGTTCCGCGGCGCGGGCGAACCGGTCGCGATGGAAGGCCCGGTCCACGACGGTGGCGACCCACCAGCCGGTGATCGGATCCTTGCGCAGCTCGAACAGGCCGGCGGCCACGGCGTCAGCCCCCCTCGAGCGGTGCGCCGATCGCGGCCGCGAAGGCGCGCGCGAACACGCCTCCGGCACGCTTCACCGACTCCGTCGTCGGGGGCAGGTTGGCTTCGCCGCGCTCGGCGGCGATGGAGGTCGATACGACGCCGGGCATCCCACAGGGGTCGATCAGCCCGAAATCGGCCAGGTCCACGGTCACGTTGAGGGCGATCCCGTGGCAGGTCACGCCCCGCTCCACGCGCAGGCCGAGGGCCCCGATCTTGCGTGGCTCCGAGCCGGCGGCGTCGCACCAGCAGCCGGGGTGACCTTCGCGCCGTTCGGCTTGCACTCCCTCGGCCAGGCAGGTGGCCACGAGGGCCGCCTCCAGGGCGCGGACCAGGGGCCGGATCATCAGGCCGCGGCGCGACAGCGCGACGATCGGGTAGGCCACGAGCTGGCCGGGTCCGTGGTAGGTGACCTCACCACCTCGCTCGACCCGGACGACCTCGATGCCGCGCGCCCGAAGATCATCGGTCGAGGCGAGGATGTGGCCGGGGTCGGAGTTCCGACCGAGGGTCAGGACCGGGGGGTGCTCGAGCAGGAGCAGCTGGTCGCCGATGACCTCGTCGGCTCGCTCTGCCACGAGACATCGCTGCAGCGCCAGCGCCTCGCGATAATCGATCCGCCCGAGCCACCGCGCCGTGATCGGTTCGGTCGCCCGGATCGGCTCGTCGGGCCGCGGAACGAGGACGTCGATCGCCACCTCGGCACCATAGCAGGACCGGCCAACTTACCCGTCGACCGCGCTCCCGAGCCCGAGCGCCGTGATCACGACCAGGCTGGCCAGGCCGACGGCGAGCGCCACGCTGGATCCCACCGCAAGCGGACGCGGGCCACCATCCCGGCAGCGACGGTTGCCGCGAGACCCGGGGCGAGGGACCGCGCCCAGCGCGCGATCGCCGACGGCCTGCTCAGGAAGGCGCGAGCAGGGATCGGAAGCCCGTTTCCGCAGACGGCGCGACCTCGAGCGCCCCGTGCGACCCGGTCTCCCCGGTGGCCTGATCCCGTGGCTGGAAAGTGAACCGAGGCTCGCCGGCCAGCCGGCGAGCCTCGGTTGAATTCAAGGGTGTAGCTGGCGTACGACTCGAAGGTCAGGCCGGCGGCCTCGACATGGGCGGGGCGCCCGGCAGCCGCCCGTGCCTCGGCGCGGCTGTTCCACAGGCAGAACGACATGCATCGGCCGTCCTCTAGCGTCGCGCCTTTGAAGTAGCGGACGAAGCCGGGGGCACCCGCGGCCTCGGTGTGGGCCCAGTCGTCGTAGGCCGTCAAGCGCGCCTCGTCGCTGCCCGACCGGCGGACGGAGCGGAACGCGACCATGTACCACTCACCGGGCGACACGTCCTCGATGCACGCCTCCCACGTGAAAGCCTGGGTCACGGGCAACGCCGCGTACCGGTCGGAGACCTGGGCGAGTCGCTCGAAGGATGACGACGTGGCGGTCATGGCTGTGCAGGATAGCAAGGCCGGCGGTAGATTGCCACCCGATGAGACGAGTGTCTACCAGAATGCGAGAGAGAGGCTCCGGACTCACGGGATCCGGTCGTCGGCGAGGGCTGCGGTGATCGTCTGGGCTCCCGCCTGCACCAGGTAGGCTGCCCGAGCCCGCCAATCCGATCCGCAGCGGAAGGCCGGACCCAGCAGGCCGATCGCCCCGACGATCCCGTCCTCCCGGAAGACAGGCGCCGCCACGGCCAGCGATCCATCGATCAGCTCGCCTTCACTGACGGCGATCCCGCTCAGGACGATCCCACGCAGACCCTCGCGCAGGTCGGCCTCGGTCGGGGTATTCGGGGTGAGCCTGGGCAGATCCTGGGCGAGAACCTCGTCGAGCACCTCGCCCGGGGCGAACGCGAGCAGGACGCGACCGGTCGCGCCCGCATGGAGCGGCATCATGGCGCCCGGGTCCAGGGAGACCCGGAGCGGTTCATCGCTCTCGATCTGGTGCAGGCAGATCGAGGCGAGCCCGATCCGGCGGACGACGACCGCCGTCTCGCCGGTCTCCTCGGCGAGCATCCGCAGGACCGGATCGGCGTGGCGGATCAGGCGCTCGCTGCTGACGTTCGCACCGGTCCCGATCAGCAGCTTCGGACCGAGCCGGAACTGGCCACCGTGACGGTCCACGAAACCGAAGTCGCCCAGGGTCCGAAGGTATCGGTAGACCGTCGAGACCGGCATCGCCAGAAGCGAGCTCAACTCGTCGGCCCGGACGTCTCCGCGATCGGCCACGGTCAGCAGCAGGCGCAGGCCGCGAGCGAAGGAGGTGTCCTCCGCCGCCTCCTGGGGCGGGTGATCGCGAGCCGAGGTCATGGGCACAGGAGCGGTTCTCACATGGCGGGAATCTGAGCAGAAGGCGATGGTACACCCGGTTCTGCCGCCCCGGGAGGAACCTAACTGGCCGGCCGCGGGCAGGTGGTTGCGTGTCGCCGGCAATGGACTGGCGTGTCGCCGGCAATGGACTGGCGTGGCGCCTCCGGCGCTGCTACCATTCGTCGTGTTGACAGTCGACACGGCTCACCGTCCGATCTCCGGCGAGCGGCTCGGACGCAGGTGAGCACCTTCTGGGGCGGTGCGTGACGCGGCAGAAACCACTGGCGTTCGGGGTGAACCTCAACAACCGAGAGCCGCTGATCGCGCCGGGCTACGGGATCCCGGAGCTGCTCGATCTGAGCGAAACGGTCGAGGGACTCGACTTCGACTCCGTGTGGGTCGGCGACAGCCTCTTCTCGAAGCCACGATACGAGGCGATCGCCCTTCTCGCAGCCATTTCGCAGCGCACGAAACGGGTCAAGCTCGGCACCGCGTGCCTCGTCACGTCGCCGCGAAACCCGCTCTACCTCGCACTGGAGTGGGCGACCCTGGACGTCCTGTCGGGTGGCCGCACGATCTTCGGCTGCTGTGCCGGCAACCCAGAGAAGGGTGTCCGTCGCGAGTTCGAGGCGCTGGGACTCGATTTCGACCAGCGATTCGCGATCTTCGAGGAGGGCCTGAAAGTCCTCCGCACCCTCTGGATCGACGGCAAGATCACGCATCATGGCGAGCACTACCAGTACGACGATGTCGCCTTCTTCTCGGGTACCGAGATGGGTCCGCTCATGCCCATCCAGCGGCCGCCGCCCTTCTGGGTCGTCTCGAACCCGCGCCTGGTGACCGACGCCGCGGACGAGAAGATGGTCCGGACCATGAAGAACGCCTGCCGCCGGATCCTCAAGTACGGCGAGGGCTGGATGTCCTGCTGCCGGGCTCGGCATCCGGAAGAGCTGGTGGAGCAGCTGGGCTACCTGGACGAGATGGCCGCCGAAACCGGGGACGATGCCAGCCGACTCGTCATCTCGTACCAGGTCACCCTCAACATCGGCGACTCGGAGGATCGGGCCCGGGCCGCGTTCGGCGACTACATCGGCAAGTACTACCCGGAGTTGAGCAAGGCCATGGACCTCTCGAACTGGGGCCCGGTGGGGACCCCCGCGCAGATCATCGAGTGGTTCAGGACGTTCGCCAAGGCGGGCGTCGACCATTTCATCTGCCGCTTCGGCTCGCTCGACCAGTCCGGGCAGGTGGAGCGGTTCGCTCGCGACGTGCTGCCGGCGCTCCGGTCGGACGTCCAGATCGCAGTGAGGTAGGGTCGATGGGAACCGAAGCCAAGATGCGCCAGCACGCTGAACTCATCGTGGATACGTGCTTCACGGTCGAGAAGGGCGATGTCGTCACGATCATCACGGACGACAAGCACGCCCACATGGCCAGGATCGTCGCGGATGTCGCGGCCGAACGCGGCGCCTCACCGGTGGTCATGAACAACGAGGCGCAGGTCGCGCGGGCCCTGGCCGACACGAGCTTCCCGATGGCGCCTCCGAAGAACCTCCACGATGCGATGCTGGCGGCCGACGAGATCATCATCATGACCAACCTGGAGTGGGCGAACCGCTTCGCCCATGTCTCGGCCGTCAAGGAGTCCTGCGCCAACAACGTGAAGATCGCCTCGGTCGAGCCGGGCATGGGCGAGTGGGATCTCGGCCTGGAGGACATCCTCGCCTCGACGGACCGGGCGGTGGCCGCCATCGCGAAACTCAAGGGCGTGAAGGAATGCCGCGTCTGGTCCCCCAGCGGAACGGACGTGACGGTCTCCATCGAGGAACGACCGGCCCTCCAGGTCACCCCGATCCGGCAGCGCGGCTGGATGATGGGTCCCCTGCCCCTTTGGGCGGAGGTCGCCTACGCCGCGGTCGAGACGAAGACGAACGGCGTCATCGCCATCGATGGGAACATGCTCGGCATCGGCGTGGACGTCGTGAGCAGCCCGATCTACTGGCACGTCAAGGACGGGAAGTGCATCGGCATCGAGGGCGGCGAGGACGCCAAGCGCCTGGCCAGGGTCATCGAGGGCGTCCCCAACGTCGAGATCGTCGCCGAGTTCGCCTTCGGGACGAGCGACAAGTCGCCGCTCGGCAGCCCATCCGAGAAGGGCCGCATCGGCAACGTCCACTTCGCGCTCGGCGACAACAAGAACGCCTACCCAGGGGGTCAGAACTCGTGTCGACTCCACCTCGACGGCGTCATCCGGAATGCAACGCTTGAGATCATGGACACGGGTGGCTTCATCTTCCGGGATGGCAAATGGGACGTCTGAGCGGGGTGCGGGTCATCCCCCTCGAGGACGTTCCGCCGATCGAGCTGCCGGGCGGCAGCTGGAGCCGGGTGATGCTGACCGGCGAGCGCGTGGCCTCATCGAGCGCCCTCGGATTCTCCAGCTTCGCCGCCGGCTCCTCGACCGCGATGCTCTCGCACGCGACCGAGGAGCTCGCCTACGTCATCACCGGGCAAGGTGAGCTCCGCCTCGACGAGGAGGCGGTCCCATACCGTGCCGGTTCGGCGCTCTTCATCCCGGCTGGGGTCTGGCACGCGGTGGCCAACACGGGGGATGAACCGGTGACGATGGTCTTCGCCTTCCCGCACCCGGACTACCCGCCGACCGACCGTCGACCTGCGGCGACGCGGGAGTCCACCCGGTGAACCAGGACGCCCTGCGCGAGCGAGTGGCCACCGCCTGTCGAGTGATCGCGCTCGAGGGCTATGTCGATCTGACCCTCGGTCACGTGAGCGCGAGGAACCCCGGTGACCGGACGATCTGGATCAAGCGCAAGGGTATCGGGCTCGATGAGGTCGAGCCGTCCGACGTCATCTCCCTCGACATCGACGACCCGTCCGCTGTCGAGGGCGTCGACTACCACCTGGAGTCGGTGATGCACACCGAGGTCTATCGGGCGCGACCGGACGTAGGCTCGGTCATCCACGGCCACCCGGTCTACGGGACCGCGCTCGGCTCCACCGATGGACAGCTCCAGTTGCTCACCCACGACGCGGTCCTCTTCGCCGACGGGATCGGCGACTACGGCGACGGCCCGGCCCTGATCAGGGATCGCGAGCAGGGCCGGCGCGTCGCAGCAGCGCTCGGATCCCGGCGTGCCGCGCTGCTGCGCAACCACGGCGTCGTCATCGCCGGCGAGGACGTCCGATGGGCCGTGCTGGCCGCGGTCACCCTCGAGCGGGCGATCCGATTCCAGGTCATCGCAGGGACGCTGGGGCGGCTGCGGCCGATCCGACAGGCCACTGCCGAGGATCTCGCTCCGCAGAAGTATCAGGACGGGTTCCTGGACGAGTACTGGGCCGCCTGGGTCCGGCGGGTCCACGGACGAGATGCCCGGGAGCGCGCGGTGGTTGGCTGACCATGCGGATCGCCCTCGAACTCAACGGCGCGCAGACGTCCCTGGAGATCGAGCCGCAGGAGTTCCTGCTGGACGTGCTGCGGGACGACCTGGGCCTGACCGGCGCCAAGCTGTCGTGCGACGCCCAGGTCTGCGGCGCCTGTACGGTCCTGGTCGATGGGGTACCCGTCAGCGCCTGCTCGTACCTGGCGGCCGAGACCGATGGGCGAGCCGTGACGACGATCGAGGGCTTCAGCAAGACACCGGCGTTCGAGCCGATCGCCGCAGCGTTCACCCGTCACTCCGCCCTGCAGTGCGGCTTCTGCACGCCGGGCATGGTCCTGACCGTCCACGCCCTGCTCGAGGACGGCGAACTGACAGACGAGGCCTCCATCCGGCACGGCCTCGCTGGCAACCTCTGTCGCTGTACGGGCTACCGGGCGATCCTCGACGCGGTCAGCGAACTTGGCTCGGAGCGGCTGGCCAGATGACCACGATCGCCCCTCGCCGGGTTCGAACGCGCAGCGCTCCACAGGTGGGCCGATCGATGGCTCGCTCCGATGCCGCGGAGAAGCTGCGCGGCGACGCGCGCTACGTCGGCGACCTGGTCGTCCCACGGATGCTCCACGGCAAGGTCCTGCGAAGTCCCCACGCGCACGCCCGGATCGTCGCGATCGACACGTCGGCCGCCGATGCCATTCCGGGCGTGGTCGCGATCCTGACCGCGGCAGATCTGCTGGACATCGATCCGTACTATGGGCATGCGATCAAGGACCGCCCGATCGTCGCCATCGACCGGGTCCGCTTCGCCGGGGAACCGGTGGCCGCGGTGGCCGCGACTGACGAGGCGACGGCTGAGGCCGCTGTCCGGGCCATCGTCGTGGACTACGACGAACTGCCGGTCGTCGGCACGCTCCAGCAGGCTCTGGCGCCCGGTGCGGCCCTCGTCCACGATCAGCGGCTCCGACCAGGCGACTTCCACGGCCTGGGAACCCTGGCCGAGCGCGACGGCAACATCTGCTATCGCTACGCGATCGACCGCGGCGACGTGGATGCGGCGTTCGCGGCCGCGGACATCGTGGTCGAGGACGATTTCGTCTTCCCCAGCGTCTACCAGTACGCCATGGAGACCCACAGCGTGGTAGCCCAGGTGGACGGCGACGGGATCACGATCTGGGCCACTTGTCAGCACCCGTTTCTGGTCAGGGCGGAGATCGCCGCGCTGTTCAACGTTCCGCTCGGGCGCGTCCGGGTCATCGTCCCGTACCTGGGGGGCGGCTTCGGCAGCAAGTCCTACACCAAGATGGAGCCCATCACGGTGGCGCTGGCGCGCAAGGCGGGACGCCCGGTCCGGATCGTGAACCGCGTCGACGAGTCGATGGTCACCACCCGCCGCCACAACATGAAGGCACGGGTCCGGACGGCCGCGATGAGCGACGGCCGGCTCCTCGCCCGCGATGTCCAGGCCTCGTTCGACACCGGCGCCTACGCCGACAACGGCCCGCGTGTCACCGCCACGGGCGGCGACGCCGCCCCGGGTCCGTACCGCTGGTCCGCGGTCCGCGTCGATGCCGCCTGCGTCTACACCAACACGGCGCCATCGGGCTCCTACCGGGCCTTCGGTGCGTCGCACCTCCAGTGGGCCGGCGAGCTCCAGGTCGACGAGGTGGCGCGTCGTGCCGGTATCGACCCGATCGAGATCCGACGACGCAATCTGCTCCGGCCCGGTGAGCAGATTCGAGCCGGCGGCAAGCCGCTCGACGCCGACCTGGTCGGCGATCTCGAGAAGGTCGCCGACGCCCTCGGCTGGTCGCGCGAGAAGGATCCGGGCACGGGCCGCGGCGTCTCCGTCGGGCTCCTCGCCGCCGGGGCTCATCCTGTCTCGAGCGCCGTCGTGCGCATGGAGGCCGACGGGGCGGCGGTCGTCCTGGTCGGCTCGACCGAACTGGGCCAGGGCCAGCGGACGGCCTTCGCGCAGATCGCCGGGGAGGTCCTGGCGATGCCGGCCGAGCGGATCACCTGCCGGGGCACCGACACGCAGTTCACCCCGTACGACCGCTCGACCGGCGCCAGCCGCTCGACGACGCTCGCCGGACTCGCGGTCCAGCGGGCGGCGGATGCGATCCGGGTCGACCTGCTCGACATCGCCGCCACCGTCTGGCCTGGAGATCCAAGGGCCATCGAACTCCGCGACGGCGCCGCATGGTGCGGCGATGAATCCCGGACCTATCCCGAACTCATCGCGAAGCGCTTCGGCTTGAGCGGCGGGCAACTCATCGGCGAGGGCGGTGTCCATCCCGAGGGGACGGGATCCTACGCGGAGGGCCCGGTCTTCTGGGAGGTCTGCATCGGCGCCGCGGAAGTCCACGTTGACCGTGAGACGGGACAGGTGACCGTGCAGCGGACCGCCACCGTGGCCGACGTGGGGCGGGCCATCAATCCCCAACTGGTCGAGCGCCAGGACGAGGGCGCCACGATGCAGGGCATCGGCAATGCATTGTTCGAGGAGATGGTCTTCAGCGACGGCCTGCTGCTCAACGACAACCTGCTCGAGTACCGCATCCCGACGATGGAGGACCTGCCCCAGCACTCATCGTGCGTGATCGTCGAGAACGAGGACGGCCCCGGTCCATTCGGGGCCAAGGGCTGCGGCGAAGGAGCGTTCGCCGGGATCATCGGAGCCATCGCGACGGCCGTCGCCGACGCCGGCGTGCCGATGACCGAACTTCCATTCACCCCGGAACGCGTGTGGCGAAGGATCCAGGAGTTGAAGGAGCAACCGACATGAGTACCTACCAGCGGGTCGCGGTGATGGGCACGGGGACGATGGGACCGGGCATGGGGGCGGTTCTCGCCCGCGCCGGGATGCAGGTGACGATGTACGACACCAGTGCGGAGGCGCTCGAGCGCGCGAAGGCCGGCTACGACCTGGCCTGGGGCGTGCTCGACCGGCTTGAGACCCCTGTCCGCGACGGCGGATCGGCCAGCTATGCGAGCACCGTGGAAAGCGCGCTGGAAGGCGCCGAGTTCGTCTTCGAGGTCATCCCGGAGAAGCTCGAACTCAAGCAGCAGGTCTTTGCCGAGTACGAGCGGCATGTCGGCCCGAAGGTGATCCTCGCCTCCAACACCTCGGGCATCCCGTCCACGAAGATCGCCGCCGACCTCGCTCATCCCGAGCGCGTCCTGGTGATGCACTGGTCCAACCCGCCACACCTGATCCCGATGATCGAGGTCGTCCCTGGCGAGAAGACCTCGAAGGCGACGATCGACGGCGCGATCACGGTCATCGAGGAGATCGGCTACTACCCGTCGCTGCTCAAGAAGGAGGTCCCCGGGTTCGTCGAGAACCGGGTCCTCTACGCGATCATGCGCGAGTGCCTTGCCCTGGTGGACGAGGGGGTCATCGACCGCGAGGGGCTGGACCTCAACGTCAAGTGGGGGATCGGCTACAAGCTCGCGGTCATCCCGCCCATGCAGCTGCTCGACATGGCCGGCATGGACATCTACACCATGGTGGCCAGCTACCTGAACCCGGATCTGTCGAACGCGGCCGACGTGTCGCCGACGATCAAGAAGCTCGTTGACCAGGGGCGGCTCGGGATGAAGACCAAGGGCGGCCTGTTCGACTACACGGACGAGGAGGTCGGCCAACTCCGCGCCCAGCGCGGTGCCAAGCTGGTCGCGGTCCGCAAGGCGCTCGGCTGAACCACACGAGGAGAGACCGATGAGGATCTACCTGCTCGACCTGGGCTCGCTGGTCATCGACCGTTCCGACGTCCTGTGGCACATCGACGTCGGAACGGCCGTCCGCTTCCCGGTCTACGGCGTCTACGTAGACCACCCGGAAGGGAAGTTCATCTTCGACACGGGCTACGACCTCGCGCACGTGAACAAGGTGCTGCCGTTCGAGCTGCCCGAGCAGACGGCCGAGCAGACGATCCCGGCCCAGCTCGCCAAGATCGGGGTGAAGCCCGAGGAGATCGACTTCGTCGTCAACTCGCACTTCCACTTCGACCACGTTGGCGGGAACCGCTTCCTGACCAATGCGACGCTCCTGACCAGCAAGCTGGAGCTGCGCTCGTGCCTGGTGCCCGAACCGTTCGAGCGCCTCGGCTACTCCGACCTGAGCTTCTACGCGCCGTCGCTCAAGCGGGAGTACCTCGAGGGCGACGTGGAGATCGCCAGGGGCCTGAACCTCTTCGAGACGGCCGGCCACACGATCGGCCACTACTCGCTGCTGGCCGAGCCGGAGGGCCGCCGGCCGATGATCTTCGCCGGCGATGCGGCCTATACCTTCGAGACGCTGGACCGGATGATCATCGGCGGCTTCCACCTTGACCCGGTCGACTCGATCTCGGCGCTGAAGCGGATCAAGGCGATGGCCAAGCAGCACGACGCCGAGATCTTCCCGTCGCACGAGATGGCACCCTGGCTGACCTGGAAGCACGCACCGGACTTCTACGGCGCCTGACAGCGGAGGAGACCCAGCATGAAGCTCAAGGATCGCGTTGCGATCGTGACCGGCGGCGCCCAGGGTATCGGCCGGGCGATCGCAGACAAACTCGGCGCAGAGGGCGCCACGGTCGTCGTTGCGGACCTCAACGGGGCCGGCGCGGAAGCGGCCGCGGCCGCCATCCCGGGCGCCGTCGGCCTGCAGGCCGATGTCTCCAGCCCGGCGGACGTCGGCCTGCTCGTGGACGAGACCCTCCGCCGGTTCGGCAAGCTCGACATCCTCGTCAACAACGCCGCCATCGTGCCCTTCACGGCATGGGACGACATCGACTTCGTCGAGTGGCGCCGGATCATGGCGGTCAACCTGGACGGCGTCTTCCTTGCCTGTCGGGCCGGCTCGGATGCGATGCGCAAGCAGGGCTACGGCCGGATCGTCAACGTCGCCTCGAACACGGTGGTCGCCGGGACGCCGAACATGGCCGCCTACGTGGCCGCCAAGGGTGGCGTCTTCGGGTTCACCCGGGCCCTGGCCACCGAACTCGGCAAGTACGGGATCACCGTCAACACGGTCGCGCCCGGCCTGACCGAGACGGAGGGCGTGATGGCCAGCCCGCACGCCCAGGCATTCGACTTCGTGCAGATGCTCCAGGCGATCCCCCGCCACGGTGTCGCGGCGGACATCGCCCCGGTCGTCGCATTCCTGGCGTCGGAGGAAGCCCGCTGGATCACCGGCCAGATGGTCGTGGTCGACGGCGGCCACACGCGCCACTAGCCTCCCGATCGTGGCGAACTTCCCGGTACGCCGTGTCGGCTGCATCCTCGCCGTGAGGGATGTCGGTCGCTCGGTCGCCTTCTACACGGAGCACCTCGGGTTCGCCGTGGATGCGCTGTACGACGACCCGCCGTACGCGACGCTGACCCGCGACGGGGTGCGCCTCTCGCTCGCGGAGGAAGGCCACCCGGCGCCCGACCGACCCGGGATCGCGCTGGCGGCACCGGCGGACCCGACCCGGCTGTCGGTCGTGCTCGTGCTCGAGGTGGACGACGCCCGGGCGCTCTACCGGCGCCTCGCCGCCGAGGGCGTCCGGTTCCTCGCCGAACCGTGGGAGGCGCCGTGGGGCGGTTGCCGCTTCTTCGTGGTCGATCCGGACGGATACCTGGTGGAGCTGGAGCAGCCGGGTTAGGTCGAGGTCGCCGTCGGCTCGTCTCCCGGACGGTGGCTGCGGAGGCGCCGCCAGAGCCAGCCGGCCACGGCCGCGGCCACGGCACCCTGCGGCAGGACCCACAGGGCGAGTTCCGCGGCCCCTCGATCGGCGATGCCGCCCCAATGGCCACCCGCGTCGAAGAACAGTCGCACCGAGACGGGGCCGGGCACGCCCAGGAGGTCGAAGGTGACCGTGGCGCGATGGCCGAGCTGGTCGGGCCGCGCCGCCGGCCCGGGCTCCGCATGGGCCGCCAGGAGCAGCGGGTGGACCGGCGGCAGACCGCGGCGCAGCGCGGCGTCGACCGTCTCGAGGCAGGCATCCCGGGCCAGCGCCGGATCGCAGCTCACCTGGAGTGGGCGCACGGCGGCGCCGACCGCGATCCAGGCCGACCCCACGAGCAGCATCACCAGGATCAGCCTGGGTCGCCGCGTTCGCCGGGTTCGCCGCTCAGCCTCGGGGGCCTGGAGCCAGTTCGAGGTCGTACGCTCGCTGGTGTCCGCCGACTCGATCACGAAGCTGGTTCAGCCGGGCGCCGTGAGCCGCTCGGCGGAGAGGGCGAGCACCGTCGCCAGGTCCAGCCCCGCCTGCACCCCGTCCTCCGACGCGAACTGCACGGCGCCCTCCGGCCTATGGAACGACCACCCACCGGGGCGGCCGAGCCCGATCAAGGCGGACGGCACTCGCCGGGTGATCGCGCCGAAATCGGTGGCGAACGGCAACGCCATCGGCGGCTCCACGTAGTCCCGACCCGCGGCGCGCTGGGCCGCGGCGACCTGTTCGCCGACCGATCGGTCCGGGACGATCCCAGGGACCGGGACCCCGCCCTCCCAATCCGCCGGCACCGCGGCTCGGAGGCCCGTCGCAAGCTCATCGATCCCCGCCTCGTCCGGGGCCCACAGGAGGAACCGGGCCACGGCGCCGAGGCCCGTGCCCTCCTCGACGTCGCCGTCGAGTTGCAGCGACTCGAGCATCACCTGCGCGGCGGGGGCGTGGGTCGCCGCGGAGACCATGGCAGCCACCCTTGCCATCACCGACGGTGGGGCACCGTCCACCAGGGTCCGACGGCCATGGAGGCGGGCCGTGTCGCGGCGCATCCAGGCGGATGCCGCCCAGACCGTATCCAGGAACTCAGGGTGCGCATAGAGCGCCGCGTCGATCTCGTCCCACGCCCCGGCGGCCGCGCTGATCGCCTTGCCCCCGCCGCGCGCCACCGTCCCCGGCGAGTGGATCTCGTCGGCGGGGCAACCCATCACGACCACGCTGCCGCGCAATCGCTCGCGGTCCGCGGCGAGCGCGGCCACGGCGCCGACGACCCCGGCCGCGATCGGTCCGTGACCGCAGGCGTGGATCGCCTCGAGGACGCCGGACGCGGGGACCGATGGGACAGCGTCGTAGTTCGCCACGAGGCCGACCGTCCGTCCGGGCAGGCCGCCGCGCAGGGTCGCGCGGAAGGCGGTGGCCATCCCCGCCACGCCGGTTTCGACCGTCAGGCCAAGCTCGCCGAGGACGCGCGCCAGGTGCGCGGCGCTCTCGTGCTCGTCATGGGCCAGTTCGGGGTGCCCATGGATGAAGGTCATCACCTCCTGGACCAGCGGCCGGCGCGCGGCGACGGCGGCACGGATGGCGTCGTCCCGGGCCTCGACCGTCACCTCAGCCGCTCCCGTGCGTCCGCGAGTGCCGCCTGCACCCCACGCCCCACCAGCACGCCCACCAGGTGGCGCTTGTAGTCCGCCGACCCGTTCGAGTCCGTGACCGGGTCGCTAGCCTCCGCCGCTGCCTGCCCCGCTGCCGCCAGCACCACCGGGTCGGGACCGCCGGCGTCCAGCCCGGCCAGCAGGGCCTCACCGACCGGTACGCGGACCGGGGCAAGGCCGACCGACCCGACGGCGATCCGCGCCTCCGCCATCGTCCGGTCCACGACCCGGACCAGGCAGCTCACGGTGACGGCCGGACGCTCATGGAACGCGAAGCGCAGGTGCGCCATCCCGGAGCCCGGCGGCAGCGGTGGCACCTCGATGGCGACCACCAGTTCGCCAGGTTCGAGGGCCGTGGTGTACGGACCGAGCACGAAGGACGAGAACGGCAGACGGCGGCGTTCATCGCCACGTCCCAGGACCAACCGGGCGTCCGCGGCAAGGAGGAAGGCGGCCGGGTCGGAGTGCGGGTCCGCGAAGGCCAGGTTGCCACCGAGCGTGCCGGTCGACCGGACGCGCACGTTCGCCACCACCCGCTCCATCCTCGCGAGCTGCGGCCAGTCGGCCGCGACCAGCGGCGAGCGCTCGATCGCCCGATGGGTCGCCGTCGCTCCGATGCGCAGGACGCCGTCGGCGACGTCGATCCCCGCCAGCTCCGCGATCGGCTTGATGTCGACCAGGTGACCGTAGGCCGCGAAGCCAAGCTTCATCAGCAGCAGCAGCTCGGTCCCGCCGCCGTAGATGACCCCGTCGTCGCCATGCTCGCCGATGAGCGCGGTGGCTTCGGCGACCGAGCCGGCGCGGTGAAGCTCGAACGGCGCCACGGTCGTCATCGACCGGTCGTCGGTCCGCTCGCCGAGAGTGAGGCCAGGGCGGCGTCGAGGCCCGCGCCGATCTCCACCCGGGCGCCGAGGTCGGCGAGGGTGCGGCCGATCGCCGCCAGACCCGCGACCATCAGGATCGGTCGGGCGGTGGGGCCCATGTGGCCCAGCCGGATGAGGTTGCCCGCGCCCTGACCGGCGGAGAGCTGGACGCCATAGTGCGCCCGGGCATGGTCGCGGACGCCGTGGTCGGTCAGACCGTCCGGCACCCGGATCGCGGTCACACAGGCGGCAGCGATTTCCCGACGCGCGGGCCACGGCCGCAGGCCCATCGCCTCCACGCCCGCCCACGCAGCGGCCGCGACCCTGGTGTGTCTCGCCTCGCTGGCCTCGAGACCTTCCGCCAGGAGCGCGTCGGCCGCGGCCAGCACTCCGTGCAGGTCGGAGACGGACGGCGTGAACGGGAACTTGCCGTTGCCGTGCCATTGCTCACGCCAGTCGAGCATCGACAGGAACGAGCCCCGGGGCGCCGCAGGATTGCGATCGATCGCCGCCCAGGCCCGGTCACTGACCGCCATCAGCGACATGCCGGGAGGTCCGCCGAGGCACTTCTGGGGACCCGCGACCAGGAGGTCCAGCTGCCAGGCCTCTGCCTGCAGCTCGATCCCTCCGAAGGACGAGACGACGTCGACGATCGTGACCGCGTCATGGGCTCGCGCGATCGGGCCCAGTTCACGGACCGGGTTGAGTGTCCCGGACGGCGTCTCCGAATGCACCACGGAGACCATCCGGATCTCCGGGTGCGCATCGAGGTAGGCGGCCACGGCCGCCGGATCGATCGCGTCGTCGTAGCCGACCTCGATCTCGTGGAGTTCCGCGCCGATGGCCGTCAGCCAATAGCCGAATCCCTTGCCGAAGACACCGCTGACGAGGTTGAGACAGGCCATCCCGGGCGACACGACCGCGCGGGCGGCCGCCTCCAGCCCCAGGACGGCCTCGCCCTGCATCAGGATGATCTCGTGGCTGGTCGTCCGGAAGATCCGGCCGATCCGCTCCTCCGCCGCCCGGAACCGCTCGATGAAGACGGGGTCGTAGTGATAGAGGATCGGCGACCCGATCGCGGCCAGGACCTCCGCCGACAGGTCGTTGGGTCCGGCACTCAGCGTCAGGTCAGCTCGGTCCATCGTCGACTCCTCCAGAAGGCCCGTCCCCAAAAGCAAGCCTGGCCTCGATACAGGCGGCGGCGCGGCTCACCAGCGGACGGCTCACCGCGGCGATGACCCCCTGACCCATCTGGGCGGCTCGACCCTTCAACTCCAGGTCCGTCGTGATCCGCACCCTTGACCCCTCGCCCTCCGGCATCACCTGCATCACCGAGCGGACCTTGGCGCTTTCGCCGCCCCCGGAGGCGAGCCCTTCGCCCTCGATCGATGCGGTGCGCGCGGCTGCGTCCCGCTCGGCGATCCGGACTCGCCCGGCGTAGACGAACTTCATCGGACCGAGCTTGACCGAGACACGGCCGGGATAGACGCCGTCCTGGTCGGGCGCGTCGATCTCCGCGCCCGGGACACAGGGGGCGACCAGGGCAAGGTCCAGGAGCATGGCGTAGGCACGGTCGGGTGCAGTGCTGATGGTGAACTCGTCGATGAGGCGCATCAGCGACTCCCTCGCAGGTACGGGAGCCCCAGGGCGGACGGAAGCCGTGCATCTCGGGCGAAGATCACGAGGACCACGATCACGGACACGAACGGCAGCATCTGGACCACGTCGTTGGGCACATCGATGCCCACCAACTGTAGCGCGGTGGTCAGTGACAGCGACATCCCGAACAGGAGCGCGCCGGCGACCGACCACCACGCCCGGCCGCGCGCGAGCATCGCGATGACGATCGCGATGAAGCCCGCGCCGTGGGTCACGAACGGCACGAACGTGCCGGCGCTCACGATCGAGATGTAGGCGCCCGCCAGGCCGGCCAGCAGTCCGCATGCCAGTTCGGCCACGGTCCGCACCCGGATGACACTCACACCTGCCGCATCGAGCGACGCGGGATGCTCGCCGGCCGCCCTAACGTGCAACCCGGCGCTCGTCTGCCGCAGGACCCAGGCGACGACCCCCACCAGGACGAACCCGAGATAGACCACCAGCGGCTGGCTGAACAGGCTGCCGCCAAGGACCGGGATCTCCGACAACAGGGGGATCGGGAAGGTCGGCGCCGCATCCAGGCGCGGGTATGTATCGCCGAAGAGCGTGCTGTGGAGCACCGCGGTCGCTCCTTCGGCGGTCAGGACGATCGCCACGCCCACCACGATCTGGTCGAGGCCCAGGCGGATGCAGAAGACCACCATGAGGAGCGAGACGAGCGCTCCCGCGAGTGCGCCGGCGCCCAGGCCGAGCCAGAGGTCGCCCGTGGCGAGCGTCGTCACGAAGCCCACGAAGGCCCCAGTGAGCATCATCCCCTCGAGGCCCACGTTGAGCACGCCCGCCTCCTCGGCGATGATCTCGCCCAGGCTGGCGAAGAGCAGCGGGACGCCGGCGAGCAGCCCGCCGCCGATGAGCGCTGTCAGAAAGCCCGCGGTCAGCAGGTCAGGCATCGGGCGCCGCCTTGCGCCGGCGTGGCAGGATCGGCTCGCCGCGGTCGCGCTTGTCGCTCAGGTAGTGCGTCACGACCATGAACAGCAGCACCATCCCGATGACCAGGAGGAGGAAGTCGCTCGGCAGTTCCGCCCGGCGCGCGGCAAGTTCACCGCCGATCGACAGCACGCTGAAGAAGGCGGCGAACGGGATGACCGCCACCGCGTTGAGCCGTGCCAGGAAGACCAGCGGGACGACCTTCAGGCCGTATGCCGGGTTCCAGTCGGCGCGCATGTAGCCAAAGATGCCGAGGATGTCCACGGCGGCCGCCAGACCGATGAGCGCGCCACTCAGCAGGAACGTGACGATGATGATCCGCGGCACGCCGATCCCCATGTGCTCGGCGGCCCGGACGTTGGCGCCCGTCACGTCGATCCGCATGCCGAACGACGTTCGCGAGAACATCCAGTAGACGGCCAGCGCGGCGATCAGGGCGACGATGACGCCGATGTGGATCCGCGTGCCCGGCAGGTCGAGCAGCTTCAGCGTCTGATCGATGACGGCGGTCTGCGGGACGGTGGACGGCCCGTCGAACGGCCCCTTGACGAGCAGATGCGCCAGACCCGAGCCCACGAAGGACATCATCAACGTGGTCACGATCTCGTTGAGGCCGTACCGGGCGCGCAACCAGGACGGGACGATCGTCCAGGCCGCCCCCACCGCCATCCCGAGCAGGCCGAGCAGCAGCCAGCCGGTTGGCGGCGGCACGGCCGTCAGCAGGCCAGGTGCCGTGCCCGCGACCATGGCCGCCGCGAGGAGGTACTGGCCATCTGACCCGAGGTTCCAGAGCGAAGCCCGGAAGGCGACGATCATCCCGGCGGCGATCAGGAGGATGGGCGCCATCCTCGTGATGCTGTCCTGGAGTCCCGAGGGCCGGAGCAGGCCAGCCTGGAGGATGTCCGAGTAGAACGCGACCGGGTCGCGACCGATCATCGCGAGCAGCGCACCGCAGGCGATCAGGGCGAGCACGATCGGCCCCACGCTGCGGACCAGGGCGTCGAGCACCGCGCCTCCGCGCCGGTGCACGGGCCTGGCCTCCATCGATCCGTCCGGAGCGCCCATGGGACCGGTCATCCGTCAGGCGAATCGGTGACGCCGACGATCAGCTCGCCGATCCGGGCCTCCGCACCGGGGCCGGTGGCCACGACGCCCGCGATGCGCCCGGCGTCGAGGACGGCGACCCGGTCGGACAGGTCGAGCAGTTCATCGAGGTCGTTGGAGATGACCATGATCGCGACGCCTGCCGCGGCCAGGTCCCGGATCCGCTGCCGGATGGCCGCGATCGTGCGGACGTCCAGGCCGTGGGTCGGTTTGTTGAATACCACGACCCGGGGCTCGAACGAAAGCTCGCGCGCCAGGAGCGCCTTCTGGATGTTGCCCCCGCTCAGCTTGCCCATCCGGGTCTCCGATGACGGCGTCCGGATATCGAAGGCGGCGATCGACGCCCTTGCCGAGTCGCTGATCGCCGCGCGGTTCACGCGACCGCCTCGCCAGAACGGCGCCTGACCGATCCGCTTGAGCACCAGGTTGAGGCTGACGGCATAGGTGGAGACGACACCCTCCCCGAGGCGGTCGTCGGTGACGTAGCGCAGACCAAGCCGTTGGCGCTCCGAGACGGAGGTCCCGTCGATCGATCTCCCACCCAGGCGGACCTCGCCGGAGCTGTGGCGACGCTGCCCCGCGATCACCTCGGCCAACGCGCGCTGGCCGCTGCCTTCGACGCCGGCGACGCCGAGGATCTCCCCGCCGTGCACGTCCAGCGATACGTCATGGATCCCGTGTTGTCCGCGGGAACGCTCCGAGGAGACCCCGACCAGCTGGAGCAGCGGTTCCGCCGACAGCTGGCGCGACGCGACCTGCGGCCGCACCGCCTCATGCAGCTCCGCGATATCCGCGCTGGCTCCGTCGTGGTCGCCGAACATCATCGAGACGATCCGTTGCTGGAGCTCGCGAGGCGCGACCCCCGCCAGGTCGGCGGGACCCAGGCGTCCCACGACGCGGCCCTGTTTGAGGATCGCGACACGATCGCCGATCGCGATCGCTTCGTGCAGCTTGTGGGTGATGAAGATGATGGCCAGACCGCTCCGCTTCAGGCTCCGGAGGACCGCCTGAAGTTCGGCGATGCCCTGTGGCGTCAGCATCGAGGTCGGTTCATCCAGAATCAGGAGCCGCGAGCCCTTCCAGAGGGCCTTGATGATCTCGACCTGCTGCTGCTGTCCAAGCGCCAGCGTTCCGGCCCGCGCGTCCGGGTCCACGCTGACGCCCAGCGTGGAAGCCAGGTCGCGAAGGCGGGCGCGCGCGCGCGCCCAGTCGAGGACGAGGCCCGGGTTGGCGCCCATCATCAGGTTCTCGAGCACGGTCAGCGTCGGGATGAGGCTCAGGTGCTGGTAGACCATGCCGATACCAAGGTCTCGGCCATGCCGCGGTGATTCGATGGTCGCGGGACGCCCGTCGATCTGGATCCGTCCCGCGTCGGGCCGATAGATGCCCGACAGGATGTTCATCAGGGTCGACTTGCCGGCGCCGTTCTCGCCCAGCAGACAGAGGACTTCCCCGGGCATCGCCGCCAGACTGACTCGGTCGTTGGCGACGACTCCCGGGAAGGCCTTGGTGATCTCGATGAGTTCGACCGCGGGGATCGCGGCGTCGGGCGTGGTGCGCGCTGCAGCCTCGCCCGGACCGGTCACCCCCGCGGCCATGCGGCGCCTAGTTGGCCGCGATCAACGCGTCGACGTCGGCCTGACTCGGCGTCACCGGGACGACGACGGAGCCGTCGGCGATGCCGGCCATGGCGGCCTCGACGGCCGACCATGCGTCGGCGGTGATGTTGGCCGTCTTCAGCAGCGCGATGCCGCCATTGCTGACGTCCTGCACATAACCCGCGTTGCCGAACGTGCCCGCCTGGATGTCGGCGATCGCCTTCTTGATCGTCGGCGCGAAGTCCCACAGCACGGATGACAGGAGGACGCCCTTCGTGTCGATCGAGGTCTTGTCACCGATCACGTCGATGAACCAGACCTTGTCCGCGCCCGCCGGAGGCGTCGCGGTCTCGACGGCCTGGAGCATCCCGAACGACGCGCCGTCGCCCTGGCCGAACACGATGTCCGCGCCGCCGGCGATGATCGCCTCGGTCACGCGCTTGCCACCCTCGGCATCCGCATACGCGTCCGCGCCGATCTGTGCCTGGAGGAACTTGATGTTCGGATTGACCGACTTGGCGCCGGCGACGAAGCCGCCGTTCGCCTTGTGCCAGCTGGGGGTATCCGCGGAGATGACGAGACCCAGAATGCCCGTCTTGCTCATCGAAGCGGCAAGCACCCCGGCGAGGTAGGCGCCTTCCTGGGCATTCGTGAGCACATCGGCGACGAGGCCTGGCGTCGTCGCTGCCGGAGCGTCGTAGACGAGGACCGGGATGCCGGTCTCGGCCGCGAACTCGGGCGCTGCGGTGTTGTAGCCGCTGGCATGCGCCACGATGAACTGTGCGCCGGCATCGGCGAGCTGGCGAAGGATCGGGCTCGGATCGTCGTACCCGGCGCCGTCGGCGACCTCGATGGAGGCGCCCACGGACTCGGCGGCCGCCTTCGCGCCGTCGACACCCTGCTGGTTCCAGCCGAAGTCATTGCCCTTCTCGGGGGCGATGACGGCGATCTTCGTGATCTTGTTCTCGGCCGTCGGCTCGGCGGTCGGGGCGGCGGTCGGGGCGGCGGTCGGGGCGGCGGTGGCCGGAGCCTCGCTGGGGCTGGCGGTCGTGCCAGCCGAGCAGGCCCCCGCGATCAGCGCGATGGCCCCGAGACTCGCGGCCCAGGCCGAGAGCCGGGAGTGGGTCGGTCGCTTAGGCACGTGCGCTCCTCCTCTTCCACTGGATCTGCCGGGCTGGGGCCTGCCACGCAGGTACCTCTGTCCCGCGACGTACACGCATCGTGCGGCGTAGTATGGTGGCCATCATGTTGACAGTCAACACGCCGTCGGTCGGGCGAGTCGTGGCGAATGGCTAGCTTCGACAACCAGACACTCAGGGAACGCGTCTACGCGCACCTGAAGCAGGAGATCCTGGACAACCGGATCGTCCCAGGGGCGCTGCTCCAGGAGGTTCCCCTCGCCGAATCACTTGGGGTGAGCCGCGGACCCATCCGCGAGGCGCTCAGCAGCCTGGCCGCCGAAGGGTTGGTCACGATCACGCCCCGGCGCGGGGCCGTCGTCACGGAGCTGACCAAACACGGCTTCCTCGAAGCGTACCAGGTGCGTGAAGTGCTCGAGGCGCTGGCTCTCCGACTCGCGGTCCCGCGGATGTCGAACGAGGAGCTGGACGCCCTGGAGGGTCCACTCGAGGAGATGCTGCGCTGTTCGGCGCGACAGGATGTCTCGGGGTTCTTCGAGGCGAACAGCGCATTCCACGAGGCATTCGTCGTCGCGTCGAGGAACGCGAAACTGCTCGAGGTCTACCGCCGGCTCATCGGCCAGATGGCGCCGTACAGACGACCCTCTGCGTTGCTGCGGGGCAGTCTCGACCGGTCGATCGCCGAGCACCGCGAGATCATGGTCGCGGCACGCGCACGAGAGGGCGACCGCGCGGCCGACCTGGTCATCGACCACATCCGGGTCCCGCAGCGCCGGCTCGAAGCCCTTACGGAGGAGGAGTTCGCGCAGGAGAACCGGATGCGGTCTCATCCGTCGTCGCCCGGACCGGGGAGCCTCTAGCCGCCATCCGTCACACCCGGTATCGCCTACACTCTCCGCCTCCGACCGTGGAACCAGTGAGAGGGAGCCAGATGACCCAGTATCGGATCGACCGGCGGCTGCCGGGCCTGTTCGTCGTCCTCGCGTTGATCGTCGGCGCCTGCGGCGGCTCGACCGCAAGTCCGTCGGCCGGTGGCGATGCGTCCGGAGGGACAGGGACGCCCACGCAGGGCGGCTCCATCGTCGTCGCCGTGGAGGGCGAACCGGCCTCGATGGACCCGGCGTTCGACTACGACTTCGTCTCCGGCCTGGCGGTCGGCAGCGTCACCGAGCCGCTGCTCAAGTTCTGCGAGAACGACCAGAAGCTCTGCCCGAACCTCGCCGAGTCGTGGACGGTCAGCCCGGATGGCAAGACCTACACGATGAAGATCCGCCAGGGCGTGAAGTTCCACGACGGCACGACGATGACCGTCGATGACGTCGTCTTCAGCATGGACCGGGTCCGCGATCCCGACCTGGGCTCGTACGTCGGCTGGATGCTCGCCAAGGTGAGCGATATCACTGCGCCGGATGCCAGCACCGTGGTCATCACCCTGTCCGAGCCGGATGCGCTCCTCGAATATGCGCTGGCGAGCACCGCCGCCCACGTCGTCAACCGGAAGTTCGTGGAGGCGAACGGCGACAAGTACGGCAAGCCGGAGGTCGGTTCGATCGGCACCGGACCGTTCAAGTTCGTCGAATGGAAGAGCGGCGACCACCAGACGGTCGCCCGCTTCGACGACTACTGGGACAAGGCGAACGGCGGTCCCTATCTCGACCAGGTCACGATCAAGATCATCCCCGAGCCCACGACCCGGGTCGCCGGCCTACAGACCGGCGAGATCGACTTCATCATCAACAACATCCCGTCGGACCAGTACGCCACGGTCAAGGCCATCGCCAGCGTGGACCTGACGTTCACCGACTCGTACTACGGCGAGTGGATCACCTTCAACACGCAGAAGGCGCCGTTCGACAACGTCAAGATCCGCCAGGCGCTCAACTACGCGTTCGACAAGAAGGCCGTTCGCGAGCTCTTCTACGGCGCCGACGCGGATCCGACCAAGGGCACCCTCGTGAATCCGTCGCTCTGGACCTTCGAGAAGGACGCCTGGCAGGCAGCCTGGGATCAGCTCCCGGCGTACGACGTGGACCTCGCCAAGGCGAAGCAGCTGCTCGACGAGTCGGGCGTGGCCGACCAGTTGAACGGGACGGAGATCGCGTACTACGAGTCCACCCCGTCGATCAAGGGCGCCGCCGAGGCGTTCATCGACTCGATGTCCAAGCTCGGGATCACGATCAAGGCCCGCAAGGTCACCTACCAGGAAAATGTCGCGCTCCAGTTCGGCCCTCACGACGACTACGACATCCTGGTCGCGAGCTGGGGCTCGGACTTCCCCGATCCTTCCGGAAACCTGCGCCCCAACTTCGCCTCCGAGAACATCGTGGCCGGCGGGGCGAACTCCACGGCCTACCAGAACGCGCAGGTGGATACGCTGCTCGCGGAGCAGAACACCCTCCTCGACAAGGCGGAACGGGCGAGGCTCCTGATCGAGGCGCAGAAGATCATCGCCGAGGACTCGGCCGTGATCGTCACCGCCTACCCAGGATGGCCGCTCGCGGTCAACAAGCGCCTGGCCGGACAGTCCGTTTCGTCACTCTGGTACTGGGGGTCTCTCTTCAAGGACATGTACGTCAAGTAGCGGGCGCTCGCTTCTGACCTGAGCTCGATCGGGCGGCCCTCCGCGGCCGCCCGATGAAGGGAGACACGGAGATCGCTGCGTATGCGCTGCGGCGCTTGGCCGCGCTCATCCCCGTGCTCGCCTTCGTCTCGTTCGTCACCTTCGGCCTGGTTCGCCTGGCGCCGGGGGATCCGGTGCTCATCGTGCTCGGCGGCAAGCGGGTGGACCCCGCGACCATGGAGGTGCTCCGGCACCAGTTCGGCCTCGTCGGGGACCCGTTCAGCCAGTACGTCGCCTGGCTCGGCCGTGCCCTGCAGGGCGATCTGGGCGAGAGTTTCCGCCTCCGCCAGGATGTCGTGTCGCTCATCGCCGAGCGATTGCCCCTGACCCTCCAGCTCGTCGGCCTCTCCATGCTGATCGCGATCGTCGTGGCGATCCCGCTCGGCGTGATCCAGGCCCATCGGCGCAACTCGGTCATCGACTATGCCGGCAGCCTGCTCGCCCTGATCGGCCTGAGCTCGCCGGTCTACTTCACCGCGATCGTCGGCGTGCTCGTCTTCGCGGTAGGGCTCGGCTGGCTGCCGGCCTTCGGGTCAGGCCAGGACCCGATCGACCAGCTGCGTCACCTGATCCTGCCGGCGGTCGCGCTCGCCCTCGGAACGATCGCGCTCACGTCGCGGATGACCCGCTCGGCGATGCTCGAGGCGCTCAGCTCCGACTACATCGAGGCCGCCCGTGCCAAGGGGCTCCCGGAGCGCACGATCCTGGTCAAGCACGCCCTTCGGAATGCCCTGATCCCGGTCGTCACGGTCACCTCGCTCCAGATCGGCTTCCTGCTCGTGGGTAGCGTGCTGGTCGAGACGACCCTGGGCCTGGGCGGTCTCGGGAGCCTGATCACCGACGCGATCCAGAACCGCGACTACCCGGTGATCCAGGCGACGGTCCTCCTCCTGACGGTTGCGTTCAGCCTTCTGAACCTGGCCACCGATCTGCTCTACGGCGTGATCGATCCACGGATCCGCTACGGATGAGCACCGGCGCCGTCGTCGTCCCGCGCCTCGGCTTCCTGGCCGCGCTCCGCCGCTCGCCGCTGGCCCGCAACCGGGCGGCCGTCGTCGGGCTCTTCATCCTTCTGCCGATCCTGGTCGCGACGGTGGCCCCGTGGATCCTTACCTCGCTCCAGCCGAACGCGCAGGACCTGTCAGCCTCGCTCCAGTTCCCCGACGGCCAGCACCTGCTGGGCACCGACAAGCTCGGTCGAGATGTCTGGACGCGGATCGTCTACGGGGCGCAACCGACCCTCCTCGGCGCGCTTGTCGTGGTGCTCATCAGCGGCGTGCTCGGGATCCCGCTGGGGCTCGTGGCCGGCTACTACGGCGGACGCGTGGACGCGTTGATCATGCGCATCCTCGATGCCCTCCTGGCCTTCCCGGCCCTGCTCCTGGCGATCCTCGTCGTGGCCACCTTCGGGCGGGGGCTCGGTACCGTGGTCGTGGCCCTCGGCGTGATCTACGTGCCGGCCATGGCTCGCCTGATCCGGAGCGTGACGATGGTCCAGCGCTCGCTCGCCTACGTCGATGCGGCGCGCGCCCTCGGCTTCTCGGATGCCCGGATCCTCTTCCGGCACATCCTGCCGAACCTGGTCGCGGCCGTCGTCGTCCAGTCGACGATCGACCTCGCCTACGCCATCCTGGACATCGCCGCGCTCAGCTTCCTGGGCCTGGGCCAGCAGCCACCGGATCCGGACTGGGGCTCGATGCTCTCCGACGGCCGGGCCTATCTCCTCCAGAACGCCTGGCCTGCGCTCTCGGCCGGGTTCTCCATCATGCTCACGGTGATCAGCTTCAACCTCGTCGGCGACGGTCTTCGCTCGCAGCTCGATCCCCGTGAACGGGAGCGCTGAGATGGCGCTGGGAGCCGGTGGCGCGATCGCCGCGTCCGGCCGGGAACGGGTCGTCACGGCCGGTGCGCCGCTGCTCGAGATCCGGGGGCTGGACGTCGAGTTCCGGACATCCGGAGGGCGTGTCCGCGCCGTGAACGGCCTGGACCTTGACGTCCGGGCCGGCGAGATGGTCGGCCTGGTCGGCGAATCGGGATCTGGCAAGAGCGTGACGAGTCGCGCAGTGATGGGCCTGCTGCCGCTTCGCACGAGCACGATCCGCGGCAGCATCCGGCTCGGTGGCGACGAACTGGTGGGGCTCCCGGAGCGGACCTACCGACGCGTTCGCGGTGAGCGGGTCGCGATGATCTTCCAGGATCCGATGACCGCCCTCGACCCGCTCTACACGGCCGGGGAGCAGGTGTCGGAGGCGCTCCGCTTCCACTTCGGCCTGGGCCGGGACGCCGCGCGAGGGCGCGTCCGGGAGCTCTTCGAACAGGTGGGTCTGGCCGAGCCGGACATGATGATCGACGCCTACCCCCACCAGCTCTCGGGCGGCATGCGCCAGCGGGTCATGATCGCGATGGCGATCGCCTGCGAACCGGAACTGCTCATCGCCGACGAACCGACGACGGCCCTCGACGTGACGATCCAGGCACAGATCCTGGAGCTGCTCCGGGATCTCGTGCGCGAGCGCGGGATGGCACTCCTGCTCATCACCCACGACCTGGGCGTGGTCCACGAGTTGTGCGAGCGGGCGGTCGTCCTCTACGCCGGCCGGGTGGCGGAGACGGCACCGGTCGCGGACCTGTTCAGGGCACCGCGCCACCCGTATACCGCCGGGTTGGCCGCCTCCATCCCGAGCATCGCGACGCGCCGGCGCCGCCTCCCTCAGATCCCGGGAACGCCGCCGGACCCGGCTGCGCTTCCGGCCGGCTGCGCCTTCGCTGCACGCTGTCCAGCGGCGCTCGATCGGTGCCGTGAGGAACGGCCAGAGCCGATCGCGCTGGCCTCAGGGCGGACCGCGGCCTGCCACCGAAGCGAGGAGCTTGGCGCCGGGCTGGTCCTCGATTGGGACCGGAGGAAGTCGGGATGAGCAACGACTGGGCGATCGACTCAGCCCTCGGCCGGGTGGCCGAGGGCGACGCCCTGCTCAGTGTCCGCGACCTCGTGGTCACCTACCCGGGAGCGCGCCGGTTGACCGATCGCCTGCGCGGGCGCCCAGCGTCCGATCTGACCGCGGTCCGTGGCGTGGACCTGACCATCCGGCGCGGCGAGACGCTGGCCCTCGTCGGGGAGTCGGGCTCGGGGAAGACCACCGCGGGTCGGGCGATCATCCGGCTGGTGGAGGCAGCCTCGGGGAGCGTGACCTTCGACGGGATCGACGTGCGGGCCACCTCCCGGGCCGAGCTCCGGCGGCTCCGCGAGCGGATCCAGATCGTCTTCCAGGACCCCTACTCCAGTCTCAATCCCCGGATCGCGGTCGGTGCGGCGATCGAGGAGGTGCTCCTCGTGCATGGGATCGGGGCGACCGCGGCCGAGCGACGCGAGCGGGTCGGGGCGCTGCTGGCAGACGTCGGTCTCGGCGCCGAGCATGCCGGGCGCTACCCGCACGAGCTGTCGGGCGGGCAGCGACAGCGGGTCGGCATCGCCAGGGCGCTCGCGGTGGGACCGGAACTGTTGATCCTCGACGAGCCCGTCAGCGCCCTCGACGTCTCCGTCCAGGCCCAGATCGTCAACCTCCTCGACGACCTCCAGGAGGAGCACGGGCTGGCCTACCTCTTCATCGCCCACGACCTTGCGGTGGTCCATCACATCGCCGACCGGGTCGCGGTGATGTACCTCGGCGAGATCGTCGAGGAGGGTCGGGTGGACGAGCTCTTCGCCGACCCGCGCCACCCCTATACCCGCGCCCTGCTCGCGTCGATCCCGGGCGCCCGTTCCGGTGGAGAACGGGCTCGGGATGAGCTTCGGCTCGAGCTGGCGGCGGGCCCGGGCTGTCCGTTTCGCAATCGCTGCCCGGAGCGTCACGACCGGTGCGAAGTCAGGCCACCGTACGTCGAGCTGGCCGACGGGCGGCGGAGTCGCTGTTGGCTGGAGACGGAGGAGTCGGCATGAGTCGTTCGCCCTTCCACGTTCGTCGCGATCAGTTCCACCTTGCCTGGGACGGCACGCTCGAGCCCGTCCTGCGCGTGGGCGACGGCGACGAGGTCGAGTTCGACGCGCTGGATGCGTCGTGCGGCCAGATCACGGCGACGTCGACGGCGGCGGACCTCGCCCGGCTGGACTTCTCGCGGGTGGACCAGGTCTGTGGCCCGGTCCATGTGGATGGGGCCGAGCCCGGCGACACGCTGCAGGTGGAGCTGCTCGACTTCAGCCCGGGCGATTGGGGCTGGACGGCCGCCATCCCGGGGTTCGGTCTCCTCGCCGACGAGTTCCCGGACGCGGCCCTCCGGATCACCCGGTTGGCCGGCGGCGTCGGGGAGTTCCTGCCCGGGATCCGGATCCCGCTCGCCCCCTTCTGCGGGGAGCTTGGCGTGGCGCCGGCGGGCGAGCCGCGCTCCACGATCCCGCCCACGGAACTCGGCGGGAACATGGATACCCGCCATCTCACCGCCGGCTCGGTGCTCTGGCTTCCCGTCGCGGTGCCCGGGGCGCTGTTCAGCCTCGGCGACGGCCATGCCGCCCAGGGCGATGGCGAGGTGTGCGGGACCGCCATCGAGACCTCGATGCGCGCCCGCGTGCGCCTGAGCGTTCGCCGCGACGTCCGGGTCACGGCGCCGGAGTTCCGAACGGCGGGGCCATTGGGTTCCTCGACGAACACCGCCGGCTGGTACGCAGCGGACGGCGTGGGTCCGGACCTGATGATCGCGGCCCGCGATGCCGTCCGCCGGATGATCGACCGGCTCGGGGCTGAGCACGGACTCGCCGGGCTGGACGCCTACCTGCTCCTGAGTGTCGCCGGCGACCTGCGGATCAGCGAGATCGTGGACCAGCCGAACTGGATCGTCACGGCCTACTGCCCGCGCTCCATCTTCGGCTGATCCCCGTCACATCCGGCGTCGCGAGCCTCGCGGGTCGGGGAACGGTGCAGCCAGTTGTCCGATCTCACCGATGCGGTCGCCACCGCGCCATGATCGCCCGGGGAGGACGAGACGCTAGACTCGGACCAGCGGCGTAGCCAGGTGAATGTCACGAAGGAGAACGAATGAACCTGAACGGTATTCTGATCGGGTCAGAGGATCCGCAGCGCCTGGCGGACTACTACACCAGGCTCTTCGGCGAGCCGGTCTGGGATGTAGGCGGGTACACCGCATGGCAGCTCGGCACTGGCGGGATCACCGTGGGGCCGCACGACGCGGTCAAGGGTCGGAACACGCACCCGGGCAGGTTGATCTGGAATGTCGAGAGCTCCGACGTACAGGGCGACTTCGACCGGTTCAAGGCGGCCGGCGCCACGGTCGTCCGGGAGCCCTATCACCCGGGTGAGATGCCCGAGGCGTCGATCGCCACGTTCTCCGATCCGGACGACAACTACTTCCAGCTCATCTCCCCGATCCAGTTCTGATCCGCGTGCTGGAGTGACCTCGGGGTCGCGCGGGGGGCGATGTCGGGCCGAACGTAGAGCTTGGTGGGGATCGTGCCGCACAGCTACTGGAACGAGGCGATCGAGACGATGTCGCCGGGCGACGTGCGCCGGCTGGAGGACGACCGGCTCGTCGAACAGATCGCCTACGACTACGCGGCCAGTCCCTTCTACCGCGCGAGGCTCGACGCCGCCGGCGTGACGCCTGACCGGATCCGCCACGCCGAGGATCTCGCGCGCATCCCGTTCATGGAGAAGAGCGAGGTCGCCGAGTCGCAGGCCGACGGCACGCTCCTCGGCGTGAACCAGTGCGCGCCGCTCGACAGGATCGTCCGGATCCAGGCGACGGGCGGCACGACCGGTCGACCGATGCGGATCGGGCTGACCCGTCGGGACATCGCGGATTACTGCGAAACGGGGGCGAGGGCCCTGTGGGCGATGGGCTGCCGTCCGGGCGACATCGTGTTCGAGTGCATGAACTACAACCTCTACGCGGGTGGCCTGAGTGACCACCTGACCTTCGAGACCGTGGGCGCCGCCACGATCCCCTTCGGTGTCGGCCAGAGCGAGCGGCTGCTGACGATGATGGCCGAGCTCAAGGATCCTGTCGGCATCTGGGCGACACCGTCCTACGCCGTCCGTCTCGCCGACGTCGCGCTCCAGCTCGGCATCGAGCCACGATCCGTCGGCCTGCGCAAGGGGTTCTTCTCGGGCGAGGCGGGGATGCAGGTGCCGGGCTACCGCGAGCGGATCCAGGAGACCTGGGGCATGGTCGCGCGCGACCAGTACGGGACCGGCGAGCTCGGGCTCCATTCGGGGGAATGCGAACACCAGAACGGGGTGCACTTCGGGGGCACCGGGATCGCGATCGCGGAGCTGATCGACCCGGAGAGCGGCGACGTCCTGCCCTTCACCGACGGCCAGCAGGGCGAGGTGGTCTACACGTCGATCCATCGCGAGGCCTGCCCGCTGCTGCGGATGCGGTCGCACGACCTTATGCAGGTGTTCACCGATCCGTGCCCGTGCGGGCGGACGAGCTTCCGGTTCCGCATCCTCGGGCGGTCGGACGACATGTTCATCGTCAAGGGCGTGAACGTCTTTCCGCTGTCGATCCAGGCCGTGCTGATGAAGCTCGCGCCGCGCCTGACGGGCGAGTTCCGCGTCGTCATCGACCGCCCGCCGCCGATCGACTATCCCGTTCCACTTACGGTCGAGGTCGCCCGCGACCTGCCCGCGGCGCACTACGACGCACTCACGCGCGAGTGCGTGGCCCGGCTCCAGGCGGAACTCAACTTCACGGCGGCGGTGACGATCGTCCAGCCGGGCGGCATCGCCACCGAGAAGAAGACCCGCCGGGTCATCCGCAGCTACCGAGGGGAGGTGTACTGATGGCCATCGTCGAGGTCGAGACGCGGGGTGACGTCGCGCTCATCACGCTCACGCGGCCAGAGAAGCTGAACGCGATCAACGACGAGATGCTGGACGGCCTGTACGACGCGGTCGAGGCGATCGGCCGGTCCGAGACGATCGGTGCGGCGGTGCTGACCGGCCGCGGTCGGGCGTTCTCGGCCGGGGGCGACATCGCCGCGATGGCGGCCATGGACGAACGAGCCTTCGCCGATACGATCGCGCGGTACATGCGCATGGCGGCAGCGTTCCGGGCCTGCCCACGGCCGATCATCGGGGCGATCCATGGATACGCCCTCGCGGGCGGCTTCGAGCTCGCCCTGCTGTGCGACGTCCGGTTCGCGGCCAGGGGCACGAAGTTCGGCCTTCCGGACACCGCCCTGGGCCTCAGTCCCACGAGCGGCATGACCTGGCTCCTGCCGCGGATCGTCGGCCTCGGCCGGGCGATGCACCTCACCCTCTCGGCGGAGCAGATCGAGGCCGAGGAAGCGGAGCGGATCGGTCTGGTGGACCGGGTGACGGAACCCGAGGCGTTGCTGGCCGAGGCCGAAGCCTTCGCGCGCCGGATCGCGTCGTATCCGCGGGTCGGCGTCGCCTGGACCAAGCTCGGGTTCCAGCGTGCCCTGGAGAGTGACTTCGGGGCAGCGACGCGCAGCGAGGAGGAGGCCGAACTCGCCTGCTTCCGTTCGCCGGACACGCGGGCGCGCTTCCGCGCCTTCGTCGACCGCCAGCGCGGCTAGGACGTCGTAGGCGTGGCACGGCTGGCACGGTCGCAGGAATAGGTCCATGCCCTATGACCTGGGCCGGTTCCTGAACAGCGTGGCGCCCGCCACGAAGATGCGCTAGCGTATGCACATGCGCAACCTTGAACGTCGCGTCCAGCTTCTCCTCGACGAACCCCGCTTCCGGAAGGTGGCAGGCGAGGCAGGGCGCCGCCACGTGTCGGTGGCGGCGGTCATCCGCGAGGCGATCGATCGGTTGCCGGCAGGGGCCGATCAGCGTCGAGCCGCGATCGCCGAGATCCTCGCGGCCGAGCCGATGCCGCTGCCAGCTGATCCGGCCGAGCTCCGGCGTGAGCTGGACGTCGCCCGCGAGCGAGCGGGATGATCATCCTCGACACGACGATCCTCGCCTACGCGGTCGGGGGCGAGCATCCCTTCCGCGATGCCTGCCGCCGGCTGCTTGAGGCGCACGCTGACGGTCGAGTCGAGGCGACCACGACCGTCGAGGTGATCCAGGAGTTCGCTCACATTCGGGCCCGCCGTCAACCCCGGCCGGACGCCGTCCATCTCGCGCGTCAGTACGCGGCCGCCCTCAACATCCTGGTCACGACGCCAGACGATCTGGACCGCGGCCTCGGCTTGTTCGAGCGGTACCCCGCGCTCGGCGCGTTCGATTCGGTACTGGCGGCCGTCGCCCTGGGGCACCGCGCGCAGGCGCTCGTCTCCGCCGACAGAGCGTTCGCCTCCGTCCCGGGCCTGCCGTGGGTCGACCCTGCCACTCCCGCCCTGCTGCGACTCCTCGGGGACTAACGGACAAGACCTGCGTGGCGGGTTGGTTGAGGTCGTCGCGTCGCCCGGGCTAGAATGGCGACTCTCCCGAGCGGGAGTAACTCAGCTGGCAGAGTGTCTGCTTCCCAAGCAGAATGTCGCGGGTTCGAATCCCGTCTCCCGCTCCACTTCCCAATCCGTGCTCACGGACTGACTGTCGGCGTCAACTGACGCTCGTCAAGCCCGAAGATTGAGCGGAGTTGTGGGGTGAAGGGCGGTTGACCGGTACCCGGCCTCGCCGGAGATCACCGCATCGATCGGCCGACGACATTCTGCCCACCGGAGTCGCGTGCTCCGCGGGACATTCTGCTCAAGATCCGAGCCAGTCGATCCCGACCGCCGGGTGGGCCGAACGGGGCGACGCACGGAGTCGCCCGGCGGGTTCCGGCGAAGGATCTCGACCATGGCCTACCCGTACGACGGCGAGCCGAACCTACGCCCCGGCGCCGAGCGCGCCGCCCACAGCCTCGCCCCGCGCTTCGACCCGGAGCTCGCGCTCAACGAGCTGTTCGAGGACTTCCTCGCGGGCTCCGCCTCGCTCATCAACGCACGGACCGAGCGCACCTACCGCTACGACTGGGGCCTGTACCGGGCGTGGCTCACCGAGACCGCCACGCCGGCCGTGCTCGGCACGATCACCAAGCAGCACCTCATCGACTACATCGCCTTCCTCCAGCGCCGGCCGAAGGCCAAGGGCAGGGGCACCCTCTCGTCGCACTCGGTCCACGCCTACGTCCGGGTCATCCGGACGTTCGTGCGCTGGCTGGTGACCGAGACCTACTACCCGATCGATCCGCTCGCCGGGGGCAAGCGCGGCGCGATGCCGCGTCTCGGGCCGCGCGTGCTCAAGGTCGCCAAGTCGACCGACGTCGAGACCCTGCTGGCAGGGTCCGCCAAGGGCGAGGCGCGCGGCGCGATCGAGCGGGCGGGCCGGGGACGCGACGAGTTCATCGTCGTCCTGGTGACCGACACCGGGCTGCGCAACAGCGAGGTCTGCGCCCTGCGGGTCGGCGACGTCGACGTGGCCGACGGCTGGGTCCTGGTCAAGGCCGGCAAGTGGGACCGCGAACGGCGCGTCCCGCTCAGTCGCGAGACGGTCGCGGCGCTGCGCCTCTACCTGCGGCGCAACCGGCCCGTCCTGTCGGGGCGGGCGCCCGAGTTCGTCGCCGCGGACGACGTGCTCGTGCTGTCGCGGACCGGCGCGCCGCTCACGCCCCCGGGCCTCTACCAGGCGATGGGCCGCGCCTATCGCCGGGGCGGGGGGACCGGCCGGTTCGGCCTCCACCGCCTGCGCCACCTGTGGGGGACGACCGCCGCCGAGGGCGGGATGCACCCGCGCATCAGCCAGTCGATCATGGGCCACGAGGACGAGAAGAGCGAGCGCGTCTACCAGCACCCGTCGGACACCGCGATCAAGCGCGAGCACGCCCGGGTGACGCCGCTGCGCGACCTCGCCCCCGCCTGTCGCCGGCGGCTCGCGTAGGTTAAAACGGTCACGGTTGGGCGGCTTCCTCGGGATTCTGAGGGCTTGACTCGCGAAGGCCAGCGATAGTTGCGTCGGCGAGGTCTCTGAGGCGTTGAAGCTGCTCTACCACGACGCTGCGCGAGTTGTCCGAGAGATCGCCGCGTTCCCAAGCATCCGACACCTGATCGAGAACGCGCCCCTCAATAGCCCACGCTTGAGACAGAGTCGCGGTTAGCCGCTCGGCCGACGCGAGATGCTCCTCTCTTGGTTCTCGTCGCCGTTCCTTGATGTCCGCGAGCAGGTCGCCTCGCCCATTCGCAGACATGATGCCGGCGAGCTTGGCAGCCCCGTCTTGAGCGACCATCGGTCCATGGCGGGTCGCGTGTGCGCACCATCGGACCGCGAGTTGCCCTTGCCCCTCGGCATCGAGTGCAACCAGTCGTGACGGCCGAGTCTCCGGGCCGAGTAGAGACGGCAAGTACACCGAAAACGCTCGTTGGAGCTCGACGATACCGCCGTCGAAGCCCAACTCTTCGTCCGGTGGCAGGGCGAACAAACCGAAGTTGCCGGGCCGCACATCACCGATTTCCGCCGCAGGCGCTGGTCGCACGGCCGCGAGGACCACCCGACCGCGGGGTCGGCCACCCTCGCGACGACCCTGAAGACTCTCCATCTCGCAATCGTCCGTGAGGATGATCGCTCGGCGAGGATTGCCGAAGCCGAGCGCTGCGTCACCGAACTCTGCGTGGCTGGCGATCACATCCTTGCCGGGTTCCCGCCCACTGTGCGGTAGCGTCGCACGAGGGACGTAAACGACGCTGCCCCCCTTAGGTCGCGGTTCGAGGGCAATCGCATCGTGACGAAGGTAGAGGTCGAAGAGCCAGGTCGCCTCAAGCACATCTCCGAAGCCGAGGCGTTCGTCTGGAGCTGGTGTTCGATACACCTCCGATCACCGTGTGCGGCGGTCGTAGAGGCTGAGATCGACGCCATAACGGGCGAGATCTGGCTGCCAAGCATCGATGCCCTCCAGTCCGGCGGCTACTTCTTCCAGCAGCCCAGGCTCGGACGGGACAGCCGGCTGATAGTGGAAGTCGGCCCACGCTCGCTCTGACTCGCCCACAAGAAACGCCGACCAGGAATCCTGACCGAACGCCTCATCCCGAAGGATGGCGTCAGCGCGCCGTCGGAACTCAGCAACGGCCTCGGGCGACATGACGAGTAGAAACTCCCAATCGTCTTCCACGGGATCGCCTTCTTCGACGGCATGGATACTCTTTTCCATCCGCATGGCGGCCGCGACTCGTTCCGAAGTTCGGGCATCAACGGTCGGCGCGAGATACCGAATGAACTGCACGATCTTCCCGAAGGCACCTGCCTCGATGATGCCCAGGACCTCGTCTACCTCGCTGCTGGAAACGGTCGGTCTGACCTCGGTCTCGAGCATCGTTGCTCGATGACGAACGGCGTTGTGGAAGAGACCTTCAAGTTCGTCCAGGCGACCCTCCGCCAACAGGTCGGCCACCTCCACCGTGCGCTGACGGCACAGGTCCGCGGCAACCCGCATGTTCCGGGCAGCGAGTCGGTGCAAGAAGGCGACGCGATCCCCGATGGTGGCGAGCCTCTCTGGAGGAGGTTCCTCCCCCGCTCGAAACTCGTAGTAGCGACGCGTAGACACCCCGATCAGCTTCGCGAGAGCCCGAGCGCTCAGATTCAGCTCTTGGCGGAGTCGGTCGAGTGCCTCACGAATCGCGGCCGCGGATAGGCCGACAACCTGCTCAGTTGCGGCCGGCAACGTTGGCTTCGCGATCCAACGGACGGATAGGCTCCGACTTGGCGGGCCGATCTGGGTATGCGCGGCCAGAAGACCGGCCGAGATCGCGCCGGGCGCCGAAATGAAGGTGGGCGCGCCCTCCGGGTAGATCTCGCAGAATCGGAACGCGACGTCACTTGGATCGGTGGGCCAGAGGAACTCATCAGAGCCCGAGTACAAGCGGTTGACCACGTCTGCGTCGAGAAGGGTCCAGTCGCCAGGCTCCGACCGTTCGGTCAAAGGCATCCCATTTGGCAGCGAATGCCGCGCGAGCGCTGGCTCCCACAACCCAATCGGTGTCGTCATTCACCAGTCCCCCCAAGCATCTCGATCGCGGCCGGCGTGATGCTCCGCCGGAAGAGGTTCCAAGCCCATCGATGGTAGAGGTCAGCGCGTGCCAGCAGCTCATCGACCACGAAAGGAACATGTTGCTCGGTGAAGATGTCGGTATCCATGACATAGGTTGACGGATACTCCGCCCCGGCTGGGTTCCTCACGAATCCATAAGTCAGGTTGATCCCGTTGTCATCGATTGACATGGACACCTGCTGGATGCTGCGCTTTACACGCGCATCGATCCAAGGAGCGTTGGCATCGCCGAATAGGCTCGGTGCGATGTACCTCTGCCAATCAGGAACCGCCACCGCCTCCGCGCTCACGATCTCGTCCACGTACCGAATCCCGAGACGCTCGACACGGGTCACCCGTCCTCGGGCGACGACGATCTCCAAGAGTTCTCGCAGCCGATCCCGAAAGTCGACCCACGAGTCGTAGCGCGTTGTCTCCAAGCTGGCCATGTCCGGGCCTACGCTGACGACCCAGGTACCCGTTTCATCTCCGAAACGCGCCGGCCCTGGTTGAACGACCGGCGGGATAGGCGCGCCGGGGCCCGCGACGATCGTCATCTCTTGAATCCGCGGTAGCGACGTGGGGTAGCGCGTCGACAATGCGGTTTGCGTAGCCGCAAGGCCGGTCGGATCCGCCAACGCGTAGGCCGGTGGAAACCGAATCTGGGCGACCACGACCTTCAGCGGATTCCGCACGAACACGATCCGCTCATGGGTCTCTTGGTCGAATGTCACCTCGAACCTCCTGATCGCACATCCATCGCACTAACTGACACAGATCATAGTCGGTGTGCGGTTGGCGTGCGTCAAGATGCCGTTGGTCCTATTTGACGATGCGCCCTGCTTCACACAGGAACTCGCCGAGAGGGCATCTCACCATCGATTTGGCTGGCGAGCGGCGTACGACGAGGCGGTTGCGCTGGCCATCGGCCTCGATGACCCATTCCGGCTCGGGATGGTCCTGTCGATGCGGGCGTGGGCCGAGGCCCCGGTCGACCCGGTCGCGGCCGAGGGCTGGCTGGAGCAGGCGGCCGAGGCCGCACGCCGGACAGGCAACCCCGGGGCGATCGCCAGCCTCATGCTGATCCGCGGACGCATCGCCAGCGGTATCGATCGGCATTCGGACGCCCAGCGATGGTTCCGGGAGGCGCAGGCACAATTCCAGGCCGTCGGCGACACGCGGTTGGAGATCTCAGCCCAGAGCGAACTTGCGCATTCGCTCCGCCGCGCCGGCGCCACCGACGAGGCCGAGGCGGAGTACCGTCACACGATCCTCGGGTGGCAGCGCAGTGGCAACCGCGGGGCGGTCGCCAACCAGCTGGAGTCGCTCGCGTTCACGGCGCTGCCCAGGGGTGACGGCGTCCAGGCGGCCCGCCTGCTCGGTGCCGCGGAAGCCCTGCGCGAGGCCGCCAAGGACCCCATGACAGCCTTCGAGCGCGCGGAGTACGACACCGAGGTGGCGCGTTTGCGCACGCAGCTCGACCCGCAGACCCTGAGTGACGCGGGGGCCGAGGGCCGCGCGCTTTCGATGGATGACGCCGTCATGTTCGCCATCTCCGGGTGACTCAGGCGTTCACACCTTCCGCACGACACCATGACGCTCACGAGCTCAGGACTTCCCAAGCAGAATGTCGCGGGTTCGATTCCCGTCTCCCGCTCCACTTTCGCCCGCTGATCTCCTGGCCGAGTCAAGCCCTTGCCGCGGAGCGTCCTCCCGTGTAAGGTGACTACCTGACTAGTCACCTTAGAGGGTAACCATGGCGGAGATCGGGGTCAAGGAGCTGAAGGCGACTGCGTCCGCGGTGATCGAGCAGGTCGAGGGCGGTGCCGCATACATCATCACCAAGCGCGGCCGCCCCGCTGCGGTCCTGCTGCCGGTCGACGAAGCCGAGGATCTCGTCCTTGCCAACGCCGACGAGTACGTGCGGATGCGCCGCGAAGCTCGTGCGGCCTACGCCAAGGGTCGGACGACCAGCCTCGGGGATCTCGTCTGAGTCCGTATCGCGTCGAGCTCGGGCCGTCGGCAGCCAAGGCGTTCAAGAAGTTGCCGCCCGAGGTCCGTGCCAGGGTGCAGCAAGCTCTTGAGAAGCTGGGACGGGACGTCGCGCCGCCGGGTCGCATCGGCGGCAAGGCCGTCAAGACGATCCAGGGTGTGGGCGACTCGTTCCACCGACTCCGCGTCGGCGACTCCCGGGTGATGTACGACGTCATCGACGAAGACCAGGTGATCCTGGTCCTTGGCATCGTTCATCGCGGCGACCTCGAGCGGTGGCTTCGGAACCGATAGCGCGGACGGGGAACGGGCCAATGCGCCAGCTCCCTCCGGGACAAGGTCACCCGGAAGCCGGTCGATAAGCGCTGGCGGACGCTGCGGGAGGCAGCGTCGGAGACGGCCGACCCGGATCGACCTGCCGGATGATCGGCCTCGACACGTCGGTCATCGTGCGCTACCTGGTCGGAACGCCGCCATCCCAGGCGCGGCGCGCGACCGCCATCGTCGATGGCGCGGACGACCTGTGCCGTGGAGGCGCTGGTCCGCGCGCGATCGGTGCCGGGGAGCCCGATCCCGGATGCGTTCATCGCGGCGACCGCACGATGGGCGGGCGCCGTGCCCCTGTATGCGTTCGACGAGGGGCTGCATCGTCACGGCACGCCCGTGGCGACACCCTGACCGTTCGACCTCAGTCGGGCTCGATCCGTCGAACCGTGGTGACCCGGTCGATCGAGCGGTCGAAGGAGGCGATCGTGCCCACCCCGGTTCGCTCGGCCGAGGCGACCAGGTAGGCCTCGGCGAAGTCGAGCCGGTCGTGCTCGTAGACCTCGATCGCCCGGTGCAGGAGGTCGCGATCGACGACCTCGATCGGGGGAAAGGCCAGGATCGCGCGCAGGATGCCGGCGACGGCGGGACGCGGCGCCTCGTAGTAGGACTCGAGCACGTAGGCCACTTCGGCGAGGATGAGATCGGCCAGGAGCATTGCCTCGGCGCGCTCCAGGAACCGCGTCGCGCGCTCGGCCTGGTCCGGTGGGTCGCCCGTGACGTGACGCACGAGGACGTTCGTGTCGACGAACATCGACGCCGTCATGGGCGCTCGGCGGCGCGGGCTCGTCGGGTCTCGCGAAGGACGCCTGACCAGGGTGTGCCGCGCTTCGCGGCCGGGACCGGGATCGAGCCGGCCAGGGCGAGCAGGTCGGGCGTCCGCGCCAGGACAGCTCGCTCGCCCTCGACTCGAAAGACGACGCGGTCGCCGTCCTTGAGGTCGAGCGCCTTCCGAACCGCGCTCGGGACCGTGATCTGGCCCTTCGATGTCATGCGCGCCGAGATCTCCATGTTGGACGACTCCTTACTCTATCGATGAAGTAAGGATAGCGCATCCTGGCCCTACGTGCGCCCGCGAACCAGATCGATCAGGCGATCGAGCACCCGCTCGCCGTCGGCGCGCAGGCCGTTGTGGACGTACTCGTCGGTGATCCACGGTCGGAGCCCACGGATGGCCGCGGCCGTCTCCTCGGCGAAGGCGCGCTCGACGTAGAGGTCATCGACGTAGATCGTGGCCGCGACGGGGACCTCGTTGACCGCGAGCTGCGCCGCGTCATAGAGGCGTGGCCATTCGTGCCCGGCGAGGATCGCGGCCGCTGCCCCGTGCGGCTGGAGCGCTCGGTAGTCGTCGAACATCCACGGGTAGACGTGCTCCCCGGTGAAGGCCACGCCGTTGCGGATCTCGTCGGGCAGGAGCCGGTGGGCGGACCAGCGCGTGGCGACACCGTCGGCGTACGACGACTCGTGCAGCGTGGCGTAGAGCGGGTTACGACCGAATCGCGCCGCCGCCCCCACGTCGGAGCGGAAGGCGGGCGAATCCATCGGGAGCTCGAGGACGTGGTGGAGCAGCTCCCAGCCCGCACTGTCGCCGAGCCAGAGCCCCAGCTGCCGGAATCGCCGCGACGTCAAGCGCTCGCCGGTCTCGAGCAGAAAGACCTCGTCGTCGAGGCGTCGATGGATCGCCCCGACGCGCGCGCGATCCTCCGGATAGCGCTCGTAGTACCGCGTGTTGCGCTCGATGACCCGGCGATAGGTCGCGCCATAGATATCGTCCACCGCTCGACCGATCGGTGCGAGGCCGCCCGTGATGAACGCCTCGCGAAGCCCCTCCGGGGCGATCGAGAGGTAGGTCATCGACGTGAATCCGCCGAAGCTCTGTCCGAGCACGCTCCACCGCTCGATCCCGAGCTCGCACCGGATCTGCTCGGCGTCGCGCACGATGGAATCGGCGCGGAAGTGGGTCAGGTACGCGGCCTGTGCCTCGGGCGTCGCGCCCGGGATCTCCGTCCCCACCGGGGTCGACCGACCGGTCCCCCGCTGGTCGAGCAGCAGTACCCGGTAGTCGCGCAGCGCCCGTTTCATCCAGCCGGTCGGCGGGCTGGTCGGCCGCGTCGCCTCGAAACCGGGGCCACCCTGGAGGAAGACCAGGTACGGCCGGTCAGCCCCGTCGGGGTCGGCGACCTCTCGCGTGAAGAGGGTGATCGCCGCTCCGTCGGGCTGGGCATGGTCGAGCGGAACCACGTGCTCTCGCTCGGTGAGGATCGCGCCGGGAACTCGGGTGGTGAAGCTCATACCCGAACTCTAGGCTGAACAGCCTCCGGGATGCAGCGACACGTCTCGGTGTCGCGCAGGCGGTGAACCAGTTCGAGCGGATCGTCAGGACCGACCTCGGGCGGTCGCGAACCTCAGCCGAACGGATTCTCGATGCGGACGCCGCCGATGGAGCGTCCGCCCTGGAGGTCCTCGGTCATCAGGCGCGTCGCACCGGCGCGTCTCGCCGCCTCGATGACCAGCGTGTCCCAGTACGAGAGGTGGTGCCGTTCCTCGAGCTGCGATGCCGCCAGGATGAGCGGCAGATCCACCTGGACGAGCGGCCAGCTGCCGTACAGGGCGACGACCTCGCGGGCGGCGCGGCGGCTCATCGGCGGGTCGAACTTGCGCGTCGCGACAACGTAGAACTCCTGGAGGATCTGGGTGCTGAGCGCCCCGGTCCGGGTCGCCCACAGCTCTTCGAGCAGCGCCCGGGCGATCGGCTGCTTCCGGACCTCCGAACGGTCATGCGCATAGACGAGGATGTTCGTGTCGACGAACGTCAGCGCGCCGGCGACCATCGGGCGCTATCGGTCGTGGAGCTCGTCACGCCGCCAGGATCTGCCACCCCGGGCGATCGCTTCCCGGATGATCTCCTGGGCGCGACGCTGGGCCTCCTCGTAGCGGACATCCTGCTCGACCAGCGCATCCAGCTCGCGGGCGACCATGGCGCTGACCGACGTCCCGCGTTTGGCGGCGACGACGCGCGCACGCCGGATCACATCCTCGTCCAGCTGCAACGTCAGGTTCGTCCGCGCCATCGCTCCGCCCTCCACAGTCTCATGCGTGGACCACAGCATACCACGGTCTTGGCAAACGGCGAAGTCTCGACCTATCCGAATGGCCGGGTTGCGGAGCGGGATCTGGGTCACGCAGCTGGTCAGCCGGATGGACTTCGTGGCGGCAGCCAGCCCGGTGAGCGCCGTCCAGGACTCGAACCACGGGCTGGGCGGGTTGGTCCAGTCCACGAAATGGTCCGCCAGCGCCGCCACCTCGATGCCGAGTTCCTCGAGCCGGACGAAGCGCTGCTTCAGGTCGAGCCACGGGACGTTCGGCAGCGAGAGGACCTGGAATCGCAAAGGGGGACGCACGCCGCATTCTGGCACGGGCCGGTCGCACAGACGACGGCCTCCGCCGAGAGCGCGATGGCGCCCAACGCCCCGGGCGCCTGCTGTAACCTCGCACCCTCATGTCGACTGGGAGCCTTCGGTGATCTGCTCGAGCTGCGGGACGGAGAACGAAGCCGGACGCAAGTTCTGCGGTGAGTGCGCGGCCCGATTGGCCGCCGTCTGCCCGTCCTGTGGAGCCACGAACGCCGCGACGTCGAAGTTCTGCGGTGAGTGTGCGACCCCGCTCGTCGCTGGAGCAGTCGCCTCCCCCTCGATGACCTCCGTACCCGGTCTATCGACGCCGGCCGCAGCCACCTCTCCCACCGCCGAGCGCCGCCTCGTCTCGGTCCTGTTCGTCGACCTCGTCGGCTTCACCCCGTTCTCCGAGGAGCGCGACAGCGAGGAAGTCCGCGAGATCCTGACCCGCTATTTCGACATCGCGACCGAGGTCATCACCCGCTACGGCGGCCTGGTCGAGAAGTTCATCGGCGACGCGGTCATGGCAGTCTGGGGGACCCCGACCGCCCGGGAAGACGATGCCGAGCGAAGCGTCCGAGCCGCACTCGATCTCGTCGATGCGGTACGGGTCCTCGGCAACGGGATCCAGGCCCGGGCTGGCGTCCTCACCGGGGAGGCCGCCGTCACCCTCGGGGCGACGAACCAGGGGATGGTCGCGGGCGACATCGTCAACACCGCCGCGCGGCTCCAGTCAGTCGCCCCACCGGGTGCCGTCCTCGTCGGCGAGGCGACCCACCGTGCCGCATCCTCGGCGATCGCCTTCGAGCCGGCCGGGGAGCAGACGCTCAAGGGCAAGGTCGCCCCCGTTCCGGCCTGGCGGGCGCTGCGGGTCGTCTCCCAAGTCGGCGGGCGCGGCCGGTCGGACGCCCTCGAGGCGCCGTTCGTCGGGCGCGACGATGAGCTGCGGCTGCTCAAGGACCTCTACCACGCGACCGTCCGCGAGGGGCGCACCCGGCTGGTCAGCATCACCGGAATCGGCGGGATCGGCAAGAGCCGCCTCGCCTGGGAGTTCGAGAAGTACCTCGACGGGATCGTCGGGTCCGCGTGGTGGCATCGTGGCCGCTCGCCCGCCTACGGCGAGGGGATCACCTTCTGGGCACTCAACGAGATGATCCGCGGCCGGGCCGGCCTCGCTGAGACAGACGACGAACGGACGACCCGGGCGGCGATCGACACCCTCCTCGATGGCCTCACACTGGCCGAGGGGGAGCGACGCTGGATCGAGCCGGCGCTCCTCACCCTCCTCGGTGTCGAGACCGGGATCGGCGCCGAGCAGCTCTTCGGCGCCTGGCGGACCTTCTTCGAGCGCCTCGCCGCCACGGGCCCGGTCGTCCTCGTCTTCGAGGACCTCCACTGGGCGGACCCCGGCACGCTCGACTTCATCGACCACCTGCTTGAGTGGAGCCGCTCGATCCCGCTCTACATCGTGACCCTCGCGCGGCCCGAGCTCCTCGACCGCCGTCCCGACTGGGGCGCCGGTCGGCGGAACTTCTCCAGCCTTTATCTCGAGCCGCTCGCCGACCCCGCGATGCGGGCGCTCCTCGCGGGGCTCGTGCCCGGGCTCCCCGAGACCGCGGTCCGGGCCGTCGTCGCCCGGGCCGAGGGGATCCCGCTCTACGCCGTGGAGACGGTCCGGATGCTCGTCGCCGAGGGCAAGCTCGCCGCCGCGGGGGACGGGACGTACACCCCGACCGGCGACCTGAGCACCCTCGCCATCCCCGAGACGCTCACCGCCCTCATCGCCGCCCGCCTCGACGGCCTCGATCCTGCCGACCGCAGCCTCGTCCTCGACGCCGCGGTCCTCGGTCAATCCTTCGTGGTCCCGGGGCTGGCCGCCGTCTCGGGGATCCTCGAGGTCGACCTCGAGGCCCGACTTCGCGCCCTCGTCCGGCGCGAGCTCTTCGCCCACGAGACCGACCCACGCTCACCCGAGCGCGGCCAGTACGTGTTCGTCCAGGCGCTCATCCGCGAGGTGGCGTATAACACGCTCGCCCGCAAGGATCGCAAGACCCGCCACCTCGCCGCGGCCCGCTTCTTCGAGTCGCTCGGCACCGACGAGATCGCGGCGGGCCTTGCGGGCCACTACCTCGCGGCCCGCGACAACGCGACCGATGGCCCCGAGGCGGACGCGCTCGGTGCTCAGGCCCGCGTCGCGCTCCGTGGCGCGGCCGAGCGAGCCGGCGCTCTCGGTGCCCACGAGCAGTCGCTCACCTTCCTCGAGCAGGCACTCCAGGTCACGACGGATCCGACCGATCGGGCGGAGCTGCTCGAGCGGGCGGGGGAGGAGGCCTCGGCCGCCGGCCGGCACGACGCCGCCGAGCGTCACCTCCGGGCCGCATTGGAGGCGAGGCGAGCGATCGGCGAGCGATCGGCGATCGCCTGGGCGATGACCGGGCTGGGTCGCGTGCTGAACATGGGTTCGCGCTCTTCGGACGCAGTCGTCCTCCTGCAGCCCGCCGCCGCCGAGTTCACCGACCTCGCCGCCGACCCGAACGTCATCGCCCTCGGCGGGCAGCTCGCCCGGGCGCACTTCCTCGTCGACGACAACGCCAAGGCGATCGAGGTCGCGGATCGGGTTCTCGCGGCGGCCGAGCATGCCGACCTCGGCGTCATCGTTGCCGATACGCTCGTGACGAAGGGGACGGCGCTCGTTAACCTCGGCCGGGCGACGGAGGGCCTCGGTGTCCTTCGGGCAGGTCAGGAACTTGCGGAGGCCCTGGATCTCGGACTCACACGGCTCCGCGGGTACATCAATCGGTCAAGCATCGAGGCACCCCGCGATCCACGACAGGCGGTTGAGACCTGCCGCGAGGGACTCCGACTCGCCCGACAGCTGGGCCAACGGAGTCCGGCCGTGGTCCTGCTCTCCAATGGTGTGGAGGGTGCGCTGCGGACCGGCGACTGGCCGTGGGGGCTCGCGGAGCTGGAGGTCGCACTCGCCGACGAGCTTGACGCCGCGGACCGGCTCTACCTGCTCGGCGCAGCCGTCGGCCTCCGAGCCCTGCGCGGCACGGGTGACGAAGCGCTCCTCGACGAGATGCGGCAGCTTGTCGACACCAGCACCGACCCGGCCCGTCTCACCAGTCTGACGGCTGCGCTCGCGCTCACGGCCTTTGGGGCCGGGCGGCTCGGCGACGCACGGAGCGCTTGGCATCAGGCGGCCGGTCTCAGCTCGAACCTCCTGCCGGATGCCCTTGCCAGATCCTGCCGGGCGAGCCTCTGGGCAAGCGACGCGAGTGGGGTCCGGGACGATCTCGCGGCTCTCGACGCCTCCGGTGCCCACGGTCGTGCGATCGAGGCCGACCGGGCTACCATCCGTGCCGGGCTCGCTGCGCTCGAGGGCCGGAAGGCGGAAGCGCTTGCCCTCTACCGCGAGGCGCTCCGAGCCTGGCGAGACCTCGGCCTGGCATGGGATGAAGCGCTCACCGGGGTCGACATGGCGACGCTCCTCGACCCCGCCGAACCGGAAGTCCGCGCCGCCGCCGAGGCGTCCCGCGATATCCTGGTTCGCCTCGAGGCCGCTCCGTTCATCGCCCGGCTCGAGGCGGCATCGGCGCGGTCATCGGACCGGGCGGTTCCGTCTGCCGCACCCACAACGCTGGCGTCGGTGCCCTCTTCCTGACGACGCGACGCTGCCAGCCGAGCCGCTCAGTCCTGCGCTGACCGAAGGAAACTGCGGACCTCTGCGTTGAAGGGCTCCGGCGCCTCCAGGTTGACCAGGTGACCCGCTCCGGGCACGACCACGAGGCGTGATGCGGGAATCCTGGCGTGGAGGTGCTCAGCCACGCTGAGTGGGGACCGGCGGTCGGCGTCGCCGTAGAGGAGCAGGGTGGGCACGTCGATGCCCGGAAGCACGTCACGCAGATCCGCTTCGGCAAGCGCGTGGGCCATCGCGCGGTACCCGGCGGGGTGGAAGTCGGACATCATCGCAACGACGTCTTCGACCAGCTCCGCGGGGGCGGATCCGGTGAGCAGGCCCGGGATCCATCCGCGGATGAATCGCTCAGGGGGCAGGTCAGCCTCCCGGAGCACCTGCCGGAGGCGTTCCTCGACGACCTCGGCCGGGAGGGAACCCGCCCACCCCGCGTAGGCGGAAGCCAGCACGAGCGTCCTCGCGATTCGCGGGTGCCGGCGGCAGAGTTCGAGAGCGAGCGCCGCGCCGAGCGACAGGCCGAGCACGTGCGGTCGCGCCAGGCCGAGCGCCTCGATGAAGACAGCGAGGCAGTCGGCGTACTCCGGCATACGGAAGGTTTCGGGTGGATCGGATGACCGGCCGCAGCCCGGCGCGTCCCACGCCACCACGGTGAACTCGTCGGATAGGGCGTCGAGCTGCCTGCGCCACGCGCGACTGTCCTGGAGGATCCCGTGGAGCAGGACCAGCGGCGGCCCGTCGCCGCGTCGCTCGAAGGCGATGTCGAGGCCCTCGAGCCTGATCTCCTCCATAGCGACTCCCTTTCCAAAGGCCCGGCTCGGGACGCCGCGATCGTACAGGGAGCGCGTTGCCGAGGTCGTTGTCCGTGGGTGGCCGACGCGGTAGCGTAGCCAGCCGGCGACGGATCAGGTAAGGAGGCTCCGATGGCGACCGGCACCGGCACGAAGGACGATCCCTGGGTCCTGCAGACCCCACCCGGCACCTCGGAGTACCGGATGTGGCGTGACGATGCCGGCGACCCGCCGGCGATCGTCTGCCAGGTGGGTGGCACGCAGCTCAAGTACGACGCACGCGCCATCACCGACCTGCACACGATGCTCAAGGCGCGCGGCGACTGGATGCCGCTCGGTGGCGCCGATGAGCAGAAGCCCGCCGCCGACGGCACCGTCGAGGCCTGGGGTCGGTCGGAGGGCAACCCGATCGGTGGCTGGTACGGCCTCAAGAAGGGCCTTCGCGGCCGCTTCGGGGTCTACATGCCGCCGCTCCTCGAGGCCCTGGGCCTGGCCGAGGTCACCCATGACGCCAAGAACAACCGGATGCGCGCCCGCTGACCCAGGGCACCGAGGCCGGCGGCGATCGTCCGACCTAGCCTTCGACCGGACGGCCCGTGACCGGAGTCGTGCGCTGGCGGGGGTGCCCCACGACGATGGGGACGATGAGGGCTGCAGCGCCTCTCCAGATCAGCGCCCAGAGACTGGTAGGCAGGAGTTCGAGCCTGCAGGGCCGGTCACGGTGGCAGATCCACGCTCAGCGCGAGGCTGCAGGCGGCCGTGAGAGCCTGGATTCGGGCCATGTGAGGCCGGATCCGGTGCCTACCAGTCCCGTGAAGAGTCGATGGCAGGACTGGCGACCCTGGACGCGCCGCCAAAGGCCCCGATAGGCGAGCCCCAGCTACAGGCCGAAGGTCAGCCGCAGGTTGTCCAGGTTGACGATCAGATCGCCGACGCCGACGCCGACCAGCAGGACCCCGCCGACGATCTCGATCGCTCGGTGGTGGCTGGTGACGTACCGGACGATCTGCTGTCTCCGCGCCCCCGCAAGAAGCGACAGGAGGACGAGCGGCAGACCGAAGCCGAGACCGTACGCGATGAAAGTGAGGATGCGTGGCAACGTCTCGGCGAGACCCACCGAATAGGCGATCAGCGACAGCGCGAACGCGCCGGCGCATGGCAGCGCGAGCGGGCCGAGCATCAGCCCGTAGAGGTAGGCCTGGCCGAACGGGTTCGCCACGATCGGCACGACCGTTCCCGGGAGGCGTTCGAACGGGTTGCGACCGGCCAGGAGCAGGGCACCGAGCAGGATGAGCAGGCCGTCCACGAGCGGGATCAGGTAGCCAAGCACGACCCCGATCGGGACCGCCACGATCACCAGGACGAGCGCCACCGCGAGCATGGTGGTGAGGACGCCCAGCAGGATGATGAGCCCGAGCAGGCCGGTCCCACGGCGACCGGCCAGGGCGGTCGTGTTGGCCGACAGGTAGGCCAGGAAGCTCGGGTAGAGCGGGAGCAGGCAGGGGCTCGCAGCGCTCGCGAGTCCAAGCGTGAACGCGAGCCAGAGGCCGTCCAGGTCAGGCCCCGTTGGCCACGGCCAGGGCCACGATCTCATCGGGGCTCTTGGGCCCGAACTCGGTCAGGGTCACCGTGCCGTCCGTCCCGACCACGAGCATCGGGGTGGACGGAGGGTTGAGGAACTGGTCGCCGAACTCAGCAGCGAGCGCCCGGGCGAGATCCTTTCCGGCGACGGCATAACGGCCCTCGAATCCGTTCTGGATTCGGTAGGCCGCGAGGCTCTTGCCGTCCTCGTTCGGGTCCACGTCGAGCACGACGTAGACCACGTCGGCGGCCGGAAGCCGTGCAAGCGCTGCCTGGACGTTGCCCTGCTGGATCCTGCAATTCGAGCACCAGATGGCCATCGTTTCGATGATCACGACCTTGCCGGCGTGATCGGCGATCCGGAACGTCTCCCCGGTGGAGACGTCGACGAGTTCGGCCGTCGCCCAGACCTGGGCCAGGACGGGGAGCGGGGCCGCGCTCGATGGGCCCGACGAGGATCCGACCGACGCCGCCGGCGGGGAGGAGGCCGGGACCTGTGACGATCCGTTCGTCGCAGCCGGCTCCGGAGCCGCGCTGGTCGGAACCCCGGCCGAACCACCACACGCGGCGAGCGCGATCAGGGCGCCGAACGCCAGGGCGACTTGAGCGGCGGGTCGCCGGCGGTCCTTCATCCGCGCATCATGCGGCACCCCGATGACAGTCCCGTGTCGGTCGTCGCTTTACCATGACCCTGGCCTCCGGGGCCGCGAGAACGGGGCTCTACGTCGGACTGTTGGCTTACTGGTTCATCCCGGATCGGCGGATGGAGCGCGCCCTCAGAAGGTAGCCGGGTCCGACGACGGCGCTCGCAGGGCGCGCGGCGCGCGAAACTCGCGTTGCAGCGGCCCCCGGCGGTGACGCACAATCGCGCGATCCGGGGGCAGGCACAGGGACGAGAGGGACGTCGAACATGACAGGATCCGCGAGCCCGGGCGCCGAGGCCGGCGTCGGCACGATCGAGACGCGCTCCATCGACTACGTGCCTGAATCCGAGCGTCACGGCACGGTCTGGCAGCAGGGCCGGTTCTGGTTCCTGGGCAACTTCCAGTTCTTCACCGTCTTCATCGGATTCATCGGACCGTCGATCGGCCTGACGATGCTCCAGACGGTCGTGGCCGGGACGCTCGGCATCGCGTTCGGGACCCTGTTCATGGCCTTCCACGCCACGCAGGGCCCGCACCTTGGGCTGCCGCAGATGATCCAGTCGCGCGCCCAGCTGGGTTACCGCGGGGTCGTCATCGCCCTGTTCGGGTCGTTCGTGACGTTCATGCTGTTCAACGTCGTCGACGTGATCCTGCTCGGCCTCGGTCTGAACGGCATCTTCGGCTGGGATCCGCTGGCGATCGCCATCGGGACCACGGTCATCGCCGCGGCCCTCGCCATCTACGGCCACGACCTGCTCCACAAAGTCTTCCGGCTGCTCTTCTTCGTGGCGCTCCCGTTCTACGTGATCCTGACCGCGGCGATCGTCACCGGGAACTTGGCCGGCACGGAGGCGCCCGCGGGTGAGTTCGCCTGGGCGGCCTTCGTTGCCCAGTTCATCGCCGCCGCCGCCTACAACATCACCTACGCGCCCTACGTCTCCGACTACTCGCGCTACATGCCTCGTTCGACCCGGACGAGGCCGATCGTGCTGTCGGTCTTCCTCGGGGCGGGCGGCTCGGCGGTCTGGCTCATCGCGATCGGGGCCTGGCTGGCGACGAACCTGGGCGCCACAGACCCGCTGGTGGCCCTGCGCGACGCCGGCGACCTGGTCTTCGGCGGGCTCGGATCGCTGCTCGCCATCCTGTCCGTCCTGGCGCTCGTCGCCACGATGGGGATCAACGCCTACAGCGCGATGCTCTCGACCGTCACCGCGATCGACTCCGTCCGGCCGATCAAGCCGACCCGCACCCTGCGGATCGTGACGATCGTGGTCCTGGCGCTGGTCTGGGCCGCGGCCGCGATCTCGTTCGGCGGCGACGCCGTCGGCGCGCTGTTCAACAGCCTCATCGTGATGCTCTATCTGATCGTCCCGTGGACGGCGATCAACCTGGTCGACTACTTCTTCGTCCGGCACGGTCGCTACGCCATCACGGACCTGTTCACGCCGACCGGGATCTACGGCAGTTGGGGACAGCGCGGCCTGACCGCCTATGCGATCGGGCTGGTCTCGATGCTGCCGTTCATCGTCATCCCCGGAGTCGTCACCGCGCCGATCGCTGAACAACTCGGCGGCACGGATATCTCGGCCGTTGTTGGGCTGTTCGTGTCGGCCGTCGTCTACTACATCCTGACCCGCTCGCTGGACCTGGCATCCGAGACGCCGGCCATCGAGGCCAGTGAGCGGACCATCGCGGAAACCATGCCATGAGCGACGCTGAGTCGGAGGTGGGCGCCGCCGCGGCGGCGCTCGTCGCTGCCTTCGGCGCGCACGATGTGGATGGCTACTTCGGGGCGTTCGCCCCGGAGGCCACCTTCCTCTTCCACACCACGCCGCGACTGCTCGAGTCGAGGGCCGCCTACGAGGCAGAGTGGAGATCGTGGGAGGCCGACGGGTTCCGGGTGCTGGCCTGCCGGTCGCTCGAGCCGGAGGTCCACCTGTTGACCGCCGATGTCGCGGTCTTCACCCATCGGGTCCGGACGCGCATGCGCGATGCCGACGGCGAGCACGACCTTGCGGAGCGCGAGACGATCGTCTTCCGGCGCGAGCAGGACGGCCGCTGGCTTGGCGTCCACGAGCATCTGTCGGCCGAGCCGAGCGCCGAGCCGAGCGCCGAGCCGAGCGCCCGGTCGTGAGCGAGGCCAGGGGTCGGAAGCCGGAACCGGACCCAAAGCCCGTCGAGCCGCCGGATGCGCTCGCCGTCCCGCGCTTCGCGGGTCCGGACACGTTCGCCCGGTTGCCCCGCCTCGAGGACGTCGGCTCCGCGGCCGTGGCGATCGTCGGCGTCCCGTTCGACTCGGGCGTCTCCTACCGGAGCGGCGCCCGCTTCGGCCCGGCGGCGATCCGTGCCGGATCCAAGCTCCTCCGGCCGTATCACCCCGCCCTCGACGTGGAGCCGTGGCGGATCCAGCAGGTTGCCGACGCCGGCGACATCGCCTGCAATCCGTTCGACATCATGGAGGCGGTCGGTTCGATCGAGGCCGCCGCGATCGACCTGCTGACGCGGGCCGACCGTCTCGTCACGCTGGGCGGCGATCACACGATCGCCCTGCCACTCCTGCGGGCCATGCACCAGCGCCATGGGCCGATCGCGCTCATCCATTTCGATGCCCACCTCGACACCTGGGACACCTATTTCGGCATGCCGTACACCCACGGCACCCCGTTCCGCCGCGCCTTCGAGGAGGGCCTCCTGGCCGCCGACCGATCCGTCCACGTCGGCATTCGGGGCCCGCTCTACTCCACCCATGACCTGACCCAGGACGCGGGGATGGGCTTCGCGATCGTCTCGACCGCAGACGTCGCCCGCCACGGGGTGGAGGTCGCCATCGCGCGGATCCTCGAACGCGTCGGCAGCGGGGCGGTCTACCTCAGCGTGGACATCGATGTGCTCGACCCCGCACACGCGCCGGGAACGGGAACGCCCGAGCCCGGTGGACTGACGACCCGAGAGCTGCAGACGATCCTGCGCGGGCTCGACGGGCTGGACCTGGTGGGTGGCGACGTCGTCGAGGTCGCCCCCGCGTACGACCACGCCGAACTGACGGCCCTGGCGGCGGCCAACGTCGCCTACGAATACCTCGGCCTCTTCGCCCGGGCCCGGTCGCGGTAGGCCCATGGCCTCCGGCCCGTCTTCACCGATCCGGTCGGTGGCCGCGGCGGTCTCCGCCCGGCGCACCAGCGCCGTCGCGATGGTCGCGGAAGCGCTCGAACGGATCGCCCGTCTCGACCCGGCGATCAACGCCGTCGTCGCCCTTCGTGCCGAGGAAGCCTATCGCGAAGCCGAGGCCCTTGACGCCGCGGTGGCGAGGGGCGAACCGGCGGGCCGCCTGGCGGGTGTCCCGGTCCTGATCAAGGACCTCGAGGACGTGGCCGGGATGCCCACGACCCAGGGGTCGCGGCTCTTCGCGGATGCCCCTCCGGCGGTCGAGGACAGCCTCATCCCCGCTCGCCTCCGGGCCGCCGGCGCGATCGTCGTCGGCAAGTCCAACCTGCCCGAGTTCGCGACCGAGGGCTTCACCGCCAACCTGCTGTTCGGAGCGACCCGGAACCCATGGACGCTCGCCAATTCGCCGGGAGGATCCAGCGGAGGCTCGGCCGCGGCGGTGGCAGCCGGCCTCGTGCCGATCGCGACCGCCACCGACGGCGGCGGTTCCATCCGGATCCCGGCGGCGTTCTGCGGACTGGTCGGGCTGAAGCCGACCCACGGGGTCATCGGCGGCTACCCGCCACACGACTGGATCGACTTCTCCACGTTCGGGCCGCTGGCCACGTCGGTCGCCGACCTTCGCCTTCTCCTCGAGGTCGAGTCCGGACCGGTCGCCGGCGACCCGACGGCTCGCCCACGCGGTTGGGCCATGGATCCGACGCCCCCACCCTCCCGCCTCTACGCGGCGCAGCGGACGAGCGATCTTGGCCCGCTGCCGCCAGGGATCGCTCGCTCGTTCGAGGAGGCGGTCCGGGCGCTGGCCGAGGTGCTCTCCCTGCCGCTGACCTGGCTCGAGCCGCGCGACTTCTTCACGGACGGCGATCCGGACCTGGACTGGTTCACCCTGGCCACCGCCGAACACGTCGCCGCGCTCGGTCGCGAGCGGCTGGTGGCCGACCTCGGGCTGTTGCATCCGGCCACGCGGGCGTTCATGGAAGTCGGCCTGGCGGTCGGGATCGACGAGTACCTCGCGGCGCGTCGCCGCCGGTTCGGCTACGTCCGGCGCCTCGACGACCTGCTGGGTCGCTCGGGCCTGCTGCTGACCCCGACGGTCGCGGTCGAGGGCTGGGATGCGGACGGTCGCCTGACCCCGGACGGTGAGCCGGGCATGCTCCCGCCGGAGGTCCTCTCGACGGCCGTCCAGAACGTGACCGGGCACCCCGCGATCTCGCTGCCCGCCGGACGCTCCGCGAATGGTGTCCCGTTCGGCCTCCAGGTCACGGGGCCGCGCCACGCGGACGATCTCCTGCTCGACGTCGCCGGGGCCTGGGAAGCTGCCCATCCCTGGCCGGAGGTGGCGCCAGGGTACGAGCCGTTCGGGAATTCGGTCATCGCTCCGGCCTGACGTGGTGTGCTGTCGGGCCGCTCAGCCGATCCGGCGGTAGGTGCTTTCGGACCGGCGCGCGACCCTGAGGACGACGATCAGGCGCTCGCGGTCATCGACCAGGTAGACGACCCGGAGGTCGCCGACCCGCAGCCGCTGATATCGAGTCCCGACGAGTGGGGAAGAGTCCCGGGGTCGCGGCTCGCCGGCAAGCGCGATGATCGGAACGCGGAGTCGAGCCGCGTCGCCCGGCGGGAGTCGCGCCAACTGGCGCTGGGCCGCCGGCGAAAGCTCGACCCGGTACGGGGCCGGGCGGGTCACGTCGTCGGGTCGGAAGCCGTCGGGTCGCCCTCCATCGCCCCATAGGTCTCGCGGGTCTCGGCTGCGAGACGCTCGTAGTACGCGACGGCTCCGACTCCGCCGTCCCGTCGATATTCGGCAAGCGCGACGTCGGCCGAGGCTCGGTCCTCCGCGGACTCGAGATCTTCAAGCCAGCCACCGATGGCTTCCTCGAATACGTCGCGAACGCTGCGGTCGGAGCGTGCCGCCTCCACCTTGACCGCTCGGTAGAGGTCCGCATCCAGGTCAACGGTGATCTTCATCGGCCAAGGATACCAGCATGCTGGGTTACTGATGCCACCGGCACGTGGCTCGACACGGCGATGCCAGGCGGGCCGATGATCGTGGCTCGGGGTAGACTCGGACGTCCATGTCGATCAGTAAGCGGGCCGGCCTTCCTGCCGAGGCGTCGATGCTGGTCGATGTCGAGCGCCTGATCGATGCCTACTACGACCTGTGCCCCGACCCCGCCGAACCGGTCCAGCGCGTCGCCTTCGGGACGTCCGGCCATCGCGGGTCCGCCTTCAACAGGTCGTTCAACGAGGCGCACATCGTCGCCACGACCGAGGCGATCTGCCGCTACCGCAGCGCGCAGGGCACGGACGGCCCGCTGTTCATCGGGCGCGACACCCATGCGCTCTCCGAGCCGGCGTTCCGTTCCGCCCTGGAGGTGCTGGTGGCCAACGGCGTGGACGTCCGCGTGGACGCCGCCGACGGGTACACCCCGACGCCCGTGATCTCGCACGCGATCCTGGTCCACAACCGTGGTCGAAGCGCCGGGCTGGCCGACGGGATCGTGGTGACCCCGTCGCACAACCCGCCCGAGGACGGCGGCTTCAAGTACAACCCGCCCAACGGCGGGCCGGCCGATGCGGACGTGACCGGCTGGATCGGGAACGAGGCGAACGGGCTGCTGGCGACCGCCGTGGACGCTGTCAAGCGGGTCCCGTTCGAGCGGGCGCGGGCCACCGCGACCCCCCACGACTTCCTCGGCTCCTATATCGGCGATCTCGATGCGGTCATCGACATGGAGGCGATCCGGGCGTCCGGCCTCCGCCTCGGCGTCGATCCGATGGGCGGGGCGAGCGTCGCGTTCTGGCCGGCGATCGCCGAGCGCTACGGCCTGGACCTGACGGTGACCAACGACGTCGTGGATCCGCAGTTCGGGTTCATGACCGCCGACTGGGACGGCCGGATCCGGATGGACCCCTCGTCGCCGCACGCCATGGCCCGCCTGGTCGAGCTGCGCGACCGCTTTGACGTCGCGTTCGGCAATGACACCGACGCCGATCGCCACGGGATCGTCACCCCCGGTGCCGGACTGCTGAACCCGAACCACTTCCTGTCGGCCGCGGTCGCCTACCTGTTCGGCGCCGGCCGCGAGTGGCGGGCGGAGGTTGCCGTCGGCAAGACCCTGGTCTCGAGCGGGATGCTGGATCGCGTCACGGCCGACCTGGGGCGCCGGCTGCTGGAGGTGCCGGTCGGGTTCAAGTGGTTCGTCCCGGGGCTGCTGGCCGGCGAGCTCGGGTTCGGCGGCGAGGAGAGCGCCGGGGCGTCGTTCCTGCGCCGCGACGGCACGGCCTGGACGACCGACAAGGACGGGATCATCGCCTGCCTGCTGGCCGCCGAGCTGACAGCCCGAACCGGGCGGGATCCAGGCGAGGCCTACCGCGACCTGACCGATCGATTCGGTTCCCCGGTCTATCGCCGGATCGACGCGCCGGCCAGCCCGTCCCAGAAATCGGCGCTCGCGCGCCTCTCGCCGGACCGGGTCAGCGCGTCCACGCTTGCCGGCGAGCCGCTGACCGGGGTCCTCACAGTGGCGCCCGGCAACGGCGCCCCGATCGGCGGACTCAAGGTCACGGCCGAACATGGCTGGTTCGCCGCCCGTCCATCTGGAACCGAGAACGTCTACAAGATCTATGCAGAGAGCTTCCTCGGCGAGGAGCACCTGGAGCGGATCATCGACGAGGCTCAGGCGGTCGTGAGCCAGGCCCTGGCCGGCGCCGTCTGACCAGCCTGGCAAGTCAGGCAGTCGGCCGCGTGCGGCTGCGCTTATCAGCCGGCCGCCTCGCCATGCGCGACGGCCCCTCGCCAGCCGGGGCCCCCTCGCCAGCCGGGGCCCCCTCGCCAGCCGGTGCCCCCTCGCCAGCCGGGGCCCCCTCGCCAGCCGGGGCCGATTCTGCCCGGAGCATCAGTTCCAGCAGGAGTTGGGCCATAAGCAGCCGATGGCGCCGCTCGCCAGCCGCCCCGGCTGACCCTGACCAGGGACCTCGCCGCCACCAGCATCACCAACGCCCGACACTCCCGATAACGACTGGTTCCGGGGCCTTGCTCCGGAACTGCCGACCACCAGGGCCGGGATCCCGTGCGCAAACTGATGCCCCCAGCATCATTGTCGATCGGAGGGCCACGGCCGTAGCACGGGCCGACGTGGCGTGCGCGTGGTGTAATCCGGTCATGAGCGCGCCGGTCCCCGAACACGACGTCGAGATCCCGCTTCGACTCCAGCCCGTCGTCGCGCGACCGCAGGGCTGGAGGGGACGTTCGAACAGCCTGGTCGCGGTCGGCCTGGTCGGCTTCATCGTGGTCGGCATCGTGCTTGGCACGGCGCTCGACGACGAAGGCCCCGCGAGCTCAGCGGCGGTCGCGATCGCATCGACCGCCCCGACGTCGAGCTCGGCGGCGCCGACGAAACGCCCGACCCCCACCCGTGTGCCGCTCGCGACCCCCCTGCCGACGCTGGAGATCGTGGGCGGGCAGATCCCGACCGAGCGCCGACTCGTCTGGGCGCAGGGCCTGCAGGTGCTGGATCTAGGGACCGGGACCCTGGCCCCGCCGCCGCCCCAGAACCCGTACGACTACCAGATGATGCCGCTTTCGGACAACCAGCTCGTGTGTGCCTGCGTCCTCCGGCCCGGCACGCCGGTCGGAGACTCCACGGTGAAGGACCCGATCCTTCGCTTCGCGCGGTTCGATCTGACCGGGGCCCCGATCGTCGAGCGGGACGTCGCGACCTTCGACGGCGCCACGCCGGTGCGCGACATGACCGACGGGTTCAACGTCGTGGCGTCGCTCGATGCCGATCAGCGGTACCTGTTCGTGTCCGCCGTGGTCCGGCGCCCGCCGGTCTGGACGGTCGAGCTGTACGTCTTGGATGTGGAACATGGCGAGCTGGTCAGCGCTAAAGTCCTCGACCGCCTTCCGGTCGATCTGGAGGAACCCGGTCCATCGGCGTCACCGCATACGGGCCACGCGCCCGATGGGGTCTACGCGCCCGATGGGGTCTACGTCTGGGCCAGCATGTTGGCGATCGCCCCCGACGGCGGGACGATCTATGCCGCGATCAACCGCTCCGAGGTTCGCAGCGAGACCTGGACGAACAGCTCTCGTGAATGGATGATCCCCGTCCACGACGGGACGCTCTCCACCCCGGCTCCGCTCCCGCCGGAGGTGAGCCTGGCCCCCGACGCCTGGTGCCTCGGTCGACCGACCTTCATCGATCAGGAGCGGCTCGTCCAGGTCTGCACGCCCACCGCCGGTGGAGCGCCCGGCAGTTCGTACTACGTTCGTCGACTGACGACCGCCGGCACGTCGATCGGCGACGTGGCGATCCCAAGCGGGCAGCCCGTCGACGGGTACGTGGCGACACCCGTCGTGGACCGCGCGAGGCGTGCCGTCTTCGTCTGGGATCCGTTTCGCCACACCATGACCCGTATCGGGATCGATGACGGTCCGATCATCGGCGGGACCGTTCCGGGATCGATGCTGCCGGGCGATCGGAACCTGAGCGGGCGGGGCTACCTGGGCGTTGAACCGGGACTCACCGTCTCGCCTGACGGGCGACGGGTCTACGCCCTCGGGATCGGACCTGGCGCCGGCCAGACGAGCAGGTCCACCGGCGTCTGGGTCTTCGATTCGATGACGCTCGCGATGATCGACCACTGGGAGCCGCGAGCCGTCCTCACATCACTGGCGGTCTCGGCCGATGGGCGCTTCGTCTACGCGACCGGTGCGCCCGGCTACGATGCTGCAGGGCATGAGAACGGGCGCTGGCCGGCATCGGTCACCGTCTACGACGCCGCGAGCGGCGAGATCCAGGTGGTCTACGGCGCCGTCGCGCGAGACACCTGGGTCTCCTTCGCGATCTGGCAGTAGGCGGCGAGGCCGCGGGGTCGCCGGCGACGCGCTAGGATGAACGCCCTGCCGGCGTTCACCCGGACCATCCGTCCCCGGGAGCGCCCGGACCCCACCCCGAACCCCACAGGAACGATGCCGAAGTCGGTTCCGGTCCCCTCGGACGCCACCCCGATCGCCACCGGACGACCGCCGATCGAGGCCGACCTGCGCTCTTTTGGACACCTCGGCGGCCTCGATGGCTTGCGCGCCATCGCGGTGCTCGCGGTCGTCGTCTACCACGCCGGGATCGGCGGGCTCTCCGGCGGATTCCTCGGCGTCGAAGTCTTCTTCGTCATCAGCGGCTTCCTGATCACCGCACTGCTGCTGGCCGAACATCGCCTGACCGGGCGGATCGATCCCATCGCCTTCTGGCTGCGCCGGGCCCGGCGGCTCCTGCCGGCGCTCTTCTTCCTGCTCGCAGTCTGCCTTGCGTTCGCCGTCCTGGTCGTGCCGGACGAGATCGCACAGCTGCGGAGCGATGCCCTGGCAGCGCTCGCCTACGTCACCAACTGGCACCTGATCGCCGGCGAGCAGTCGTACTTCGAGTCGATCGGGCGGCCATCGCTGTTCATCCACCTCTGGTCGCTGGCCATCGAGGAGCAGTTCTACCTCTTCTGGCCGATCGCCCTCGCTGTGCTCCTGCTGGCCGGGCGTCGGGTCGCCCTGGCGCTGACCCTGCTGGGCGCGGCCGCGTCGGCTGTCTGGATGGCCCTGCAGTTCGACCCGTCCCTCGATCCGTCGCGGATCTACTACGGGACGGACACGCGCCTGACCGGCCTGCTGCTCGGCGCCGCCCTGGCGTTCGTCTGGGTGCCGACCGCGTCCTCGCTGCCCTCGGCCTCCTCGGCGCGGCTGAGCCGTCGGAAGCGCCGGCGGCTCCTCGCGGCAGCGGCGGCGGCCGGGCGCTGGGGCGACGTTCGGCTCGGGCGTGCGCTCGATCTCGTCGGCGTCGCGGCCCTCGTGGGGCTGGCTGCCTTCTTCGTCGGCGCGGACGCCTTCGAGCCGTTCCTCTACCAGGGCGGACTGGCCCTCCTGGCGCTGGTGACCGTCGCCCTGATCGCTGCGGTGGTCCATCCGCGGGCCCGCATCGGCCGTGCCGTGGATCTCGATCCGATGCGCTGGATCGGGACCCGGTCCTATTCGATCTACCTGTGGCACTGGCCGATCTTCGCGCTCTCCCGCCCTGAGCTGGACCTGCCGATCGGCCCCTTGCCGGCGCTCGTGCTTCGGCTCGTGCTGACCGCGGGGCTCGCCGAGGTGTCGTACCGGTTCGTCGAGACTCCCGTCCGCCACGGTGCGCTGGGGAGGGCCTGGGCCTGGTTGCGCTCGACGGAGCCCGTCACGAGCCGGCCGACCCGGCGGTGGACGGTGCCGGCGGCGGCCGGGGGGCTGGCCGTGATGCTGTCGGTGCTGCTCGTGTCGGTGGCGATCGCGACCCCGCCTCCACCGCCGGACGGGATGGTGACGACCTCGATCAACGAGCTGGTGCTGGACCCGGATGGACAGCTGGGCGATCTGCCGACGACGTCGGCCGCGTCAGCCAGCCCGACGTCCGCGCCGCCCACGGCGCCGACCGCCTCACCGACGCCATCGCCGAGTCCGACCCCCACCCCGATGCGGAGCATCCTCGCCTTCGGCGAGTCGGTGATGATCCAGGGCGCCCGGGCGCTCGCGAAAGACCTCGGGCCCCTGCGCGTGGACGCCGCCGTCGGACGCCATATCGCCGAGGGGACCAGGATCCTGGAGCGCCGCGCGGTAGACGGCGAGCTTGCCGACACCGTCATCGTCCAGCTGGGCAACAACGGACCCTTCCGGGCCGGGCAGTTCGACGCGGTGATGGACGCCCTGCGCGACGTGCCCACCGTCGTCTGGGTCAACGTTCGGGTGCTGCGCGACTGGGAGGCGCACAACAACCGGATCATCGAGAGCGGGATCGCCCGCTATCCGAACGCGCGGCTGGTGGACTGGTATGACGCCACCGCGGGACACCCGGAGCTCTTCTGGAGGGACGGCTACCACCCGCGACCGAAGGGCGCAGCGCTCTACGCCGACCTGATCGCCGCGGCGCTCGACTGACGCGTCGGCAGAGCGGCCGCCGGCTGTCCCGCCCGGGGGAGGGCTGCCGTACCCTGATGCGGTGGCACGCGACTGGCCGATCTTCGGGCGCGATGGCGACGGCGTGGCCTGGCGGCCCGACGGCGAGTCCCTCCGTGAGTCGCACCTGGCTCGATTCCTTCGCGCCACGGGCGAGCGCTCGCTCGAGTCCCTCCAGGCGCGTGCCGTGGCCGACCCGGGCTGGTTCTGGGGCGCGGCCGCGGAGGACCTGGGGATCGCCTGGGGCGGACGGCCCAGCTCCATCCTCGACGCGAGCCGTGGTCCAGCCTGGGCTCGCTGGTGGTCCGGCGGGGACCTGAACCACGCCCGAGCCGCGCTCGAGCCCCGGGTCGGCCGGGACCCTGACGGCCCCGCGCTGGCTTGGGAAGGCGAGGACGGCGAGGTCCGCCGTGTGACCAATGCCGGTCTGGCCACGGCCGTCGAGACCGCGACCCGCCGCCTGCATGCGCTGGGCGTGCGCCCGGGCGACCGGGTCGGGATCCTGCTGCCGATGCTCATCGAGACGGTCGTGGCGGTCCTGGCCCTCGGTCGGCTGCGGGCCATCTTCACGCCGATCTTCTCGGGCTACGCGGCGCCGGCCATCGCCGCACGACTGGCCGACTGCGAGGCGTCGGTCCTCATCACCGCCGACGGGTTCCTCCGGCGCGGTTCGTGGGTCCCGCTGAAGGCGGTCGCCGACGAGGCAGTGGCCGCGGCGCCCTCGGTCCGGCGGGTCGTCGTCGTCCGGCGGGCCGGCGACGCCATCGCCGTCCGGTGGGTGGAGGGCCGCGACGCCTGGTGGCACGCGCCGGTCGCCGGCGAGGACGAGCCGGCCGAGCCGGCCGAGCCGGCCGAGCCGGCCGAGCCGGCCGAGCCGGCCGGGCCGGTCGGGCCGGTCGTGGACGCACCCACGGACCCCGAGACCCCCTACATGCTGATCTACACCTCGGGGACGAGCGGCCGGCCCAAGGGCGCGGTCCACGTCCACGGCGGTTTCCCGATCAAGGCCGCGCAGGATCTCGCTCACCAGTTCGACCTGGGCCGTGGCGACACGCTCTTCTGGTTCACCGACCTCGGCTGGATGATGGGTCCGTGGGCGATCTCCGGCGCCCTGCTGCGCGGCGCCCAGCTCGTGCTCTATGAGGGCGCGCCAGACTTCCCCGGCCCGGACCGCCTCTGGTCCATCGTCGCTCGCCACCGGATCACCCATCTCGGCCTGGCGCCGACCGTGATCCGGGCGTTGATGGCGCACGGTGAGGAGCCCGTCCGCGCCCACGATCGCTCCTCGCTCCGGGTCCTCGGCTCGACCGGCGAACCGTGGAACCCGGACCCATGGTGGTGGTATTTCCGGGTCGTCGGCGAGGGCCGCTGCCCGATCATCAACTACTCGGGCGGGACGGAGGTCTCGGGCGGCATCGTCGGTGGCAACGTCCTGGGGCCGATCAAGCCGGCGTCGTTCTCGGGACCGTGCATCGGGACGGCCGCCGACGTGGTGGACGAGGCCGGAGGTTCCCTGCGCGGCACGGTCGGCGAGCTGGCCATCCGGGCCCCGATGCCGGGCATGACCCGAGGCTTCTGGCGGGACGACGAGGGCCGCTACGAATCGACCTACTGGGCGCGCATCCCCGGGACGTGGGTCCATGGCGACTGGGCGGTGGTGGATCGGGATGGCTTCTGGTACATCCATGGCCGGAGCGACGACACCCTCAAGATCGCCGGCAAGCGAGTCGGGCCGGCCGAGGTCGAGAGTGCGGCGATCGCCCATCCCGCCGTGCTCGAGGCGGCGGCCATCGGCGTCCCGCACGAGATCAAGGGTGAGGTCGTGGTCGTCCTGGTCGTGCTCCACCCGGGCCAGACCGACGATCCGGACCTGCGCGCATCGATCGGTGCGACCGTCGCGACTCAGCTCGGGAAACCGCTCAGGCCGGAGCGGGTGGCGGTGGTCCCGAGCCTCCCCAGGACCCGATCCGGCAAGGTCATGCGCCGGGCGATCAGGGCCGCCTGGCTCGGCCTGGATCCGGGCGACCTATCCGGTCTGGACGACCCACGAGCACTCGAGGCGATCCGCGCGGTCGCCACGGCCCATGAAGGAGGCAGCGCCTGATGGAGACCGAGACGACAGCGCCCGAGCGCGACATCGTGAGCTGGGACGACCTGGACCGCCTGATCGCAGCCCTGGCCGAGCGACTGGCCAGCGAACCGTTCGACCTGATGCTCGCCATCACCCGCGGCGGGCTGGTCCCGGCCGGCATGCTGGCCTACCGATTGCGCATCCGGAACATCGTCGTGGCAGCGGTGGAGTTCTACGACGACCACGGCCAGCCCGGCCCCCATCCGACCTTCCTCCAGTTCCCCGCGGATCCGCTGCTGCGCGGGCAGCGGGTCCTCGTCGTCGACGAGGTCTGGGACAGCGGCACCACGATCCGGGCGGTCACCGAGCGGGTCCGCCAGGCCGGCGGGATCCCGACGACCGCGGTCCTTCACTGGAAGCCGGCCCGCTCGCTCATGCCCGGCGCGCCCGACGTGCACGCCGTCTCCCCGGACGCCTGGGTCGTCTATCCGTTCAAGGCCGGCGGCTGATATCGTCCGGTCGATCGCGATGCGGTTCGGCGCGACTGGTCGCTCCGGAGGCCGATGTGTGGGGGCATCGGGATCCACGGCCTCATCGTGGAACCGGCGAGCGGGCGATCCTGGCGGCCGGCAGCAGCCCCTGGTTCGGCGAGGTGGTCTGGTGGAGCGACGATCTCGGCGAGACCTGGAGCCATTCCTCGGCGGGTCTGGCCTACGGCGACCACGGTCCGTCGATGCGCGCTGTCTGGAGCCTGGCGGCGACCGACTCGACCCTGTTCGCCGGCGTGGAGCCGGCCGGCCTCTTCCGAAGCGCGGACGGCGGCGCCACGCGGTCTCGGGCGGCTGAGTCGTCGCGCGGTCGAGGTGCCTCCGAGGCGCCTGGCCGGCGGCCGACCGAGTCGCACGGCTGGCGGCGGACCGAGTCGCCTGATCGGCGGCCGAACCGCGCCTAGCCCAAGCGCCTCGACCCGGCGGTATCGCTGACAACGTTGTGTGAGGGGGTAGCAGCGGCCCAAGGGACGCGGTCGGCCGCGCATCGGGCGTGGATGGGCTCCAAGGAGGAGTGGACAAGCGTGGATTCGGTCTGCCGCAAGTCTGTCCGCGGCTCATCGCTCAGCCTATCGCCCTGGATACCCAGAACCAAACGGTACCGGCGATATCGGGGTTGGCAAGCCCGCCGAACACCCTCATGCCGGTCGGTCACGCAACCGCGCGCCGTCGCGGCGCCGCGCTCAGCCGCGCGGGCCCAGCCTGGACTCGAACGGGTCGAACCCCTCGGTCCGCTCAGCGACGGCGTCGCGTCCACCACCCGCCGCCCGTCCTGCGCCCGGCCCGTCGCCGGCAACCGTTCGCCAGCCCTGGTCGGCAAGTTGCTCCAGCGTGGCCATGGCGGCGCCGACCATGGATCGCGCGTGCTCGAGCGCGAGCCCGGTCAACTCGCCGGGGCGCGTCGCCGCGGCGATCTCTGACGCGATGGCCGAGCCTGCACGGAGGCCCCGGGCCGCCTCGCCATCCCCGTCTGACCCGGGATCGTAGCGGCGCAGGATGACGGCCACGTCGCCGGCATGGACGGCGACCGCAGCGTGCAGATATGGCCAGACGACCGAGCCGGCCTGGCCGGGCGGCGGCTCCACGAACACGAAGGGATGACCCGGGAAGAGCGCCCGCCGGACCGCGACCTCGGCGATCGCCTGGGCGGCTGGCGCCGGTTCGTCGGTCACCCAGGGTGGCAGGGCGCCCAGGACGATCTGATCTGCCGGCAACCCATCGCTGCGAGCGAGGGCCACCCCGATGAGCTGGAGGGCCATGGCCCGACCCGCACGCGTCGCCGGATCCGACGGAACGCCGGCCGACAGGTCCGGTGCGACGACCAGCGGCCCCGCCCCGATCACGACCCCGGTCCCGGCCCGGAGCGCGATCCGGTGCGCGAAGGCGTGGTCGGCCAGCGCGCGATCTGGCTCGACACCGTCCGCCACGATCTCGGCGATGGCGTCGGACGCGATGAGATCGATCCGCTCGAAGGCTGCCACCACCGCGCCCTCCGGCGCTCCGAGCGCCGGCAGCACGGTCGCCAGGCGGACGTATCCATGGCGCTCGGCGGAGGCGCGATCCACCGCCAGGCGAAGCATCGCCAGCGCGCGCTGGCTGCCGATCGGGGCGGGATCCGCGAGTTCGCGGCCGGGCGCGCCCCGGGCTCCCTCGCGAGGCCGCCACTCGGGCGCCTCCAGACCGGCCTCGCCCAGGCGCGTCGCCAGCTCTCGCCCGATCGGCACTTCGATCTGGATCAGGTCCAGGCCGGCGGCGATCAACGCGGCCGCTTCATGGATGGCCAGGTCCTCGTCGGGCTGGCCGAGGGTCGTACCCAGCCATGGCCGGGGCGCGTCGCCGACGATCGTCATGGTCTCGTCGCGGACGGTCCGTTCGGCATCGATCCGGTCGATGGCCGCGCTCGCCAGACGGCGAGCCTCCATCTCGGCGACGGCGCGCCGATCCGGCTCGCGCAGGAGGGCGGCCTCCAGCCCAAGATCCACGGCGCCCGACGCCACGTCGAGCGCCAGCTGTTGTGGATCGAGGTCGTATTCGAGCAGCGCCATCGCGAACGGCAGGGCGATCCCGCTGCCGAGCCGACGCCGGTCGGCGGCCAGCCAGCGGTCGACGGTCGATCCGGCCAGCGGGCGACCGACCGTATCCAGCCCGGAGACACCGAAGAGGCGAAGGATGGCGCGCTCCTGGCCGACCGTCGTGGACGCACGGGCGCGCGCGCCCCAGGCACCCGCGAGGGCCTCGGCCTGGGTGTGAAGCCGATCGAGCGGACCCCACGCTTCGGCGCCGCTGGAGCGTGCCGGCCCGCCGGCGCCGGCCCCGGCCCCGGTCACGACGGCAGCCGCCCGGCCGTCCGCAGGAGCTCGAGCGTCCGCTCGACCGGCAGGCCCGGGGCGACGTGGCCGTCCCGCCCCTCCACGGTATCGGCCCGGAAGAGCGAGTCGAGGACGGCCGCCTCGGTCGCCTCGACCACCGCCGCAAAGAAGGGATCGAGGTACTCGTCGTCGATCAGCTCGACGGTCCGCAGCGCGGCCCCCGCGCCGCGCGGGATGCGCGTCCCGGTCGAGAAGGCCAGGAAGATCTCGCCCGAACCGTGACCCACGGTCGAGCCGGTTCGCGCCAGTCCCAGGCCGGCGCGCCGCGCCAGGCGCTCCAGGGCGTGCCCAAGGAGGGGAGCATCGGTCGCCACGACCACGACACAGCTGCCTCGTTCACGCTCGCGGCGAGCCCCGGCGTCGGGCCAGCCGTCGGCGACCAGCGCCTCGCCGACCCGGACGCCATCCACCGTCAGCCGCTCGAGCCGGCCGAAGTTGGTCAAGGCCAGGACGCCGATGGTGTAGGTCGGCGCGCTCGTGCCCAGGCCATTTCTGCGGTGGCCGGCCGTCGCCCGCAGGGCCCGTCGGTCGATCGGCTGGACCACGCGCGAGGCGGTGCCGATGCCGCCCTTCAGTTCGTGGCAGATCATCCCGGTCCCGGCCCCGACCGCGCCGCCCGCCGTGGGCCCGGCCTCGGCGCCAACTGCCGCGGCAAGTGCCGCTCGCACGTCCGCGTCGTCAACCTGGACCTGGCGCGACGCGTTGAGCCAGCCGTCGTCACATTCGGCCACGACCGGCATCAGGGCATCGTCGTCACCGGCCAGGTCGTCCAGCCGGACGAGCTCCGCGACCGCTGCGTCGTAGACCCGACCGATGGCCATCGAGCTGGTCAGGAAGATCGGGCTCTCCAGCGTCCCCCACTCCCCGATGCTCGTGATCCCGATCGCCTCGCCAGCTCCATTAAGGACGGCCGCACCGGCCGGGACGCGCGAGCGGAAGAGCTCGCCGACACCGAACGGCACGATCGCGGTCACCCCGGTCCGGGCGACCCCGCGGCCGTCCGGTGGCGGCGGCTCGTCGCGCCAGACGGTCCGGTGGCCGACCCGGACGTTCGCCACGTCCACGATCGAATCGGTCGGTCCGGGTGGCAGCGTTCCGATCCGGATCCCGAAGTCGCCGGGGCGTTGACGGGCGGGCGGTGGCGACGACACCGCGACAGTATGGCCTGACGAGCCGCTGTCGAGTTCAGTCGAGTTCAGTCGAGTTCAGTCGAGTTCTCGAGCTCAGTCGAGCTCTCGAGCTCGGTCGATCCCGCCGGCCAGCCGGTTCCCCGCGAGGAAGCCCCGAAAGGCCATGACCGGATCGTCCGAGCTGAAGCGGACGCTTCGATCGCCGAACCGCTCGGCCCCGGGCACGATCGCCGCGAAGTCGGCCTGGACCCCGCGGGCGTAATCGACCTCGATGACGATGGGCGGCCCCACCTGGAGGAGCCTGAGCTCCCCGGTGGCGGCGCGGCGGACGGCTCGCTCCGCCCCGGCCCGCACGAGATCCGCGGCGACGGCTGGATGGAGCGACGCGGCCGACCTTCCCCCGGTGGCCGTCTTGACCACCACCCGCTCGGCCCACGGCAGCCAGCCCTCGACCTCCGCGGCGACCGCGTCGTCGCCGGCGACCAGGCCGACGGGCACGCCCCACGCCCCCAGCGCGACGGCGTTCAGGCCGTACTCGCCCGTCGGTCGGCCGTCCAGCCGCGTCTCGACCGGCGCGCCGGAATAGGTGTGCGCGATCGTCCCGGACGGATGGCCGGCGCGGGCGTGATAGCCGACGAAGAGGGCGACCGCGAAGCCGGCGTCGGGCCCTGCGCCGGCGATCATCGACCAGGGCTTCTGGCCCTGCAGCAGCCGCGCCGCGCGGTGGATCCGGTCGGGCAGCAGGTTGTACATCTCGCCGTGGCTGTCGTTGACCAGGATCTCCGTGGCACCGCCGGCCAGCGCGCCCTCGATCGCTGCGTTGGTCTCGCGGATCATCAGGTCCACGGCGTCCGGGTAGCGCGCGTGCTTCTGCCCGGTCGGACCCGGATGGTTGACGCCGGCGATGCCTTCCATGTCCACGCTCAGGTAGACCTTCACGTTCCCTCCTCGATCGCCGCGGGTCCGGTTCGAGCCTGGTGGCCGATCCAGACATGCCCGTCGGCGAATCGCTCGGCCTTCCAGATCGGCGCGCGCGCCTTGGTCTCGTCGATCGCGTAGCGGGCGGCCGCGAAGGCGGCGTCCCGATGCGGGGCGGCGGCCCCGACCGCGATGGAGGGCTCGCCCAGTGGGACCTCGCCGGTCCGATGGACGATCGCCAGCCGCTCCACGCCGAACCGGGTCGCCGCTTCATCGGCGATCGCGGCCAGGACTGAGAGCGCCATGGAATCGTGGGCCTCGTAGTCGAGGGCCTCGACCGCGCGGCCGGCGTGGCGCGCCGCCTCCGCCTCCTGCCCGGGGGCGGGAGTCCCGGGCGTGGAACGCGTCCTCCCAAGGAACCCGACGAATGCGCCGTCCTCCGGCACGGCCAGCCGGTCGGCCAGCTCGGCCAGGATGGCGGCGCTGAACGGGGTCTCGCGCAGCTCGAGGATTCGGCGGGGGGCTGCGGCGCCGGCGTCCGCGGCCTCGTGGCCGGAGGCGCCGGCGTCCGCGGCGCCGCTCGCGGCCTCGCCCGTCGCTCCGCCCGAGACCGGCGGGATCATCGCCACCTCGTCGCCGTCGGCGAGCCGGGTCGAGGGCTCGGCGTAGTCCCCGTTCCGCGCGAAGCGAAGCGAGCTGCGACCCGGGGCGAGGACCGGGTGCCGCGCCACCAGGGCGCTCCAGGCCGCCTCGACATCGGAACCGTCCGGGAGCTCCAAGCGCACCTCACGCGCACCGGCCAGCTCCCGCTGGATGGCGAAGAGGCGGATCCGGACCGCGATGATCATGGCACGTCCCGTCCCGTCAGCCGCGCCAGGCCGCGACGAGCAAGCCGTCGCCGACCGGCAGGATCGTGGCACTGAACCGCGAATCGGCCAGGACGGCGGCATCGAAGGCGCGGAGGGCGTCCGTGTTCGCGTCCCTCGCGGCCACGGGACGAGCACCGGAGACTCGCCCGCTCCACAGGACGTTGTCGGCGACGACCAGCGCGCCCGGCGTGAGCCGGCCGACCAGCGCCTCGAGATAGGCGCCGTACTCGGGCTTGAGCGCGTCGATGAAGACGAGATCGAACGGACCCGCGAGCGCGGGCTCACCGGCCGCGAGGGCGTCGAGCGCCGGGACGTTGACGACGGTGATCCGCTCGTCGGCGATGCCGGCCTGGCGCCACCAGCCGCGGGCGAGATCGGTTCGCGACCGGTCCGGATCGATCGTCACGATCGTGCCGTCGGGCGGCTGGCCGAGCGCCAGCCAGAGCGTGGAGTAGCCGTAGGCGGTGCCGACCTCGACGATCCGCCGCCGACCGGCGGCAAGCACCGAGAGGACGCGGCCGCTGTCTCGGTCCACGATCGGGATCCCGTCCGGCCCGGCCGCGGCCTCGATCGCCGCCAGCGCGGGTGAGAGCGGCGTCGCGATCGACTCGATCCAGTCGAGATCGACGCCGCCCGGGATCCAGCCCTGATCGCTTTTGCTCATGGTCTGCTCCTCATACCAGCAATCCGGCACCGAAATAGAGGCCCGCCGCCAGGATCGTCCCGGCCGCGATCGACCCGACGTTGATGTAGAGCAGCCCGGTCGCCGATTCCATCGAGCGCGAGCGTGCCGTCTGGACCGCCGCCCACGATACGACCAGCGGGAAGATCAGGCCGACGATCAGGCGCAGCCAGACGAACAGCGCCCACGGTCCGGTGAGCGCGGAGAATGGGGGCCCGCCGGCCGGGCCCGCGCCGGTCGCGACCCACGCCCAGAAGAGCACGACCTGGAGTGCCACGACGGCCAGCAGGCTCCGGGCGAGCAGGATGAGCGGCGCCTCGGGGAGCTTGGGCGTGACGAGGTACCAGTGGCCCAGGATCATCGCCGCGAAGACACCGCCCGTGGCCGCGCAGACGATGAGGAGCTGGATCAGCAGGCCCACGGCGCCGAGCGGGCCACCACCCCACCCGAGGGAGCCGAACAGGAGGGTCGCGCCGGCCGCGGCGAGGGCCACCCACTCGACGGCCCGTGCCGCCGGAGGCGCGACCCGGCGAGCGATGAGACCCGCGGCGGCAAGGATGCAGAAGGCCGCCAGCGCCACGCCCCGTGGGCCGTCCCAGGCGGGGTCCACCACGACCGGCGAATCGCCGAGCGTCGTCGGCAGGGTGCCGTCGGAGAGCCAGGCCAGGATCCCGAACCCGGTGGCGCAGGCCGTCACAAAGCCGAGGTAGCCGCCGGTCGCGCTGGTCCTGTGGCGGAGCAGGACGACCGCGGCGTAGGACCCCATGGCGAGCCCGGTCAGCACGGTCCAGTTCACAAAGACGAGGTTCTGGGCGATCTGTGTGGCTGGCACGCACGCGAGTGTAGCCGCGTTGCTAGCATCACCCGTGGAGGTGCCTGCGCGATGGGACTCGACCGAGACACGACGTTCACCTGGTACGGCCATGCCTGCGTGGAGGTCCGGACACCCGGCGGCAAGGTCATCCTGATCGACCCCTGGTTCGGCAATCCGCGCAGCCCTCGCGCGGCCGACTCGATCGACCGCTGCGACCTGCTGCTGGTGACCCACGGCCACGGCGACCACATGGGCGACGCCGTCGCTCTGGCCTCACGGCTGCGCCCGGCCTGGCCATGCATCCACGAGATGTCGTTGTGGCTGGCCCGGCGGCTGCCGGGAGGGGCGGACGCGGCGATCGGGATGAACAAGGGCGGCACGGTGGAGGTGGCCGGGCTGCGCGTCACGATGGTCCACGCGGAGCACTCGGCGGGCGACTGGAACCCGGGCGGCGAGACGACCCTCTACCTGGGCGAGCCGGCCGGCTTCGTCGTCGAGGTCGAGAACGGCTTCCGCTTCTATCACGCCGGTGACACGGCGGTCTTCGGCGACATGCGCCTGATACGGGATCTCTACCGACCGGACCTGGCGCTCCTGCCGATCGGTGGTCATTACACGATGGGCCCGCGCGAGGCGGCACTGGCCGTCGAGTTGCTGGGGGTCAAGCACGTCATCCCGATCCACTACGGGACGTTTCCGGTGCTCGCCGGCACGCCGGATCAGCTGCGGGCCGAGCTGTCGGCGCGGGGGCTGCACGACGTGGAGGTCCACGAACTCGAGCCGGGCGGCACGCTGCGCTGACAGTCCCGGCAGCCACAGGCGCGGGCGCCGGTCGGGGGCGGGCCCGGGCGCGGCCCCGTCGCGGCCCCGTCACGGCCGCGGCGCCGAAGCCTCGCCGATGCACGTTCCGGCGGCGAATATCGCTGACACCAATTGATCCAGGGCAAGACCTGCCATATGGGCCGCCCGGCAACCCCGATCGCTCGAGTTCACCGCCCAACCGAGCGTGGAACAGGTGCGCGGACCAACCGTCTCGGTCGCGGCCCAGCCCTTGTCGCCCCGCCTGCCCGGAAACTACTACTGTCAGCGATTCGGACCTGGACAGCCCGCCCGCCCCGCACCGCGCCTGAGGCCCCCGCCAGGCAGACGATTTCGGCGCCCCGGACGGACCAACTGTGCCGGAACTGGCCGCGCGCGGGTCGGAGGACGTGGAGGTCCGCGCGCTCGGGCCGGGCGGGACGCCGCCAAGGAGGGCCGTGCTCAGCTCGAGGCGGCCACCGGGATCGTGACGCCGGTCCTTCGCTGCCTACCGGCCAGGGATCACCTGGAACCCCTGCGTCTCGAAATCCGCATCGAAGGCGAACGCCCGGTCGATGCCCAGCTCACGGATCACGACGAAACTCGTCCGATCGACGAGCGATACGCCCCGATCGAGTGACCCGACCATCGCCGCCGTCGCCAACCGGTGCGTCGATTCATCGATCCAATGGATTCGGACGGCCGGCAGGATGTCATCGAGGAAGACCCGAACGGCTTCCGCGCCGAGTCGGCGCTGGATGAGCGCCGAGCTTTCAACGACGACGTAGTTGTGCGTGACGAGATCGTCACGAGCCTCGATCAACTCCGGGAGCGTCTTCCGTGCGGACGGATGGAGCGAGTCGCGGACGTCCAGGTAGGCGTAGAACGCCGACGAGTCGACAAACGTCACCAACCGTGGGGGTCCTCGGCCAGGTAGTCGTCATGGCGTTCGCTCACGTCAACCAGGCCAGTCAGGTTGACTATTCACTCGCTTAGAGTGATACTCTGGTCATGTCGCGATTGGTTGCTTCTGACAATGCGCTCCGGGCACTGTTGCTCCTGTCGCAGGGTACGGACGGACTTCGTACGTCCGTGGTTGGCGACGCGCTCGAGATCTCGTACACCGGGGCGCAGAAGGCGCTCGACATCCTCATTGCCGATGGCTTGGTGAACCGTTCGGAACGCCGCCATATGGTCGCCCCGTCGCCCCGCACGCAGGAGGTCGTCCGCTTCGCCCTCGCGTTCCTGCCGATGGACGTGGCGCTCGCGGCGCTTGCTCGTGGTAACGAGGCCATCGAGTTCGCGGGCATGGACGAGCAGGGAGCGCTCATCGTGTTCCGCCGCTTCACGGATCCGGCGGCAGAGGTCCGGATGCTCGATGCTGTGGCGATCCTGCGACAGTTCGCGCCCGACAGCGTGATCGAGTTCGCGACCAAGGAGGACTTGCGCGACCAGCTTCAGGCCGACCTCTCGCCGCGCAACCGGGCATCAGGAATGCGTGTGCTGTACGGCACGGTCGACCGAACCTTCCCCGACAGGACCCCGCACGCTGCCATCCAGGCGCACCCGCTGGGTCACTTGAACGAGGCCGTTTCTGCGCCCAGTGCCCGGCGTATGCGTGCCCTCGCACGCGACTACGGCCTGCGACGCATCCTTGCCTTCGGGTCTGCCACACGGGCGGATTTCCGGCCCGATTCGGACATCGACCTGCTCGTTGAGCCCGCGGCGGGACGCCATCTCGGCCTCGCTGAGCGGGTCGACCTCACGGCGAAAGCGGAGCAGCTCTTCGGCCGCGATGTCGACCTCTTGACATCGCCCGTGCGGCGACTCTCACTCGCCCAGCAAATCGGCCGCGATGCGGTGGTGCTTTATGACGCCGCGCGATAGGGAAGCGCTCGAGCGAATCGTCGAGTGCGTCGACGTGATCGCGGAGTACGTGTCGCGAGTTGGTGCGGATTGGCCCACAGATGGCATGGCCGTCGATGCGATCGCCAAGCGCATCGAGGAGATCGGCGAAGTCTCGAAGCGAGTGACGCCAGCCACCCTGGCGACGATACCGGGCGTCAATTGGCGCGGGATCAAGGGCATTCGTGAGGTGATCGCCCATGACTACGATGACGTTGATCCCGAAGTGCTGGCGATGACCGTTCGCAACGATCTCCCTGGTCTTCGAGCCGCCGTCGGCCAGGCGCTGGCCGGATCGTAGCCGCGACGCGGCTCCGGATTGCAGGCCTTCGGGCGAGGTCACCCGACCGGGCGGCGGCCGCTGGACGTGGTCCTTCCCCACGCTGATTCTGCTGGCAGCATCACTTTCGGCGCTTGGGAGGGCATAAGCAACGTGACCGGGCTGGCTGACGCCCGGACCACGGCACGTCCAAGCGTGAGAACCGTCCCGCGGGTCGGCGTCGCGACCGCCGTCGACCGCTTGTCACCGAACATGCCCCGGATCTGATGCTGGGAGCATCACGGCCGGCGCCAAGGAGGGCCGCCGGAGCCGGGCGGGAGCGTCGGCTAGCCGTGCCCAGCCGGGCGGTCGGGATGTGGGACCGCGATCACGGTCAGGCCATCGATGCCGGCAAAGTCCTCCGGATTGCAGGTGTAGAGGGGCAGGCCGTTGGCCACCGCGACGGCTGCGATCATGGCGTCGTACGCTCGGGCGGTTGCCGTCCGACCAGATCGCCGAAGCGACGCCGCGACCCGGCCGAACGCGCGTGCCGCGTCGGCATCAAACGGGAGCGGGTCGAAATCCACCTCAGCCTCCTGCAGGTGTGCGAGGCGCGCTGCGCGTTCGCGCTCGTTCGACGCCACGAGCGGACCGACGGACAGCTCCGCCAGGGTGATCGCTGAGATGAGCGGCCGCTCGGGGAGCACTGAAGGATCCCGCAGCCGACGAAGGAGGATCCAGGTGCTCGTATCGAGAAGCCCGGACTCGCCCGTGGTCACAGCCGCGGATCGAGCGTTTCGTCGAGATCTGCACGAAGCGAGGCGCTGTCCATCGGGGGCAGCCGTCGACATCGCTCGAGCAGCGCCGCCGCCGTGAGAGTCACGGAACGCAGCGGACGCAACTCGGCCACCGGCCGGCCGCCGCGAGTGACGATCACGCGCTCGCCCGCAGCGACCCGGTCAACCACGTCACCGCCATGGTTCCGCAACTCGCGGATGCTCACCTCAGTCATGTTGGCAATTGTATCACATGTGATGCACGCTGCCATCGCGCGTGGTTGCAGTGGTCACCCGACCGGGCAGCGGCCGCTGAACGGGGGTTCGCCGATACCTGCCGGTCTTGAGGTCACGGCCCAGCATTCCGGCGATGGATCTGGCCCGGGCCGCGCCTTCGAGTTCGACGTTCGCTCACCTGCGGCCGCTGATTCTGCCGGCAGCATCGGTTCCGGCGGTTGGGAGGGCACAAGCGCCGCGATCAGCCTCGCTGAGACCCGGACCACGGCACGACCGAGCGTGAGAACGGGCCCGCGGGTCGCTATCGCGACCGTCGGCCACCCCTTGTCACCCCACATGCCCCGGAACTGGTGCTGGGAGCATCACGGCCGCTGCCAGGGAGGCCCTGATGGCACAGCCTCTCCGCTGCCAGACCGCGAGCTGACAGAGCTCGGCCAGGTCTTCGACCTCGATGCGCTCGCCCGGCTGATCGGATCCTCGTCCGTCAGCCTTCGACGCTACCAGGCGGGGACGCGACGCGTGCCCGCCCGGCTGGCCGAACGGCTCCACTGGCTCGCCCTCGTGGTGGGCGACCTTCGCGGGGCCTACAACGAGGTCGGCGTCCGGCGGTGGTTCGAGCGGGCGAGGTCGGGTCTCGGGGGGGCCCGCCGACTTCCTGCGGGGCGACTGGGATCCGGCTGATCCCGACATCGAGCGCGTTCGCGAGCTCGCGGCCGCCCTGGCGGGTGTCGGAGCGGCGACGTGATCGTCTTCCGACACACCGATCCGCGCTTCCCCTTCGTCTGGGAGTCGACCACCCAGCCCGCGGCCAGGTGGCATGACGCGGGCGAGGGACCGGCCCACCATTTCTCCGAGACCCCGGACGGCGCCTGGGCCGAGTTCATCCGGCACGAGGAGATCAGCGACGCCGCCGACAACGAGACCATCTCGCGGTCGCTCTGGGCGATCGACCTTCCGCAGGTTCCGCGCACCGCACCATCACTGTCGCTCGAAACGCTGACCGGGGGCGTCGACACGTACGACGCCTGTCGCCGCGAGGCACGCTCGATCCGCGCCCGCAGCCTCGACGGGCTCGTCGCACCGTCGGCGGCGATCGTCGGCGAGACCGCGAGCGGATTCCGGACCGACGGGGGCCTGCGACCCGGACCGGCCCGCTCGGAGCGGACCGTCGTCGTGTTCGGCCCACATCGGACCTCGTCGGGTGGGTCGCCTGCGCCGCGGGGCGCCGGCGGCCCGACCTGGTCGAGCGTGTCCGTCGGCTGTCCGGATCGTAGCCGCCCCCACGATGATGGCTGTCATGACCGAGATTGCTGGAGGGCCGCCAGACCAGCTTCGGTCGGAGCTCGCGACGCGCAGGAGCGTCGCGCGGGCTGGGCCACATCGAGGTCCACGGCCCCCGAGCCGGGCGGGAGCGTCGCCTGACATTCCGGCGGTTGCTGACCGCGGCCGTGACGACTTCCCGCTCCTGATTCTGCTGGCAGCATCAATTTCGACGGTCAGGAGCGCATAAGCGCCCCGACCCGGCTCGCCAAGGCCCGGACCGCCGCACGCCCAAGCGTGAGAACGGTCACGCGGGGTGGGTTCGCGACCATCGACGACCCCTTATCGCTCCACCTGGCCCGGATCTGATGCTGAGAGCATCACGGCCTCGGCCAACGAGGCGGCGCACTGAACCCTCGCGCCGACCAAGGCCACGGGACCTCCTCGGATTGAACGGAACGGCTGGACCGCTCCCTCATACTGACCGGGTGGGTCGCCCTGCGGCCCCGCAGCCGGGAGCCGTGAATGCACGCCGCGCGTGACCGCGCACACGCCCTCGCATCAGCCACGCTGGTCGTCGTCGTCGCAACCGCGTGCGCCGGCCAAGGAGCCAGCTCGCAATCGGAAGTGCCGGCGCCGACCAGCTCCTCGCCGTCCCCACCCACATCGGCGCCGAGCAGCACGCCTGCATCGACGCTCGACATGACGGGTGTCACGCAGATCACGCTGCCCGCATTGGGAGGCGGACTGACCGTCGCCGGCCGCGTCCTGTGGGCGGCCACCGACGCCGGGGCGGTGCGGGTCGAGCCTGAAACGCATTCGGTTTCCGCGGCCATCGCCGGTGTGACGAATACCAGCTTCGACGGGTCTCGGCTGTGGGCCGGCGGAGAACACATGCTGATGGAGCTTGATCCGGATAGCGGGGACCTCCTGCGCCAATTCGCGCTCGATTACAGCGCCTACTACGTGGCAGCTACGCCGGATGCCGTATGGGCGACCGACACCTTGAATTCGGTGGTACAGCGGATCGACCCATCCGACGGCCACGTGGTTGCAACGATCAAGATGCCGTCGAAGCCGAAGGGCACGACGACGGGGGAGGGATCCGTCTGGATCGTGTGCGACGGCGCGGCCAAGGTTGTCCGAATTGACCTGGCGACGAACAGGGTCGTGGCCGAGATCAGCGTCGGATCCGGGCCGCACAACGTGGCCGTGGGCGGCGGATGGGTGTGGGTAACGAATCGACACAGCTCCACCCTGTCGAAGATCGATCCGGCGACGAACTAAGTGGTTGCCACGGTCAAGGGGTTGGGGACCTCACCCGCGGTCGGTGTCGTCGTCGGCGACGGAGTGGTGTACGTGGCATACAAGGGAGGCGTGGCGCTGGTGGACCCGGAGCGGGCCGAGGTCACGGATCGAATCGAGATCCGCGGCACCGCGTTCTACGACCTCAAGATCCTCGACGACATGCTGTGGGCTTCCGACGCCGCCGGAACGACCCTGTATGGCTTCGACCTCACCCGCCGATGAGGCGCGGCGCGTCGAGCCCGGCGCCTGACTCACCTGTTCCAGGCCAGCCGGCTCCAACCGGACGGGCGGGATGGGGGACCGCAATCACGGTCAGGCCATCAATGCCGGTGAGGCCAACCGAACGGGCACCAGCCGCTGAACGGGAGCCTTCCGACCAGATCGCCGAGGACGACGCCCGATCGCAACGGAGACGACTTTCGGCCGCCGATTCTGCTGGCAGCATCACTTTCGACGGTTGGGAGCGCATAAGCACCTGGTCCGCGCCCCTTGAGGCCCTGACCGCGGCACGACCAAGCGTGAGAACGGTCCCGCCGGTCGGCGTCGCGGCCGTCGTCCACCCGTTCTCGCTCCACCTGCCCCGGATCTGATGCTGGGAGCATCACGGCCGCCGCCAAGGTGGCCGGGCGCGGAGTAGCGGGGGCTCCGGCGGCACCGCTGAATTGCCGCCTCTCCGCTGCCCGACCGGGAGCTGGCAGCTCGTCCAGGTCTTCGACCTCGATGCGCTCGCCCGGCTGATCGGATCCTCATCCGTCAGCCTTCGACGCTGCCAAGCTGGGACGCGACGCGTGCCCGATCGGCGCGCCGAACGGCTCCACCGGCTCGCCCACGTGGTCGGCGGCCTTCGCGGGGCCTACAACGACGCGTGGTGGTCGAGCGTTCCACCTTCATTTCCCGGAATGGTTCGGACGACGGTTTCTCGTGCTGGTGCACGAGCACTGTGAACGGCCGATCGGTCTAGTCCGTTGCGAACACTTGACAATGGAACGCTCACTCGAGGAAGTCCGGAGGCGGACCAAAGTGATCGGGCGCTTCCCGGGCGAGACGAGCTGCCTCACGATGGCCTGGGCCGTCATGGACCTCGTCATCGCGGGCGGGCGAGGGCTCGGTCTGACCCTGCCCGAACGCCACGCGATCGCCGGCCTCGTGGCCGAACGCTCGACCCCGCAGACCGCCGAGCGGATCGCCTAACCTACCCGTGCCGAGGGGCCTGCGCCGTCAGAGCTTTTCCAGCAAATCCGGGACGCGACCGGCGGTCATGGCGCGGCGGCCCGGCGGTCGGTGGTGGGGCGCCCTCGACCAGGCAGCGCACTGACTGGGCGGCCCTCGGTCGGTGTTTCTAAGCCTGCAAGTAGTACAACTTGACAACGTAGCGGTGGCAATCTACGGTCGACGCATGAATGAGATCCAGTACTCCCGGGCGCGTTCGAACCTGGCCGACCTCCATGACCACGCGCTGGCGCACCTCCCGACGAGGATCACTCGCCGGCGAAGCGACCCAGCTGTGCTGCTCTCTGAGGAAGACTTCAAGGCGGTCTTGACGCAGTTCGAGTTTCACCCCGAGGTTCTGTTCGAGGAAGGCGCGACCGCGATCTGGTTGCCGGAACTGGCGATCTGGGGCAGGGGCGGGTCGTTTGTCGCCGCCAGGGAAGATCTGATCGAAGAGGTCGAGCAGCTCCTCGGCGTCGTCGAGCACGACGAGCGCGTCCGAAGCGCGGCCAACATGGTGTCGCGCCTTCCGTGGATCTTCCGTCTGCTTGTCTCGGACGAGGCCGAACGGGAAACGATCCTCTTTGCTGAGCCGTCGGAGAACAGGCGACCAGCGTTTTCGCTGGCCGCTCTGCCCGCATAGCTTGGCGAGGTTCGGGGATCTCAAGACGTACGTTGAGCGAGACGGTTGGACCGAGGAACCCAGCCTGGCGCGTGGCAGGAAGCGGGTCGGCGATCACTGGCGGTACACCAGGGAACAGCCTGACGGCACGGTCCTGCGCACAAAGGTGTCCCACGCTGTCCGGGACGAGATCGGGCCCTCCCTGTTCGGTCACATCCTCCGCGACCAGCTGGGTGTCGATGAGGAGCGATTCTGGGCAGTCGTTCGGGGGCAACCCGAGCAGGCGGCACCCACCGGGGAATCCCCTCGTACCACTCCTGGCTGGCTTGTTCAGCGCCTCATCTTCACGGTGGGCCTGTCGGAGGCAGAGGTGCGAGCACTTACGCCCGATGAGGCGCATTCGGCATGGCTGGAGTATCAGACTCGCGAAAATTCATAGAGCCCGCGCCACTGCTCTGGATATCGCCGGCCGACTCCCGACACGGCCGGCTCCCGACGCCTCCACGTCCTGCAGGATCAGCCATCAGCTACGGAGTCAGCGGATGACGATCCGCTGACTCCGGGGCCTCGACGACGGAGCGGCACGATCCGGCCGGACCGCGGATCGATCCAGGCGAGGCCGGGCTCGGTCGGTGGTGGGGCACCCTCGACCAGGCAGCGGACCCAGCCGAGCGACGAGCCCGGAAACCGTGCCTCGAGGATCTCCGGGTAGGCAGCGACGAGCCGCCGGTTCGCGGCGGTATCGACGAGCAGCCAGCAGATGGCGACCCGGTAGGGCGGATCGCCGCGAGCGGCGAGCACGGCCGGTCCCTCGGCTTCGGCCAGCTTGCGGGTCGTGGCCCGGGCGGCGGCTCCCAGATCGTCGAGCCGATTCCAGATCTCGACGACGATGAGGGCTCGGGCGGTGTCGTCGCGGAGCGCGACGTCGATCGAGCGGGCAGGGTCGGACGGGCGGGTCGGCAGTTCGAAGTCGGCGCGGCGGCCGTGCTGGCGGGCAAGCCGGAGGACCAGTTCCTGCGCGGCGAGGTGGCCGGCGTCGCGCGGCTCGTCCGGCTGGATGTCGCGCGAGAAGGAGACGGCCAGCGGGCGATCGATGGCGATCCCGAGCGCGATCCATGTTTCGAGCGGCGCCTTCGCGCCCTCGCCACGTTCGAGGTCGCTGATCCGGCCCTGGCCGAGCCCGATCCGCTCGCCGAGCGCCGCCTGGGTCATGCGCCGCCGCCTGCGCGTCCGCTGCAGATCCGAGCCGAGGGTCGCGCCGATCCGGGCAGACTCCCGGGCTGCCTGGACCTCCGCGTCGGTGCGCCTCACCCGGCTCATATCGGCCGTAGCGTTACATCCGGGGCTGCACCGGCGGTTAGCTGCGGGGCCGAGCCGGGTCGAAGCTGGGTCCGTGGCGCGAGGGCGCGGGGCGGCCGGGCATATCGGGATTCTCGGGCGGGTTCATCGCTGCCGGCGTTGGCGTGGGCCGCAAGGGGCAGGACCGGGCCGGCCCGATCGATGGGGCAGGGTGCTTGTGGGCCGGCCAACCCCGAATCAATCGGTGCCAGCGATACGAGGGGGCAGAGGCGGGCCGGGGGAGGGCCGGGGGAGGGCCGGGGGCCGGGGCCCCGCGGACCGGGGGGCCGGGGGGCGAATGCTGGGCCGGGGGCCGGGGGGCGAATGCTGGGCCGGGGGCGCGGGGGGGCCGGGGGCGCGGGGGGGCCGGGGGCCCGGGGGGCCGGGAGCCATCCGTGCCTATCCGGTGGACTCCGAGTCGCGTTGCCCGTAGGCTCAACCAATGGACAACGAGCCGGCGGAACCGACGTCTGGTGGGGCCGAGCCGTTCGAAGAGGAGCCAACGCTCGGCTTGCAGGTCGTTCGGAACACCATCGCCGTCTCCAATCTCCAGAAGATGGCTGAGGGCATGTTCGGGAACCTTGTGAAGGCGGTCGTGGACCTGGATCAGGGAATCATGGCGGTCGACGGTGAGATGCACGCAGACGAGGAGGCGCTGCTGCTCGGCGACGGGTCGCAGCAGAGCAGCCTCTGGGGCATCAACCTCCACCCCGCGCAGTTCGGCACTTCAAGGTTCATCGAGTTTGACTCTGTCATCAACATTCGCCCGAGACAGGGAAACCGTACGCGCTCGGTCGATGATGAGGCGACGCGCGCGGCGATCACGACGATCGTCGAGCGACTGGTGACGCAATGACGTTGCACGCTGGTCTGGCAAGCGGCCGTTGGTGGACCCTCACGCTCGCGGAGCAGCTCGGCAACGCGGGAGCCGACGTCGGCCGTGCGGTCCGGGCCAAGGAGGAAGGTGACAAGGAGCGCTTCAACGCGGCGCTCGATCGTGCGCTCGAGTTGCTCGACCTGACCCTGGCGGACACCCGGTGGAGGGGTCCTCGGCTGCGTGAGATCGCACGCACGCGCGAGGTCGTATGCGACTTCCTGATCGGGGACAACGTCTACCGATCCACGCCCGAGTCGCTCGACGCGTACTTCGTCGGCTTCGCCATCTCGGCCCGCCGCGACAGGTAGCGGGGTCACACTCACGCGGACGGCGGCGCCGGGGCCCGGCTGTCGCCCTCCCCCTCAGCCCGAGCCCGACAGCGCCCCCAGGTGCTCGGTCAGGCGCAGGTTCTCGCGGTAGTCGATGGGCACCTCCACCAGCGACGGCCCGTCCACCTCGAGCGCCCGCATCAGGGTCGGATAGAGGTCCGCGGACGACTCAGGTCGGAACCCGGCGATCCCGAACGAGCGCGCGTAGGCCACGAAGTCCGGGTTGTCGAACGCGACCCCGAATGGCTGGCCGAACTCGTTGCGCTGCTTCCAGTCGATCAGGCCGTAGCCGTCGTCACGCCAGATCACGACGGTCACGTTCGCGCCGATCCGCCTGGCCGTCTCGAGTTCCTGGCTGTTCATCAGGAACCCGCCGTCACCGCACAGGGCCACGACCCGGCGGTCGGGATGGACGAGCTTGGCCGCGATCGCGCCGGGCAGCGAGATGCCCATCGCCGCGAAGCCGTTCGAGATGATGACCGTGTTCGGTTCGTAGGCCTGGTAGAGCCGGGCGACCCAGATCTTGTGTGCCCCGACGTCCGAGACCACGATGTCCGACGGGCCGAGGGCACGGCGCAGATCGGCGATGGCGCGCTGCGGCTTGATCGGCCAGCCGTCGTCCGCCTCGAACGCGTGCAGGTCGGCCAGCAGGGAGGTGCGCAGGTCGGCGTGGACGAGGATCTCGCGGGACGCATGACGCGCGCTGGCGTCGCGGCCGCCGATCCCGATGGGCTCGACAGCGGCCAGCAGGCGCCGGAGCGTCCCGTCGATGTCGCCGATCAGCTCGACCTCCGGCCGGTAGGCCGCGTCCACCTCGGCGGGCTGCGTGTCGATATGGATGATCCGCTTGGTCGCGTCCGGGTTCCAGAACGACGGGGCGTACTCGACCGGGTCGTACCCGACCGATACCACGAGGTCTGAACGATCGAACCCTGACAGGACGTGGTCGCGCGCCTGGAGGCCGACGGCCATGAGCGAGAGGTGCGACCGATCGTCGATCGCGCCCTTGCCCATGAACGTGACCGCGACCGGGACGTGCAGCCCGCGGGCGAAGGCTCGTAACGCTGGCGCCGCCTCCCGTCGCAGCACCCCATTGCCGGCCAGCACGATCGGTCGGTCGGAGGCGGCCAGGAGACGAGCTGCGTGGGCGATCGCCTCGTCGGTCGGTTCGGGGAAGTAGGCGTGACCCGGGACCAGGGGTCGCGCGGCGTCGCCCGATTCGGGCGGCATGGCGGCCAGGTTCTCGGGCAGTTCGATATGGGTCGGTCCTGGCTTCTCAAGGGTGGCAACCCGGAAGGCCTTGCGGACGATCTCCGGGACCGCATCGACCCGCTCTACCCGGGTGTTCCATTTCGTCACCGGCTCGAACATCCGGACGATGTCGACGACCTGGTGGGCCTCCTTGTGGAGCTTGGCCGACGACGCCTGCCCGGTGATCGCGACCATCGGCGCGTGGTCGAGGTAGGCGTCGGCAATGCCGGTCAGCAGGTTCGTCGCGCCCGGTCCCAGGGTCGCCAGCGCGACGGCGGCGCGTCCCGTGAGGCGGCCGTGGACGTCGGCCATGAACGCGGCGCCCTGCTCGTGCCGGGTCGTCACATGCCGGACGGTCTCGGAGCGCGAGAGAGCGTCCAGGATGTTCATCGTCTCCTCGCCCGGCACCGAGAAGACCCACTGGCAGCCTTCCGCCTCGAGGCATTCGACGAGCAGGTCTGCGGCGTTGCGCGCGGGGCGGGCGGGCGTGGTCATACGGCCGAGTGTACCGGGGGGTGGCGTCGGCGGTTCCCCGCGGCCGGTCCCGGGCGGGGTGGCATGGGTGGCATCGGCGGCCGAAGGCCTGCTC
>JBCLCL010000004.1:0-77328 GCA_038915815.1 Candidatus Limnocylindrales bacterium
TGGCCCTCGGCTGATGCCAGCGGATCGGGGGCAGGGTCTCGACGTAGGCCGACGCCGGATTCCGGGGCTGGCTCATCGGAGCCGTCCGGAAAGCTCGTCCGCGTAGGCCGCGGCGGTCACCAGCAGCACGTCACCGTCGCCGTCGATCCACAGCTTCGCGGGCACGCCAGCGACCATGCCCTGGGCGAGCGCGGGACGGCCGTTGGGCAGCGACCACTCGACGTGTGGCAGGACCTCGTGGAGCGGGAGCCATCCGCCGACGAAGCCGGTCTCAGGTTCGACGATGGCGTTGTCGTCGTCGACGTCGACCCCCAGCGCGCCGAGAACGAGGGCATCGTCCGGCGCGAAGCGCAGGACCGTGACATCGGCGCCGTCCCAGCGCGCCGCGTCCAAGGCCGCCGGATCGGCGACCACCCGCAGCCCATGGAGCGGTTCAAGCACGGGCACGCTCTCCCTCCGGGTCGTAGAACGGGGTCGGGCTCACCAGCGCCTCGCGGCCGTCGATCATGACCCGGTCCGGGAACGGGCTCCGGCGCAGCCAGCCGAGCATGACCACGTGCCCCAGGACGGGCGAGTCCCAGCTCCCGGTCACGTTCCCCACGATCTCGCCCGCGGACCAGATCGGCGATCCCTCCGTGGGCGCGCGCCCCGGCATCGTGAAGCCGACCAGGCGCCGTTGGTCGGGCAGCGTGGCGGTCCGTTCCAGTGCGGCGCGGCCGATGAACCAGGGCTTCTCCATCCGGACCGCCCAGTCCATCCCGATGCGGCGCGGCGTGGTGTCCAGCTCGGTGTCCATCCCGACGATGACGTGGCCCTTCTCCAGGCGCAGCCCGAACAACGCCTGGAGCCCATGCGGCCGGATCCCGAGATCGGCGCCGAGGTCCATCAGCGCTCGCCACAGCTCGACCGAGCGGTCCACGGGGTGGTGCAGTTCGAACGCCGCTTCGCCGGTGAACGAGAGACGCATGACGTGGCAGGGGACGCCGACGACGTCGGCGTGGACGTGCCCGAGGAAGCGGGGCGGGTCGGCCAGGCCGGCGCGAGCGAGGAGTGTCTTCGCCAGCGGTCCCGTGACGTTGATCGCGGCGAGCGACATCGTCCGGTCGAGCACGTGGACGCGCAGGCCCCATTCCCCGATCCAGTCACGAACCCACATCTCGGCGTTGGCTGCGCCCCCGGACGTGAAGGAGAGCACGAAGCGCGTCGCGGATTCGCGCAGGATCATCCCGTCATCCATGACGTGCCCGCGTTCGTCGAGCAGCAGCGCATAGCGGGAACGACCGGGCTTGATATCCCCCACGTGGCATGGGTAGAGCCGCTCGAGGAAGTCCACGACATCCGGTCCGGAGACGACCAGCTTGCCGAGCGTGCTCACGTCGCCGATCGAGACGCCCTCGCGGACCGCCCAGTACTCGGCCACGGCGTCCCCGTAATCCCATGGCCGCCACCACCCGCCGAACCGATCGAGCCGCCCGCCGAGCGCGAGGTGCTCGTCGTGGAGCGGGGTCCGGCGGAAGGCATCGACCACGGTGTCGGCGGCCGCCTCGGCAAGGGTGATCTGGCGCGCGGCCGGTCGGGCCGTGAACGGCTCGGGCACGACCCCGGTCCGCGCGGCGATCCACGAGCGGACGTGGGGCAGGCAGGCGCCGCCCTGACAGGTGCCGAGACAGGCGAGACTGCTGCGCTTGAGCAGTTCGAGTTCGGTGAACCCGCGGTCCCACGCGCCCAGGAGATCCTCGACGGTCGTGCCCATGCACGGGCAGACGACGCCGTCGGTCGGAGGGGGCGGCAATGGGAGATCATCGGCGGCGGCGCCGACTGTGCGAACCGGCACCTCACCGGCCATCCTCGCCAGGACGTCGCGCGGGGCGCGGCCCAACCCGACGATGACCGTATCGGCCGGGGTCGTCGTCTCCGCGCCCGTCAGCGGGTCGGCGGTCACGACCGCCCGCACCCGGCCGCCGTCGCCTTCACGTTCGCCCTCGAATCGGATCAGTCGGCCGGCCACAGGCGCCGCCGGCACTGCGACGGGCGGGATCCCGACGGCGACGGCACGGCCGAGGTCCACCCCGGCAGCATGGAGCGCCTCCGCCGCCCGGGCGGTGATGAGGCCGGCGAGCCCGTTTCCGGGGCAGACCGGGTGAAGCTCCGCGGCACCGGTGGCCACGACGATCTCGTCGGCGTGGACGTGGAGCATCCCGCTCGGCGTCCGGGCGATCACCGTCGGTCCGGCGTAGATCGCGACGACCTCGGCACCAGCGGCCGCGTCCAGGACCAGGACGGACCTGCCGGCCAGCCTGGCGGCCTCTGCCGCTCCGAGCCCGGCCGATCCACCACCGACGACCGCGACGTCGACCTCGGCGCGCTGGACCTCGATCGTCTTCCCCGCCCGGTTCGCGCTGAGGTCGGGCCGGTCGATGACCGGCAGGGGCGGCTTCCCGACGGCGGGATGGCGCACCACCGTGAGACCCGGCCGCGCCGCGACCTGGCAGGTGCGCACGTAGGCAACGCCATCCACCTCCGCCAGGCAGTTCCCGCAGTCCCCGGCGAGGCAGAGCGTCCCGCCATGGCCCGGCACCTCGCCTCCCCGCACGACCGCGACCGCGACCGAATCGCCGGGTTCGAAGGCGAGCGGCCGGCCGTCCACGACGAGCCGGCCGGCCGCCGCCGGTTGGGCCCCCGCCGGCTGCGCGGCCGGCCGATCCGTCACTGGCGCATCCGCAGGCCCTGCGGATCGACCATCGCCTCGGGCTGGATGCGGGCCGGCCGTCTCCGGCCGATGATCTCGATCTCGAACGCGGCGGCGGGGCCGAGTGCGGCCAGCTCCGTCGGGAGGTAGCCGAGCGCGAGGGACGCCTTCGCATGGTGGGCGTAGCCGCCCGAGGTGACCCACCCGACGACCTCGCCGTCGTGCCAGATCGGCTCGTCGCCGATGACGTCGGCCGGATCGTCCGGGTCCGGCTCCACGACCAGCACGACCAGGCGGCGCTTCGGGCCGCTCGCCAGTTCCGCCTCGTAGGCCGCCCGGCCGATGAACTCGTGGTCGAGCTTGAAGTAGTGGCCGATGCCGGCTTCGAGTGGCGTGTAGATCGGCCGGTACTCGCGGAACCAGGTTCCGAAGCTCTTCTCGAGTCGAAGCGACATGAGCGCCCGGAACCCGAACAGGCGGATGCCGTACGGCTCGCCGGCGGCCATCAGCCTGTCGTAGAGGGCACGCTGGTATTCCGGCGCGACCCACAGCTCGTAGCCCAGGTCGCCGCTGTAGGTCAGTCGCCCGACCCAGGCCGGGATCATCCCGAGGTTCACCTGGCGGAAGTCCATGAAGCGGAATGACTCGCTCGACAGGTCCTCTGCCGTGACCGCCGCCAGGACGTCCCGGGCGTGCGGCCCGGCCAGCGACAGCCCCACGAGCCCCAGGCCGAGCGCCCGGAACGAGACCCTCCCGTCCGAGGGCAGATGGTGAAGGAACCAGCGGCTGTGGTGGGTCTCGGCCGCCTGCGAGCCGAACAGGAAGAAGTCCTCATCGCCGGCGCGGGCGACGGTGAACTCGCCGACGATCCGGCCGGCATCGTTGAGCATGGCGGTCAGGACGATCCGCCCGACCTTCGGCATCCGGTTGGTGAGGAGCGACGAGAGCCAGGCCTCCGCGCCGGATCCCGTCACCCGGTACTTCGCGAAGTTGGAGATCTCGGTCAGCCCGACCCGCTCGCGGACGGCGGCGACCTCGCCGGCGACCTGCTCCCAGGCGTTGGACCGGCGGAAGGTGACCTCCTCGAACGGCGGCAGGCCCGGCTTCTGGAACCAGAGGGCGTGCTCCAGCCCGTACGACGCGCCCCAGACCGCGTTCGCGCCGGTGAGCCGGTCGTGGATCGGCGTCGTGTGGAGTGGTCGAGCCCCCGGCAGTTCCTCGTTCGGGAAGGTGATCTGGAAGCGTCGTCGGTAGTTCTCCTGGACCTTGGCGTTGGTGTAGGCCAGGTTGGCGTAGTCGCCGTAGCGGGCGACATCCATCGCCCAGATGTCCATCCCTGAATCGCCGTGGTCGCCGGCGGTCATCCAGGTCGCCAGGGCGAGGCCGACGCCGCCGCCCTGCGACAGCCCGGCCATCACCCCGCAGGCGACCCAGTAGCCGCGCAGCCCGCGGATCGGGCCGACCAGCGGATTCCCGTCTGGCGCGAAGGTGAACGGGCCATTGACGACCTTGCGAATCCCGGTCGTCCCCATCGCCGGGTAGTGCCTGAAGGCGACCTGCAGTTCCGGGGTGATCCGGTCGAGGTCCGGCTTGAGGAGCTGCGACCCGAAGTCCCAGGGCGTCTCGCGCGGTGACCACGGGACGGACGCCTGCTCGTAGGTGCCCATGAGCATCGCCCCGCCCTCCTGGCGGAGGTAGATCTCGCCGCCGAAGTCGAGCGTCATCGGCATCTCGCGGCCGGTCTTCGCGACGTGCGCGGCGACCTCCGGCATGTCGACCGTCAGCAGGTACTGGTGCTCCATCGCCAGGATGGGCAGCTCGAGCCCGACCATCCGGCCGACCTCGCGGGCCCACAGCCCACCGGCGTTGACGACGTGCTCGGCGTGGATGGTGTCGCCGTTCTCGATCCGGACGTCCCAGGTGCCATCGGGCCGCTGGGCGAGACCCTCGACCTTGGTGTGCTGGTGGACCTCCGCGCCGGCCATCTGCGCGCACTTCACGTAGGCGCGGGTGACACCCGACGGATCGACGTGGCCCTCCACCGCGTCGTACATCGCTCCCACGAAGTACTGCGGGTCGAGCAGCGGGAAGAGGTCCCGGGCCTCCCTGGCCGAGATGAGCTCGAGCTCCATCCCGAGATACCGGCCGCGCGCCTGGGCCATCCGCAGGAAGTCCATCCGGACCTCCGTGTCGGCCAGCATCAGCCCACCCGGCAGGTGGATCGAGCAGTCCTGCCCGGAGATGCGCTCGATCTCCTCGTACAGCTTGATCGTGTACTGCTGGAGCTTTGAGACGTTCGGATCGCCGTTGAGCGTGTGCATCCCGCCGGCGGCATGCCAGGTGGAACCGGCCGTCAGCTCGCGACGCTCCAGGAGCATGACGTCTGTCCAGCCGGCCTTCGTGAGGTGGTAGAGCACGCTCGCGCCGACCACGCCTCCGCCGATGACGACGACCTGGGCTGATCTCTTCATGTCGCTCCTCTCACGTCCCGTCGGCTCAATAGTCGGTCGGGACCCCGCCCTCGGCCACCCGCCGGGCGACGAACGCCTCCAGCTCCTCGGCGATGGCGCCGTCCATGGGCGGCGGCTCGTAGGCCGCGAGGAGTTCCTTCCAGATGCGATTCGCCTTGGCCGGCACCTCGGGCGAGCCCGCCTCCTCCCACGTCTCGTAGTTGCGCCAGTCGCTCAGCATCGGCTTGTGGAAGGCGGTCCGGTAGCGAGACTGGGTGTGCTCGGCACCGAAGAAGTGGCCGCCTGGACCAACCTCCTGCATCGCCGAGAAGGCGAGGGTCTCCTCGTCCACGACGACCGGGTCGAGGAAGGCCGCCACCATCCCGAGCAGTTCGGCGTCGAGGATCATCTTCTCGTAGCTCGCGTGGAGGCCGCCCTCCATCCAGCCGGCGCCGTGCATCAGCAGGTTGACCCCGCCCATGATCGCGCCCCACAGCGAGAAGACCGACTCGTAGGCCGCCTGGGCGTCGAGCGCGTTGGCCGCACACACGTTGGACGATCGATACGGGACGCCGTAGCGGCGCGCCAGCTGGCCGCCGATCATCGCCGTCCGCATGTACTCCGGCGTCCCGAACGCCGGCGCACCCGACTGCATGTCCACGTTCGAGGTGAACCCGCCGTAGATGACCGGCGCCCCCGGCCGCACCGCCTGGGTCAGGACCATGCCCGCCAGCGCCTCGGCGTTCTGTTCGGCCAGGGCCCCGGCCAGGGTGACCGGGGCCATGGCCCCGGCGAGCGTGAATGGGGTGATGCAGACGACCTGGTTGTGGCCTGCGAACTCCATGATCCCCTGGAGCATCGGCGCATCGAGCCGGAGCGGCGAACTCGAGTTGACGACGGTGAAGATGGACGGCTCCCGGTCGAGTGTCGCGGCGTCCACCCCGCGGGCGATCCTGACCATCTCCAGGGTGTCGATGTTGCGTTGGCGACCCAGGCTGTAGGCGTGGATCGGCTTGTCGAGCAGGGTCAGGGCGTCGAACGTGGCATACAGGTGCCGGACCCCGTGGTGGATGTCCACCGGCTCCACCGGGTAGCCCGCCAGGAAGTGGACCGGGTTGAGCATCTGGGCGAGGCGCAGGAGGTTCTGGTAGTCGGCCCGGTTGCCGATCCGCCGGCCCCGATCGAGGTCTGCCACGTTCGGCGGGCTGCCGACCGTCCCGAACGCGATCCAGTCGCCGCCGAGCTGGAGGTCGTGCACCGGGTTCCAGGCATGAAGGGTGAACGACGAGGGCGCCGTCCGGATCGTCTCGACCACCATCGCCGGGTCGAATCGCACGCGTTGCGTGCCGGACTCCACCTGCGCCCCGGCCGCGCGCAGCACCTCGCGCGCGTCGGCATCGAGGAAGTCCATCCCGATCTCGGACAGGATCCGCAGCGAACCGTGATGGATGGCCTCCAACTCGTCCGCGGAGATCACCTCGGTCGGGGCGTAGCGCATCCGCGGCTGGGCCCACGGTCGCTGCTGCGGCAGCACGCTTCGGGCGTGGCCTTCCCGGCCACCGCTCCGTCGACGTCGTAGACCCTCGCCCGCGGCCGTGTCCATGTCCGTCACGCGGGTCTCCCTACCCTGTGCTTCGGCGCCGCACCCGGCGCATCGACGACCGACTGCATGCTAGCGGGAACCAGTCATCTCGACCCAGCCCGCGGCTGCCGCGCCGAGCTTGACGATCAGGAATGGCAGGAACGGCAAAGCAGGAACGCCAAGCGCCGCGGTGACCCGGGGGCAACGAACCCGGCGGGAAGCGGCTGCCGGACCGATCCCGTGCCGAAAACGTTGCCCGCCGGTCACCACCAGGGGCAGGACACCGCCGCCGGACCGACCGCGGGCCGTGATCCGCCGGACGCTGGCCGCGGTCTGTCCCGTCCGCCTCGGCAGGCACGCCCTATCTCCCTGGCAGGTCGAGCCAGGTCGTCTTGAGCTGGGTGTAGCCGTCGAGGGCGTGGAGGCCCTTGTCCCGACCGAACCCCGACTGCTTTGAACCCATCGAACGGGACCGCCCGGAGGCGGCCAGTCCGACGCTGCCGTCGATGAACAGCTCGGTCCGGGGCTCGATCGCCGCGGCGCGGGCGAGCCAGTCGGCGGCAGTCGGCGCGGCCTCGAGCGTCACGCGGCGTGCCGCCGCACGGCGTCCTCGTCGAGGACGATCCCGATGCCCGGCCGTGGCGGGACCCGCAGCACACCGTCGGGTCCCGGGCGGATCGGCTCCGCGAGCATGAAGTCACGACGTTCCGGCGTCCATCCCGGCGGGTCGTAGGGGAACTCCAGGTACGGCCCGCCACCCACGCCGCAGATGACCTGCAGGTTGGCCAGCAGGCCGATGCCGTTGGTCCACGTGTGCGGAGTGAACCAGCGGTTCCGGGCGAGGGCAAGCTCGGCGACGGTCCGCGTCCGGAGCATCCCGGCGGCCAGGACGACATCGGGCTGGTGGACATCGAAGGCGTCGGCATCGATCGCCGCCAGGAGTTCCACGAACGTCCGGGTCATCTCGCCACCGGCGATCCTGATCCCCGGCGCCGACGCCCGGAGGGCCGCGAGGCCGGGCAGATCCGTGCCGGCCAGCGGTTCCTCCAGCCAGAGAACACCGAGGTCCGCGAGGCGCAGGGCGATCTGCCGCGCGGCCACCGGGTCAAGGGAGCGGCTCGCGTCGCCGGCCATCCGCCAACCCTGGTTGAGGTCCACCATGATCGCCATCGAGTCGCCGACGGCGTCACGCGTCGCGGCCACGGCAGCGATCCCCTCCTCGAGCCGGCGGGGGTCGATCCGGATCTTGAGCGCCGTGAACCCTTCTTCACGAAGGCGGAGGGCGGATTCGGCCCGAGCCGCCGGCGGCAGCAGCATCCCGCACGATGCGTAGGCCGGGATCCCGTCCAGCGCACCACCGAACAGGGTCGCAACCGGCAGTCCCGCGACCTGGCCGGCGATGTCCCACAGGGCGACCTCGAGTGGCCAGTACCGGCCGGCATGGAAGTCGGTCGTCTCGAGCACCCGGACGTGCCGGGCGATGGCCAGCGGATCCTGCCCGACGAAGAGGTGGGCGAAGGCCTCGAAGCCGTCCATCGTGTCGCCCGAGCCAAGCCCCACGACGCCCTCGTCGGTCTCGACCCGGACGATCGTCGCCGCGAAGGACCGTCGTGGCACGGGGTCCCAGGCGGCCGGGAACGGCGGGTCGAGCGGCATGACGAGCCGCTCAAGGCGGATTCCGGTGATGCGCACGTCGGGAGTATCGCGCAGTTGCGCTCACCCGATTCGTTGACAGTCAGGAGGGTGACCAGTACCGTTCGGGGGGCAGCCCGCGGTCCGACGGGAGGAGCCGTCGTCGGACCGCGTTGTGATTTCGCGAACGATCCGCTCTGGGTTCGTCGCCGTCATCTGCTCGCTGGAGGACGATAGGATCATGGACTTCCGGGAACTGGACAAGGTTCGCCGAACCACGACACCGTTGCAGCTTGACGTGGTGGAAGCATTCGCCCGTGGCCGCCTGAGCCGCCGCGAGTTCATCCAGCGAGGGACCGTCCTCGGCCTCTCGATGGGCGCCATCGGCGTCGTCATCGCGGCGTGCGGCGGGACCACCCCAAGCGAGAGCGGGGCCGCGCCGACCGCGGCACCCACCTCGGGCGCGACCGCCGCCCCCACGGCCGCACCGGCCGGTGGCACGATCCGGGTCGCCCTCCAGCGGCCCGTCTCGATCGATCCGGTCGGGATGCAGGATCTGGGCGGCTATGGGATCACCGCCCAGTCGTTCGAGTTCCTGTGCGCCCTCAACGCAGCAGGATCCGACATCGCGCCGGGCCTGGCCGAGAAATGGACGCCCAACGGCGACGGCACGGTCTGGACCTTCAACCTCCGCCAGGGTGTCACCTGGCATGACGGGTCGCCGTTCAGCGCGGCCGACGTGGTCGCGACGATGGAGCGCCTCGTGGCGGCCGGCAACTCCGGCCTCAAGGGCGTCCTGGACCCAGGTGGCGCGGTCGCGACCGATGACCACACGGTCACCTTCACGCTCGTCGGTGGCAACGGCAACTTCCCGTACCTCGTCTCGGTCTTCAACGCCCAGACGCTCATCACCCCGGCGTCATATGCGGCCGGAACGACACTGGACGCGGTCCCGGCGGGGACCGGTGCCTGGAAGCTGGACTCGTTCAACCAGCAGACCGGCGCTACGTTCTCGCGCAACGACGCGTGGTGGGGAGGCAAGACGCCGCTCGACGGCACCGAGTTCATCTTCTTCGACGCCACCGGCCCGATGGTCACCGCCTACCAGGGCGACCAGGTGGATGCCATCGTGCAGTTCGACGTGCTGTCCGGCGCGGGGCTGTTCGACGACCCGAACTTCAGCATCATCGCGACACAGGCGGCGCTCCACCGCCAGATCTGGATGCGCACGAACACGGGCCAGTTCGCCGACAAGCGCGTCCGCCAGGCCCTGGCCTACACGTTCGACCGGCCGGCGCTCATCCAGCAGCTGTTCAAGGGTCGGGCGGACCTGGGCAATGACCACGTCATCGCCCCGATCTACCCGTACTTCGATCCGTCGGTGCCGCAGCGCGTCCAGGACATCGCCAAGGCCCAGGCACTCCTGTCTGACGCCGGCGTCAGCAACCTGACGGCCACCTTGCATGCCGGTCAGCTCCAGGAGATCCCGGACCTGGCCGTGCTGCTCAAGAGCCAGGCCGCGCAGGCCGGGATCACCCTGAACGTGGCCGTCGAGAGCCTCGATACGTTCTACGGTGCGCAGTGGTGCCCGGGCGAGCCGGCGAACCCGCCGTGCTCCGGCGCCGCCGAGCTCGGCATCGTGGACTATGGCCATCGCGCCACGCCGGATGTCTATCTGAACGCCGCGCTCAAGACGAACGGCGTGTGGAACGCCTCGCAGTACGCGTCGACCGCCTTCGATGCGGCCTTCACCGAGTTCCAGACGTCCGTCGGGGTGGACGCCCAGAAGGCGGCATGCGGCAAGATCGAGACGATCCTCAACGACGACGTCCCGATCGGCCTGCCGTACTTCTACAACTACCTCGCGGGCAACTCGAACAAGTTCACTGGTGTCTACTCGAGTGCCCTGGGGCAGATGTTCTTCTCGGCGGCCGCCAAGGTCTGACGCCACGTCGCGTGAGGACGGTGGCTTCACCCATCGTCCTCACGCAAGCATTCGCCTGAGAGACGGCGCGAGGTAGCCGATGGCCCGTTTCATCTCGCGCAGGCTCCTCCTTTCGCTCATCACGCTGTGGCTGCTCGCCACGATCGTGTTCGTCATCGCCAACGTCCTGCCGAATGACGTCGGCCGGACGATCCTCGGGCCGTTCGCCCCCCAGGAAAGCGTGGACGCGCTCAACGAACGACTCGGGACCAACCGCCCGATCGTCGTGCGCTACCTGGATTCGATGCGGAGCGTCGTCACGCTCGACTTCGGGGATTCGTTCGTGACCGGCCAACCGGTCATGCCGCAGGTCTTCGCGGCGATCGGTCGCTCGGCCAAGCTGGCCGGGCTCGCCCTGCTGATCACCGTCCCGCTCAGCATCGCGGCCGGACTCTACGCCGCGCGCCGGCGCGACCGGCCGATCGACCGGGCCATCGTCCTGCTCGGGGTGACCTCCGCGTCGATCCCGGAGTTCGTGACGGGCACCATCCTGGTCGTCGTCGTGGGCGTCCAGCTGAAGTTGCTGCCGGTCCTCGCGACGCCGCCGCGGGACGCGGATTTCCTCACCCAGCTCCGCTACCTGCTGATGCCGGCCATGGCGATGGCGATCGTCTACTTCGGGTACATCGCGCGGATGACCCGGGCGGGGACGATCGAGGTCCTCCAGTCCGACTACATCCGGACGGCGCTGATGAAGGGACTGACGACGGCTCAGACGATGCGCCGCCATGTCCTGCGCAACGCGCTGATCCCGACGGTCGCGGTCATCGCGGTCCAGATCGGCTACCTGTTCGGCGGGATCATCGCCGTCGAGAAGATCTTCAACTACAACGGGATGGGCCAGACGATGCTCTTCGCAGCCCAGCGCAAGGACATCCCCACCCTCACCGCAGGTGCGATCGTCATCGGCATCGTCTACATGGTGGCGACGCTCACAGCCGACCTGATCATCGCCTGGATGAATCCCCGGATCCGCCTGGACGCGGAGCGCTGATGGACCTGACGAGCACGCCCCCACCGATCGCGCCGGTCACCTCGCCCGCCGGCGCGGCGCCATCCGAGCGAGCGCAGGCGCGCCGCGAGACCGCGCTCGTCCTGCTCAAGCGCCCGGCGTTCATCATCGGCAACATCGTGATCATCGGCTGGGTCATCGCCGCCGTGCTGGGCGAGCGGATCACCCCATTCGATCCGTTCAACGATTTCTTCGTCGGCCACGAACCGCCCAGCCCAGCCCACCTGATGGGCACGGACCGGCTCGGTCGCGACGTCCTGTCGCGGGTCATGGTCGGCTCGCGCGACGTGCTGATCGTCGCACCCCTCGCCGCGATCCTGGGGGTCGTGGCCGGGACGCTGCTGGGCCTGGTGATGGGCTTCTACCGGGGCATCGTCGATGAGATCCTGAGCCGGCTCGTCGAAGCGTTCCTCGCCCTCCCGGTCATCCTCATCGCCCTGCTCACCCTCGTCGTGCTCGGCCCATCACCGATCGTCGTGATCTTCGTGGTCGGGATCCTGTTCACCCCGATCGTGGCGAGGACGGTCCGCTCCGCTGTCCTGTCGGAACGCCAGCTGGATTACGTGACGGCCGCCCGGCTCCGCGGGGAAGGGGGGCCGTTCATCCTGTCGCGCGAGATCTTCCCGAACGTCCTGGGGCCGACCGTCGTCGAGCTGACCGTTCGGTTCGGCTACGCCATCTTCACGGTCGCCACCCTGTCGTTCCTGGGGGTCGGCATCCAGCCGCCATCGGCCGACTGGGGCCTGACCGTCGCCGAGGAGTACACGAACATGATCGCGGGCATCTGGTGGCCGACCCTCTTCCCCGCCCTGGCCATCGCCAGCTCGGTCGTGGCGGTCAACCTGATCGCGGACTCCCTCCAGTCGGTGCTGAACGAATGACGACCGAGACGGGCGCTCCTCCGCCGCCGGCGCCGGCCGAATCGACCCCTGCCCTCAAGGTCGAGAACCTGTCGCTCGCCTACGTCGTCCGCGGGATCAGGCGCCCCGTCCTGCGCGGGGTTTCGTTCGAGGTCCGTCCGGGCGAGTCGTACGGACTGGTCGGCGAATCCGGCTGCGGCAAGTCGACGACCGCCTATGCCGCCGTCCGCTACCTGCCGCGCAACGCGGTGATCACCGGCGGCCGGATCCTGGTGGCCGGGGACGACATCACGAAGATGAACGACGACGAGGTCCGCCGGTTCCGGATGCGCCACGCCTCGATGGTCTACCAGGACCCGGGAGCCGCCCTCAACCCGACGACCAAGGTCGGTCCCCAGGTCGTCGAGGCGTTCACGGTCCTCGGACAGGGCAAGCGGGAAGCCGAGGCGAGCGCCCTCAAGGCCCTCGAGCGGGTCCAGATCGCCGACCCGGAACGGGTCTTCCAGCGCTATCCCCACCAGTTGTCGGGCGGGATGCAGCAGCGCGTCGTCATCGCCATCGCCCTCGCCTCGGACCCGAAGCTGCTCGTCCTCGACGAGCCGACGACCGGGCTCGATGCCACCGTGGAAGCCAGCGTGCTCGACCTGGTGCGGACCCTCCAGGCCGAGACGAACGCGGCGGTCCTGCTCATCGCCCATAACCTCGGGGTCATCCGGACGCTGTGCGATCGGGTCGGGGTGATGTACGCCGGCAAGATCGTGGAGGAAGGGAGCGCCGCCTCGCTCTTCGAGCGGCCGGAACATCCGTACACGCTCGGGTTGCTGCGGTCGCTGCCGCGCCGCGGCGTGCGCAGGTCGGAGCGGGCCCTCTCGACCATCCCGGGCAACCTGCCCCAGATCGGGACGAACCTGCCGACCTGCGTCTTCGTCGATCGCTGCCCGCTCGCGACCGACCTCTGCCGGACCGTCGAGCCGCCGATCGTCGCGGTCGGCGAGGGGCGGTGGACCCGCTGTCATCACCGCGATCGCCTCGGCGAGATCGTGGAACCGCCGCCCTTCGTCGGCCAGGAGACGGTCCAGGGCGCTCTCTCACTGACCCTGTCGAACGTGTCGAAGACGTTCCACCAGAGCGGCCACGACGTGCCGGCCCTGGTCGGGGTCAACCTTGGGCTGCATGACGGCGAGACCCTCGGGCTGGTGGGCGAGTCGGGCTCCGGCAAGTCCACCCTGGCGAAGACGATCCTCGGTATCGAGAGCCCGGACGCGGGGGGCCGGATCGAACTCGACGAGCGTGGGCTCGCGGGCAAGTCGGCCGGTCGGCCGACCCTGGACAAGCGCTCGATCCAGATGGTCTTCCAGAATCCGGACTCGGCCCTCAATCGAGGCTGGACCGCGCGCCACATCCTGGCGCGTTCGGTCAGCAAGCTCACCAAGCTGAAAGGCAAGGCCGTCAACGAGCGCGTGGACAGCCTGGCCGCCGATCTGCGCCTGACCCAGCGACACCTGGACCTGAAGCCGCGCCAGTTGTCCGGTGGGCTCAAGCAGCGGCTGGCCATCGCGCGGGCCTTCGCCGGCGATCCGCGGATCGTCGTGGCCGACGAACCGACGAGCGCGCTCGACGTCTCGGTCCAGGCCGCGATCCTCAACCTGCTCTCGGAACTGCAGATCAGGAGCCGGACCAGCTACCTGCTCATCTCGCACGATCTCGGGGTGGTGCGCTATCTGGCCGACCGGATCGCCGTCATGTACCTCGGCCGGATCATGGAGGTCGGCGAATCGGAGACCGTCTTCCGGGGGCCCAATCACCCCTATACGGAGGCGCTCCTGTCAGCCGTCCCGAACGTGGATGGCGAGGACCGCCAGCGGATCCTGCTCGAGGGCGAGATCCCGAGCCCGGCCAACCCACCGACCGGCTGTGTCTTCAACACCCGCTGCCATCGCGTGATCCGCGGGCTCTGCGAGGTGACCGAGCCGCCGCTCGTCGAGGTCGAACCCGGCCACATGATGAGCTGCCACATCCCGCTCGAGGAACTCCGGCGGCTCCAGCGCCACTGACCGGTCGGCCAGAGCCGCCCCAGCGCTGGAGCTAGACGTCCGAGTCGGGGAAGCTCGCCTTGCGCCGATCCATCCATTCGACGATCGCCTCGTGGACGCCCGCGTCGAGGGTCGGCTCCTCGTACTCGCGCAGCGTCCGCTTCCAGCGCGCGTTCGCGCGCGTGGCGGCGTCGCGCGCCCCCTCCGCCTCCCACTGCTCGAAGCTGTCGTTGTTGGACAGTTCGGAGCGCCAGAACGCGTCCTCGAAGTTCGCCAGGGTGTGCGGCGAACCGAGGAAGTGCTGGCCCGGACCGCTGTCGAGCATCGCCTGGAGGGCCAGGCCGTTCTCGGAGAGGTCGACACCGTTGAGGAACGCCTGGGCCATCGACGCCTGGTCGGCATCGAGGATGAACTTCTCGTAGCCGATGGCCAGTCCGCCCTCCAGCCAGCCGGCGGTATGGAGATTGAAGTTGACGCCGGCCTGCATCGTGGCCATGAAGCTGATCGCGCTCTCATAGGCGGCCTGGTAGTCCGGGACCTTGGAGGCCGTGAAGTTGCCCCCGCTGCGGAACGGGACGCCCAGCCGGCGGGCGATGGCAGCCAGCACGAAGAGGACGAGCTGGGGTTCGGGCGTACCGAAGGTCGGGGCGCCCGTCTGCATCGACATCGATGACGCGAACGACCCGAAGATGACCGGCGAACCGGGACGCACGATCTGGCAGAACGCCATCCCGGCGAGGGCTTCGGCCAGTGTCTGGGTCGCGGCCGCCGCGACCGTCACCGGGGCCATCGCGCCACCGAGGATGAACGGGGTGATCAACATGATCTGGTTGTTCTCGGCGTAGACCTTGGCCGAGCCGAGCATGTTGAAGTCCCATGACATCGGCGAGTTCGCGTTGGCCAGGCCCATGATCACGTGCTCACGGTCCACGACCGCCTCGCCGAACAGGATCTTGACCATCTCCACGGAGTCCTGCGCCCGGCTCGGGTGGGTGACCGAGCCCATGAACGCCTTGTCGGTGTAACGGATATGGCTGTAGACCATGTCGAGATGGCGCTTGTTGACCGGGAGGTCCACCGGCTCGCACAGCGTGCCCCCGCCGTGGTGGAGCGTCTGGTTCATGTAGGTCAGCTTCACGAAGTTGCGGAAGTCCTCGATCGTCGCGTAGCGCCGACCGTCGTCGAGGTTGTGGATGAACGGCGACCCGTACGAGGGCACGAGAACCATGTACGGATCCCCGATGACCACGTCGCGCTTCGGGTTGCGGGCGCGCTGGGTGAAGACCCGCGGCGCCGTCGCCCGGATGATCTGGCGACACATCCCGCGCGCGAAGCGGACCCGTGTCCCATCGACATCGGCGCCCGCGCTGCGGAAGATCTCGATCGCCTCCGGGTAGTTGCCGATCTCGATCCCGACCTGCTCGAGCAGTGTGTCGGCGTTATGCTCGATCAGCTCCAGGCCCTCGGTCGAGATGACCTCGACCGGTGCGAGCTTCCGGGTCAGGTAGGGCAGCGACTCCAGCGTGCGGGCGAGTCGCTCCGTCTGTCGCGCGGACCGGCCACGGCGCACCGACGGGTGCTCGATCTGGGCCGTCATCAGACCTCCTCGGATGCCGGCGCGCCATGCAGGGACGTCGCGCCACGGACATGGTACGGCGGTGCGTTCAGATGCGAAGCCCCAGCTCCCGCCCTTCGAGGAAGGCGACGCTCGTCATTGGGCGGCTACTCGGGGCGACGGCGCGGGGAGAGCTTCCTGGACGGCCGGACGCGCAGTCGGTGGAGCAGGTAGCGGACGACCACCCGGAGGGTCGACAGGCCGTAGACCACGCTCCGCCGAAAGCCGACCGACGACGCCTCGGCGAAGTAGCGGGTCGGCACCGCGATCTCGCCGATCCGGGCGGCCATGCCGGCAGCCAGGACCTGGGCGATCAGCTCCTGGTCGAACACGAAGGCGTCGCTGTTGAGCTGGTACGGCACCGTTTCGAGCAGGCGCCGGCTGTAGGCTCGCAACCCCGTGTGGTACTCAGACAGGCGGAGCCCGAAGGCCAGGTTCTCGATCTCGGTCAGGATGCGATTGCTGACGTACTTCCAGCGCGGCATCCCGCCGGCCAGCGGATCGCCCAGGAAGCGGCTGCCCAGCATCAGGTCGCGTGAGCCGTCGGCGATCGGTGCGATGAGGGCGGGGATCCGGGTGGCGTCGTACTGGTAGTCCGGGTGAAGCATGACCACGATGTCGGCCCCGACGGCCAGCGCGGCGTCGTAGCAGGTCTTCTGGTTGCCGCCGTAACCCCGGTTCTGGCTATGGATGATGACGTCCAGGCCGAGCCGGCCGGCGATCTCCACGGTCTGGTCATGGGAGACGTCGTCGACCAGGATGATCCGGTGGACCAGGTGATGGGGGATGTCCGCATAGGTCCGCTCGAGCGTCATCGCCGCGTTATAGGCGGGCATCACGATGACCACTAGCGGAGCGGCGGCGGGTGGATCCATGTCGCGCAGCGTAGCGCAGCGCCGGCGTCGTCCTGTGGGACGATACCGCCGTCAGCCACGAGGTCACGAATGTTCGAGCGTCTCTTCGGCAACGGGCCGCAGGATCCTTCCGCCGCCGGCCGCATCCCGCCGGGCCAGTACAAGACCGACAAGTTCCCGGTCCTCCACTACGGCTCGGTGCCACGGGCTGACCTGTCGACCTGGGATCTCCGGGTGTGGGGCCAGGTCGATTCGCCGCTGACCCTCACCTGGGACCAGTTCAAGGCCCTGCCGCGCAAGATGGTCGAGACGGACATCCACTGCGTCACCCGCTGGAGCAGGCTCGACACGACCTGGGAGGGTGTCCCGATCCAGGTGATCCTAGAGATGGCCGGCGTTCGGCCAGGCGCGACCCATGTCGTCTCACACGCCGAGCAGGGCTACACCGCCAACCTGCCGCTCGGCGTGCTCGACGATGACGACGTCCTGCTGGCGGACACCTTCGGCGGAGAGCCACTCGAGATCGAGCACGGCTACCCGCTCCGCCTGGTGGTGCCGAAGCGCTACTTCTGGAAGAGCGCCAAATGGATCCGCGGCCTGGAGTTCCTCGACCATGACCAGCCCGGCTTCTGGGAGCGCTACGGCTACAACAACGACGCCGACCCCTGGAAGGAAGAGCGCTTCAGCGAGTAGACGACGGCGCAAGGCCCAGGTGGTCCAGCCGGGCTCAGCCCGCCACACCGACGAGAGCGACACCGGCCGCCTCGCAGGCTGCGCGCAACCGTCTGTCAACGGTGGCGAGCTCGAGGTCCCGGACGTAGGCGAGATCAAGGTAGGCCGCGTCGTAGGCGGTCAGGTCGTGGGCTCGTGCCGTGTCGAGGACGCCGCCGATCGCGGTGGAAAGCTCGACCGGGACGATCTCGATCGGCAGTGCCGTGAGCATGACGCGGAGGCGTGGCAGTTCCGAGGCCTGCAGCCGTCCTCGACGCTCGGCCGTTCGAAGCGCGTTCCCGATCTCGAGAGGCCAATGCGCCGGCGCGATCGCCGGTTCGCGCTCGAGCCGGTCCAGGATCCTGTCCGCCACCTCGCTCGCCTCATCGTCGAAGACCCAGGCGAGCGCGACGGATGCGTCGAGGACGAACATCAGCGCCGCCCCTCGTCGATGAGCTCCCGGATGGACAGGCCGTCGAGACGATGCGTGGCTCGGAAGGCGCGCAGGTCGGCCGCGGCCTCTCGTACCGATACGATATTGTCGGCGTCTGCGGGCGAGAGGAAGGCGATGGGCACGCCGTGCTTGGTGATGGTGATCGTTTCGCCCCCTTCGACCGCTCGGAGGAGCCGGGGCAGATGCGTCTTCGCTTCGTACGAGCCGATGCGCCGCATGTGTGACTCCGATTCGGACTGGTCTGCAGACTAGTCTAATCTCGGATCGCCGACTGTCAAGCCGCCGCCGGGAATCAGGAAGCCGCCGGTCGCTCGGCGGCTTCGGGTGCGCTGGCGCGCGATCGGCAGGTCAGTGAGCGCAGCCCTTGGGCGCGCCGGAGTCGTCGGCCGTCCGGAAGCTCGAACCGCAGCCACAGGCCGAGACGGCGTTCGGGTTGTTGACCGTGAAGCCGGCACCCATCAGCGTATCGACATAGTCGATCTGGGCACCCTTGAGCAGATCCACGCTCTGGCCGTCCACGTAGACCTTGATCCCGCTGGCCTCCAGGACCCGGTCCTCGGGCGTCGGGCCGTCTTCGAGCATCATCCCGTAGCGGAACCCGGAACAGCCGCCGGAGTAAACGTAGACGCGCAAGCCGATCTGAGGATTCGTCTCCTCTTTCGTCAGCTCCTGGAGCTTGATGACCGCGGCATCGGTCAGGGAGACGACCGTCGGCTGCTGGTCGATCATCTGGCTGGAACCTCCGGAACGATGGCAAGCGTAGGTCTGGACCGGTCCACCGGCTGGGTGCATCGTACGCACGTCAACAGGTTTCGACAAGCACCCCCGCCGAAACCCCGAGCCGCGCGCGGGTCGGCGCCCCACCGGCGAGCTATTCGTCGATCCGCTCGATGACCGTGGCGATCCCCTGCCCCACCCCGATGCACATCGTGGCGAGGCCATAGCGCCCGCCGGTGCGCCGCAGCTCGTGGGCCAGCATCGTGATCAGGCGGCCCCCACTCATCCCGAGCGGATGGCCCAGCGCGATCGCGCCGCCGTTGACGTTGACCTTGTCGGGGTCCAGCCCGAGCTCGTCGATGCAGACGATCGACTGCGAGGCGAACGCCTCGTTGAGCTCGACCAGATCGAGGTCGGCAACCGTGATCCCGGCGCGCGCGAGCGCCTTGCGCGTGGCCGGGACCGGCCCGACGCCCATCACGGCTGGGTCGACGCCGGCTACGGCCGTGGAAACGACCCTGGCCATCGGCCGGAGCCCGAGCGTGCGTGCGCGCCCGGCCTCGACGATGAGCACCGCGGAGGCGCCGTCGTTGATCCCAGATGCGTTCCCCGCGGTCACCGTCCCGCCGTCGCGGAACGCCGGACGCAACCGGCCGAGCGCATCGGCTGAGGTATCGGCCCTGGGATGTTCATCGCGCGCCACGACGATCGGCTCGCCCTTCTGTTGCGGGACGGAGATCGGGACGATCTGGTCGGCGAATCGACCGGCCTCGATGGCGGCGATCGCCTTGCGCTGGGAGTCGAGCGCGAACGCGTCCTGTCGCTCACGCCCCACCGCCCAGCGCTCGGCCACGTTCTCCGCGGTCTCGCCCATCGAATAGGGGTAGTGCCGCGCGGCAAGCTCTGGGTTGACGAACCGCCAGCCCAGGGTTGTGTCCTGCAACTCTCGTGGCCCGCGATCCCAGGCGACCTCCGGCTTCGCCATGACGTAGGGCGCCCGGGTCATCGACTCCACGCCGCCACCGATGAAGACGTCCCCGTCGCCGACGGCGATCGCGTGGGCCGCCGAGTTGATCGCCTGCAGCCCCGAGCCGCACAGCCGGTTGACCGTCAGTCCACCGACCTCGACCGGCAAGCCGGCGAGCAGGACGGCCATCCGCGCGACATCGCGGTTGTCCTCGCCGGCCTGGTTCGCGCAACCGAGGATGACGTCCTCGATGAGCGTCGGGTCGATCCCGGACCGATCGACGACAGCGCGGATGACCGCGGCGGCCAGGTCGTCCGGGCGAACCTTCGCGAGCGCGCCCCCGTAGCGCCCGATCGGGGTCCGGACGGCCTCGACGATCCAGGCTTCGCGCAGCGGTCGGTGGTGGTCTCTGGTCATGCGTGGATTGTAGGTGCCGCCGGCGAGCGACCGGCGGCACGTCCGGCGGCACGGTCGCGGTCCGGCGGCCGGGTCGCGGTCGTGGTCCGTCGGGCAACGAATCTGGGGTCTGGTGGGGCCCGCCCCCGTGGCGTTGTCCGACGGACAACGAATCTGGATGGAGAAGCGGCAGAAGCCTCGCTCAGAGCCTTGTTGGTGCCCCGGGGTCACCATCAGGCGGCTACCGGCGCCGGTGCGGTCGGAAACGTTGCCCCGGGGTCACCACCAGGCGGCTACCGGCGCCGCGACCGGGTGCGATACCGGGCCGGAACCTCGTGGCTCCCCACTGAACCGAGTCGTGTCGGCCCTCAACGACCGGGCGTCCGCCCGTCCATCACAGACCCGCTGCGGGTCCGCCGAACTCCACGAGGCGTCCGTCAACCAGCTCGAAGAGGCGCCGATCGATCGGCTCGTCTGCACCGCCGGACTGCTCGACGACGAAGTCGGCGAAGAGCGTTGCGAACTCGTCGTCGTCCGGTGGGAGCGCACCGGCCGCCAGGAGGTAACGCTCCGGGATCCCGACCAGGATCCGGCCCAGCGAGCCGAGTTCGGCGACGAGATGGGCGACGGTCTCGGGCAGGAGGATCCGGGCGGCGTCCCAGCCGTCGCCGGTCTCCGAGCTGACCAGCCGGCGATCGCCGGACTCCTCGATGGTCCACGGCGCCGTGGCGGACCAGCCGGCGAGATTGGCCATCGCCGCGTCGCGGATCGCGGACGCCTCGACGCCCCACGACAGGAGGTGATCCCCGTTGACCACGACGTCGAAGCCGCCGGCGCCCATCGTGTAGACGACCGGCAGTCCAGCGGGGCCCTGGTCGAGCAGCGGCTGCGCGTGATGCAGCGCGCCGTGACTCGTCAACGTCTCTCGGTCGATCGAATCCATGGCCAGGCCTTTGGTGCCGACCGGTCGGAAGACCGGGAAGAGCAGGATCCGGGCTCGCTCCCATTCGTGCTCAGGCGATTCGGAGATCGGGACGGGGGATCCGGTTGGTGGCAGGTGGCCGCTGACCGGGGAGCTGGCGTCGATCGGCGCCAGGTAGTCGGGCGCCTTGTCCCGAAGGGCCACGGGTGGCTCATCGCCCAGGTCGCGCCCGTGGTCGCGCCCGAGATCCCGCCCGACGTCGGCGCCGCTCTGGTCCTTCTCCATCGGGTCGTCCTCCTCGGTACCCCTCGCTCAGCGGCCCGACCAGGTCGGCGGGCGCTTCTCGGCGAAGGCGGCCATGCCCTCGGCCTGGTCCTCGGTCTCGAACAGCCGGAAGAACGCCTCGCGCTCGGCCGCCAGACCGTCCCTCAGATCCCGTTCACAGGCTTCGAGGATCGCGCGCTTGGCCGCCCTGATCGCCAGCGGCGGAAGCTTCGCGATCCGACCGGCGAGCTCAAGCGCGGCATCCACGGTCGTCTCGGCGGGCACGACCCGGGTCACCAGGCCGAGCACTTCGGCCTGGCCGGCCCCGATCGACTCGCCGGTCAGGATCATCGCCATCGCCCTGGCCTTGCCGATCGCCCGGGTCAGGCGCTGGGTCCCGCCGGCGCCGGGCATGACTCCGAGCCGGATCTCCGGCTGGCCGAACGTTGCGTCGTCCGCGGCCACGATCATGTCGCAGGTCATCGCCAGCTCACAGCCGCCACCCAGGGCGACGCCGCGGACGGCCGCGATCGTGGGCAGGCCGACCGCCGCCAGCCGGTCCCATACCTCGAATCGCCGTCCATCCCGCAGCGACTCGTACGTCTGGGTCGCCAGCTCGCGGATGTCGGCACCGGCGGCGAACGCACGGCTCCCCGATCCCGTGATGACGACCGCGCGGCAGTCAGGGTCGGCGTCGAGCGCCTCGAGCGCCGCCGCGAGTTCATCGAGTAGATCGAAGCTCAGGGCGTTCAGCGCCTCGGGTCGGTCGAGGGTGACGAGGGCCACTCCGGGGAGTGTCGTCGCCGGCGACGCCGAGGCGGGTGCGGGCGCAGGGAAGGCGACCCGGACGAGGACCCGGCTCTTGGACAGGCTTGCGGTCGGAGGATCTCGCCGCGGAGCGGCCATCGTCACGAACGTCCCTCGGATGTGGTCTCGACAGTATCCACCGGCGGGGAGCTATCCGAACGTCGTTCAGCGCGCTGGCGGGCGACCGATTCGGTGGAGCGGTAGAACCCGGCGAGGGCCTCGTTGAGCAGGCCCGGACGCTGCGACATCACCTCGTGACCACAGTCCGGCGCCACCAGCAGCCGGCCGTCGCCGAGCTGGCGAGCGAGCCGCCAGGCCTGGTCCACCGGCACGAACGGGTCTCGATCGCCGCACGTCACCAGCGTCGGCGCGCTGATCTCGCGCAGCTCCCGCGGCGAGGGGAGCGGCTGGCCGGCCACGTCGGCCGCGATGGCCGGGAGCAGCCGGCGCCATGCGCCCGGACCCTGGACCGGGTCGTGCCGGCGCGCCAGCGCGGCGGCCCAGGCGGGATCGTCGCGCTCGATCCGGGCCGGATCCATCAGCCGACGAGCCACGCTGGCGCGCGGCTCGCGCTCCGGACCGATGCCCGCCAGCACGAGCGTGCGGACCCGATCCGGATGACGCGCCGCGAACTTCAGGGCGGTCATCGCGCCCATCGAGAATCCAAGCAGATGGAAGGTGACCAGGCCGAGGGCATCGACGAACCCCTCGAGGTCGTCCACCAGCCACTCGGCGCTGAATCCCGCGGCCGGATCCCAGCGGGTCGCCCCGTGTCCGCGAGCATCGGGGAGATGGACCAGGAAGGCCGTCGCGAGCGACGGGAGCTGCGCAGCGAAATCGGCCTGGCCCGCTGAGCCCGCCCCATGCAGCAGGATGAGCGGCGGGCCGGCGCCGACCAGCTCGTAGGCGATCTCCAGATCGTTGGCCCGGATCGTCGGCATCGCTGCCGATCCTACCGCTCCGGCTTGCGCTTGAGCGCGGCGCGCTCCACCGTGGCGTCGGCGCCGGCGCCTACAATCACGATATGACCGATACCTCCCGCCCCGCGACCCGTGTCGAGCGCGATTCGATGGGCGAGATGGACGTCCCGGCCGATGCGCTCTACGGCGCGTCGACCCAGCGCGCGGTGCTCAACTTCCCGATCTCCGGCCAGCGGTTCCCGCGCCGGTTCATCCGCGCGCTCGCCCTGATCAAACTCGCCGCGGCCGAGACGAATGCGGCGCTCGGCCTGCTCGACCCCGATGTCGCGGCCGCCATCGCCGCCGCGGCCGAAGAGGTCGCCGGCGGCTCGCACGACGCGCAGTTCCCGATCGACATCTACCAGACCGGCTCGGGAACCTCGACAAACACCAACATGAACGAGGTCATCGCCCACCTTGCAGGCGCGCGGCTGGGCGGTCGCAAGGTCCACCCGAACGACGAGGTCAATCGCTGTCAGAGCTCGAACGACACGATCCCGACCGCCCTGCAGCTCTCGGCGGCGATGGCGATCGAGGAGGAGCTTCTGCCCGCGCTCGAGCGGCTCCATACCGCCCTCGTCGCCAAGGAGCAGGAACTCTGGCCGGTGGTGAAGACCGGCCGGACCCATCTCCAGGACGCGACCCCGATCCGCCTCGGCCAGGAATTCCGGGGCTACGCCGGCCAGCTGGAGGAATCGCTCCGGCGCGCCCGGGCCGCCCAGGCCGAGCTGCTGGTCGTGCCGCTTGGCGGGACGGCGGTCGGCACCGGGATCAACGCTCACCCGGAGTTCGCACTCCGCGCGTGCGCCCGCCTGTCGTCCCTGGTCGACCTCGACGTGCGTGAGACGCGAAACCACTTCCACGCGCAGGCGACGCTGGACGTCCCGATCGCGGCGCACGGTGCCATCCGGACGATCGCCCTGAGCCTCTGGAAGATCGGGTCCGACGTGCGCCTGATGGGGATGGGGCCGCGGGCCGGCCTCGCCGAACTCGCCCTCCCGGAGACGCAACCCGGCTCGAGCATCATGCCCGGCAAGGTCAACCCGGTCATTGTCGAGAGCCTGACGATGGTGGTGGCTCGAGTCGTCGGCAATGACGCGACGATCGCGTTCGGGCAGACGGGCAGCTTCCTGGAGCTCAACGTGATGCTCCCGGTGACCGCCGCCGCCCTGCTCGAGTCGGTCGAGCTGCTCGCGGCCGCCGCGACCAACTTCAGCGCCCGCTGTATCGAGGGCCTGACGGCCACGGACCGGGGCCCACAGCTCGTGGAGCAGGGACTGATGCTGGCGACCGCGCTCGCGCCGCTGATCGGCTATGACGAGGCGGCCAGCCTGGCCAAGGAGGCACTCAAATCCGGGCGGACCATCCGCGAGCTGGCCATCGAGCGCGGCATGGACGCGACCGAGCTCGATCGGGTGCTCGATCCCGCCGCCATGACCGAGCCCGGACTCGGCGGCGGGCCGGCCGGCGGGTAGGCGCGGCCGTTCCCTGTATGGGAAGCCGGCCGCTCCCGTTCATCCGGAGGGGCTGATTGGATCGCCCACCGCCTGGCGGGCCATCAGGTCACTGACCCCGTACGCGATCCAGGCAAGCCCATGTGGGACGCTGAGCAGCGCGCGAGCGTCCTCGGTATTGACCGCCAGCATCGCGAGTCCGCTGATCGCAAGGAACGCGGCGAGGATCCCCGGACGTTCGATGAACATTGTGACTCCATAGGCGGCCGTCGATCCAACGAACAGGAAGAACCCGAGAGCCATGACCGGCCACGGGGCGAGCGCCACAAGGCCTCCCGCGACGATGCCGGCGGCGGCGAGCCGCCTCGCCAGGCTGACACGGGTTTGACGAGAAGCTCGCTGGTAGGCAGAGGCACCCACCGCCACGATTCCCGCGATGAGGGCAAACACGGCGCCAGACGTGTCCTTGTAGCCCAGGCTGGCGGCGACCGGCGCCGCATTCATCGCCACACCGGACCCAGCGATGAGCGCTCCACCGAAGATCATGGCGATTGCACCGAATCTGCTGGTCATACGATCAACTCCTTCATCCGTGCCATGCGGCACGACCTGTGAATGGATCCTCGCGTCGAGGGCACCGCGAACAATGTCGAATCGATCCCGGAGGGACGGCCGGCGCGCCTCGAGGAGGTCCAGGAACTCGGCCTCGTAGCGCTGCCGCCACGACCGCGGGTAGAGCGCGATCAGGCGAGTCATCGAGACATCCCTCCCAATCGTTCGAGGCCGGTCCGGGCGAACCCGGCGAGACCGTCGAGCTGGACCTTCAAGGTCGTCGCTCCGAGGCCCGTCAGCCGATAGGGGCGACGCCGATCCTCGGGCTCCAGGGCCTCGATCAGACCTCGCTTCTCGAGTCGGGCGAGGGCGCCATAGAGCGTCCCGGGACCCATCGGGGAGCCTGAGATCGCCTCGACGTCGGTCATGATCGCGTAACCGTGCTTGGGACCCACGGACAGGGAGACGAGGATGTAGAGCGATGGTTCGGCGAACCGCCCGAGCTCGCCCGTATCGCCGCTCATGACCGAGGCCCATCGGTGGCGACGGTCTCCGTGGGCGCCTCGTAGGTGACCGATCCCCGGACCGAGCGAGATGGGCGGAACACGGCACACTCCTTGTCGCGTGGAGCGATATAACGTAGGCCGATATATACGCCTCGCGTCACCCGACGTCAAGGGGTGAGTACAATCGACCGCGATGACCTCGACACGTTCCTGGGATCGCGCCGCAGCCCTGCCCATCCCTGTGGACGGGCGTCGCCGGCCACAGCTGACCGCCCTGCCAGCGGGCCTCCCGAGCATCGGCGAGTTGTTCGACTTCATGCGCGACGCGGAGCTGCGTTTCGCGACGCTGCGAATGCGGATCGTGGAGCGCGCGCAGACGGCGCGGGGCGAGGAGACGGCGACACTCGAGGTCGCGCTGCAACACCCGGGCCACGCGAAGGTGACGACGGCGCGTGAAGGTCACGCGGGCAAGGCCGACTACGAGATCTGGATCTCCGACGGCGATCTCGTGCGGACCTACGCCGCGGCCCATCGTCTTGGCACCCAGCGGCCGATCCGCAACCGGCCGCGCGGCCTGGACGATCGCGACTTCCCGGGATCCGCGCGGGTCTATGAGCCGGTGACGGCCCTGCCGAGGGAGACGCTGCCGGAGACCTTCGTCCACCCGGCCGGCTTCTGCCAGAACGTCCTGGCGACCGGGCGCTGCACGATCACCGGCTCCGACGTGGTCATCGGGCGGGAGGTGGTCCTGCTCGACTGCGACCATCCGCGCACCACCGAGGTCGCGGCCGACCGCCCCGACTTCCACATCTCGATCGCGGTCGACCGCGAAACCGGCGTCGTGCTCCGCTTCATCGAGTCGATCGGCGGGTCCGTGACGCGCCACGCCGAAGCCAGCGAATTCGCCCCGGATTCGACGCTGCTGCCCTCCGCCTTCGAGTTTGCCTTTCCCACCGGGACGACGATGCTCTACTGACCGGGAGTCCTTCCGGCGCCCCGGTCGAGCGCGTATAGTCCCGCCATCGAGTCGCTGGCCCGCAGCGGCGCGATCGCGTGCTTGCGAGGCAGCGCCGAGGATGCTCGGAAAGGAGGGCCAGCGACTTACGCCGCGCCATCGCCCACGGCGCCCAGCGGCCACCCATGGCCGCCCTCATCTCCGCGTCATCCCGCACATCACAGCGTTCGCGCGCGGCGCCCGGACGGGTTGGGCCGCCGCTCTGGCCGGACCTGGAGGGAGCCAGGTCGCCGGACCGCCACCTGGCGGTCACCGTTCCATCTGAGGGAGGACACCGATGACCCAGACCCGATCCCGCGAAGAGACCATCCGGACGGACGTCGCCGATCTGCACAAGCTCGGCTACGCGCAGGAGCTGTTCCGTTCGATGGGCGGCTTCAGCAACTTCGCCATCAGTTTCAGCATCATCAGTATCCTGACCGGCGCGGTCATCCTGTACGACTACGGCCTGGCCTGGGCGGGCACGGCTGCGGTCCTGATCGGCTGGCCGCTCGTCTCGGTCTTCGTGCTGTTCATCGCCGCATCGATGGCGGAGATCGCGTCGGCCTACCCGACGGCCGGCGGCCTCTACTACTGGGCCAGCAAGATGAAGAACAAGGACTGGGGCTGGTGGACCGCCTGGTTCAACCTGATCGGCCAGTTCGCCATCGTGGCCGGCATCAACTTCGCCGCCGCGTTCTTCCTCAACCAGACGATCATCTCGCCGCTGACCGGCGACAGCTACACGAACACCAGCGAGATCCTGAAGGTCGGCGACACCCTGCTCATCTCCGGGCAGCTGCTGACGATGGGCGTCCTGATGGCCGTGCAACTCGCCTTGAATATCGTCGGCATCCGGGTGGTCGCCATCCTCAACCAGGTCAGCGTCTGGTGGCACATCGCTTTCGTGATCCTGATCGCCGGAGCGCTGTTCATCCTGGGAACGCAGGACACGGCGAGGGACGCCGGGCTGACCCTGTTCGCCCTCGAGCCGCAGGACACGCTCGGGTCGTGGGACATCACGATCCCGCCCGGGTCGGAGAACCCGATCCTGAGCTTCCTGTTCGGGCCGGCGACGAGCTACGCGCCGTTCATCGCCTTCTTCTTCTCATTGCTGCTCGCGAACTGGACCTACACCGGATACGACGCCTCGGCGCACGTCGCAGAGGAGACCGTCGGCGCACGGATCGGCAGCGCCTGGGGCATCTTCCTGTCCGTCGCGGTCTCGGCCGTGGTCGGATTCGTCTTCCTGCTGGCGCTCACCCTGCACCTGCCGGATCTGACCCCGCTGTTCGGGCAGCTCGATGACGCGTCGCTCTACAGCCAGTACTACTTCGGCGACAACGCGGCCGTCGTCTACATCCTTCAGCAGAACCTGGGCGACGGCCTGGGCGGGATCTTCGGTGGGGCCATCGCCATCGCGATGAGCTTCTGCGGCCTCTCATCGGTCGCTTCCGCCGGTCGCATGCTGTACGCCTTCTCTCGAGACGACGGCATGCCGGCCTCCGGCTGGCTGAAGAAGGTCTCCCATCGCTATCGGACGCCGGCCAACTCCCTGGCCGCCATGGTCGTCGGCGCTTTCGTGCTGGCGATGGGGGCGTTCCTGGCCGGCGGCGGTACCGCCATCGTCATCGTCACCGCGATCAGCACGATCTTCCTCTACGCCGCCTATGGGATCTGCATCTACCTCGGCGCCACGACGAAGGAGTGGACGGACCATCGGGTCTGGAGCCTGGGTCGATTCTCCAAGCCCATCGCATGGTTGGCGATCTTCTGGGTCGTGCTGCTGATGATCCTGTTCAGCTTCCCGACGTCGGGCAATATCTCGATCACCTTCATGGTGGCCGTGGTCGTCTTGCTGGCGATCTATTACTTCGCCTACGCCCGAGGCTCCTTCAAGGGCCCGCTGGTGATGGGCGACACCGCCAAGCTGACCGAGATCGAACGTGAGTTCGAGCACGCCGCCGAGGAGGTCTCGCCGGCCTGACCCGCCGCTCCGGAGTCTATCGAGGGCCGGCTCGGTCGGACCGGCCGGCCCTCCTTCATTCGACTACGACGCAGCCACGGATCGGAGACCCACGATGAGCGATCACGATCAGGCCCACGCTCCGAAACACCCCCGGCTCATCGAACTGGAGGAGATGGTTCGCGACGGCCAGATCGACACGATCGTGGTCGCCTTCGCCGACATGCAGGGCCGCCTCATGGGCAAGCGCGTCCAGGGCCAGGCCTTCCTCGACGGGGTCATCTCCCACGGAGCCCATTTCTGCACCTACCTGCTCGGCACGGACATGGAGATGACCACGCCCGACGGATTCAAGCTGATGAACTGGGAGACCGGCTACGGCGACTGGGTCGCCCAGCCCATCTGGGACCAGCTGCGAGTCCTGCCCTGGTTGCCCGGCACCGCGATGGTCCTCGCCGACGCGGTGGACGAGGAGTCCGGCAAGGAGATCCCGATCGCCCCGCGGACCATCCTCAAGCGTCAGGTCGCCCGCGCCCTCGGGCGGGGCTACGCCCTGAAAGCCGGCTCCGAGTTCGAGTTCTACGTCCTCAAGGACTCCTGGGAGGAGCTGGCCGAGCGCGGTCATCCCGTCCCGCGCACGTTCGGCCACTACAACGAGGACTACCACCTGCTCCAGGCCACCAAGGCCGAGCCACTCCATCGGCTGCTGCGCAACCAGATGACCGCCGCCAACGTGCCGATCGAGTTCAGCAAGGGCGAAGCGGCCAACGGCCAGCACGAGGTCAACATCCGCTACGACCACGTCCTCGAATCGGCCGACCGCAGCGTCGTGTTCAAGCACGGCGCCAAGGAGATCGCCTACCTCAACGGCTGGGGAATCACCTTCATGGCCAAGCCGGACCATCACTGGACCGGTTCATCCGGCCATCTCCACATGAGCCTCTGGGACGCGACCCGGGACGTGCCGCTGATGCATGCCGCTGAGGGTGCGCCGGCCGGGCCGTACGGCCTGTCGGAGATCGGCCAGCAGTTCGTCGCCGGGATGATGAAGCTGTCGCGCGAGTTGGCCGTCTTCATCGCCCCGTTCATCAACTCGTACAAGCGCTACGCCTCGCTGTCGTGGGCGCCGGTCAACGTGGTCTGGGGCCGCGACAACCGGACGACCGGGTTCCGGCTGGTCGGTCGCGGCCCGGCGCTCCACGTCGAGGATCGCTTTCCGGGTGGCGACATGAACGCCTATCTGACCTATGCGGCGATGATGGGCGCCGGCCTCTACGGCATCGAGCACGAGCTGCCACTCGACCCCGAGTTCAAGGGCAACGGCTACCTGGCGACCGGCGTCGAGCGCATGCCGCGGGCGCTCTACGAGGCGATCTGGGAGCTGGAGCGCTCCGAGGCCGCGGTCGAGATCTTCGGCCAGGACGTCGTGGATCATTACCTGAACGCGGCGCGCGTCGAGCAGCAGACCTACGACTCGGTGGTCCACCCGTGGGAACGGGAGCGCTACCTCGAGCGAGGCTGAACCGGGCTGAGCCGGGAGCGGCGCCGCGGCCTTGCGCCCGGCGGCCCGAATGCCCACTCCGGGCGCGAATATCCTTGACAGCGGTAGATCCAGGGCAACAAGCGTCGTATGGGCGCCCGCAGAAGCACCAGCGCCCGAGGTGATGGCCCCACCGAGCGTGGGACGACGTGCGCGGAACGCCACCTCGGACGCGGACCACTCGTTGTGGCTCCGTCTGCCTGGAAACTGGTGCTGTCAGCGATGCGAACGAGGACAGCGAGGCGCGGCCGGTTTCCCAGCCCGAGGCGTGGTGCCGGTCGCGGCCCCGAGCCGCAGCCCGAACCGCGACTCCCTCCGCCGAGCGCTACTCTGACCTCGACAGCAACGAAGGCGAGAGGGATGCGATGCGACTCACGGACAAGGTTTCGATCATCACCGGCGGCGGCTCCGGCATGGGCCGGGTCGCTGCTCAGATGTTCGCCGCGGAGGGCGCGAAGGTCGTCGTCGCCGAGTTCAACGAGGCGGCGGGCCACGAGACCGTCCGACTCGTTCGCGAGGCCGGTGGCGAGGCGACCTTCATCAAGACGAACGTCGCCGACGAGGCGAGCGCCAAGGGCATGGTGGACCATGCGGTCGCGACCTACGGCCGGATCGACGTCCTCTACAACAACGCCGGGATCATGCCGGAGGAGGACCACTCGGTCATCGACACCTCCGTTGAGGCCTGGGACGCGGTCATGGCGGTCAACGTCCGGGGCGTCTTCCTCGGCTGCAAGTACGCCATCCCCAAGATGGTCGAACAGGGCTCCGGCTCGGTCATCAACATCTCGAGCTTCGTGGCGATCCTCGGCTGCTCGAACCCGCAGGACGCCTACACTGCGTCCAAGGGCGCGGTCCTCGCACTGACCAAGTCGCTCGCGGTCCAGTTCGCGCCAAACGGCGTCCGGACCAACGCGATCTGCCCCGGCCCGGTCGAGACCCCCCTCCTGATGGACTGGCTGGTCAAGGACGAGGAAGCGAAGCGGATCCGGCTCGCGCGCAACCCCACCGGCCGCTTCGGCAGGCCTGAGGAGATCGTCCACATGGCGATCTACCTCGCCAGCGACGAGTCGCGCTGGACCAACGGCGCGTCGCTCGTGGTGGACGGCGGGATCACGGTCAACTACTTCTGAGATGAGGCGATGACCGACCCGACGCCGACCCCGGGCGACATCAGCGGCCGGATCGCCATCGGCGTCGATGTCGGTGGCAGCGGCATCAAGGCCGCCGTCGTGGACGTGGACTCGGGCCGCTTCGTCTCCGAGCGCGTTCGCATCCCGACCCCGACACCGTCCACGCCGGACGCGATCGGCGCCGCGATCGGTCGGATCGTGCGTCGCCTGGCGAAGGCCTCCGGGATCCCGGATCCGGCGCCGGTCGGCGTTGGTCTGCCCGGCGTGGCGATCGACGGCCGACTCGTGACCGCGGCCAACATCGACCCTGCCTGGGTTGACTACCCGATCGCGGACAAGCTCGGGAAGTCGCTCAGGCGTCCGGTCGCCATCGTCAACGACGCGGACGCCGCGGGGATCGCCGAGATGCGCTTCGGGATCGGCGCAGGCAGGCGGGGCGTCGTCATCTTCCTCACCCTCGGCACCGGCGTCGGGTCGGGCGTCTTCGTGGACGGCGTCCTCCTGCCCAACACGGAATTCGGCCAGATGGAGATCCGGGGCCGGCCCGCGGAGCGGCGCTCGGCGTCCGCCGCCAGGGTCCGCAAGGGGCTCTCCTGGAAGGCCTGGGCGATGGACCTCGATGAGCACCTCCAGCACATCGAGGACCTGATGTGGCCCGATCTGATCATCCTCGGCGGGGGCGTCAGCAAGAACGCCGCCAAGTTCCTCCCGTGGCTGAACCGCCGGACCCCGGTCGTCGCGGCCACGCTCCGCAATGACGCCGGGATCGTCGGCGCGGCCATCGTCGCCGCGGAGGGCCAGGATCGCGCGGATCGCGCGCGTGCGACCGAGGTCAAAGCCGTCGGCGAGTCCTAGGCGCGGCCGCGCAGGTCTCGCAGGGTCTCCGCCGAGCCTGACACGATCAGGTTCTCACCCGCGACCAGGACCCGATCGGCTGCCGGGTTCGGCTCGTAGTCGCGATCCCCGCGGACGATCGCCAGCGCGAAGATGCCGTCGTCGCGGAGCTCTCCGACGGTCCGTCCGTCAAGCGGGCCACCCCGAGCGATCTCGACCTCCTCCATCGAGAAGGCCAGCTCGCCGTGGGAGAGGGCGGAATCGATGAAATCGGCGACCCGCGGTCGAACGGCCAGCTCGGCGATCTGGCGGCCGGCGCGCGAGTATGGCGACACGACCCGATCGGCGCCGGCCTGGACGAGCTTCGCCTCCGACCCCTCCTCGTTGGCCCGTGCCACGATGAACAGGCCGCCATTCAGGGCTCGCGCCGAGAGGGTGACGTAGACGTTGTTGGCGTCCGAATCGATGGTGGTGATCAGGCCGCGAGCTCGCGCGATGCCGGCCTCGAGCAGCGGGATTGATGTCCACGACCACGAATCGTTCGCCGGAATGGGCGAGCTCGCGGGCCACCGTGGACCCGACCCGCCCGTAACCGCACAGGATGAGGTGACCGCGCAGGTCAGCCACGGCCTGGGCCATTCGCTTCGCCTCCCCTCGTCCACTGACCGCGTCCGCGAGGACCGCCTCGGCGAGGACCCCGACCGAACCGAAGATGATCCCGACGCCGGCCACCGCGACCAGCATCGTCCACGCGCGCCCCAGCCCGTCGAGTTCGCGGACTTCACGAAACCCGACGGTCGTCAGCGTGATCCCGGTCATGTAGACCGCATCGCCGACGGACCAGCCGAGCGCCATGTAGCCCGCGCTGCCGACCGCGGCGATCAGCACGACGGCTGTCATCCACAGCCGAACGTGCGACCCCCTGAAGTGGGTGCCGGCGCCGATCCGCGTGGGCCGATGCTAGCAGCGTACGGCGTATCATCGGCTCCTTCACCCGCGACCCCGATCCAGACCCGGAGAGACCCTGCCATGACGACCCCGACCGCGAGCGCCGCGACCTCCACCCACCGCATGGTGATCGGCGGCGAGTCCGTGGATGCCGCAGACGGCCAGAGATTCGAGGTCGTGAACCCGGCCACGGGGTCGGTCATCGCGACGGTGCCGCTGGGTGGACGCGAGGACGTCGATCGCGCGGTCGCCGCCGCTCGGGCGGCCTTCGACGACCGGAGCGGCTGGGCGAACTGGCCGGCAAGCAAGCGCGGCCGCGGCCTGGCCAAGCTGGCCGCCTTGATCGGGCAGCACACCGAGGAGCTGGCGCAGCTCGAGAGCCGCAACGTCGGCAAGCCGATCTCCGGGGCCCGCGGCGAGGTGACCGGCACGGGCCTCGTCTTCGACTACTACGCGGGCGCCGCCAACAAGATCTTCGGCCAGACGATCCCGGTCTCCAAGCCGGGCCTCGACCTGACCCTGCGCGAGCCGATCGGGGTGGTCGGGCTGATCGTGCCCTGGAACTTCCCGCTGCTGATGGCCTCCTGGAAGGTGGCGCCGGCGCTGGCGGCCGGGAACTGCGCGATCCTCAAGCCCGCCAGCTACTCGCCGCTGACCGCGATCCGGCTCGCCGAGCTGGCCCTGGAGGCCGGCATCCCGGCCGGTGTCCTCAACGTGGTGACCGGGCCGGGCGGCACAGCCGGGGCGTCCATCGCGGCCCATCCGGGCATCGGCAAGGTGGCCTTCACCGGCGAGACGACGACCGGCCAGGAGATCATGCGGCTGGCCTCCGGCAACGTGAAGAAGATCTCACTCGAGCTCGGCGGCAAGAGCCCGAACATCGTCTACGCGGACGCCGACCTCGAGCGCTTCGCCGCGGACTCCCCGTACTCGGTCTTCGACAACTGCGGCCAGGACTGCTGCGCCCGGAGCCGGATCCTCGTCGAGCGGTCCGTCCACGACAGGGTGGTGGAGCTGTTCGCCGAGGCCACCCGGAAGGTGAAGGTCGGCGACCCGGCAGACGAGGCCACGGAGGTCGGCACGCTCGTCAGCTTCAAGCAGCGCGATCGCGTCCGCGACTACATCGAGATCGGCCTCGCCGAGGGCGCGAACCTCGTGGTCGGCGGCGAGGCCCCGGACGACCCGGCGCTGGCCGGCGGCGCCTACCTCATGCCGGCGGTCTTCGACGGCGTGAGCAACGAGATGCGGATCGCCCGCGAGGAGATCTTCGGCCCGGTCGTCTCGATCATCCCGTTCGACACCGAGGAGGAGGCGATCCGCCTCGCCAACGCCACGCCGTACGGCCTCTCTGCCTCCATCTGGAGCCGCGACATCGGCAAGGCCCTGCGCACGGCCAAGGGCGTCCAGGCGGGCGTCATCAGCATCAACTCGAACAGCAGCGTCCACACCGAGGCGCCGTTCGGCGGCTACAAGATGTCAGGGATCGGGCGCGAGCTCGGCATGTCCGCGCTCGACTTGTACACGGAGACGAAGAACGTCTTCATCGACCTGGGCTGAGGGCTCGGCCCGCGCGGGCACCACCGCGGGCACCACCGGCCCGACGCGTGGCGCCCTCAGGGCGCGTCGACTGGGTCCTGCGCTGGAATGGACCGAGGAAACGGGCGATGCGGGACGGTGATCCGAAGCCGGAACCAGAGCTGCGCGCCGGGCTGCACGGGGCTGCGACGGCCGAACCCGGGTTGACCTACCGGATCCTCCGCAGAGGCTGGCGGGCCGTTGGGTGGCTCCTGCGGTTGCGGTTCCAGGTGGAGGGCCTCGAGCACCTTCCGCGCGACGCCGCCGGTCTGGGGGTCGGCGGCTGGATCGCGGCGGGCATGCCTCACCGAACCTGGATCGACCCGTTCGTGCCGTGGGTCCTGCTGCCGACGCGGCCACGGCTGACGTTCTTCGGGGATGCCCGGACGATGGCGCGCTCGCCCCTGCGGCGCTGGATCATGGCGCGGCTCGGCGGGATCATCCCGATCCCGGCCACGCACGATCCACGAACCGTGGAGACGCACTTCGCCGCGGCTGTCGAGGTCCTGCGCACCGGCGGCGTCTTCTGCCTCTTCCCCGAGACCGGCCCCGCGACACCGCCAGGGACGATCCGTCGGCTGGGCGCGGGGATCGGCTACATCGCCCTCCGGAATCGCGCGCCGATCGTGCCGCTCGTGCTCGGCGGGACGCACGAGCTGTTCCTGGGGCGCCGGATCATCTTGCGGATCCTCCCGGCGCTCGATCCCCTGGCGCTCGCGGGGCTCGACGGCGGGGCCGAGCTGCCCGCGCCGGGCTCCATCGAAGAGCGCGATGCCGTCCACCGCCTGCTCAGGTCGCTCGCTGAGATCGTGTCGGAGCCGGTCCGCGATGCCCACGAGCGTGCCGAGCCCCTACCCGGGACGCGGAAGCGCGCCCGTTTCCTGACCACTCTGTTCCGCTGAGATCGGGCGGGCCCCGATCATCGCAGCCGGTCTCGACGACCCCGGGCTCAGCGGCCGGCCGCGAACTCCGGCGCGCGCAGGTCTGGGTGGCGCTGGCCGAGCCAGTCGACGAGCGCCCAGTACGTCGTCTTGAAGGCGAGGCCGGACCAGGGGATGGCGTCCGCGCTGAACGCCCCGATCTCGAGCGCCTCGGGCGTCAAGGTTGGCGCGCCGCCGATCACTTTGGCCTCGAGAACGAGGACGACGACCGCGGCCTCCAGGCGGGTGTAGAGCCCCACGATCTCGCCCGGTCGGATCAGGAGTCCGGTCTCCTCGAGCGTCTCGCGGACGGCAGCCTCGCCGACCGTCTCATCGACCTCGAGGAAGCCGCCCGGCTGTGCCCATGCGCCAAGCCCCGGCTCGATCCCCCGGCGCAGGAGGATGAGCCGACCGTCCTCGGTCACCGGCAGTGTCGTGACCACCAGTCGCGGGTTGACGTAGGCGATGTGTCCGCAGGCCGGACAGCTGGAACGCTGGCGATCATCGCCATCGACCGCCCCGAAGCGCAGCTCGGCGCCGCAACGGGAGCAGTAGTTGAGGCTCGCCGCGAGCCAGCCCGGCACCCCTCTGCCGGACTCGATGTCCGTCGAGCGCGCGTCCGGGCCGCGTTCGACGTTCGTCATGTCAGCAGCGCAAGGACGGCCACGGCGGCGAACACCACGATCCCGATCCCCGAGGCCGCGAGCCAGGCGAGCCGGAACAGGCCCCGGCTGGGGTTGATCGGCATCCATGCCCAGGCGGACCGCCAGATCCGGAGCGACGCGTCCGCCGTCGTCGCGATCAGGATCGGCGCGCCGATCAGGATGCACAGCTTCACGAGCGGGCTCCCGAGGGTGGCGCCCGTCTCGAGCGCGGTGATCGCCACGGCACCGGCGACGAGGGCGATCGCGGAGAGGTTGATGTAGTGCTTCTGCAGTGGCGTCGGGGCGCTCTCGGGGACCGTGCGCGGCGACGGCTGCCGCGAGTCCGTCCCCGATGCACGCTGGGCGGCCGGGGCGGCCCGGGCGGCCGAAATGACGGCCTCTGGGGCGGCCTGGCGGTCCAGCAGCGGCATGCCCGGTTCCCAGCGGGGATCGTCCATCTCAGGCCGAGTGTATCGGGGTCCGGGACGTCGCGACGTTCCGGGGTCGGTTTCGGGCGCGTCGGCCTCGGCGGGCCGTCAGACGCGCCGCGAGGCCGCGTCCGGTTCTGCGTCCACCAGCACGCCGCAAGTCGGGCAGTACCAGCGCGCCTCGAGGGTCGTGCCGCAGGCGTCGTGGTGAAGGGAGTCGTGGTCGACGGTATCGGCGCCGCCGTGGCGCGCTCCCCAGTCGGCGAGCAGGCGGAGCGCGCCGGCGAGCGCCCGGCCCTCTGAGGTGAGCCGGTACTCGTAGCGTGGCGGCCGCTCAACGTACGCCGTGGTGGTCAGCAGCCCGTCCGCCTCGAGCCGCCGAAGCCGGTCCGCGAGGATGTTCGGGGCGATGCCGGGCACACCCGCCTGGAGCTCCCCATAACGAAGCGGCCCGGCGAGGAGGGCCTCGACGATCCGCGGGCTCCAGCGGTCGCCGATCCGCTCGAGCGCGGCCGCCAGCGGGGTGGCGGCGCGGGATCCGGGCGTGTTGTCGCGGTTGGCCATGGACGCATGGTAGGCGAGCGAGGGGGCAGGCAGCGTCTCGGTCATCGGCGCCGGCCTCCGGGCATGCATCTCCTTCCCTGTGCCGGAACGGCCGCCATCGGCTGGGCTCAGGTGGACCCGAACGAAGACTCGGGAGCGGACTCGGGAGCGGTGATGCACGTGGGCATCAATAGCTCGATATTCCTGCGTGGCGCCCCCAGGTTTCTGCGTGAACCGGCGGATCCCCAAGCGTGGATCCATCGCCAATGATGCGCTGATGCATCACGCTCCCTCCCGACCTGAGCCCGGGACCGGGCGGCGGACGGGCGTGGCTCTTGCGCGATCCATTCCGGCGCGGTAGCGTGTCACTTGCAGTACGCAAGTAAGCCGCCCACAGAACGGAGCGGCCCGACCCGACCCGGCCCTCGACCATGGAGCCCGAACGATGTCACTTCTCGACGATCTCTCCTCCGCCATCGCCGCAGCGGCGGCGGCCGCCTCCCCCAGCGTCGTCGGCATCGGGTCGCGACTGCGCGGCTCCGGCGTCGTCATCGGCAAGGATCGCGTCCTGACGAACGCCCACAACCTCCGCGGCGAGGAGGTCACCGTGACCTTCGCCGACGGGCGCTCGATCCGAGGCCGCGTCGCAGGCACTGACGTCGATGGTGACCTCGCGGTCATCGACGCCGACACCGCCGGCACCCCGGCCCTCGCCTGGGCGGATAGCTCGGTCACGGTCGGCAGCGTCGTCTTCGGGCTCGCCGCGACGAGCGGCGGCCCGGCGCGCGTCACCGTCGGCACGGTCTCGGCGGTCGCCCGTGCGTTCCGCGGGCCCGGCGGTCGGCGAATCTCGGACAGCCTGGAGCACACGGCGCCGATGGCCCCGGGCTCGTCCGGCGGCCCGATCGTCGACGCTGCCGGGCGGCTCATCGGGCTGAACACCCATCGGATCGGCGAGGGCTTCTACCTCGCCCGTCAGGCCGACGCCGAGCTCCGCGAACGGGTCGAGGTCCTGTCGCACGGGCAGTCGGTGGAGCGGCCGCGGCTCGGGATCGTCGTCGCGCCAGCCCATGTGACACGCCGGCTCCGTCGCTCGGTCGGCCTGCCGGAGCGGGACGGGCTCCTCGTCCGCGGCGTCGAGGACGGCTCGCCCGCGGCGGGCGCCGGGATCCGTGAGGGTGACCTCATCGTTCGGGTCGCTGGCACGGACGTGCGTGATGCAGACGGCCTGCTCGACGCGATGGCCGGGGCGAGTGGGGTGGTCGAGGTCGTTGCCGTCCGCGGGGCCGAGGAGCTGACGCTCTCCGCCGATCTCGGCGGAGGCGGTCGGCTCAACTAGCCGTGGTTCAGTTCGACGTCCTCCGCTTCCTGATGGGGGGTCGCGGTTCCTCGCATAACCGCATCGGCAGGCTGGTACGCGGCGAATCCCGGCCCGCCGGAGCGAATCCGGACCCGATGTCCCTGGTCTGAGCTCGCGCTGAGCGTGTAACTGCCACCTCGACTTGGACCGACGGCCCGACCTCTTGCGTACCAGTCCAGACACGATGGTTTGCCAGGGTCGCGCGTCGGGGGTCGGGTCGCGCGTCGGGGGTCGGGTCGCGCGTGGGTCGCGCGTCGGGGGGGGGGGGCGGCTGGGTCGGGTCGGCCGTCGGGGGTCGGGTCGGGCGTCGGGGGTCGGGTCGCACGTCGGTCGAGGATCGCGTGGGGCGGCTGGGTCGGGTCGGCCGTCAGCCCGGCGGGTCCACGTTCGACGGGTCGTCCAGGACCGCCTGGGTGAGGCGTGCCCGCCATTCGGCGAGCCGCGCGGCCAGGGCGTCGTCCGACAACGCCAGGATCGCGGCCGCCAGCAACCCCGCGTTGAGGGCGTTGCCGATGGCGACGGTGGCGACCGGCACGCCGCGCGGCATCTGGACGATCGACAGCAGCGAGTCGAGGCCGCCGAGGTGCTCGGTCGGGATCGGGACGCCGATCACTGGCAGGAGCGTCTTGGCAGCCAGCATCCCGGGGAGGTGGGCCGCGCCGCCGGCCCCGGCGATGATCACCCGGATGCCACGACCGCGGGCCGCCTCGGCATAGCTGAAGAGGCGATCGGGGGTCCGGTGGGCGGAGACGACCTTGAGCTCCGACGCGACCCCGAGCTCGTCGAGCACCCGGACCGCCGCCTCGAGGATCGGGAAGTCCGAGCGACTGCCGCCGACGATGCCGACGACCGGCTTCCCGGATCCACTCATCTGCCGTCCTCCGTGAGGTTGTCCGTCGGATCGTCCGCCCAGCTCAAGCCCGCGAGGGCCGTTCGAGCCTTCGCGAGAGCCACGTCCACCGTGGGGCCGAGCGCGGTCAGGTGACCCATCTTGCGTCGTTCGAAGACGCGTCGCTTGTCGTAGAGGTGGAGATGGACAGCCGGATCGGCGAGCGCCGTCTCCGCCCCGACCAGTCGCGCCTCGCGTCGCGGTCCGTGCCCGAGCAGGTTGACCGTCGCCGACGGCGAAAGCGCGGCCGCGGAGCCCAGTCCCAACCCGCAGATCGCCCGGATGTGCTGTTCGAACTGGGAGGTTTGCGCCCCATCGATCGTCCAGTGGCCGCTGTTGTGCACACGCGGGGCGAGTTCGTTGACGACCAGGCTCCCGTCGCTGAGCAGGAAGAGCTCGGCGGTCAGGGTGCCGCACAGCTCCATCGCGACCGCCAGCCGCGTCCCGATGGCGACGGCGCGCTCGGCGACGTCGGCACGGGCCGGCGCCGGGGCCACGGTCTCGATGAGGATCCCCTGGTCGTGGAGGTTGCGCGAGATCGGGTAGGCGGCGGTTCGGCCGTCGAGGTCGCGGGCGACCACGATGGACAGCTCGGCCTCGAAATGGAGCTCACGCTCGGCCAACAGCGGCGCACCGGCAGGGCAGCCGAGCCGAGCCCAGGCATCGTCAAGATCGGCCGGGTCAGCGATCCGGAGTTGGCCACGCCCGTCGTACCCTCCGATCGGCAGCTTCAGCCGGAGCGGCAGACCGAACTCAGTCGCGGCAGCCAGGACCTCATTGGGCGTGCGAACCTCGCGCCACGGCGCGACGGCCACCCCGGCTGCCTCGACAAACCGCCGCTCGGCCAGGCGGTCCTGGCTGACCGTCAGTGCGAGGTGGCCCGGGCGGACCGGACGATGCGCCGCCACGGCCTCGACCACGACGGCCGCCACGTGCTCCAGCTCGTAGGTCACCACGTCGCTGTACCGGGCCAGGCGCAGTGCGGCACCGATGTCGTCGTACGAACCGACGACCACCCGGTCCGCCACCGGGGCCGCGGGGCACTCGGGATCGGGATCGAGGATGACGATCCGGTAGCCCATCGCCCGCGCCGCCAGGGCCAGCATCCGTCCGAGCTGGCCGCCGCCCAGGATCCCGATGACGGCGGGCGGAAGGATGAGTGCCGGACGTTCCACCCGAGGAGTGTAGGCGGGGAGCCGGGCGGCATGGCGGGCGGCTACCCTGTCGATCGTGCGAGACGAGCGCCGCGACCCAGGACACGTGGTCGTCGTCGGCCTGATGGGTGCCGGCAAGAGCACCGTCGGACGTCTGCTGGCCGCCCGCCTTGGCCGGCCCTGGCGGGACTCCGATGCGGAGATCGAGGCAGCCGCGGGGCTGACGGTGCGCGAACTCCGCGACCGCGACGGCGTGGAGGCGATGCACGCCCTGGAGGCACGCCACCTGCTCGATGCGCTGGCTGCACCCGAGGCGGGCGTGATCAGCGCCGCCGCGAGCGTGATCGACGAACCGGCCTGCCGGGCGGCCCTCTCCGCCCCGGCTGTCACGGTCATCTGGCTCCGCGCGTCGCCGGCGGCTCTCGCCCGGCGATTCGCGTCGGCCGACCGACACCGTCCGGAGTTCGGAGCCTCGCCAGTGACGTTCCTGACCGAGCAGGCCATCCGGCGCGAGCCGTTGCTGGCAAGCCTGGACCCGGTCGTCGTGGATGTCGACGATATCGATCCCGACGAGGCCGCGGCACGGGCGATGGAGGCGCTCGGCTAGCATCCGACAGGTGAAGGCCGACCGGATCCCGCTGATCCTGGACGTCGACACCGGGATCGACGACAGCCTCGCGCTGCTCTACGCCGCGGCATCGCCGGAGGCTGAGCTGGTCGCGGTGACCTGCGTCTCGGGCAACGTCGACGCCCGCCAGGTGGCCGTCAATACCCGGGCGGTCCTGGAGCTGGCCGGACGGAAGGACGTGGAGGTCGCGCTCGGTCGGGAGATCCCGCTGATCCGGGCGCTCGAGACGGCGCCGGAAACCCATGGTCCGCATGGCCTGGGCCATGCCGAGCTCCCGCCGCCGAGCCGCCCGCTCTCCCAGCGCCACGCGGTGGACCTGATCGTCGCCGAGGCCCGGCGCCGGCCCGGCGAGATCACCCTGGTGACGCTCGGCCCGCTGACCAACCTGGCCCTCGCGGTCATGCGTGAACCTGCGCTTCCGCGCCTGCTCAAGGGCTACACCCTGATGGGCGGCGCGTTCGGCGTCCCGGGCAACACGACGCCAACGACCGAATGGAACATCCACTGCGATCCCGAAGCGGCGAAGATCGTCTTTCGAGCCTGGGCGGACGCGCTCGCGGCGGACCCCACCATCCCGCGGCCACTCGCGCTCGGGCTCGACGTCACCGAACAGGCCCGCCTCCTTCCCGACGACGTCGTTCGCCTGGCGCGGCGGGCCGGCAGCAAGCCCGACGATTCGATCGCCCTCGCCCGGGGCGAGGACCCGATGCTGGCGACCCGCTCGGTGGCCGGCAACCCGATCGTCCGCTACGTCGCCGACGCCCTGCGCTTCTACATGGAGTTCCACGCCCGCTACGACGGCTTCTACGGGGCGTTCATCCACGACCCACTGGCCCTTGCCGCCACGCTCGATCGAGGCCTGGTCACGACCGAGGCCCTTTACGTGGACGTCGAGACTCGGGGCGAGATCACCAGCGGGATGACCGTCGCGGACCGGCGGAGGCTGACCGGCAAGGCGCCCAATCTCGATGTCGCGGTCAGCGTGGATGTGGCCACCTTCCTGGATCGGCTGGTGGAGCGCATCGGCGGACTGGCGGCGGACCACCCGGACATGTCACGCTAGCGCCGGAGGGGGAGCGACCGGCATCGATTTCCGGCCGATGCAACTGGAGGAGGGCGGTATGTCAGGAAGCTGGGTTCGTATCCTGGCGGGCGTTGGGGCGACGCTCGCTGCGATCGTCATCGGTCTGTCCACATCGGGAACCCTCGATGCGACGCCGGACCCCGATACCGGCCTCGTCGCCGGTGCCAATCTGTTCATGCTCATCGTGGCGCTCGCGCTGCTCGTGGGGTTCGTCGTATACGCCGCTGTGGAGTACGCCCAGACGCGGCGGATCGACTCGATCGCCAGACAGTTCACCACGCGGACGATCGTTCTGATCCCGATAGCGATCGCGATCAATATCGTGCTCGGTCAAACCGTCGGAACGGCGCTCAAGATTCCGCTCTACCTCGACTCGATCGGCACCATCCTCGTCGGCGTACTGGCCGGACCGATCGCCGGCGCGGTGACGGGCCTCCTCGCCAACCTGATCTGGACGTTCGTCCTTGCCGGCACTCCGTTCGGGAGTCCGTTCGCCTGGCCATACGCCATCGTCGCCGCCGAGATCGGTCTCCTGGCCGGCATCTTCGGCTACTACGGTTTCTTTCGGAACCGGCCGAACACCCCGACCCCGCAATTGGTCGTGGGCACGATCATCGCGGTCGTTGTCCTCGGCGCCCTCGCCATCTGGGGGATCCTGCCGGCCTACACCGAGGGCGTCACCTTCTTCGCTGATCTGGCCTCGGTCGATCCGGTCTTCCAGGTCGTGGCGATCGCCATCGCCGTCGTCCTTGTCCTCGCCCTTGTCGCGCTTGTTGTCCAGGTGTTCGTCAAGCGCAATCTTGGGGTGGCATATGTCGTCGTCGGCGGAGCGATCTGCGGCGTGATCTCCGCGCTGATCTCCGCGCCGATCACGGAGATCTTCTTCGGCGGTGTCACCGGAAGCGGCTCGGATCTCCTGGTGGCCGCCTTCCAACAGGCCGGCTCGACCTTGTCGAATGCCGTTCTGCAACAGGGTCTGATCCAGGATCCGATCGACAAGACCCTGACCTACATCGTGGTCTTCGCATTGCTCCACACCCTGTCGCGTCGCTTCACCGCCCGGTTCCCACAGGGCGAGCGAGCCGTCGGCGTCGAGGAGGGCTGACCAAAATCGATAACGCGACCGCGCCGCCGGCTCGGGCGGGTGGCGCGATCCTGTCCCCGTCTGACGCGGCCTATCTCGCTTCCCTCGCTCCGCCGACGCCCAGCGCCTACCATCGCCTGAATCCGTTGACCAAGGCCACGGCGGCGACTGTGGCCACGCTCGCAGCGTTCATCCTTGGCGGCTACGTGGGGCCGCTCGCCATCCTGATGGTCGGCGTGATACCGGCCGCGGTCGTAGCCGGAGTCCTACCCAGGCTGGCGCGGTTCGCGTTGCTGCTCAGCCTTCCGATCGCCCTGTCGGTGGCCCTCGTGTCGGTCTTCACCCGGGCCGGCGAAACCGTCCTGTTCGTGATCGGTCCGTTCGATGCCACCCTCGAGGGCGTCGACTTTGCTGGCCAGATCATGGTTCGGCTCGCCGTCGTCTCCATGGCCCTCGGCCTCTTCGGGCTCACGACCGATCCGCGCGCCCTGGTGGTCGACCTGGAGCATCGCGGTGTCCCACCGCGGGTAGCCTTCGCCGCCGCTGCGACACTCGAGACGATCCCGGCGATGATCGACCGGGCGACGGCGATTCAGGCCGCTCAGCGAGCCCGCGGCCTCGACACCGAGGGAAGCCTCGTGGCGCGCATCCGCGGGATCATGCCGTTGGTCGGCCCAGTCATCCTCTCGTCGCTGACCGAGGTCGAGGAGCGGAGCCTGGCACTCGAAGTCCGGGCCTTCGGCCGGCCCGGGCGTCGGGACCTGCTCTGGTCACTGCCGGACTCGAATCGGCAGCGCCTCATCCGCTGGCTCCTCCTCCTTGGCCTCGTCGCGGCGAGCGTGGGCCGGGTCACCGGCTCGCTGCCGGAACCGTTGTAGGCCCCGACCTTTGCTGGAGCTCCGAGGAGTCGCCTACCGCTACCCGGGCTACGCCCGGTCGGTCTTGCATGACCTCGACATCGCGATCGACAGTCGCGAGATCGTGGGGCTGGTCGGGCCGAACGAGGCGGGCAAGTCGACGCTGTGCCTGGTGGCCTCGGGACTTGCCCCTGCGTCAATCGGGGGGACGCTGACGGGTTCGGTGCTCATGGACGGCCAGCCGATCTCTGGACGGCCGGTTCACGACCTGGTCGCGTCGGTCGGCCTCGTGTTCCAGGACCCGGCGACACAGCGATCGGGAGTCACCGGCACCGTGTTCGAGGAGGTCGCCCTGGGGTCGGTCAACCTGGGACGGCCGGTCGCTGAGACGGTCTCGCGAACTCGGTCGGCACTGGCAACACTCAGGATCGAACACCTGGCCGATCGAGATCCGATGCGGCTGTCCGGCGGCCAGGCACAGCTGGTCGCGATCGCGTCGATCCTGGCAATGGGGCCTCACCTGTTCATCCTCGATGAGCCCACCGCCCAGCTCGACCCCGAAGGCACCCGGCTTGTTGGAGAGGCGCTTCGATCACTTGCTGCCAGTGGCACCGCGCTCCTGATCGCCGAACACAAGACAGACCTGCTCGACGGGCTGTGCACGCGGATCATCGCGCTCGATGGCGGGCGGGTCGTGCTCGACGGGCCGGCGGCCATGACCCTCGAGTCCGACGGATTGACCGAGATCGGGGTCGAGCCACCGGCGCGAGTCCGGCTGGCGAGCGCGATCCGGGCGCGCGGGCTTCGCGTCCCGGGTGAACTCGAGCGGCCCGTAGCCGGCGGTCCACGCGAATGATCGAGTTGCGCGAACTCGTCTACGTCTACCCAGATGGCACGCGGGCCATCGAGGGGGTGAATCTATCGATCGGTCCTGGCGAAGGCGTTGCCATCGTGGGTCAGAACGGATCTGGAAAATCGACGCTGGTCAAGCACCTGAACGGGCTGCTCCGACCGACTGAGGGAGCGGTCCTGCTCGATGGAGAGCCGACGGTCGGCCGCCGCGTCGCGCATCTGGCCGCGCGCGTCGGCCTCGTCTTCCAGGACCCCGACCGACAGATCTTTGCCGGCCGAGTGCGGGCCGAGGTCTCGTTCGGCCCGCACAACCTCGGCCTCCGCGGAGGCGAGCTGGAAGCCGCGGTGGACGGCGCACTGGCCGCGGTCGGTTTAGGCGACGCCGCCAGCGCGAACCCGTATGACCTGGGCTATTCGCGCCGCAAGTTGCTGGCGCTCGCCTCGGTGCTCGCGATGGGGACGCCAGTCATCGTCCTTGATGAGCCGACCACCGGACAGGACGCCGCGGGAATCGCTCGCATCCAGCGAATCGTGGCCAACCTCAGAGCGGCCGGCCGGACGGTCATCGCGATCAGCCACGACATGCGTTTCGTGGCCGAGACGTTCGAGCGGGTCGTGGTGATGGGCGCGGGCCGGATCCTGCTGGACAGCTCCCCGGCCGACGTCTTCGCTGAGCGCGCCTGGCCGACCCTCGCGTCGACCTACCTCGAACCGCCGCTCGCGGCCCGGGTCGGCGCCCGACGCGGGCTGGGCCCCACGCCGACGGAAGAATCCCTGGTGGAGGCGCTCCTCAGGGCGCGCCGCTGACGGCCCCGCGCGACGGCCTGACCTGCGACTGGCGGCTGCGCGGCCCGCCCGAGCTCACCGGAGCGTCACCTCGTCGACGGCTCCGGCCACGATCCGCCAGGCGCGGACGCTCGGCGCCCCGGTCACGGGATCGCGTTCGGCCTCCCGGAGCGAGACCAGGAGGTAGAGGGCATCCGGGTAGAACGCCAGGCCGACATCGGTCGGTGAAGGCACGGCCGGAGTGTGGGTATGCGAGTGGACGATCGCCCAGAAGACCTCGTCCGCGTCATCGGTGGCAATCGTCAGGCGGAGCAGGTCGTCAGGGTGGATCTCGTAGCGGTAGGGCGAGGCCGCCTTGTTCCGGGTGGGCTCGAAGCGCAGCGCGCGACCTCCCGCAGCCGCCGGTGCGTCGCCGACGATCAGGCCGCACATCTCGTTCGGGTACTCGGCCCGGGCGCGTGCGACGATCTGCTCACGGATCTCGGGCGGCAGAACCACGGAGCCTGGACCCGGGTGCTCACCAGATGACATCGACATCTCCGGCACTCTGGGCGTGCCGAAGCAGCCGACCATCCTTGGAGACCAGGGGCACGCGGAGGTCGCGTGCGGTCGCATAGAGGAGTCGATCGGCGGGGTCACCGGGGAACGAACCGACGTCCATCGAACCCGCCCACGCCGCCGCCTCCGGCGTCAACGGCGCCGTCGTGGAACGACGGTCCTCCATGACCAACGCGATCCACAGGCCAAGTGGCCGATCCAGCGTGATCCGCCCGTCGCGCGTCAGGAGCCCGATCTCCCACCACGAGATGGGACTGATCAGGACCCGTTCGGCCTCCTCGATGGCGGTCACGGCCCTCGATGACAGCCACGAACGACGCCCGAACCACCAGACCAGGGTGTGCGTGTCGACCAGGACGTTCAGAGGATCCCCCGTTCGGGGTCCCAGACCTCGCCGGTGGAGAAGTATGCCTCGTCGTCTTCAGCGACCAGGGTGACACTGCCCATCAGGTCTCCGCCGTACTCGTCCGTATCCGCCGGAACGATCCTGGCGACTGGGCGCCCGTGCTTGGTGATCGTGAACGAGACCTTCATCTCATCTACCTGATCCAGGATGGCCAGACACTCGGCCTTGAACCGGCTGGCCATGATCGTCCGTTCACCCATCGTCGGCTTCATCTGACCACTGACTATAGTCACAGGTCATATTCGTGTCAACGGCCGATCACCACCAGTTGACGCCGCCCTCGAGGGCCTCGCCCATCTCATCGAGGTCCATCGAGAAGGTGCCGGCCGAGAGGTACTTCCAGCCGCCATCGGGCAGCAGCGCGACGATCGTGCCCCGCTCCATCTGCTGGGCGACCCGGGCCGCGGCCACCAGCACAGCCCCGCACGACGGCCCGCCGAAGATGCCCTCCCGGAAGACCAGGTCGCGCAGGGCCGCCACGGCATCGCGGTTGGAGACGAGGAACTTGGCGTCGATGAGCGACGGATCGAGGATCTCCGGGATGAACCCTTCGTCGAGCGAGCGGAGACCCTGGACCAGCTCGCCGGGCATCGGTTCGGCGGCCACGATCCGGACGCCCGGCTTGTGCTCGCGCAGGTAGCGCGACACGCCCATCAGCGTCCCACTGGTGCCGAGCCCGGCGACGAAGACGTCGATCTCCGGGCAGTCGGCCAGGATCTCCGGGCCGGTCGTCTCGTAGTGGGCCAGCGGATTCGCGGCATTCCCGTACTGGTAGGGCATGACGAAGCGCTCGTCCTTGCCGACGAGGTGCTTGGCCAGCGCGATCGCCCCGTTGCTTCCGAGCGCCCCCGGGGAGTCGATCACCTCCGCTCCGAAGAGGGCGGCCATCTGGCGTCGCTCGTTGGTCACGTTGTCCGGCATGACCAGGGCCACGCGGTAACCCTTGCGCCGGCCGATCATCGCCAGAGCGATCCCGGTGTTGCCCGAGGTCGGCTCGAGGATGATCGAATCCTCGTGGAGGAGGCCGCGCGCCTCGAGATCCTCGATCAGGTACTTCGCGACGCGGTCCTTGACCGAGCCGGTCGGGTTGAGCATCTCCAGCTTGGCGAAGATGCGGACCGCCGGGTTCGGCGACATGCGCGGGACTTCGACCAGCGGCGTGTAGCCGATGGCGTCGAGGATGCTGTCGAACCGCCCGCCGTGGCGGGGCTGCTCGTCGTGATCGTGGATGTGGGGGTGCCCGACGACCGGGTCGGCCGTGCGGTCGTGGTCGTGGTCGTGCTCGTCAGGCTCGATGGCGCGCAGGGCCGGCATGGCCATCGCCTCAGCCCCCGGCCATCGCCGGGAGCAGGCGAACCTCGTCGGCGGGGACGACCGGAGTATCCAGCCCGGCCAGGTAGCGCACGTCCTGGCCGTTGACGTAGACGTTGATGAACCGGTTGAGATCGCCTTCCTCGGTCAGCAGCTGCGAACCGAGGGACGGATGCTTCGCCACGAGCGCATCGACGACGCCCCGGATCGAGTCGCCCTCGAGCTCGAGCGACTTGACCCCGCCCACGCTGGCTCGCAGGACGGCCGGGATGAAGACGGTGCTCATGCCCGGGCCTCGGGCGAGACCTTGCCGGTCAGGCCGGTCGTGGTCATCAGGAAGGGCGCATCGGCACCCACGTTGGCGACCGCTAGCGGCATGCCGGCCTTCCGGGCCTCGACCGCCGCGTCCGAGCAGACCGGGCAGTTCGGGTCGCGCCGGAGCTTGAGCTCGGTGAACTCGGTCTCGAGAGCGTCGAACAGCACCAGTCGCCCGGCCAGCGTCTGGCCGATCCCGAGCAGGATCTTGAGCGCCTCGTTGGCCTGGAGCAGGCCCAGGATCCCCGGCACCACGCCGAGCACGCCGGCGACCGAGCAGCCGGGCGCGAGCTCCGGCGGCGGCGGGGTGGGATAGAGGCAGCGGTAGCACGGGCCCTGGTAGGGCTGGAAGACCGTCAGCTGGCCCTCGAAGCGGAAGACGCTGGCGTGGACGACGGGGATGTTGGCGATGACCGCGGCGTCGTTGAGGACGTAGCGCGTCTCGAACGTATCGGTCCCGTCGACGATCACGTCGTAGCCGCCGATCAGCCGCTCGACGTTCTCGGCCGTCAGCATCTCCGGGTGACCGACGACGGTGATGTCGGGGTTGAGGGCGTTGATCGTCAGGCGCGCCGAGTCGACCTTCTTCTCGCCCACCCGGTCGGTCGTGTGGATGATCTGGCGCTGGAGGTTGCTGAGGTCGACGACGTCGAAGTCGACGATCCCGATCGTGCCGACGCCCGCGGCCGCCAGGTAGAGCATGGCCGGCGACCCGAGGCCGCCGGCGCCGATGAACAGGACCTTCGAGGCGAGGAGCTTCGCCTGGCCCTCGGCCCCCACCCCGGGGATGAGGAGATGGCGCGAATAGCGCAACTTCTGCTCGTGCGAGAGATAGGCCGGCATGAGCCACGGCAGGCCCATCGACTTCCACTGTCCGAAACCGCCGGACATCGAGGAGACGTCGGTGTAGCCCATCTCGCCCAGCGTCTTGGCGGCCAGCATCGAGCGGATCCCCTGGGCGCAGTAGACGACGACCTTGCGGTCGCGCTCGGGGACCATCGCCTCGACGTTGAGCTCGATGTAGCCGCGCGGCAGGTGGATCGCGCCGGGAATGAACCCCTGCTCCCACTCATCGGTCTCGCGGCAGTCGATGAGGACGAGGTCGGGCGAGGCCTCGCGGATGAGATCGGTCTCGCCGGGCGAGACCTCCTGGATCTGGGCACGGACCTCGCGAAGGAGGTCGGCGTATGACTTTGGCATTGGTTGTGGGGCTCCGATGATCGACGGGCTGGCGACGGTCTGGCGCCAGGGCGGTGAGGGTGGATGCCGCGGACGGATCCGCGGCATCGGCGACGAGCCGGCTCAGGCCGGCCGACGACACCTGCAGCGGCGCTCGATCCGGCTCATCTGTCCGGTCGTGTGTCCGGTCATGCGCCGGCCTCGGCCGGGCTGGGCGTCGTGTTCGTGGGATCGGCGGCACCGAGGTCGGCCAGGACGTGCTGGAGGCTGTCGTGGCTGAGCATCGCGCACTTGAGGCGGGCCGGGCTGATCTCGATGCCGAGCAGCTCGAGCAGGTCGTCGGCCCGGAAGGCGCTGACTTCGGCGAGTGGCTTGCCCTTGATCTCGTCGGTCAGGAGCGAGGCGCTGGCCTGGCTGATGGCGCAGCCGCGCCCGGTGAAGCCGACCCGATCCACGATCCCGTCCGTGATGCCGAGCATCAGCGTGATCCGGTCGCCGCACAGCGGGTTCGCGCCCTCGTACGAGGCGTCGGCGTCCTCGATGACCCCAAAGTTATGGGGCCGCCGGTAGTGTTCCAGGATGTAGTCGCGGTAGAGGTCGTCCATGCTCGTGCGAGTGTAGCGCGAGACGCCAATCCCGACCACCGCGGTCGGATATGGTCCGCGCCCGCCTGCCCGGGGTGAGGGGCCAGATGGCCCATGAGATGGTGACCGATTGACGCTGGCTCCTCGTCGATGGAGCCGTGACACTCCCCGCATGACGAGAGCAGTCGTCGTCAACGCAGATCCGCAGCTGGCCGAGAGGCAGGCCGAGATGCTTCGGAGCGTCGGCTATGAGGTCGAGTTGTGCGGAGGACCTCAGCAGGAACCGTGCCCCGTCCTCGATAGCCTCCCCTGTCCGCTTGTGGATCGCGCCGATGTGCTCATCTACGACGCGTGGATCGCCGGCAGCAGCGATGGCGGCAGGCAACTGATCGCCGACCTCCGCGAGACGTATGTCGATCTCCCGGTCGTTCTCACCTCGGTCGACAGGAGCCTCGACTGGGTCGAGACGGACGGCCCGCACCGCGTCACCCCACTGGTCGGCGAGCCGACCCCGGAGGAGCTTCGAGCAGCCGTCGAGGCAGCCCTCGCCGACCAGGGCATGGCCGTCTGACGCCGGCCCGACGATCGTGCCCGAGCTGGAAGATCCTCGCGCGCTCGGCCCGACCTTCAGCCGATGAAGACCCGCTGGACCTCGAGCAGGCCGGCGGCGAGGGCGTCGATCTCGTCGCGGGTCGAGTAGACGTTGAATGACGCCCGCGCGGTAGCGGCGAGGTCCAGGCGCTCGTGGAGCGGCATCGTGCAGTGGTGGCCGGCGCGGATCGCGATGCCGAAGCGGTCCAGGACCTGGGCGACGTCGTGCGGGTGGATGCCCGGCAGGTTGAACGGGATGACGCCGCCGCGCAGGTCGGGGTCCAGCGGGCCGTAGAGCTCGATCCCGGGGACGTCGCGTGGGAGCAGCTCGAGGGCGTACGTGACGAGGTCCCGCTCATGCTCGCGGACGGCGTCCATGCCGAGGTCCATGAGGTACTCGGCGGCGACTCCGAGGCCGATCGCATCGGCGACGGCCGGCGTCCCTGCCTCGAACTTCCAGGGGATCTCGTTGAACTCGGAACGGCGCAGGTGGACCTCGCGGATCATCTCGCCGCCGGACAGGAACGGCGGCATCGCCTCGAGCAGCTCGCGCCGGGCCCAGAGCGCCCCCGAACCCATCGGCGCCAGCATCTTGTGGCCGCTGAACGCGTAGAAGTCGCAGCCGAGCGCCTGGACGTCGACCGGCACGTGGGGCACCGCCTGGGCGCCGTCGATCAGCACCAGCGCGCCGGCCGCGTGGGCCAGCTCGGTCATCTCGCGGACCGGGTTGATCGTGCCCAGCGTGTTCGAGACGTGGGTGAAGGCGACCAGCTTCGGCTTCAGCCGCAGCAGGATCTCGAAGACGTCGAGGCGCAGGACCCCGTCGTCGGTGATCGGGATGAACTCGAGGTCGCCGTCCTTCTCCTGGACCAGGAGCTGCCACGGGACGAGGTTGGCGTGGTGCTCCATCTCGGTCAGGACGATCTGGTCGCCGCGGCCGATGTTCCGGCGACCCCACGAGTAGGCGACCAGGTTGATCGCCTCGGTCGCGTTGCGGGTGAAGATCACCTCGTGGCTGTCCGGGGCGTTGATGAACCGGGCGACCCGCACGCGGGCCGCCTCGTAGGCCGCGGTCGCCTTCTCCCCGATCGTGTAGATCCCGCGATGGACGTTGGCGTTGTACTCGCGGTAGTAGGTGTCGACCGCGTCGATCACGACGCGCGGCTTCTGGCTCGTCGAGGCGGAGTCGAGATAGACCAGCCGGTGCCCGTTGATCTCCTGGTCGAGGATCGGGAAGTCGGCGCGGATGGCGTTGGCGTCGAGGGGCTTTGGCGCCGTCGTCGTGGCGGCGGCGTTCGGCGTCGTGGCGGTGGCGTTCTGCTCGGAGGTCAGCGTCATCGGATCGATGGCCCGGCTAGCGGGCGGCCTCCACGGGTTCGAGTTCGGCGCCGGCGGGCGCCTGGGGCACGAGCAGCGCCTCGTCGGGCAGATCGGGCGAGAGACCGGCCTCGCGCAGGATCGGGCCGTAGCCCTCGTCCTCGAGGCGCAGCGCGAGGTCCTTGCCGCCGGACTTGACGATCCGGCCCTCGGCCAGGACGTGGACGACGTCCGGGGTGATGTAGTTGAGCAGGCGCTGGTAATGGGTGATCAGGAGCACGCCGAGGTTCGGGTTGAGCATCGCATTGACGCCCTCGGCGACGATCCGCAGCGCGTCGATGTCGAGCCCCGAGTCGGTTTCGTCGAGGATCGCCATCTCCGGCTCGAGGACGGCCATCTGGAGCATCTCCAGGCGCTTCTTCTCACCGCCTGAAAACCCCTCGTTGACGTAGCGCGAAGCGAAGCCCTCGTCCATCCGAAGGAGTGCCATCTTCTCGCGCATCTTGTTGCGGAAGTCGCGCATGGAGATGCCGCCGCGCATCGGGTCCGTGGGGTCGACGTCGGGGTTCTTGTCGATCCCCTGGAGCCTGGCGTTGAGCGCCGAGCGGATGAAGCTCGCGACGCTCAGCCCCGGGATCGCGGTCGGGTACTGGAAGGCAAGGAAGAGGCCCAGGCGAGCGCGCTTGTCGGGCGACAGCTTGAGCAGGTCGCGACCCTGCCAGGTCACCTGGCCGCCCTTGACCAGATAGGCCGGGTGGCCCATCAGCGCGTAGGCGAGGGTCGTCTTGCCCGAGCCGTTGGGACCCATGATCGCGTGGACCTCGCCCTTGCCGACGATCAGGTCGATCCCCTGGAGGATCTCCTTCTCGGGATGGGCGATCGGCGCGACGCGCAGGCCGCGGATGACGAGCTGGTCGGAGGCGGCGGACTTGTCGCTCACGAGGGGGTCAGGGCTCCTTGAAGGGGTCGAGGCTGGACGGGACCGGCCGGGTCGGTGCGCGGCGGCACGAGGTCCGCCAGGGTCATCGAATCGAGGGCGCCGACGACGGCATCTCGAACCCGGACCCAGAGGAGGTTGACGGTGCAGCGGGCCGATCGATCGCAGAGGGTGGCGTGCTCGGGGTCGTCGCTCGCGCAGACCATCGGGGCGATCGGGCCCTCCAGCGCCCGGAGGACCTCGCCCATCCCGATCTCCCCGGGTGGGCGGGCCAGTTCGTAGCCGCCGTGGGCGCCGCGGGTGGAGGCGACCAGGCCGGCCTCGCGCAGGCTGACCACGAGCTGCTCCAGGTAGGCGCGCGGGAGGTCCTCCTCCGCGGCGATCTCCGCGAGCGAGGCCGGGCCGGTGCCGAAGTGGCGCCCGAGCTGGACCATCAGGCGGACGCCGTACTCGCCCTTGGTGCTGAAGGCGACGGCGCCCGTGCCGTGGAACGAGGGGCGGTGCACGGTTGGTGTGGGGGTGGTCAGGGTCGTGTCCTCGATATCCGAGTGATTTCATCGGGATTGTACGGCGGGCCCCGGGACTCCGTCAACGAAGCGGGATCCCCGGTCGGGGTGCATCCTCGACCGGTCTGGTCAGGCCTCGCCGCGACGCGCCTTGCGGATCTGGTCGGCGTGGTCGTGGGTGTGCTCGGCGTAGATCCCGAGCCAGCGGTCCACCGAATAGGTCCCCGACTCGGTGTGCGTGCCCGTCCGCGCCCACTCGGCCGGGGTGAGCGACTCGAGGAGCTGGAGGCTGGCCGTCCGAACGGCGGCCGTCAGCGCGAGTGACGCCGCGATCGGCCGACCGTAGTGGAGCCGGCGCGCCCACTCGGGCTCGTCATAGCCAGCGATGACGGGGTCGTCCTCGGCGATGAGGCGGCGCAGCCGGATGGAGGCCATCGATTCGCTGTCGGCGAGGTGATGGACGACCTGTCGCGCCGTCCATCCACCGGACGCCTGCGGGCGGTCGAGGTCCACGTCCGTAGCCCCGGCGAGAGCGTCGTCGAGATCGGTGAGCGCCGAGCGATAGCGGTCGAGCAGCGCGGCTCGTTCGTTGTCCGTGGTCATGGAACCCCTTTCAGATCCGGGCCGGTTCGGCGCGCCGCGCCAGCTCTCCGGCGGTTCGGACGCGCTCGGCAGAGCCTACCGGAGCCCGAGGATGGTCGTGGGCGGCAGGTCGACAGGTCGGCAGGTCGGCTCGTGACGTCCGGCCCTGTCCGGGTGCCGACGGCTTGATCACCATCTCCCCATGAGCACCGACGAACCGTCCGCCAGCCTCCCGCTTCCGTACGGGCCGCTGGTGACGCGACTGTTGCGGCCGCTCCAGCGCGGCTTCCTCGTGCTGAACGGCGGGCTCATGGCGCCATTGCTCCGGGGCGGCTTCGGGTGGCTTGTCGGGAACCCCGTCACCGGCCACCTGATGCTCCTGCAGACGCGTGGCCGACGCACGGGGCTGCTCCGCGAGGCGCCGCTCGGGTACGTCATCCGGGACGGGTGCGTCTACTGCGTCGCGGGCTACGGCGAGCCGACGCCCTGGTTCCGCAACCTCGCCGCGGATCCCGTGGTGGAGGTGGTCCTCCCCACCCGGCGGTTCCGCGCCCGGGCCGAGCCGGTGACCGATCCCGCGGAGTGGCTCGCGGCGTACCGGGCCCTGATCGCGAGCTTCGGGCTGGTCGGCCGGGCGGTCGTCGGCGATCTCCGCGGACTCGACGACTCGACGCTCCTCGCCGGTCACCGCGCGCTGCCGGTCATCCGGATCACGCCGGCCGAAGGGGAGCGCCCGCTCGAGGCGGGGCCATTCGACCCCGGCGGCCGCGGCTGGCTGCTGCCGTACGGGCTCTCGCTCGGGATCCTGGCCTGGTTCCGTGCGTTGGCCGGCCGGCGACGTCGCTGACGGCGCCGGGGGAGCTAGCCGCGCCCGAACTGCGCGAAGTGCTCCGGCCCTTCTGTCCCGATCGTTGCGCGTCATGCAAGGTCTCGACATCTCGTTGCGTCAGATGCATGTTCCGTCGCCGGACTCAACCTCAATGGATCGATCCTTGCGTTGGCTGCACGTCTTGCGCCCGGTGCCCTGTCGTCGCCGGGTTTCATGTCGGAACCTTGCGCACAATGCAACAGCGGTGCCCCGACCGGCCTTCTGCTCGGGGGCCGGCGACCGTGGTTGCATTTGACGCAACCTGCCCTTGCATCGGCGCCACCGGCGGGCGCCTCGCGTCAGCTGGCGGCAAGACCGCCGAGGTGCTCCTCGTCGTGGTCGGCGGCGATCCTCAGGAGTCCCTCGACGTCGAGGCGGCCGAACGTCGCGTGGGTGCCGTGGCGGTCCCAGACGTCCTCGTCGAGCGCGCGGACGACCCGGACCGTAGCGGTGCGCGCCGCGGTGAACGCCTCGAGGACCTCGGCCAGGCCGGCGCCCTCGAACCCGACCGCCGGGCCGGGCTCGGTCCACGACCAGTGTGGCTCGTCCGCTTCCTGGATCGAAGCGAAGCGCGTCCACCAGACCTCGCGCTCGACGGCGATGAGGTGGCGGACGACCTCCGACGGCCCCCATTCACCGGGCGGCGTCGGCCTGCTCGCCGCCGCCAGCGCCGCCTCCCCGAGCCGTTCCGGAAATGACGCGAACCGCTGGAGCCGTTCCGCGCGGTTCATCCAGCGCGACCAACGCGATCGGCGCGATCGGCGCGATCGGCGCGGTGGCCGGCCAGGGTCGTCAACATCGTCTGGCGCCAGGCCTCGATCGCCTCGACCGCGTTGAACGTGTACAGGTGCAGGCCGACGATCCCGATGCCGGGGTCGGTGACGTGCGGCGCCAATCCCTCGAGGAGGCCGTCCGGCCGGTAGAAGCCGCCGGAGCGCACGAGCCGGGTCACGAACCGAACGTTCTTGACCAGGAACCGGTGGGTGTCGGCCACGCCGATCCGGGCGCTGATCGCGAGCAGCTTGTGCGGTTCGGCGACGCCGGGCACGCCGACGTGGACGGGCAGGGTGATGCCTTCCGCCCGTCGCGCGGCGATCCAGGTCGCGATCGCGCCGGGGTCGAAGCAGAGCTGGGTCGTCATGTAGCTGGCGAACTCGGCCTTGGCCCGAAGCGCGTCGAGCAGCGGGCCGTCGGCGATGAACGCGTGACCCTGCGGATATCCGGGGATCCCGATCTCACTGAGCGGGTGCCCGATCTCGGCCATCTCGCGCAGCAGGGCCAGGCCGTCCGGGTAGGCGCCCGGCTCCTTGGCATCGCCGCCAACGACGAACGCCCGATCCACCCCGGCGCCCTCGAGCCAGGCGATCAGGTCCGCCAGGTGCGCCCGATCGCGGATCATCCGCGCCGAGACATGCGGCACGGCCCGGAAGCCGCCCGCCTGGAGCTGCTGGCACAGCGCGATCGTCGCCTCGATCCCCTTGGCCGGCGACGCCGTTACCGAGACGGTCGCACCGGCCGGCAGGAAGGCCGCCTGGTCGAGCGCGTTCCTGAGCGGGACCAGTTCGAAGGTTGGTTCCCGCAGGAGGTTCGCCAACCCCGCCGCCTGCGACTCCGAGAGCGACCTACGACGCCGGAAGAGCATCGCGGCTAGACCTCGGAATCCGGCATCGAAGCCTTGCGCCGGGCCATGAAGTCGAGCAGCGCCTCGTCGATCGCCGGATCGAGCGGCGGCGCCTCGTACTCGGCGAGCATCCGCTTCCAGATGACGTTGGCGCGCTGGGCGGCGTCGAGCGAGCCGTCTTCCTGCCACTGCTCGAAGCTGTTGTTGTCGGTGACGTCCGAGCGGTAGAAGGCCGACTCGAAGTTCGCGAGGGTGTGGGCGCTGCCCAGGAAGTGGGTCCCCGGCTCGTTGTCCCGGATCGCGTCCAGGGCCTGGCCGTTCTCCGACATGTCCACGCCGTTGACGAAGACCGCCATCATCCCGCACTGGTCGGCGTCCAGGATGAACTTCTCGTAGCCGACGGTGAGCCCGCCCTCCAGCCAGCCGGCCGCATGGAGCACGAAGTTGACGCCGCCGAGGACGGTCGGCTGGAGCGTGGCGGCGGACTCGTAGGCGGCCTGGGCGTCGGCGATCTTCGATCCGCACAGCGAGCCGCCGGAGCGGAACGGGACGCCGAGGCGCCTGGCCAGCGCGGCCATGACGTAGAGCACCAGCGCCGGCTCCGGCGTCCCGAACGTCGGCGCGCCCGATTGCATCGACATCGAACTGGCGAACGACCCGAGCACGACCGGCGCGCCCGGCCGCACGAGCTGGACGAAGGTCATCCCGCCGAGCGCCTCGGCGAGGGTCTGGGCGCAGACACCTGCCGCGGTCACCGGGGCCATCGCACCGGCCAGGATGAACGGCGTGAGCAGGGTCGCCTGGTTGGCCTCGGCGTAGGCGCGCGCGGCGCCCAGCATCGACGAATCCCAGACGAGCGGCGAGCTGGCGTTGATCAGGCTGAGGACGACCGGATGGGTTTCGAGGTAGTCCGCCCCGAACGTGATCCGCGCCATCTCGACCGTGTCGCGCGCCCGTTCCGGCGCCGTGACCGAGCCCATGAACGGCTTGTCGCTGTAGCGGATGTGGGAATAGACCATGTCCAGGTGTCGCTTGTTGACCGGCACGTCCACCGGTTCGCAGACGGTCCCGCCCGAGTGGTGGAGGTAGGGGGAGACATAGGCGAGCTTCACGAAGTTGCGGAAGTCCTCGATCGTGCCATAGCGCCGTCCGCGGTCCAGGTCGCGCACGAAGGGCGAGCCGTAGTTGGGGGCGAAGACGGTATGCATCCCGCCGATCTCGACGTTGCGGGCCTCATTGCGCGCGAACTGGGTGAACTGGCGCGGCGCGCTGGCCTGGACGATCGCGCGGCACATCCCGCGCGGGAAGCGGACGCGTACGCCATCGACGTCCGCGCCCGCCTCGCGGAAGAGGCGGAGCGCGTCGGGATCGCCGCGGAACTCCAGCCCGACCTCCTGGAGGATCGTGTCGGCGTTCTGCTCGATCAGCGCCAGGCCCTCCTCGCCGAGGACCTCGAACGGGGCGAGCTTGCGGGTCAGGAACGGGACGCGCTCGGCGTGAGAGGCGAGACGGAGCGCCTGGCGGGCGGCCCGCCCCCCGGTTCGCTGCCTGCGGATTTCGTCCATCAGCCGCTCTCCTTGCTGCCGGCCGCCACGGCCCGCCGCCTTCGCCGCTCGTTGCGGGCTTCGGATGCATCGGTCCCGGTCCCGCTGCCGGCGCCGCGCTCGGGCAGCGCGACGACGCGAGCCAGGTTCGGGAACGCGGCGGTCTTGTGCGGGAACGCCATCGCCTCCACGAAGTGCTCCTGGAAGCGCGGCTCGACCGCGGTCTCGATCTTCTCGACCCGCCGGACGACGCCCTCGATCTCCGTCCGCGCGGCGCCCGACAGCAGGGCGATCAATGCCCCCGTCCCGGCCGCGTTGCCCGCCGAGCGGACGCGGGCGAGGTCGCAGTCGGGGATCAGGCCAAGGACCATCGCCTGGGTCGGGTCGATCTGACTGCCGAACGCGCCGGCCAGGCGGATCTCGTCCACCGCGTCCACGCCCAGCTGGTCCATCAGCAGGCGGACGCCGGCGTAGAGCGCGGCCTTGGCGAGCTGGATGGCGCGCACGTCGTTCTGGGTGATCGCGATGCGTGGGCCGACGGGGCGGTCGGTGGCGCCCTCGGCCGGGCCGCCGCCCTCGGCCGGGTCGTGCAGGACATAGCTGAACGTCCGGCCGTCGGGCACGATCCGCGCTGTGCGCGCGGCGAGCGAGCCGTCGATCACGCCGTCCGCCGTGACCACGCCGGCGAGGAAGAGCTCGGCGACCACCTCGATGATCCCGGAGCCGCAGATCCCGGTGATGCCCGATGCGCCCGGGTCGGACGCGCCGCGGCCCGATGCGCCGGCACCCTCGGCGACCGCCGTGGCGAAGGCCGGCTCGTCCGACCAGGCGTCGATCCCGATGACCCGGAAGCGCGGTTCGAGCGTCTCGCGGTCGATCCGGACGCGCTCGATGGCGCCCGGCGCAGCCCGCTGACCGCCGCTGATCTGGGCGCCCTCGAAGGCCGGCCCGGTCGGGCTTGAGGCGGCCAGCAGCCGGCGCCGGTCGCCCAGAACGATCTCCGCATTCGTTCCGACGTCCACGACCAGGGTGAGCCGCTCCGCCTGGTGCGGCTGCTCGGCCAGGATCACGCCCGCGGTGTCCGCACCAACGTGCCCGGCGATGCACGGCAGGACGTAGACCCGCGCGCCCGGGTGAGCCCGCAGGCCCAGTTCCGCGGCCGTCGTGCGGACGGCCCGGTCCGTGGCCAGGGCGAACGGCGCCCCGCCGAGCGGCGTCGGGTCGATCCCGAGCAGGAGGTGGTGCATGATCGGGTTACCGACGATCGCCAGCTCCAGGATCTCGGCCCGCTTGATCCCGGCGCGCATGGCCAGCGATGCGATCAATCCGTCGAGCGCCTTGCGCACGGCCGCGGTCATCTCGCCCGCCCCCTCGGGATGCATCATCGCGTACGAGACCCGGCTCATCAGGTCCTCGCCGAAGCGGATCTGCGGGTTCATCACGCCGTTGCTGGCGAGGACCGCGCCATCGGCCAGGTTGGCCAGGTGGCCGGCGATCGTCGTGGAGCCGACGTCGATGGCGACGCCGTAGGCCGTCTCGTGCAGGCCCGGCCAGACGCCGATCACCTGGTGCCCCTCGTGGACCGCGACGGTCACCCCGTACTTCCCGGCCTCGAGCGCCGGCTGGAGCGCGCGGATGACCTGCAGATCGGCCTCCAGACCGGTCAATGCCCACTCGCGCTCGAGCGCGTCGAAGAGCCGGGCGAGGTCGCCGGTCGGCGAGGCCAGTTCCGGCGGGGTCACCTCGACGTAGTGGAGACGGACGACCGGATCGACGATGAAGGTCCGCACGTCCAGGCCCTTGCGCACCACCTGGCGGTGGACCTGGCTCTCCGGCGGGACGTCGATCAGGACGTCGCCGCAGAGGGTGGCCGTGCAGGACAGGCGTCGATCCGAGGCGAGCCCCTTCTCGGCACGATAGGTCGCCTCGAGATCGGCGAACGCCGAGAGGTGCCCCGGCTCGGAGGTGATGCCGTGCTTGGGGAACTCGCCCAGACCCTGGGTCACCTGGCAGCGGCCACAGATCCCGCGTCCGCCGCAGACCGAATCGATGTCCACGCCCAGGGACCGCGCCGCATCGAGGACCGTGGTGCCCGTGGTGAACCGGCCGCGGCGGCCGGACGGGGTGAAGATGACGAGCGCGTCGGCGGCCACCGGCGAAGGCCCCGCTAGCCGACCGCGACGGCGCGACGGTTGACCCGGCGGCGACTGATCTCCCCCTCGGGGGTCGGGACGCGGTGGGCCAGGATCCAGCGACCGCAGTCGGCGTCGTGCCCCATCAGGACGTCGGCGGCCATGACGCAGGCCTTGACCTCCGGCATGAGCGGGTTGGTGATCGCCGCGGTCATCCCGGCGGCGATGGCCATCGGCAGGAACGCGGCGTTGATCCCCTCGCGGTTCGGCAGCCCGAAGCTGACATTGGAGGCGCCGCAGATGGTGTTGACCTTCAGTTCCTCCCGGAGCCGGCGGACGAGCGCGAAGACCTGCTGGCCGGCCTGCCCCAGCGCCCCGATCGGCATGACCAGCGGGTCCACGATGATGTCCGACGCCGGGATCCCATGGTCGGCGGCGCGCTCCACGATCCGCCTGGACACCGCGAACCGGACATCCGGGTCCATGCTGATCCCGCTGTCGTCGTTGCTGATCGCCACGACGGCTGCGCCGTACTTCCGGACGAGCGGCAGGACGCGCTCGAGGCGCTCCTCCTCCCCGGTCACCGAGTTGAGCAGCGGCTTGCCCTGGTAGACGGCGAGCCCGGCCTCGAGCGCCTCGACGATGGACGAGTCGATCGAGAGCGGAAGGTCGGTCAGGCTCTGCACCAGCCGGATCGTGCGGGCCAGGATCGCCGGCTCATCGGCGAGCGGGATCCCGGCGTTGATGTCGAGCATGTGGGCGCCGGCCGCCACCTGGGCCAGCACGTCGCGCTCGACCCGGCTGAAATCCCCGGCCTTCATCTCCGCGGCCAGCAGCTTGCGACCGGTCGGGTTGATCCGCTCGCCGATGATGACGAACGGGCGGTCGAACCCGATGACGACCTCCCGCGAGGCGGAGCTCAGGACGGTGTCGGTCATGCGGGGGAGATCTCCGAGGTCGTCGCCGGGGGGAGGGCCGGCCCGTCGGCGAGACCACCGGACTGGATCAGCTCGGCCAGGTGGTGCTTGGTGTACTCGGTCTCCAGACGCTCCGCCTCGGCCCGCACCGCCGTCTCGATGTCTTCGTCGCACGGCTGATGGGTCTTGTGCCACTCCTCGATATAGGCGTTGTACTCGCGCATCCCGGCCCGGTTGGCGGCCTTGTCGATGGCGACCTGAAAGCGTGGGTGGAGGACGACCTTGCTCGAACGACGGCCGTCGCGGGAGACGACCTGCGCCGGGATGTCGCGCCACCAGATGATCGACAGGGTGGGCATGTCAGGCGGCTCCTGCGGTGACAGCGTGCTGGATCGACGGGGCGAGTTCGCCGTAGCCCGTGCGACGGAGCTCGAAGGTGAGGCCGAGGCGGTCCGCGGCAGCACGGGCGCGCGCGGTCAGGTCGTCGTCATCGGTCTGGGCGAGATAGACGAGCCGGCGGTAATTGCCGAAGTAGGCGTCCCGCAACTCGGGATAGCGGTCGAGGCCCAGCCCGGCCACGATGATCGACTCGAACTGGCGGGCGAGGAAGTCGGTCAGGTAGAACGTGCCGAGCTCTTCGTCCTGGAGCGCCGCGTAGGCGGCGGCACCGGCGTAGAACTCGAAGCAGTGCGCGCCTTCGATCCGTTCGATCCCCTCGCGCTCCAGGTAGGCGTCGAGGGCACCGACCGTGCCGCAATCGGCATAGCCGACGAAGATCCGGACGTCGGCGCCGAACCGCTTGCGGACCACCTCGACCTTCGCGGCGACCGCATCGGTGATCCGCTCCGGCCGCATGTGCAGCCGGGCGTCGACACCTTCCACGCGGACGCCCGGGATGCCGGCGGTCAGGGCGAGCAGCTCGCGAGACAGCGCACCGCAGCCGACGATGATCAGACGGACGGGAGTCGCCTCAGGCCGCACTGGCGCGGCGCTCGTCGATCAGCCGGCGAGCGGTCTCGGCAGCCACCCCGGCATCGCGGCAGTAGGCGTCGGCCCCGACTGCGGCGCCGAATTCCTCGTTGAGCGGCGCACCGCCGACGAGCACGATGTAGTCGTCGCGCATGCCGCGATCGCGCAGGGTCTGGATGACGACCTTCATGTACGGCATCGTCGTGGTGAGCAGCGCGGACATGCCCAGGATGTCCGGCTTGTGCAGCTCGAGCGCGGCGATGAACTTCTCGGCGTCGGTGTTGATCCCGAGGTCGATCACCTCGAAGCCGGCGCCCTCGAGCATCATCCCGACCAGGTTCTTGCCGATGTCGTGGATGTCGCCCTTGACCGTGCCGATGACGACCTTGCCGACCGGCTCGGCGCCGGTCTCGGCCAGGAGCGGGCGCAGGATGCCCATACCGGCCTTCATGGCGTTGGCCGCGAGCAGGACCTCCGGCACGAACAGGATCCCGTCGCGGAAGTCGATGCCGACGATCTTCATGCCGGCGACGAGCGAATCGTCGAGCACCCGGGAGGGCGACCAACCGCGGCCCAGCAGGATGTTGGTGCCTTCGACGATCTCGGCGGCCATGCCGTCATAGAGATCGTTGTGCATCTGCTCCGTGAGCTCGTCATCGGAGAGCGCGGCGAGATCGATCTCCGCGTACTCGTCCTGGGCCATCGGGTCGTCTCCTGGGGTGTCGGGGTTCCACGATGTGGAACTGTGCCGTATCATGGAACTCGGTCGGGATGAGAATGTAGCCGAGAAGGGGCCCGATGTCCAGAGTCCAGTCCATCGAGCGAGCCTTCGCCGTGCTCGGCGCGCTCGCCGCTGGGCCGATCGGGGTGACCGAGGTCGCCGACCGGGCGGATCTGCCGAAGTCCACGGCCGCCCGGATGCTGGCATCGCTCGCCCGAGAGGGTGTCGTCGAGCAGGTTCCCGGTGGCACTCGCTATCGGCTGGGTCCACGGCTGGTGACCCTCGCCGCCGGGATCCGGCCGACGCGGTCACTCGCCGCGCTGGCCCGGCCGTCGCTGGAGGACCTGGCCGAGGCGGTCGGCGAAGCCGCCGGCCTGAGCGTGCCCGACGGCGCCCTCGTCCACTACATCGAGCAGGTCGGCAGCCCGAACCCGGTCTCCGTGCGCGACTGGACGGGCTCCCGCATCCCACTCCACGCCGTCTCGTCCGGCCAGGTCCTGCTGGCCTACGCGCCGCCGGCGTTCGTGCAGCGCTACCTCGGACGCCCGATGGAGCGCTTCACGGCACGGACCCTGGTCAGCGCCGACGCGCTCCTGGAGCGGATGCGCGCGATCCGGCGCGACGGCTATGCCTGGGCGCTAGAGGAGTTCGACGAGGGGATCTCGTCGGTGGCTGCCCCGATCGCGGACGCGTCCGGGGAGGTGGTCGCGGCGGTCCACCTCCACGGGCCGTCGTACCGCTTCCCGGCCCCGGGCACGGAGGCGACGATCGCTGAGCGTGTCGTCACGACCGCGGCGCGGATTTCCGGGAGCCTGCGCGCAGCCGGGTAGTCGTCGGGCGAGGCCGGCGACGCCGGCGGCGCCGGACGTCCCGGAGGCTCCTCGGAGCGCTCGTGATGCACCCCTGCATCATCCAGGGCACATCCACGCTTCGCGGGACACGAATCCTGTCGGGAATCAGGGCTCGCCCAGCATGGCTGTGTGCAAAACGATGCACTGGTGCATCACGGCATGCGAAGGCCGTCGGGGGACCGCTGACCCGCGGGGCTGGATCGCCGCCGTCTCGACAGCCGGCGAGGCGAGGCCCGCTACTCGGCCGTGCCGGCGGCCCGGGGCCTGAGTGGGAAGCCCGAGCCGGATCGGGTCGGAAGCTCGGGCGCGCGCCGTCAGCCGCCGGCGGCGCGCCGCCTGATCTCGGCGGCGATCGCCGGGACCACCTGGTGGAGGTCGCCGACCACCGCGTAGTCGGCGACCCCCATGATCGGCGAATCGGGATCCGTGTTGATGGCCAGGATCCGCTTGGCCGCCTTGCAGCCGACGATGTGCTGGATGGCGCCGCTGATCCCGCACGCGATGTAGAGGTCCGGCGCGATGCGCAGTCCCGTCTGACCGATCTGGTCGCTATGCGGCCGCCAGCCGTTGCTGGTCACGACACGCGAACCGCCGACCGCCCCACCGAGCAGCCCGGCGAGATCCTCCAGCTCGGCGAAGGCCTCCGCACTCCCGACCCCGCGTCCGCCGCCGACGACGACCCTCGCGTCGCCGAGCGAGATGGAGCCGGCGGCGGGAGCCTCGTGCCCCGTGACACGGACGACGAGGTCCGCGTCGGAGACCGTCGGCGCGAAGGAGGTGACCGCGGCGGGCGGGGAGCCGGGGCGCTCATCGACGGCGAACGCATGCGGGGCAACGGTCAGGCAGCGCACGGGTGCGTCCAGGGTGGCGTCCTCCAGCAGGCTCCCGGCCCAGCGCTGACGGCTGAGCGACCACGACGCGCCCGGCGTCGCCGCGAGCACATTCGTCGCCAGGGGCATTCCGAGCCGGGCCGCGGCGTGGGCCATCACCTCGGAACCTCGATCCGTGCCCGGTCCGACGACGACCGCAGTCCCGAGCGTCGCCGCCAGCTCGGCGAGCACGGAGCCCCAGGCAGCCGGGGCATAGGCCCCGACCACGCGGGGATCGGTGACGGCGTGGGCGGTCACGGCCCCATGGGCGCCCAGGTTAGCCGCGACGGACGCGACGGTCGCCACCTCCGCGCCGAATACGAGCGCGTGCACGGGCGCCCCGTCCAGCCCGCCCGCAAGCGAGCGGGCGAACGCGAGCGCTTCGAGCGAGACGCGATCGGCCTCGCCGGCGGCCGATTCCACGAAGACGAGGATCGGGGCGCTCATGGCGTCAACACCCCGATCCGCTCGAGCAGGTCAACGACCGCGGGCGCCGCGTCGGCACCCCGGCCGAGGACCTCGACCTGCGAGCCGACCTCCTCAGGCAAGCGGAGGAGCGACTTCAGCGGGCCGATCGGCGTCCCACCAGCGGCCGCTGGTCCGGAACCTGCCGCGCCGACGACGACGCGCTCGACCTCCTTCTTGCGAGCCCGGAGCCGGCCGGGCACGGACGGGTAGCGGGGGAGGTTGATCCCCTCCTTGACCCCGACGACCGCCGGGAGCGGCAGCTCGTAGGTCTCCCAGCCGCCGGCGGCGGCCTCGCGTCGAGCCGTGACGGAGCCGTCGCCCAGCACGAGCCCCTTGATCCCGCTTGCCACCGGTAGGCCGAGCGCGACAGCGACCCGGATCCCCACCTGGAAGCCGCCACTGTCCGCCGACTCGTTGCCGAAGACGATCAGGTCGAACGGGCCGTCGGCTGCCTCCTGCGCCCGCACGGTCGCGGCGATCGCCGTCGCGGTCGAGACCGGGTCCCACTCGGATCCGTCGGTTTCCAGGAGGATGGCCCGGTCGATCCCGACCGCCATGGCGTCGCGCAGCTGCTCCTCGGCGGCGGCCGGTCCCAGGGTCAGGACCGCGCTCGACCCGCCGCTCCCCTCGACGATCCGGACGGCCTCCTCGACGGCGCACTCCTCGTGCGGGCTGACCGTGAACCCGAGGAACTTCGTGTCGATCTCCTGCCCATCGGGCGTCAGGACGATCCGACCGCCGGTCGCGGGAACCCGTTTGACGCAGACGAGGATGTTCATCGTGCGATCGCGCTCCCGCTCAGGCCCGGATCCGCGCGTTGTCCGGGTCGAACAGCGGGGTCGCGCCGGCGACGGCGACGGTCACCGGATAGTGCTCGCCGAAGTACTCGACCACGAGCCTGGTGCCCACGACGGCCTGCTCGGGTGGCAGGTACGACATGAGGAGGTGCTTCCCGACCGAGGGACCGGAGCCCGCACTGGTCACGTACGAGCGGCGCCCCTTCGCATCGATGAGCGGCCGCCCGTCCGGGGTGAGCACCGGCTCACGACCCAGCATGTAGCGCTTGACCCCGCTCAACGACGTCGGGTCGTCCAGCGTGAGCGTGCAGAGCGTCGCGGCCGGGGCCGATGCCCGCTGCGCCAGATAGGCGGCCTTGCCGACGAAGTCGGCGTCCTTGACGGTCGGCCGGGCCATCCCCGCCTCGACGAGGTCGAAGTCGAGCTCCAGCTCGGCGCCGTGGGCGCGGTAGCCCTTCTCGAGCCGCGCCGTGACGGCGTACGTACCGATCCCCACCGGGGCCATGCCGTGCGGCCGACCGGCGGCCCATAGCGCATCCCAGACCCTCAGGCCCTGCTCGATCGGAACGTAGATCTCCCAGCCGAGCTCGCCGACGTAGCTGATCCGCGAGGCGAGCGTCCGAACCCCGTCGATGTCGACCGTCTTGGATGTCAGGAACGGGAAGCGGGCGTGGCTGACGTCGTCCTCGGTGGCCGAGGCCAGGATGTCGCGCGCCCGCGGTCCCCACAGCCCGATGGTCGTCAGGCTGCTCGTGGCGTCGAACAGCTGGGCGGAGCCGTCGGCGGGCAGCGCGTCCGTGAACAGCTTCTTGTCGCGCATCCCCATGCCGCCGCCGGTCACGACCCGGAACCGGTCGTGGGCGAGCCGCATGATCGTGAGGTCGGCAAGGATCCCGCCCGCCGGGTTGAGCATCGGCGTGTAGACGGTCTTCCCCGGCGCGACGTCCACCTTGTTCACGCACAGCCGCTCGAGGCTGGCGAGGGCGCCCGGCCCGCTGACGTCGAAGATCGCGAACGCGGAGAGGTCGACCATCCCGGCCCGGTCGCGCATCGTGAGGTGCTCGGCGTTGATGATCGGCGACCACCAGCGCGACTCCCACTCGGCGGCGCGCGGCATGACCCGGTCGCCGTACTCGGCGAGGAGCGACTCGTTGGAGGCGTACCAGAACGGGCGCTCCCAGCCGGCCGCCTCGAACGGGACGGCACCCAGCTCCGCGTGCCGGGTCCAGGCCGGCGAGCGGCGGATCGGGCGATTGCTCTCCCACTGCTCCATCGGGTGGACGATGCCGTAGGTCTTGTTGAAGCCCTCGGTCGCCCGGGCCCGGATGTGCTGCCAGGTCTTGTGATGCTCGTAGAAGCGCGCGATGTCGGAGCCGTGCGGATCGATCTCCGGCGTGCCGTGGGTCATCCACTCGGCCACGCACTTGGCGATCCCGGGCGCCTCCTTGATCCAGATCGCCGCGACCGACCAGAGGTTCCTGACCTCCGGCGTCTCGCCGATGATCGGGTTGCCGTCCGGCGTCAACGAGAGCAGGCCGTTGATCGCCAGCTTCACCCCGACCTTCTCGTCGCCGACGATCGACGGGAAGAGCTCGAGGGCGTCCTCGAGCTGGGGGTCGAAGTCCTCCTGGGTGAACGGCAGCATCGTCGGGGAGAGCGCCGAGGCCTCGATCGAGGGGATGTCGTCGGGGTCCATCAGGATCGCCCGGTGGGCATACGAGCCGACCTCGAAGCCCGACCCGTGCTGGCGCTCGTACATGTTGGTATCCATGTCGCGGACGATCGGGTAGTCGACCTCGGTCCGGGCGTTCGCGAAGATCGGCACCGGCCCGATATCGATCATCTGGTGGACCGCCGGGATGAGCGGGATCGACGCGCCGGCCATCTTCGCGATCCGCGGGCTCCAGATGCCGCAGGCGATCACGACGACCTCGGTCTCGATGTCGCCGTGGTCCGTCCGGACGCGGGTGACCCGCCCGTCCTTCGTGTCGACGCCGGTGACCTCGACGCCCGCGCCGATCGTCAGCGCGCCCATCTCCTGGGCGGCCTGACGCATGAGCGTCCCGGCCTGAAGGGAGTCCACGACGCCGACGCCCGGGGTGTAGAAGCCACCGAGGATGATCCCCTCGTTGATGAACGGGACCATCGCCTTGACCTCGGCCGGCGTCAGCAGGCGGGTCCCCTCGATGCCCCACGACTTCGACGACGCCATCCGGCGCTTCAGCTCCTCCATCCGCTCGGCCGTGCGGGCAACCTCGATGCCGCCGCACTCGTGGTAGACGCCGAGCTCGCGGTACTGGAGCGCGCTGTCCAGGGTGAAGGCCGTCATCTCCTTCGAGTGGTCGGTCAGGAAGATGAAGTTGGACGCGTGGCCGGTGGACCCGCCCGGGTTGGGGAGTGTGCCCTTCTCGAGCAGCACGATCTCCCGCCAGCCCTGCTTCGCCAGGTGGTAGACCATGCTGTTGCCCACGATCCCGGCGCCGATGACGACGACGCTCGCCCGATCCGGAAGCGCGCTCATGCGGGTCTCTTCCTCCAGGTGACGGAACCCCCGAGCGGGGCTTCCGATACGACGCCATGCCTGTCCCGAAATCGTAGCGCGCGGGCGAGGCGCCGGTTCGTCCGACGCCCGACACCCGTCGTCCGGCCAAAGCGAAGGCGCCTCGGGGACCGAGGCGCCTTCTTCAAGCCTGCGGAGGATCAGTCCTACTCGGACGGGATCTCCGAGTGGATCGCGTCGAGGTCGACGCCCTGCGTCCGGCGGTAGAGCCGGGCGGCGACGTAGAGCACGGCCGCGGCCCCGTAGAGGACGCCGAGGAAGATGATCGAGTTGCTGTTGCCGATCCCGATCCCGTAGAGCGGGTCGACCAGCCATCGCCAGATCGTCCAGGCCAGGATGATCGAGGTGATCAGGCCGGCGCCGCTGATGACGAGCTTCAGGTGCGCCACCGGCGAATTGTCGAAGATCCTCGGCTTGTACCAGGGCAGGATCGCGGCCGCCAGGGTGCTGCCGAGGAAGGTCACGGCGATGACGAGTGTCGCGTCGAGCGTCAACGCTCGCATGTCGGCTGAATAGGCGTACAGGACGCTCACGACCACCGACGGGACCATGATGTAGAGGAGCGCGATCCACGGGACGGCGCGGCCTTCTGACACCCTCGCCGCGCTTTCAGGCAGGACCCGGTCGAAGGCGGCCGCGAAGATCATCCGCGTCGAGGACAGGAAGAGCGTCCCCGACCAGCCGAGGAACCAGGCCCCGAAAAGGACCACCATCGCGATCTGGAAGATCGTGTTGTCGACGAGATACGACGCCAGAAGCGGCGGGTAACTCCAGATCGGGACGGTCGGATCCGTCGTCGTGTAGCCGTAGAACCAGTTGATGAAGTTGACATTCGTGGCGTTGAAGAAGAGCCAGCCGAAGGTCTTTGCCGCCAGCAGCACGAAGGCGATGGCCAGGACCGCCGTCACCCAGATACCACCGAGCATGCCGCGCAGGACCTTGCGGAAGTCGCCCGAGCCGCGGACCTCGCCGTAGAGCGTCGAGCCCCAGTTCGGATAGAGGATCCAGAACAGCATGAACGGGATCATCGCCAGGGTGGCGGTGAGCGTGTCGCCGAAGTTGTCACCCATCGCGAGCGGATCGAGCGACCCGGTGAACGCGTCGTTGACCGCGGCATCGGCGATGGTCTTGTCATAGGCGCCGGTCACGCCGAAGAGCGACTGCGACGAGCGATCGAAGGCGGCCTGGAAGTCCGCCTGCGATGAGATGAGCATCAGCACGACCATGATCGCGAAGCCGATCAGGCCGGCATAGAGGCACCACTTCTGGATCCGCGCGTAGCCAGCCATCCCGAGCGCGACCAGCCCGGACGTCAGGACGATGACCAGGAGCGAGACGAACAGCGTCCCGTTGTCCGACCCGAAGAACGAGACGCCGTCGGCCGAACCCAGGAGCGCGGCGAGCGGCTGAAAGAACTCGATCTTGAGGATCGCGCCGTAGATCGGCGCCCACATGGCGAGGATGAACCACCAGCCCGTGGCGGCCAGGACGAACCCGATCCCGCCCTTGAGCCGGCCGATCAGCCCACCGGCGACCAGTCCGACGCCACCGGCGCCGAGCGCCAGGGTGCTGTCGAGGCCCAGCGCCTGGGAGACGAGATAGAAGGCGACCCCGCCGACGACAGCGCCGGTGGCGATCCCGGGGATCCCGTCGAGCACGCGGCTCTGCCAGACGTAATCGCCCCCCGCGCGCGGCATCGCGGCGATGAGGCCGGAATAGGCCACCGCCAGGAAGGTCACCGCGATCGCGGCCAGCACGATCGACAGGACCGGCGAAGCCCCGGGGACGTAGGCGAAGACCGCCAGGCTGTAGAACATCCCCAATGTGACGAGGTTGACCGACATGAACGAATAGGTGAATGCGTCGAAGCCGGACCAGCCCTTGACGAGCCCCGTCGCGTTCCTGAGGAACAGCGACGGTGTAGTCCCAGCACCCGATGCCATGGTTCCCTCCTCTCCTCGACTGAACGACGTCAACCGTTGATCAGCAGATAGCGCTTCACCTCGCCTTTCTTCGCATCGAGGTCGACGACGGCAGCCTGCAGGACGCCGTCTTCGTACGAACTGCCAGGATTGACTGCGAGGGTCCTGCCGAGCTTGACGGCCCCCTTCCCCTCGTGGATGTGGCCGTGCAGCGAGAGGGGCGGTCCGTGGGCCAGGATCGCTTCGCGGACAGCGTGCGAGCCGACCGGGACGAGGGCCTGACCGCCAGACACGTACTTCATCTCGGCATCCAGCTTGGGTGCGTTGTCCAGGTTGGAGCCATACGGCGGGGCGTGGAAGTTGAAGATCGCCCGATGCGGATCCGGGACCTGGGCGACGAGTCCGTCGATGCGCTCGCGCAGCTCCGGCTCCGGGAGCTCGCGGAACGTGTTCCACGGCGTCGGGTTGGCCCAGCCTGTCGAGACGAGCGCGAAGCCGTCGAGGGCGATCGTGTTTCCCTCGCCCAGTTCGATCCGCTCGGCGCGCTCGATGATCGGGTCGATCTCGAAGATGTCGTCGTTGGCGGGTGAGACGATGCAGCGGATGCCGGTCCCCGCAAGCCGCTCGTCGCCGAGCGCCATCCAGCGCTCGACGCTGGCCAGCATCTCCGTCTTGAATCGGGTGTCGACGAGGGTCGAGTCGGCGGCCCAGACGTCGACCTCGTCGCGGGTCAGGCGGACCGGGTAGTAGCCGCGGTCGCTGATCCGCTTCTCCATCGCGCGGACCTCGTCCTCGCTGGTCAATGTGTGCTGCTGCCCCTGCAGTTCCAGCAGCCAGTTCGAGCCGTTCGCGACGATGGGGACCATCGCCTTGCCGGTCATGTCGCCGCCCATGATCAGGACGTCCGCCTTGTGAAACGCTCCGGCATTCAGGAATTTGCGCCAGCAGATGTCGGATCCGTGGATGTCGGTCGCGAAGAAGATCCTCATGCCTGGTTCTGTCGCCTCGACCGCCGCCCGCTCACTGCGGGTCGTGGCCCATCTCTTCGGGCTCCTGATACCAGGCGGTGCGTTCGCCAAGCCTGGCCCGGAGCCGCCACCGGGTGGACTTGGGCGCCTCGTTGATGGCGGACCGCAACGACGAGATCTGGGTGGCAGGATCGAACAGGATCGCCCGGCCGTTGTCGAGGTCGAGATCCTCTGGTGTCAGCTCAGTCGCGAGGTATTGCTCGAGCGTATCGAGGTTCCCGGTCACGGTCCTCCACCAGCCCCAGTCGTTCGAGGTGAGGGAGAGGATGCGCGGCAGGTTGATCGTGCCCAACCCGTGCCGCGAGTCCGGTGCTCCGTCGTCCGGACCAAGCGGGTGTTCCCCAAGGAGGACGAGGGCATCCAGGACGTCCTTGCGATTGATCTTCACGACCTGGAGCTTGGAGAGGAGGAGTTCGGCCAGGGGGAGCGTCGGGCTCGACAGGGCCAGACGGTCGCCGAAGTCGAGGCGGTGGCACATCTCCAGGTTGTCGATGAGCACGTCGACCGGACGCTTGCGGGCCTCGTCCACGAAGTAGGCCTGCTTCCCTCCGAACAGCGCGTTGTGGCGCTTGTCCGGCGTATAGCCCTCGGAAGCAAGGAGCGCGTAGAAGGCGCCGCGGTCGCGCGAGCGGGTCGCGAAATCGAGGTCCACCTCGACCCGTCTCGTCCGGGCCGGCCAGGCGGGCGCGTGGGCCCGGATGGCCATCCCGCCCATCAGCCTGACGAGCAGCCCGGCTGAATCGGCAAGGTCCACGATCCGAAGCGCTTCGGCCAGGGGATCCTCCAGGGTCCGCCGATCGTTCGTTCCGCTGGGACCGACGGTCAAGGACCGCACCTCCACCTGATCGTGACCCCGGGACGAGCCACGAGCCCGGCGAGTATAGGACCATGGGCCATCCGTCCAGCGGGGTCTTGCGGGGTTCGGCGCCGCGGCAGGACTTGACGCCCGGCACTGTGGGTAGTGCAATGCACGCGCAGGCCGAGCATCCGACCCCGGCGTCCGCCACACTCTCAACGGACGGAACGCGAGGTCGGTCCCGAGGGGAAGAGGAGGTCCCAGAGAACCGGCTCAGCGCCTTCGATCGTCACCGCTCACCATGGAGGACAGGAATTGTCTATGCATCGAACCGCGACGCGCGTCGCGGGTCTCCTCGTCATCGCGGCTTTCGTGTTCGCGGCGTGTTCATCGTCCGGCGCCACGACGGCGCCGTCGGCGGCCCCCGCCGACCCGATGGCGGACCTGATCGCGGCAGCCAAGGCTGAAGGCAAGCTCACAACGATCGCCCTGCCCCACGACTGGTGCAATTACGGCGAGTCCATCGAGACCTTCAAGGCGAAGTACGGCCTCGAAGTCAACGAGCTCGATCCGAACGCCGGTTCCGGCGACGAGATCGAGGCGATCAAGGCCAACAAGGACAACCCCGGTGACCAGGCGCCTGACGTCATCGACGTCGGCCTCGCCTTTGGTCCGACATCCAAGGCCGAGGGACTCCTGGAGGCGTACAAGGTCGCGACCTGGGACACCATCCCCGATAGCGCCAAGGACGCCGACGGTGCCTGGTACGGCGACTACTACGGCGTGCTGTCGTTCGAGGTGAACACCGCCGTCGTCAAGAACGTCCCGCAGGACTGGTCCGATCTGCTCAAGCCCGAATACAAGGGCCAGGTTGCGCTCGCCGGCGACCCGCGCACCTCGAACCAGGCCATTCAGGCGGTCTTCGCCTCCTCTCTCGCCAACGGCGGCTCGCTCGACGATGCCCAGCCGGGTCTCGACTTCTTCAAGCAGTTGAACGACGCGGGCAACTTCGTGCCGATCATCGCCAGCGCTGCGACCGTCGCCGCCGGCGAGACGCCGATCACGATCCGCTGGACCTACAACGCCCTCTCCAACCGCGACAGCACGGCCGCCAGCGGCGGCCCTGCGATCGAAGTCGTCGTCCCGAAGTCCGGGCGATTCGCCGGCGTCTACGTCCAGGCGATCAGCGCCTTCGCTCCGCACCCGAATGCGGCCAAGCTGTGGATGGAGTTCCTCTACTCCGACGAGGGCCAGAACATCTGGCTGAAGGGGTACTGCCACCCGATCCGCTACCCGGATCTCGTCGCCCGTGGCGCCGTGCCGGCTGACCAGCTGGCGAAGCTCCCGGACGTCGAGGGAGCCGTCTTCCCGTCGCTCGCTCAGCTCGACGCCGCGAAGACCCTGATCACCACGCAATGGGATGCGGTCGTCGGAGCCAACGTCCAGTAGCCCTCCAACCCACCTCCGGAAATCCCGGAATCTGAGCCGAGTGGCAATCGCCACGATGCAGACCGAGCCCGGCGCGCCGACGGCGCGCCGGGCTCGCGCCGGCTCGGGCTGGGCGTGGCTGGGTCTGCTTCCATTCTTCCTCTTCTCCATCGCCTTCATGTTCCTGCCGATCGCCTACCTGGTGATCGGGAGCTTCCTCGATGGCGCCGGTGCCGCCACCCTCCAGAACTACGCGGACCTCTCGACCGGGATCATCCCGAACGCGTTCGCCAACAGCATCGAGATCAGCCTCGTCACAGCGATCGGCGGCGGCGTCCTCGGGTTCCTTCTGGCGGCCTCCGTGATCCTCGGTGGGCTGCCCCACTTCCTCCGCAGCGCCCTCATGACGTTTTCGGGGGTCGCCTCGAACTTTGCCGGTGTTCCGCTCGCCCTTGCGTTCATCTTCACCCTGGGCAACCTCGGCTTCCTGACCGTCCTCCTGCGCGACGCCGGGATCGAGCTCCCGACCCGACTCCTGACCACGAAGGTCGGTCTCGAGCTCGTCTACATGTACTTCCAGTTCCCGCTGATGATCCTGATCATCGCGCCGGCCCTCGACGGCCTGAGGCGTGAATGGCGCGAGGCCGCCGAGAACGCCGGGGCTACTCCGCTCCAGTACTGGCGCTACGTGGCACTGCCGATCCTCGCTCCGTCGATCCTCGGCGCGATGATCCTCCTCTTCGGGAACTCATTCGGCGCCCAGGCCACCGCCTTCCAGTTGACCGGCGGGACGCTCAACATCATCACGCTCGTGATCAGCTCGCAGATCCGCGGTGACGTCCTCCACAACACGGGGCTCGGCTACGCCGCGGCGATGGGGATGGTCGTGATCATGGGCATTTCGATCGCCCTCTATTCGGTCCTCCAGCGGCGGTCCGAGCGGTGGCTCCGATCATGACAGCGCCCGCCGCCAGCACGTCCCGCCGCCGGTGGCGCGGCATGGGAGCCCCCTGGGCCTGGGTCGTCTTCGCGATCGGCGCGCTCTACTTCATCCTGCCGCTCATCGGGACCTTCTTCCACTCGATCAGGACGCGGCCGGACATCTTCCTCGCCTACCGCCAGGTGATGGCCGACCCCGGTTTCGCCCAGGGCCTGCTCTACTCGTTCACGGTTGGCGTGATCACGATCGTCATCAGCCTCTCGATCATCGTCCCGACCGCCTACTGGGTTCGACTCAAGGTCCCGCGTCTGCGACCCGTCGTCGAGTTCATGACGCTCATGCCGTTCGTCATCCCGCCGGTCATCCTGGTCTTCGGGCTGATCCGGATCTACTCGAGACAGCCGCTCCAGCTGACCGCGATGGACTTCGGCAGCGATTTCCTGCTCGTTGCGGCCTACGTCGTGCTGTCGTTCCCGTACATGTACCGGGCGGTCGACACCGGCCTCGCGGCGATGGATGTCCGGACGCTCACCGAGGCGGCCCAGAGCCTGGGCTCCGGCTGGTTCCGGATCCTCTGGAGGGTCATCTTCCCGAACCTGCGGACGGCCCTCCTGTCGGGCGCCTTCCTGACACTCGCGATCGTGATCGGCGAGTACACGATCGCCCAGTTCCTGGGGCGCCAGCAGGCGTTCGGTCCGTACCTGTCGCTGCTCGGCCGGAACGCGCCGTACACGCCGGCCTCCGTCTCACTCATCAGCTTCGGGCTGACCTGGCTCGCGATGGGCCTCATCGCCTTCGCCGGACGAGGTGCGCAGACACGCGTCCAGGTCGGTGGCGCCCGATGAACCGCGCTCCCGTCAGGCACACCACCGTGAGGGACCGATGACCTTCCTCGAGTTGACCGGCATCCAGAAACGATTCGGGGAGGTGGCCGCCGTCGAGGACTTCAACCTCGCCGTGGAGCGCGGCGAGTTCGTCTCGTTCCTCGGCCCGTCAGGCTGCGGCAAGACGACGACCCTGCGGATGATCGCCGGCTTCGAGCGCCCCACTGCGGGGTCGATCGTCGTGGACGCGAAGGAGATCACCGACCAGGCGCCCAACCAGCGCAACATCGGGATGGTCTTCCAGTCGTACGCGCTCTTCCCGAACATGAACGTGGCCGACAACATCGGCTTCGGGCTCAAGGTCCGCAAACAGCCGAAGGCACAGATCGCCAGGCGCGTGGAGGAACTGCTCGGGCTGATCCACCTTCAGGGACGCGGCGACCGCTACCCGTACCAGCTGTCGGGCGGCCAGCAGCAGCGTGTGGCACTGGCCCGGGCACTCGCCATCGAACCGCAGGTCCTCCTGCTCGACGAGCCGCTCTCCGCGCTGGACGCCAAGATCCGGGTGGCCTTGCGCAAGGAGATCCGGTCGATCCAGCGCCAGCTCGGGATCACCACGGTCTACGTCACCCACGATCAGGAGGAGGCCCTCTCGCTGTCCGACCGGGTGGTGGTCATGAACGAGGGCCGGATCGAGCAGATCGGGACCCCGGCGGAGATCTACAACTTCCCGGCGACGCCCTTCGTCGCGTCGTTCGTCGGGACGCTCAACCTGGTCGCGGCACGGGTCGTGGAGGCCGGTACCGGGCGGCTCTCGATCGAGGGCCAGGAGGTCCGCGCTTCCAAGCCGATCAGCGAGGCGCGTGACGGGGCGACGGTCACCCTGGCGCTTCGCCCGGAGAGCATCGAGCTCGGCGAGGGCGGCGGCTCGAACCGCTTCCGCGGATCGGTCGAGGATGCCAGCTTCCTCGGCTCGATCGTGCGCATCCGGATCCGGATCGGCGGCGAATCGACGATCTCGCTCGATACCTTCAACGACCCGCATCTCACGCCGCCGTCCATCGGCGAAACGGTCACGATCTCCTTCCCGCCCGAGGCCTGCCTGGTCGTCGGCGCGGGCCCGGCGCCGGAGATCGACGTCGTCGCGGGGGTCTGACGATCCCCACCCTTTCGCCGATCCTCGACGGGATCGAGCTGGTCGTCTTCGACAAGGACGGGACGCTCATCGACTTCCACGCCATGTGGGGCGGCTGGGCGGTCGAGCTGGGTCGGCGGCTGGACGGGGCCACCCGCCGACCGGTGGCCGGCGATGTCTTTGCCGCGCTCGGCTTCGACCCGTCCAGCGGCCGGGTCCTGCCCGAAGCGCCGCTGGCGGTTGGGACGATGGCCGCGAACCGCGAGATCGTCGCCGCGGTGATCCGCCGCTGGTGCCCCAACGTGGCCGCCGCCCGGCGTGCGGTGGACGACGCCTGGTTCGAGCCCGACCCGGTCGCGACGGCCGTGCCGACGACAGACCTGCCAGCCCTGTTCGGGTGGCTGCGATCGAGTGGGCGCAAGATCGCGCTGGCCACGACGGACGATCGCGGGCCCACCGAGGCCACGCTCCGTGCGCTCGATGTGCGCGAGATGGTGTCCGCGCTCGCCTGCGGCGACGACGGCGTCGGAGTCAAGCCTGACCCGACGATGCTGCTGGCGATCTGTACGGCGTGCGGCGTGGCGCCGGCTCGGACCGCGGTCGTCGGCGACACCCCGGCAGACCTGGTGATGGGGCGGAGCGCCGGGGCGGGACTCGTCGTGGGCGTCCTCTCGGGACTGGGAGACGCGGACCGCCTGGGACGGGTGGCCGATCTCGTGCTGGCGTCCGTGGCGGACCTCCGGCCGGACTGACTCGGAGCCGGCGCAGCCCAGCGTCTCCGCGCGCTGGTACCGATGGGCCATCGCGGTGGCGCACTGGCCCCCCGCCGGCGGACGGCTCGTGGTCGGGCCGGTGCGCCGAGCCCATGGACATCTGGATCGACTGGGGCCAGGTCGAACAGGTCGTCGGCCGGACGACCACCGTCCGGGGCGGGTTCGGAGGCGGGTACCAGTGCAACGGGACCACGCCAGTGGGAAACCTGGAGCCGAGCCGAGAACGGCAAGTTCACCCCC
>JBCLCL010000005.1:0-68414 GCA_038915815.1 Candidatus Limnocylindrales bacterium
CGTCTCGACGCCCCAGGGACGGGGAATATTCGACGCCGGGGCGGACACCTGGTCCCAGGGGAGCGGGCCGGCGCTCTGGCCGCTCGACGGACTGCCGCTCTTTTGGATCAACCACGAGGGGGTCCCAGTGGAGGTCCCAGCCGGGCAGGCGCCGCCGGACTACACCTGTCCGGCCTGGCTTCGTGAGCCTGACGGGACGGTCGCTGGCCGATCCGTCTACCACGTGACCTGCGGCTCGGTCGGGTTCTGGATCGACACCGACACGCTCGTGCTCCTCCGCAACGACAACCCGCAGGCGCACCAGCTCGAGGTCATCGGGTTCGAGCCGGGCGTGTCGGCGCCGGCGGAGGCGTTCGCCCTGGTGAAGCCGCCGGGCGCCTTCGACCCGAACAACCCACCGGCCAGCACCGTCCTGGCCGTCGGACGTTCGGCGCCGAGGCTGATCGGCACGACGCTCGACGGAACGACCGTCGACACCTCGGCTCAGGCGGGGCCGCTCGTCGTCTACTTCTGGGCGAGCTGGTGCCAACCCTGCACCGGACCCCAGCTGAGCGATCTCCAGACCGTCGCGACACGGCATGCACCGTCGGTCACGACCGTGACGATCGCGACACTCGACCAACTCGGTTCGGTGACCGGATATGTCAACGCGAACGGCATTCGCCTGCCGGTCGTCAACGACAGCGGGTCGCTCCTCAAGTCGTGGGGGATCAGCGCGATCCCGGCCCTGGTCATGCTCGACCGGAGCGGTGCCGTCGCGGCGCTCAGACTCGGCCTGGTCCCGGCCTCGGAACTCGAGCAGATGTATGCCGCGTTGGCTGCGGGAGAGCCCGTGCCAACGCCGTCCGCCACGGCCGTGCCGTCCAGCGAGGCGCCGCCGACGTATGCCCCGGGTGCGACCGAGACGATCAGCGGGCTGGCGATCGGAGATCTCGCACCAACCTGGTCTGGCCCGCTGCTCAACGGCGGGACGCTCGAGGGCTCGAGCCTCGTCGGCAAGCCGACCGTGATCTGGTTCGAGCTCAATTGCGCGGACTGCCCGACGACCGATCTCGAGGCGTTCGAGGCGGCCCATCGACAGGTCGGAAGCGAGGCGAACTTCGTGGTCGTCGCTGGCGGAGAGCCGACGCCCGGCTGGACGGCCGCCCTGTTCCAGCGGCTCGGGATCACGGTTCCATTGGTCTTCGATTGGGACCACAGGATCCCGTCGGCGTTCAAGCTCAACATCCTGGGCACGATCGTGCTCGACGCCAGTGGCCGAGTCGCCTACGTCGCCCCCGGGGCGATGTCGACCGAGCAGATCCTCGGACTCGTCCGGAAGCTCAAGCCTGAGTCGACGGTGCCCGCCCCTTGATGACAGAGAGAACGCCAAACGAATGTTGTTTGTGGAAGGTGGATCGGCCAGTGCGAGCGGAGGAGGTACCCGGTGAGCGCGAACGCGGGGACCAGAGGGGAGCAGTGTGAGGTCGCCCTCGTGTCCGCCCAGGGTCGGCGCGGAAACGCCGACTCAGCGACACACGATCAGGTCATCGTGGGGGGGTCCGCGACGGAGACTCGCGCCCTCCCGGCACGGCCCAACGCGCTGTACGGCCCGGGTTCACCTCGGGGGAACGACCGTGGGCCGGTCGGGCGCCCCGTGCCAGAGCACGGCTACCCACTCCGCCTCCTCGCCCCGAAGCGCTACTTCTGGAAGAGCGCGACGTGGATCCGCGGCCTCGAGTTCCTCGATCACGACCAGCTCGGCTTCTGGGAGCGCTCCGGCTACAACAACGACGCCGACCCCTGCAAGGAAGAGCGCTACAGCTCCGAGTAGCGCCGTCGCGTCGACGCGCTACACTCGGCGCGCAGTGCAGCGGGAAGTCGAGAGCGCTCAACGCGGGCAGGGTGATTGGCGGACCCGGGGCCGCGCGCGTAAGGCGGACGCGGACGGGTACGTCGAGCGCGATGGGGTTCGGATCTTCTACGAGACCTTCGGAACCGGCCAGCCGACGGTCCTCATGCTGCCGACCTGGTCGGTCCTCCACGCCGCCCACGGGCGCTTCCAGGTCGCCGACCTCGCTCGCCACTACCGGGTCGTGACGTTCGACGGGCGCGGCAACGGGCGGTCGGACCGCCCGCGTGGCAGGCACGCCTACACTGGACACGAGTTCGTCGCCGACGCGGTGGCGGTCCTCGACGCGACCGGCACGGACCGCGCGGTGGCCATCGCATGCTCGCTCGCCACCCACTGGCTCGTCCGCCTCGCCGCCGAGCACCCCGACCGCGTGCTCGGTGCCGTCGCCAGCGGGACGAACCTGCCGCTCGAGCCGCCGGTTCCGGCCGTCGACGACCTCGTGCCGTTCGACGAGCCCTACCGATCGACCGAAGGCTGGGCGAAGTTCAACGCCGCCTACTGGCGCGACAACTACGAGGACTTCCTGCGCTTCTTCTTCGCACAGGTGTGGACCGAGCCGTACTCCGACAAGGTCATCGACGACTGCGTCGCGTGGGGGCTCGAGACGACGCCCGAGACGCTCGCCGACACGGTGGGCGCGAACCCTATGACCGAGGCGGAGGCGCTCGACCTGATCTCACGAATCCGCTGCCCGATGCTCGTGATCCACGGCGCGGACGACGCGGTCACGCCGGTCGAGCGGAGCGTCCGCCTCGCCGAGGCTGCGCGAGCCGACCTCGTCATCCTCGACGGTGCGGGTCACTGCAGCGGCAACCGTGACCCCGTCAGGTTCGACCTGCTCGTCCGTGAGTTCGTCGACGCGCTGGCGCCGCCTCGCCCGAGGACGAGGGGCTGGACGCGCGCGGCGCGGCGCCCTCGCCGCGTCCTGTTCGTCCCGCCGGGGGCTGGCCTGGGCACGATCCGGCGCGACCTCGCGATCGCGGCCTCACTCCGGACGGTGAGGCCCGGGGTCTTGATCGAGTGGCTCGCCGCGCCGCCTGCGCGGATGACGCTCGAGGAGCGCGGCGAACGGATCCACCCCGCCAGCGATGCGCTGGCCAGCGAGGCTGACGCGCTCGACCTTGCAGGGGGCGAGCACGAGCTCAACCGGTTCGCCGCATGGCGCGAGATGGACGAGGCCCTGTTCGTCAACTTCATGATTCTCGATGACGTTGCGGCACAGGAGCACCTCGACCTCGTCGTCGCGGACGGTGCCCGGCAGGTCGACCATCACCTCCACGAGAACCCGGAGCTCAAACGGTTCGCCTACGCGTGGCTGGCCGACAGCGTGGGCTGGTTGCCCGCGCCCGAGGGCGGCGACCGCGAAGCGCGGCTGACGGCGTCGGCGAACGCCGAGATGGCCTGGCAGATCGGACGCTACCCGCGCGTGCGCGACAGGTCGATCTTCCTGGGTACGGTCGAGGACCTGCCCTTGGCGGCTCTCGGGCCCGGGCTGCCGTCCATCCGCGATTGGGCTTCGGCGAGCCTCACGTGCACGGGCCCGATCGTGGGTCTCGACCCGGGCGAGATCGAGGGCCGAGCGGCGCTGCGTCGTGCGCTCGGGTGGACGGCCGACGAGCGCGTCTGGATCGTCACCGCCGGCGGCACCGGGCTCGGGGCGGCGCTCATCCGCCGGTCGATCGAGGCGTTCGCCTTCGCCCGGAAGCACGAGCCGTCGCTCCGGCTCGTCGTGGTCGCCGGTCCACGCCTCGACCCGTCGGCGCTGCCGGCGGGTGAGGGCGTGGAGGTCCGAGGGTACGAGCCGGAGCTCCATCGGCTGCTCGCCGCGTGCGACCTCGCGATCGTCCACGGCGGGCTGGCGACGACGACCGAGCTCGTCTCGCTGGGGCGACCGTTGCTCTGGCTCCCCTTCCGGAACGACTCCGAGCAGCGTCACCACGTCGCGCATCGCCTGCGGCGATACGGCGCCCCGACTGCACTGGAGTACGCAACCACCTCCGGGGAGGCGCTCGCGATGGCCGCGCTGGACGCGATGCGACGGCCGGTCCACTACCGCCGACTGCCGGAGGACGGCGCAGTTCGGGCCGCCGCGCTGCTGGCCGAGCTCGTGTGACACGTCCGGCGCCACAGACGCGATCGATGAGGACGTCGCCCGGCTGAACGCCCGGGGCGCGAACCTGGCAGCGCCGATCGACGGCGAGCGCCGACGGCCCGACGGCGCCGTCGTCCGCTGGCGGCTCGGCGCGCCTCGGGAGCTCGGACCGACAACCCCGCCGTTCCTCATCGAGCACGACGTGACGGCCGCCGAGTGGACGGCGGCCGAGCGTGCCGCCCGAGCCCGTGGGGGTCGAAAACCCAGATCTGATCACGCGGCGCGTCCGTGGTACTCGTGGATCAGCCCGCCCAGCACGTCCCGCCGGCGAACATCTCGAGGGCTGACCGGCATCGGGTCCCCGGCTTCGGCCAGCGGTGGGGCGAGGGAGAGTGCGCGATGGGGCCGCCTGCGGTTGTAGTGGGTGGCGTAGGTCCGAAGCGTGTGATCGAGGTGTCTTCGACCGAGGACGAGCGTCCAGTCGAGGCACTCGGCCCGGATCGGGGTCCGGATCACCCGCGCCCCTTCCGAGCGGACGACCGCATCGAACGCTCGGCTGAACTTCGTATCTCGATCGTGGATGAGGAACCGGATGGCGGTTGACCGAGCGTCGAGGTTCAGGGCGAGGTTGCGGGCCTGCTGGGTGACCCAGGCCGAGTCGGGGTGAGCCGTTGAGGGGCTCTAGGTGGATCCGCCGGCTGCCGAGCTCGATGAAGAGGAGGACATAGAGCGTCCGCAGCCAGGCCGTCTCGACGCTGAAGAAGTCGCCGGCGATGATGCCACCCGCCTGGGCCCGGAGGAACTCGGTCCAGCTCGGTCCGGTGCGCCTCGGGGCAGGACCCGCTCGCGCCGTCCGGAGCAGGCTGCGGATCGTCGTCGCCCCGACCCGGATCCCGAGCTTGCGCAGCTCGCCTCCGATCCGGACGCAGCCCCAGCGGGGGTTCTCCCGAGCCAGCCGGAGGATGAGCTCACGGACCTCGGCATCGATCGGCGGCCGTCCCGGCCGACCGGTCCTGCGGTAGGTCCACTTCCTCCTGACCAGCTCGCGGTGCCAGCGCAGGAGCGTCGCCGGCGTCACGACGAACGAGACCCAGCGTTCGCGCGGGATCGATCGGCTCGCCATCGCGAGGAGGACCCGGTCCATAGCCCGGAACCTCGGCGGGCCACTCCTTCGCTGGAGAACCCGGAGCTGGTGGCGCAAGACGAGGATCTCGAGGTCCTTGGCGCGACTGTCCTGACCACGCCGGCCACCGACGACGAGGCGCGCGAGAGCACGAACACCGAGGTAGAGCAGGGAGAGCATCGGCCGATCCTACTGCTCTGCTGAGCGTGAATCGGGGTTTTCGACCCCCACGGCCGACCGGCATTCGGTATGGTCCGGGGCCGAAGATGCAGCTCGGTGAGGCGCGGCCGTCGCGGATCGATCGGTCGCCGGCCTCCCAGGCCGGGCAGTAGGATCGACGGGTCATGTCGAATCAGCCGGCCCCGGTGCTGCGCGGCCTCCCCATCGAGCTCGATGGCCTGTCCCTCACCCTGGAGGGCGACCCACTCGTGACGGGCGGGTGGCTGGACCTGCGCACCGGCGAGGTCCACCGGGTCGGCCCCCTCTCCGTCCACGCGCAGCCCTGACCGTTGCTTGCGCTTCACGCCACCTGGGCGCTCGACCACCGCCTGCACCTCTGGGCCGAGGATGCTGCGGCCTTCGAGGCGCACCGGCGACGGACGGTGCGGCGAACCCCCAAGGTCCCTCCCCACCCGTGGGCCGCCCCGGCCGGTGGCGTGGCGCGCGCGATCGAGGCCGCCAACGCCGACGTGGCCGACCTGACCGGCCGCGCTCGACCGGGCCGGCTGACCCTCTGCCTCCCGGGTGACAGGGGAGCTCCCTGGCCCTCTCCGCGCATCGCCGCGCCATCGCCGCACGGTGGCGCAGTGCCAGCCGGCGTCGAACCCTGGACGGTCCCGACGCTCGCGTTCGACCCGGGCGCGGCCATCCGCCTTCTTCTCGCCGGAAGTGGCCGGTCCGAGGAGACCCTGGGCGATGCCTCGCTCGACTACCTCGCCGCCACCGCCCTGTTCGCCCTGGAACTCGTCGCTCGTGGGCGCTTCCTCCCCGGGCTGGTCCCGACGCGGGATGGCCGGGGCTTCGAAGCACGCTGGCTGCCGGTGCCTGGCGCCACCGATGGCGAACGGCTGCGGGCGCTGGCGCGCGCGATGCCGCCATCCTGTCGCGCCGAGGCCACCGACCCGTTCGACCGGCGTGGACGCGGCACTGTCGACCTCCTCGCACAGATCCTGACCGACATCGTCGATTCGGTCGCCCGCGTGGGCGTCGGCCCCCGGCCCTTCCCGAGGGCCGCTGGTCGGACCAGGACCACAGCGCCGCTCGACGCCGTGCTCGAGGCCCTCGCGGCAGCGAGCCCCGCAACGCTCCCGGAATCTCACGAGATTCGCGTCATGGCCGAGACCGTCGCGGCATGGCACCGGCGGGCCGCGACCGGCGACCCTGGCTTCCGGACCTGCTTCCGGGTCGTCCCACCCGACAACGCTCCCGAGAGCGCCCAAGGGCAGGCCTGGGCCATCGAGGTGCTGCTCCAGGCGACCGATGACCCGAGCCTGCTGGTTCCCGCGGCCGATGTCTGGAAGGCGAGCCGCTGGCTCACCGCCTTCGGCCGCCGGCTCGACAATCCACAGGAACGGCTGCTCGCCGACCTGGGCCGGGCGACACGCCTCCACCCACCACTCGATCGGATGCTCAACCAGGCACACCCGGCCGGGCTGGACCTCGACGTGACCGGTGCGTACGCCTTCCTGCGCGATGGAGCGCCGGTCCTCGCCGAGGCCGGCTTCGGCATCCAGCTCCCGTCGTGGTGGCAGGCGGGGCGCCCGCGAATCGCCGCCCGTCTCAAGGCCACCACGCGCTCGCCGGCCGGCACGTCAGCGGCCGACGCGCGCCTGGGACTCGACGCCATCGTCGACTACCGGTGGGAGCTCGCGATCGGCGACGCGTCGGTGACGGCCGCCGAGATCCAGGAACTCGCCCGCCTCAAGGTGCCGCTCGTCCGCGTCCGGGGCCAATGGGTGGAGCTGCGTCCCGAGGACATCGCCGCAGCGGTCCAGCTGGTCGAACGCGCTCCCGGACGACAGGGTGCGACGATGTCCGCCGGGGACGTTCTGCGTGTCGGCCTGGGACTGGAGACGACCGAGACCGGCCTCCCCGTCAGCGGGGTCACCGCCGATGGCTGGCTCGGGACCCTCCTCGCGGTCGGCGCGCCGGACGGGCGGCCCACATCCCGCGGGACGCCGGCGGGCTTCGTGGGCGTGTTGCGGCCGTACCAGGAACGAGGTCTGGCCTGGCTGGAGTTCCTCGGTCAGCTCGAGCTCGGCGCGTGCCTGGCCGACGACATGGGCCTTGGCAAGACGGCCCAGGTGCTCGCGCTGCTGGTCGCAGAACGCTCGTCACCGACGGCCGACGCGCCCGGGCCCACCCTTGTCGTCTGTCCCATGTCCATCGTCGAGAACTGGCGCCGCGAGGCGGAACGCTTCGCGCCGGACCTCGCCGTCCACGTCCACCACGGCGGCGACCGGCTGGGCGGGGAGGATCTCGCAACGGCGACTGCCGGGGTCGACCTCGTCATCACGACGTACGGGCTCGTCGCGCGCGACGTGGACGCGCTCGCCGCGATCGGCTGGCGCCGTCTCGTCCTCGACGAGGCCCAGAACATCAAGAACAGCGCCGCACGGCAGACGCATGCGATCCGTCGAATCAGGGCGCCCCGCCGGATCGCACTCACCGGCACTCCCGTCGAGAACCGCCTCGCGGACCTCTGGTCGATCATGGAGGTCCTGAACCCGGGCCTCCTCGGGTCGGCCAACGCGTTCCGCCAGCGCTTCGCCGTGCCCATCGAACGTTACGGCGACGACGATGCCGCCGGGCGTCTGCGACGGGCGACGGCGCCGTTCATCCTCCGTCGCCTCAAGTCCGACCGCGCGATCATCGCCGACCTGCCCGAGAAGCTCGAGATGACCGTCTACTGCTCGCTCACGCGGGAACAGGCCACCCTCTACCAGGCGGTCGTCGACGAGATGCTGGAGCGGATCGAGTCGAGCGAGGGGATCGAGCGGCGCGGGCTCGTCCTCGCCACGATGCTGCGCCTCAAGCAGGTCTGCAACCACCCGGCCCAGATGCTCGCGGACGGCTCACCCCTGGCGGGACGATCCGGCAAGCTCCAGCGCGTGGAGGAGATCCTCGAGGAGGTCCTCGCCGAGGGTGATCGCGCCCTGCTGTTCACCCAGTTCGCCGCGTTCGGTGCCCTCCTGCGCTCACATCTCCGCGACCGCTTCGGGCAGGAGGTCCTCTACCTCCACGGCGGGACGCGGAAGGCCGATCGCGACGCGATGGTCGCCCGCTTCCAGGGCGAGGGCGGTCCGTCGATCCTGATCCTTTCCCTCAAGGCCGGAGGGACGGGCCTCAACCTCACCGCCGCGAACCACGTGATCCACGTCGATCGGTGGTGGAACCCCGCCGTCGAGGACCAGGCAACCGACCGCGCCTACAGGATCGGGCAGCGCCGCAATGTCCAGGTCCGCAAGCTCGTCTGCGCCGGCACCCTCGAGGAGCGCATCGCCGCGCTGCTCGAATCGAAGCGCGCCCTCGCGGAGCGCGTCGTCGGAACGGGCGAGACGTGGCTGACCGAGCTGTCCACCGCCGAGCTGCGTGACCTCGTCGCGCTCTCGGCCGACGCCGTGGCGGAGGGCTGACGATGCCGTTCGGACGCCGCCGCTCATCCTTCGGCCGCGATCGAGGCTTCTACCCGCCGCCGAGCGTCCCGCGACCCGTGAAGGACGGCCTCCGGGCGAAGAGCAAACGGGGCGCCATCGGCGAGACGTGGTGGTCGCAGCGCTTCATCGAGGTGCTCGAGGGCTTCCACGAAGGCCCGCGGCTCGCGCGCGGGCGGGCATACGCACGACGCGGCCAGGTCATCGACATGGACGTGGAGGACGGCGAGGTGACCGCGCGCGTCCAGGGCTCGCGGAAACGCCCGTACGACGTCAGGATCGGCGTGACGGTCCTCGGCGATGCCGACTGGGCCCGCGTCGAGGAGGCGATGGCGAGCCGGGCCGTCTTCCTCGCGCGGCTCCTCGCCGGAGAGATGCCGAACGAGATCGAGGAGGCGTTCGCGACCAGCGGGCTGTCACTCTTCCCGACCACAGCCGACGATCTCGACACCGACTGCTCCTGCCCGGACTGGGAGAACCCCTGCAAGCACATCGCGGCCGTCTACTATCTCCTCGCCGAAGCATTCGACCGTGATCCGTTCCTCATCTTCGCCTGGCGCGGCCGGTCGCGGGAGCGCCTGCTCGCCGAATTCCGCGCGCTTCGCGGTCAGGCGGCCGGGCCGGCCTCCGGCGCCATCGGCGAACCGGAGGCGGTGCTCCCGGAATCGGCGAGTTGGCTCCTCGGGTTCCTCGACTCCGATGGGATCGACCTCACCGGCGAAGTCACGGAGGAGATGGCGGGTCGGTTCTGGGATCCAGGCGGCGACGTTGCGTCTGTCCGCGTCGAACCGCGCGCGGTGGCGATGCCGGACGCGATCCTCCGGGAACTCGGGCCATCGGGACTCTCCGCTGGTGGTCGTCCCCTGGAGGATCTCCTGGCACCTGCCTACCGGGCGATCGCGGCGGCGGCCGTCCGGTTCGCGGGCGGCGAGCCGCAGGACGAGGCGCCCCCGCGTCCGAACCCGCCGGCACCACCCGGGCCACGCTCCACCCACCCGCGCGCTCGGGCACGGCGCAGGCCCGAACCAGGTCCCTCCCGTGAGCAGCTGGAGCAGCTGATCGAGGAAGCCACGGTGGACTGCTCCAACGAATCCGAGGAATGCACGGGCCTCTTCGAGATGATCCACGAGCACCTCGAGATCCCGTTCGTGACGACGGTCCTCGGCGTCGCCGTGACGGTGACCGCCGTCGACATCACGGGCGATGACCAGATCCTCGCGGTCTGCCGGCGTGGTCGAGACCTGCTCAGGATCGCGCTGCTCGAGCTGCCGATGCCGAATCCGCGACCGACCGGCGCCGAGTGGGTTGACGCATACCGCCACTGGGCGCGGCCACGCTGATCCAGGCGACCCATCGAAGCGCGGCACGCATGGGGCCCTGGAGCCGCCGCGGAACGGCAGCACCCGGCCGAGGCAACAGGTTCTTCCGGCCTTCCGATGAGCATCCGGCTCACCGCGATACGACGGCCGGCTGAGGCCGACCGTCCATTCAACACCCGGGGCGCGGGTCTCAATCGGGCAACAGACCTTGGATCAGGCGGTCTCGCTCGACGTCAGCCACTGAGCCGCACCCTCGATCGGGATCCGGATACTTATGGCGTCCGCGCGCTCAAGTCCTGTCGGCCACGCCGATGAGCCCGCCGACTCTCCATGCTATGGCTCGCATCTGCATGCCACCAAGACTGGCTCCGACGATGAAGCCGCCCAGCCCGAGTTCGAGGGTCTGCCCCACCCACCAGCCCACCAGCAGCCCAGGCGCCGCGGTCGAGATCGACCAGAGCCCGAGGAGTAGCGCGCCCCACACGACCGCGCCGATCCCTCCGGCCAGGATCGCTCCGTCTTGGCCACGGTAGATGTCGAACCGCGGTAGCAGCCAGACCAGCAGGCCGGCGAGCAGCAGCAAGCCCAGATAGCCGATCGGGATGCGGACAAAGGCGTCTTCCGGCCGGAGCAGGAACTGGCTGTCCCAGTCGTATAGCGGGGCGAGTAGCCCGGCATGCAGGAAGAGGTCGACGCCGAGCATCGCGAGCCAGGTGAGGGCCACCGTGGCCACGGGTCGAGGGACTCTGCGGGCCGTCATCGCTCGGTGGCCGGCTCCCGTGTCCACCATTCCTTCCTCCACCGAGGGAACCCAGGGAGACACGATGGGACTGCGCGCCGCAGACCTCGGCAATCTGACGGGTTGGATCAGAACGCGCGACGAGTGTAGGCGGCCATGCAAGGGCGCAGCGTCCCCGGGTCTCGTCCCCGGGCGCCCCCGGTGGTCCCGCCGGGACCGCTGGCGGACAGATGCCGTTCGGCACTTGCAATTGCCTCCGTTTCGGCGTTGCATCGGGGCGGAAGGAGTCAGCCATGTCTCAGACGATCTTGTCGCACGACCCTCGGGAGGCCACCGACGAGCCCGGCGACCCGGGCCTGATCGCCGGCCGGCCGGTGGAGGATCGGAGCTTCGAGGCAGTGGAGGCGAGCGTCGGGATGGCGGCCGGGCTTGCCATCGGCACGGCCGTCGCCGGGCCGATCGGCACGGTCGTCGGCGGCCTGGTCGGAGCAGCAGCCGGCCTCGTCGCGGGCGAGGCGCTCGAGCGAGTCGTTGGACGCGCCGCCACAACGACGGACGCCGGCGGTCCCGCGGCATCTTCGACCGCGGGCTCGGCTTCCGTGTCTTCGTCCAGCCCGACGGGCTCGGTCCGCGCCGGCCGGTCTCGGCCGCGGGGATTCATCACCTACCCGACCAACTACCTGCTGGCCGTGGCCGACACGACGACCCAGGCTGCATCTGCAGTTGCGGCGCTGTCCAGCGCTGGTTTCCCCGCCGCCGACGTGGTCGTGATGGCCGGACCCGAGGCGGGCGAGGAATTCGGGCGACTCGGACCAAAGAAGGGTCCACTGTCCCAGCTCGTCCGGCTGATCCAGTTCACGACGATGGATCAGATGCCCGACTTTCGGGTATATGAGGACGCACTGCTGGATGAGCGCACGATCGTCGCTGTGCGAGTCATTGACGCCGACCGGATCCCGATTGCGCGCGACGGGCTGGTCGCGAGCGGGCTCCACTTCCTCAACTTCTACGGGCGGTGGTCCACGATGGAGGTCTCCGGGTGGCGTGGTCCGGAGCTCGACGAGCCTGACTACCTCCGCCGATAGAGATCGGACCGCCGCCCGTTCCCGTCCGGATCCTCGGTGATCATCGTGAGCTGGAGGGACATCATCGGGCCAGGCGAGCGACTGAGTTCAGCCGTCCGGCGCTCTGACGTCGCCCCACTGCGGCGTGCTCTCAACGCTGGAGGCGGCTGTTCGGACGGAGCGTGCACCGACCGCCGTATGCGCTGCTCAAGCACGGCCATGCGCCTGCCGGAACGTGCTTCCATCCATCGGCCCCGCCCCGTACGCTTCGTCATGCCATGGACCTGACCCCGATCCTCCGGCCGAGCTCGATCGCCATCGTCGGGGCAAGCCCGCGCTCGTTCGTGGGGCGGGTCGCGCTCGAGAACAGCCGCGCCCTGGGCTTCCAGGGCCACCTCTACCCGGTCAACCCGAAGTACCCCGAGATCGGCGGGCTGCCCGCCTCGGCGTCGCTCTCGGACCTGCCGGAGGCGCCCGACGTCGTCCTCGTCCAGCTGGGGACCGACCGGATCCTCGAGGCAGTCCGGGAGGGAGTGGCGGTCGGTGCCCGGGGCTTCGTCATCCCGGGGGCGGGCTACACGGACTCCGGTCCGGCCGCGCTCGAGCTGGCGGCCGAGCTGCGGACGCTCGCCTCGGAGCGTGGGATCGCGGTGGTCGGCACCAACTGCATGGGCTTCGTCGACCTGGTGACCGGGGCCGCTCCCTACATCGGGACCGTCCCGATGCACGTCCGGCGGGGACGAGTCGGCGTCGTCGCCCAGAGCGGCGCCATCGTGGAGGCGTTCGTCAACAACGGCGGGCGCGTCCCGCTCTCGACGATCGTCTCGTGCGGCTCGGAGGCCGGGACAGGGCTGGCCGAGTACCTGGCCTTCTTCGCCGCCGACGAGCGGACCGACGCCGTCCTCGCGTTCGTCGAGGGGTTCGGCGATCCGACCGGTTTCCTGGTCGCCGCCAGATCCCTCGCGGAGGCCGGCAAGCCGCTGGCCGTGTGCAAGGTCGGCCGATCGTCGGCCGCCCAGGCCGGGATCGTCGCCCACTCCGGGAAGCTGGCCGGCAACGCCCGGGTCGGCGCGGCTGCGCTCCGCCAGGCCGGCGCGATCCTGTGCGCCGATCTCGACGAGTTGACCACGATCGGCGAGATCTTCGGCGCAGGTCGGACGCGGATGGGCCGTCGGGCTCACATCGTCACGAACTCCGGGGGCGAGGCGAACCTCCTGTCGGACCTGGCCGAGGACGTCGGGATCGAGCTACCACCGCTGAGCGAGGCGGGCGCTGCCCGGCTCACGGCAACCTGGCCGAACTTCCACCCCCGCAACCCGATGGACCCGTGGGGCACGGACGACTACCGGGCCATCTACCCGCGGGCCCTCGAAGCGCTGGCCGATGAGCCGGGCGACCTTCTCGTCGTGAGCCTCGACCAGCAGACGACCTGCGGCTCGTACGAGCTCCAGCTCGGGCGCGACCTGGCCTCGTACCTGGCCGGCGAGGCGTCGCGGACGAAGAAGACGCCGGTCTTCCTCTCGCCCTCGAGCCAGGATCCGAGCCCCGAGCTCCTCACCTACTGCCTGGCCGAGCGGATCCCGCTCCTGCGCGGCGCCTGGACGGCTCTGGACGCCCTGGCGAAGGTGGCCCGTCGGACCGAATGGGCGGGCGATGGACGGATCTCCGTTGTCGGCCCGCCGATCGCGCTCCCGGAGTTGATCTCGGCCGGACCTCTCGACGAGTATGCCTCGCTGGCGATCATCGACCGCTACGGCATCCCGACCCCGCGCCGGTCGACTGCGCGGGACGCCTTCGCGGCGGTCGAGGTCGCTGAGCGGATCGGCTACCCGGTCGTCCTCAAGGGTGTGGCCGGCGGAGTCAGCCACAAGACCGAGCTGGGCCTGGTACGGGTCGGGCTGGGATCCGCGGAAGAGGTTCGACGGGCCGCGGGGGAGATCTCCGGGAACGCGGCCCGTGCCGGGTTCGCGGTCACCTTCCTCGTCGCTGAGCATGTCCGGGCGGAGCTCGAGCTGATCGCGGGCTTCCGGCGCGATGACCAGTTCGGGGTGGCGGTCCTGGTGGGCCTCGGCGGGATCTGGGCCGAGCACTTCGACCAGGTCGCCGTCCGGATCGGCCGGATCGGCTTCGACGAGGCGCGCCGGATGCTCGACGACACGATCGTCGGGCGGATGCTCCGAACGGCCCGCGGCGGGGCGATCCCCGATGATGGCATCGTGGCCGCGATCGTCGGCCTCGCGGCGCTCGGCGAAGACCACCCGGAGATCGCCGAGGCGGACCTCAACCCGATCCTGGTCGGCCGCGAGCGGACCGTGGCCGTGGACGCGCTGGTCGTCCGGGCCGACGCCCCGCCGGCCGACATCGGGACCGGCTCGCCGACCGCCGAGCCGGCCCTCGAGCGAGCGGCCAGAGAGGTGATGAACGGATGAGCGAGTCGCACCCGCCGATCAGCAGCACGCTCCGGGTCCGGATGGGCCAGGAGGACGCCCACTACGGAGGCAACCTCGTCGCCGGGGCGCGGACGCTCGCCCTGTTCGGCGACGTCATCACCGAGATCGCCGTCATCACCGACGGCGACGAGGGCCTGTTCGTCGGCTACCAGGAGATCGAGTTCCTGGCCCCCGTCTACGCGGGTGACTTCCTCGAGGTGACCGGCACGGTCACCCGGATCGGCGACACCAGCCGGACGGTCAGCTTCGAGGCCCGCAAGGTGATCGCCAGCCGCTACGACCTGGGGCCCTCGGCGGCAGACGTCCTGGCCGAGCCGATCGTGACCTGCCGGGCGATCGGCACGACCGTCATCCCGAAGGCCCACTCCCGGAAGGCCGCCCCCCTCCGCGAGGAGCCTCGATGACCGCGGCGCCGGTCCGGGCGATCTTCGTCCTGACCCCGCCGAGCTTCTGAACGCGGTCCAGGAGGAGTTCGGCTCCATGCGATCACATGCCCGGGTTGTCATCGTCGGTGGCGGGGTCGTGGGGGCCAGCCTCCTGTATCACCTCGCGAAGATGGGCTGGCGCGACACCCTGCTGCTCGAGAAGAACGAGTTGACGGCGGGGTCCACGTGGCATGCGGCGGGGCTGTGTACGCAGTTCAACGCGAGCTACAACGTCACGCGCCTGCTGATGTACGGGGTGGAGCTGTACAAGGCGCTGGGAGCGGAGACCGGCCAGGCGGTCGACTTCCACGAAGTCGGCAGCGTTCGGCTGGCGACCTCGCCGGAGAGCCTGGACCACTACCGGCACGCCCGCGGTCTGGCCGGGATCGCCGGGCTGCCATTCGAGCTGATCGGACCCGACGAGGTCGCCCGGCTCTGCCCGCTGCTGTCGCTCGACGGGGTGCTTGGGGCCGCCTGGACTCCGACCGACGGGTATGTGGACCCGAGCAGCGTCACCCAGGCGCTCGCGAGGGGGGCGCGCGAACTTGGTGCCGAGATCAGGCGCCATACCCCGGTTCGCGCCCTGCGGCCGACACCGGGCGGCGAGTGGGAGGTGGTGACCGACGACGGAACGGTGACCGCGGAGATCCTCGTCAACGCCGCCGGCATCTGGGGGCGCGAGATCGGTGTGCTCGGCGGCGTCGAACTGCCGATCGTGCCGATGGAGCACCAGTATCTGGTCACGGACACGATCCCCGAGCTGGCCGTCGACCACCGCGAGATGCCCGTGGTCCGTGACGTCGAGGCGTCGTTCTACGCGCGCGAGGAGGGCAGCGGCCTGATCGTGGGGCCGTACGAGATGAACCCGAAGCCGTGGGCGGCCGAGGGGATCTCGCCGGAGTTCGGCCAGCAGCTGCTCCCCCCGGACTGGCCGCAGATCGAATCGGTCCTCGCCCTTGCGCAGGATCGAATCCCCGCCCTGCGCGTCGCGGGCGTCAAGAGCCTCGTCTGCGGTCCCACCAGCTACACGCCGGACGGCAACGCCCTGATGGGCTGGGTCCCGGGCCTGCGCAATTACTTCGTGCTGGCCGGGTTCAGCTACGGCATCGTCCAGGCCGGTGGTGCCGGCCGCAACGCCGCGGAGTGGATCGTCGAAGGCCAGCCGGGCGACAACATGTGGGAGCTGGACGTCCGTCGCTTCGGCCCGCACGCGGGCGCGCTCCCGTACCTGATCGCACGTGCCAGCCAGGTCTATGAACGCGAGTACGCCATCCCCTACCCGTTCGAAGAGCTTCCTGCCGCTCGGCCGCTCAAGACGGACCCGCTGTTCGATGTCCTGGCGGCCCGCGGTGCGGTATTCGGCGAGCGCAACGGCTGGGAGCGGCCACTGTGGTTCGCGCCCGGGGGCTCCGCCGGCAGCACGGAGCCGACCTTCCGCCGGCCCGGATGGCTGCCGGAAGTCGCCGGGGAATGTCGCGCCGTGCGCGAGCGCGCCGGGTTGCTCGACATGACCAGCTTCGCGAAGTACGAAGCCCGCGGACCGGGAGCCGAGAGCTTCCTCGATCGCATGTCGGCCAACAAGCTGCCCGGGCCAGGACGCACGGCGCTGGTCCAGATGCTCACACCCCAGGGCGGGATCGAGTGCGACGTGACGATCACGCGTCTCGCTCCCGACCGGTTCTACATCATCACCGCTGCGGCGACCGAGGCGCACGATCTCGAGTGGCTCGAGCGGCACCGGCCGGTGGACGGGAGCGTCGTCATCGAGAACGTGACGGGACGCTGGGGCGTGCTGGCGATCGCCGGACCCAGGTCCCGGGACGTTCTGGCCACGGTGTGTCGCGACGACCTCTCGGGCACCGGCTTCCCGTTCATGGCGGTGCGCGACGTCCGGATCGGGTCCGTGCCCGTCCGGGCGCTGCGGGCCACCTATACCGGGGAGCTCGGCTGGGAGCTGCACCACCCGATCGAGTACTCACGGACGCTCTACGAGCTGCTCACCGCGGCGGGCGAGCCGCACGGGCTCGCAGACGTCGGGTACCTCGCCCTGGACTCGCTGCGGCTCGAGAAGGCGTACCGGCTGTGGGGCGCGGACATCTCGCCGCAGTACACGCCGCTGGAGGCCGGCCTGGAACGGTTCGTGCGGTTCGACAAGGGCGACTTCATCGGTCGCGATGCGCTGCTCCGGCAGCGCGACGCCGGCCTCGAGCGACAGCTCACGTGCCTGACGATTGACCTCGCTCCCGGGGACGATCTCTTCCCGTGTGGCGGCGAACCCCTCCATCTCGATGAGCAGTTGCTCGGCTACCTCCAGTCGGCGGGGTACGGTCACGCGGTCGGTGCGACGATCGGGATGGCCTACCTTCCGCCACCGATGGCAGTCCCCGGCACGCGCCTCGAGGTCGAGATCCTCGGCGAACGCCGGTCCGCGTCGGTCGTGGCCGGGCCGCTCTACGACCCGCTCGGGTCGCGGATGCGCGCGTAGCCGGCGCAGCGGTGGTCATGGATCCAGTGATCGTGGAAAGAGGACGAATGGAGGAGCAGGATGACGAGTGAGCTCACCAGCGGCGGGGCGGCCGGATCGTTCCCGACCCACGCCCAGGTCGTCGTCGTCGGCGGCGGGATCGTCGGCTGCAGCGTGGCCTACCACCTCACGAAGCGCGGCTGGCGGGACGTCGTCCTGCTCGAGCGTCGACAGCTCACCTCCGGCACGACCTGGCATGCCGCCGGGCTCGTCACCCAGCTGCGGGCGACCTACAACATGAGCATGCTGGCCAAGTACAGCGCCGAGCTGTTCCCCGAGCTCGAGCGGCTGACCGGCATGGGGACGGGCTTCCGCCAGACCGGATCGATCCTCCTCGCGACGACCGAGGAGCGCTGGACGGAGGTCCGGCGGCAGATCTCGATGGCCCGCGTCTGCGGCTTCGAGGTCCAGCCGATCAGCGGTCGGGAGGCGGCCGGCATGTGGCCGCTGCTCGACCCGGCGGAGGTCGTGGGGGCGGCCTACCTGCCCGGCGACGGCGTCGCCAACCCGACCGACGTCACCCAGGCCCTGGCGAAGGCGGCCCGGCTCGGTGGCGCCCGGATCTTCGAGCACACGGCGGTGACCGGGGTGCCCCGGAAGGACGGTCGGGTCACCGGCGTGTCGACCGATCGTGGGGAGATCGCCTGCGAGTACGTGGTCAACTGTACGGGCATGTGGGCCCGCGAGCTGGGCGCCCGGTCGAACGTGACGATCCCGCTCCACGCCGCCGAGCACTTCTACCTCATCACCGAGCCCGTTCCCGGGCTCTCGTCGGACCTGCCGGTCCTGCGCTCCCCGGACGACACCGCCTACCTGCGCGAGGACACGGGCAAGCTCATGGTCGGCTTCTTCGAGCCCGGCGCCAAGCCATGGGCGACCCACGGCATCCCTGACGATGCAGCGTTCATCAGGCTGCCGGAGGACTGGGATCATCTCGCGCCGTACCTCGAGATGGCTGCCCGACGTGTCCCGCTCCTGCGCGAGGTCGGCATCCAGCTCTTCTTCAACGGCCCCGAGAGCTTCACCCCGGATGACCGCTACATCCTGGGTGAGGCGCCCGGGCTCGGCGGCTACTTCGTCGCGGCCGGCTTCAACTCGGTCGGCTTCCAGTCCGGTGGCGGGGCCGGCCGCGCCGTCGCCGACTGGATCGTGGATGGGCACCCCTCGATGGACCTCTGGGAGGTCGACATCCGGCGCTTCATGCCGTTCCAGGGAAACCGGCGCTACCTCCACGACAGGACGACCGAGACGCTCGGGCTGCTCTACGACATGCACTGGCCGTTCCGCCAGGTCGAAACCGCGCGGGGCGTTCGCCGGACGCCGTTCCACGACCGACTGTCGGCGCGCGGCGCGTGCTTCGGCGAGCTGGCCGGCTGGGAACGGGCCAACTGGTATGCGCCGCCGGGGGTCGAGGCGCGCTACGAGTACAGCTACGGCCGGCAGAACTGGTTCCCGCACTCGGCCGAGGAGCACCGAGCCGTTCGAGAGGGGGTTGGGCTCTTCGACCAGACATCGTTCGGCAAGATCCTGGTCCAGGGCCGCGACGCCGAACGGGTGTTGAATCGGATCTGCACGGCCAACGTCGCCGTCGAACCCGGCCGGATCGTCTACACGCAGTGGCTCAACGAACGCGGCGGGATCGAGGCGGACGTCACGGTGACTCGTGTCGACGAGCGATCGTTCCTCGTGGTCACGTCGGGCACGTCCATCGTGCGCGATCTCGACTGGCTGGCGCGGCACGTCCCGGACGACGCCCACGTCGTCGCCACCGACGCGACGAATGCCTTCGCGGTGCTCAGTGTCATGGGCCCGCGTTCGCGCGAGTTCCTGTCCACCGTCACCGATGGCGACCTCTCGAACGCGGCGTTCCCGTTCGCGACATCACGTGAGATCGACATCGGCTACGCGCTCGTCCGGGCCTCGCGGATCACCTACGTCGGCGAGCTGGGCTGGGAGCTCTACATCCCGACCGACATGGCCACCCACGTCTACGACGCGATCGTGGCGGCGGGCGAGTCCGTCGGCCTGCGCCATGCCGGCTATCACGCCCTCAACTCGCTCCGGATCGAGAAGGGCTATCGCCACTGGGGTCACGACATGACCGACGAGGACACCCTGCTCGAGGCGGGTCTTGGCTTCACGGCGGCCTGGGACAAGCCGGACGGGTTCATCGGGCGCGAGGCGCTCTTGCGCCAGCGCGAAGCCGGGCTTGCCCGTCGACTCGCCGTCTTCATGCTCGACGACCCGGAACCACTGCTCTACCACAACGAGCCGATCTGGCGGGATGGGGCGCTCGCAGGCCGGATCTCATCCGCGATGTTCGGCCACACGGTCGGGCGCGCGATCGGGCTTGGCTATGTGGGGCGGGAGGACGGCCCGGCCACTGCCGAGTGGCTGGCTGCGGGTCGGTACGAGATCGAGGTCGCCGACGAGCGTCTCGCGGCAAGCGTTTCGCTCCGTGGCCCCTACGACCCGGAGAATGCGCGGATCCGGTCGTGACGGGGTCCAGGTGCGTCTCGCCGGCCGGGTCACCAGGGCGACATGGTGCTGCACAAACCACGGAGGTCCAAGTCGTGCGCCCCTCGATGCTGCCCGAGCGCGCCCAGGTGGTCATCGTCGGCGGCGGGGTCATCGGCTCCAGCATCGCCTACCACCTCACGAAGCTCGGCTGGCGCGATGTCGTGCTGCTGGAAAGAAAGCAGCTGACGGCCGGGACGACCTGGCACGCGGCGGGGCTGATCACGTCGGCGGGCTGCGCCACCGAGACCCTGCTCTGGATGTCTCGCTACACCCGCGACCTGTGCGCCTCGATCGAGGCTGAGACCGGCCAGGCGACCGGCTTCCGCGCCATCGGCCATCTGCACCTGGCGACCACGCCCGGGCGGCTGGAGGCGCTTCGGCGCGAAGCGGCGTTCGTTCGCGGTCACGGCGTCGACAACCAGGAACTCTCGGCACGCGAGTTCGGCCAGCTGTGGCCGGAGGCCAGGACCGACGACGTCCTCGCCGCCTTCTACGTCGCGGACGAGGGGCGGGTCAACCCCGCGGACCTCACGATGGCGTACGCGAAGGGCGCCCGCATGGGCGGGGCACGGATCGTCGAGGGCGTCGCCGCGACCGGCTTCACCAGGGCGGATGGGCGGGTCACCGGCGTGGTCACCGACCGGGGCACGATCGAGGCCGAGTACGTCGTGAATGCCGCCGGCATGTGGGCGCGGCAGGTCGGCGCGCTGGCCGGTGTCTCGGTGCCGCTTCAGGCGGCCGAGCACTACTACCTGATCACCGACACCGTCGGGTGGGCGAACCCCGACCTCCCGGTGATCGAGGAGCCGGACCGGCACGGCTACTACCGTGAGGAGGGCGGCGGGATCCTCGTCGGACTGTTCGAGCCCGTGGCCGGACCCTGGTCGCTCGACGGCATCCCGGGCGAGGTCGCATTCGCGAGCTTGGCGCCGGACTGGAAACGCGTCGGCCCCTACCTGGCCCGGGCGATGGACCGCATCCCTGCGCTGCACGAGGCCGGCGTCCGGACGATGTTCTGCGGACCGGAGAGCTTCACGCCCGACATCGGCCCGCTGCTCGGCGAAGCGCCGGAACTCGGGGGATTCTTCGTCGCGGCCGGGATGAACTCGCTCGGCATCATCCTGAGCGGCGGCGTGGGCAGCCTGATCGCCCAGTGGATCGTCGACGGTGTTCCGCCGGTCGACGTGACCGGCCTGGCCATCGACCGGACCCAGCCGTTCGAGACGAGCCGCCGCTTCCGGGCGGACCGGACGGTCGAGCAGCTTGGGGCGCTCTTCGCCGACGCGGCCTGGCCGAACTGGCACCCCAGGACCGCTCGCAACGTCCGCCGATCGGTGATCCACGACCGGCTGGCCGCGGCGGGTGCGCATTTCGCCGTCTCCTCGGGCTGGGAGTACCCGGAGTGGTTTGCGGCCGACGGCGCGCCGCCCGAGGTCGCGCTCGGCTGGGGACGCGACGGCTCCTTCGCGCCGCAGGCGGCCGAGCACCGCGCCGTACGCGAGGCGGTCGGCATGCTCGACGTGTCGCTGATGGCGAAGTTCCTCGTCCAGGGCCGCGACGCCGAGGCCACCCTGAACCGGATCTGCGCGAACGACGTGGCCGTGTCGGTCGGCCGGGTCGTCTACACCCAGTGGCTCAACGAGCGCGGCGGAATCGAGGCCGACCTCACCGTCACCCGCCTCGGCGAGGAGCGGTTCCTCGTCGTCGTGACTGACCTCGTCCACCGCAGGATCGCGCCATGGATCGAGCGGCATACGCCGGACGGCGCCCACGTGACGGTTACCGACGTGACCTCCGGAACGACCCTCCTCAGCATCCAGGGCCCGCGCTCTCGCGAGCTGCTCCAGCGCCTGACGAGCGCCGATCTCTCCAACGACGCGTTCCCCTATCTGACTGCCAGAGAGATCGATCTGCACTACGCCCGGGTGCTCGCGATGCGGGTCACCTACGTCGGTGAGTTGGGCTGGGAGCTGCACATCCCGGCCGAGTTCTCGCTCACCGTCCACGACGCGCTGATGGAGGCCGGGACGGACCTCGGGTACCGCAACGTCGGCCTCGGTGCGATGAACAGCCTCCGCCTGGAGAAGGCCTATCGCGACTACGGCCTGGACATCGACAACACCGACACGCCGCTCGACGTGGGTCTTGGCTTCACCGTCGCCTGGGACAAACCCGGGGGCTTCATCGGGCGCGACGCGCTGCTCGCCCAGCGACACGCCGGCCCGCCGCGGCGACGGCTCGCCCAGTTCCTCCTCGAGGACCCGGAGCCGCTGCTCCATGGTGGCGAGCCGATCCTCCGCGACGGCCGGCGGTTCGGGCACATTCGGGCGGGCGCATACGGACACACGCTCGGCGGAGCCGTTGGTCTCGGCATGGTCGAGGACGAGACGGGCATTCCCGCGGAGGTGATCCAGGGCGAGTGTTTCGAGATCGACATCGCCGGGAGCCGCTTCCGGGCACTCGCGTCGCTTCGTCCGCTCTACGATCCGGACCGCCTTCGCATCAAGTGCTGAGACACCAGCGACCGAGCACCGGCTCAGCACGCCGGTCATAGCGACGACGCCGACCGAGTTCCGGCACGGCCCCGTCGAGGCGACCCGGCCAGGCGACGTGACCGCCCCGCCACCATGGCGGTTCTCCTTCCGCTGCGCGCGCGTTCCCCAACCCGGCCAACCCTCCGCCTACCCGAAGCCGATGGCCGGGTCCCATGCTGGAGCCTGCCGGCTCCTCGTCCGGTCATCAGTCCGCCGGGCCAGGACCTCCTGCCTGTCCGCGAGCCGACGATCGCGCGCCGCGGAGGTAGACGAACCAGTACAGGATGCCGACCATGACCGCTCCGCCGATGATGTTCCCGATGGTCACCGGGAGCAGGTTCGCCGCGAGGAACGCCTGCACCGTCAAGTTCGGAAAGTCCGTCGGAACGCGGCCGATCTCGCCCCAGAATCCCGCTGGTGCCCAGGTCCGGATGGCGATCGCCTCGGGGATGAAATACATGTTGGCAACGCTGTGCTCGAAGCCCGCCGTGACGAAGGCCGCGATCGGCGGGATGATCGCGAGGATCCGGTCGGTCGTCGTCCGGGCGCTGAACGTGAGCCAGACGGCGAGGCAGACGAGCGCGTTGCACATCATCCCGAGTGCGATGGCGGGCACGAACTCGAGACCGACCTTCGCGTTTCCGATCATGAGAGCGGCAAGGCCGACACTGCCCTTGCCGAAGGCGTACTGACCGGAAACGAACATGACCGCCGCGGTCGCCAGGGCTCCCACGAAGTTACCGGCGTAGACGATGGTCCAGTTCCTGAGCACGAGAGCTGAACTGACCTTGCCGCTCGCCCAGGCCATGACGATCAGGGTGTTGCCGGTGAAGAGCTCGGCACCACCGACGATGACCAGGATCAGACCGAGCGAGAACGCCAGGCCGGCCAGCAGTCGTGCGAGACCGTACGGCACGTCGCCGGCGCCCGCGCTGACGGTCGTAGCGAAGACGGCCCCGAGCGACATGAACGCACCGGCGAGGACGGCCTACCCGAACAGGCTGACGGCGTCGAGCCTCGCCTTGCGAACTCCTACGTTCTCCGCCCGGGCTGCCATGAGCGCGTCGCTCATCGCTCGTCCCCCTTGCTGCGAACAGGGACGCCCATGCGGACGCCGTGGGGCAGGACTCCGCTCGCGCTCGCAGGTAGCCGGTGCCCGGGCGCACCACGTCCCTCACGAACTGAACGGCTTGAGCACCATGTCCGCGATGATCAGCGCGTAGATGAGGGCGTCGATCGTCGAGGGCGGTGAAGGCCTCGAAGTCCTCGTGAGGGCTCGTCGCGGGATCGCACCACCACCCGAGTCTCCGGTCCCGGATCGAGCTGGGGACCTGACCCTGAACGTGGTCGTAGAGACCCGCCAATGTGGATCGCCTGCGAGCGCGGCGCCAGAGCCATCCGACCTCTCGGCCGAGGGCCGCACGGACCGAAGTCGATGGCGGCCGTGGGGTGCCCGCAGGTCGGGCCATTCGGCCCCCGATCCAGCCTGCGACCGGCCGGTGCGCTCCGGTGGTGTGCCATGCGATGCTGGTCACACGACAGCCGCAGGAGGGCCCGAGGTGTGGGAGCGATCGTCACGATGAAGGACCGGGCGAAGATGGCCGGCGACGCGGGCGCGACTCGAGCAGTGACCCTCGTCTGGATCGACGCACGCGAGGCCATCCTGATCTCCCGGCGGGGCGACGCGACTCGGCTCGAGCGGGTCGAATCAGAGGTGCCGGCGCATCGTCGCGCCACCGGCCATGTCCGGCACGATCCCATGGTCCGCCACGGCGGCGGCGGAAGCCCGCAGGATGCCGGTGAACCGCATCGCCTTGAGCACCTCGAACGGTTTGTCGCACAGATCGCCGGCCGCCTGCCGTCGGACGAAGACCTGCTCATCCTCGGTCCAGGGACCGTGCGAGAACACCTGGAGCGACATCTCCGCGAGTCGGATGACCGCCATGGGCGATCCCGGATCATCAGCGGCGAGGCCTCCGCACGGCGTACCGACCGCCAACTCGTCGCGCGGCTCAAGCACGTCTCGGGCATCGACCCGCGACGGCGGACGGTCCCGAACGCCCGGCTGGCCGGGTCCGCCAGATCAGGCTGAGGCTTCGCGCGGCGAGTCACGGATGACGCTCCTCCAGCCTCCCCCGCCCGATCTCGATCCGGCTGGCGCCGCCGCCATGCTCCACGACCTGGGATTCATCGCCAGCGCCGATCTGCCCGACCGGCCGGGGCCCGCCTACCTGCTCGTCGCCCTGCGCGCCGAGCCCACCCTTCGCCACTACGACCCGGAGCGGACCGACTACTGGGTCACGGTCGCAGGGCGTGGCGCTCGACGCGTGCTGACGCGTGAGACTGATCTGCCGGTCGAGGCGGAGTTCGCGTGGGGACTGATCGGGATCGTCGATCGTCTCAACGTCTCCAACGAGTACCTGACATTCGGAGGACACCTGGTGGCCGCCTCGGTTGACGGCGCCGCCGTCGCGGTCTTCACTTCGTCGGCGCCCCTCTTTCGGCGGGGCGGTCACTCGCAGGGCTGGGACCAGGGAGCCGAGAGTGTCGGCGCCTTCTTCGGCAGGCTGCTGGTGGCGGTCGACTACGTCCCAGGGTTCGAGGCCCGCCTGGCAGAGGCCGAGCCGCTCGATCGCTACGCGGCGTTCATCAGCGACATCACGACCCGCTATCGAGCCAGCCCGACCCTTCGATCCGGGCATCCTGAGCTATGGGCCCTGCTCGGGGCAGAAGAGCGAAGACTTCGAAATGACCACCCGTCCCAGTGGGCGGGGGGCGTGGCACTCGTCGGCCAGATCCGGACGTGAGTGGCAGGCGGGGTGCGAGGGCCGGTTTGTGTTCCTCTAGCACAAATCTGCGATAGACTGGCGCAGGCGGGCGGAAGAGACGAGGAGGGATCGGTCGTGAGCGAGGCGTTCTTCAGCGACGTGGCAGGGCTGATCCCGTTCGGTGGGCTCGGCTCGGACGATCCGCTCTCGTTCAAGGTCTACGAGCCCGATCGGCAGGTCCTGGGCAAGCGGATGGAGGACCACCTCCGGATCGCCGTCTGCCTCTGGCACTCCTTCAACTGGCCCGGCTCGGACGTCTTCGGCTCGGGGACCTTCGATCGGCCGTGGCTGACGCCCGGGGTGGACCCGATGGCGGCGGCGCGGGCCAAGCTGGATGCGGCGTTCGAATTCGTCGTGAAGCTGGGCGTCCCGTTCTACTGCTTCCACGACCGGGACATCGCACCGGAAGGCCGGACCTTCGCCGAGTCCACCTCCAACCTGCACGCGATGGTCGACCTGGCCGAGGCGCACCAGGCCCGGACCGGCAAGAAGCTCCTGTGGGGCACGGCCAACCTGTTCAGCCATCCACGCTACGCGGCCGGCGCCGCGACCAACCCCGATCCGGAGGTCTTCGCCTACGCCGCGGCGCAGGTGAAGGTGATGCTGGAGGTCACCCAGCGACTGGGTGGCGCCAGCTACGTCCTGTGGGGCGGACGGGAAGGCTACGAGACCCTGCTCAACACGGACCTGGCCCGCGAGGGGGAGCAGCTCGCGCGATTCCTGACGATGGTCGCCGAGCACAAGCAGCGGATCGGCTTCAAGGGGCAGCTCCTGCTCGAGCCCAAGCCGCAGGAGCCGACCAAGCACCAGTACGACTACGACGGCGCGACCGTCCATGGCTTCCTGGTCCGTCACGGCCTGGACGGCGAGTACCGGGTCAACCTGGAGGTCAACCATGCGACGCTGGCGGGCCACAGCTTCCACCATGAAGTGGCCTATGCGATCTCCCATGGGATCTTCGGAAGCGTGGACGCCAATCGGGGCGACGACCAGAACGGCTGGGATACGGACCAGTTCCCGAACTCCGTCGATGAGCTCTCGCTGGCGGTCTATGAAATCATCCGCGGCGGCGGGTTCACCGCTGGCGGGTTCAACTTCGACACCAAGCTCCGACGCCAGAGCATGGATCGGACGGACCTCTTCCACGCTCATATCGGCGGGATCGACACCCTGGCCCGGTCGCTCCTGGTCGCGGCCTCGATGATCGAAGCGGAGACGCTGGCATCGATGCGCGAGCAGCGCTATGCCGGATGGAACGGACCGCTGGGGGCCTCGATCCTGTCCGGCGGGACCTCGCTGGAAGCGCTCGAAGCGCGGGTCAGCGCCGGTGAGATCGACCCGCACCCGGTCTCCGGCCGCCAGGAACTCCTGGAGAACCTGGTCAACCAGCAGATCTGGGCCACGGACTCGGCCGCTCGGGTCAAGGGCCGCACCGGCCGCTGAGCGGCGCCGGCCGCTGACCCTGATGGCCCACGTCCTGGGGATCGACGCATCGACCACCGCAACGAAGGCCGTCCTGATCGATGAGACCGGCGCGGTCGTCGGCGTCGGCGCCTCCGAGTACGGGTACGAAGTCCCGCGGCCGCTCTGGAGCGAGCAGGATCCACACCTCTGGTGGGACGGCGCGGTCGCGGCGATCGCCTCGGTGCTGGGATCGACCGGCGTGGCGGGGACGGAGATCGCCTCGGTGGGGCTGACCGGCCAGATGCACGGCGCGGTCCTGCTCGATGCGGGCGGAGGGCTCCTGCGCCCGGCCATCCTGTGGAACGACCAGCGGACCGGAGCCGAGTGTGACGTCATCCGCGAGGCGGTCGGTCCGCAGCGACTCATCGAGATCACCGGGAATGACGCCCTGACCGGCTTCACCGCTCCGAAGCTGGTCTGGGTGCGCGTCCACGAGCCCGACGTCTGGCGACGCATCGCCCACGTCCTCCTGCCCAAGGACTACGTCAGGTTGCGGCTCACCGGCGAGTACGCCCTCGACAAGGCCGACGGCGCCGGGACGTTGCTGTTCGACCTGGCCGCGCGCGACTGGTCGCCGGAGGTCCTGGCGGCCCTCGAGATCGATCCGGCGTGGATGCCGCGGACCTTCGAGGGTCCGCAGATCACCGGCCGCGTCAGCGCCGAGGCCGCGGCCGCCACCGGGCTGCGCGCCGGTACCCCGGTGGTCGCCGGTGGCGGCGACCAGTCAGCGAATGCAGTCGGCGTGGGTGCGGTCGTGCCAGGGGTCGTGGCCCTCTCGCTCGGCACGTCCGGGGTCGTCTTCGCGACCACGGATCGACCACTCCACGACCCGCGGGGACAGGTCCATGCGTTCTGCCATGCGCTGCCCGGACGCTGGCACATGATGACCGTGATGCTCTCCGCGGCCGGCAGCCTGCGCTGGTTCCGCGATGCGCTGGCGCCCGGGATGGAGTTCGCCGACCTCGTCGCGCCGGCCGCCGAGGTGCCCGCGGGGAGCGATGGCCTTCTCTTTCTCCCCTACCTGACCGGCGAGCGCAGCCCGCACCCGGATCCGCTCGCCCGCGGAGCGTTCGTCGGCCTGACGGTCACCCACGATCGTCGCCACCTGACCCGGGCCGTGCTGGAGGGCGTGGCCTTCGGGCTGCGCGACGGCCTGGACCAGATGATCGCCGCCGGGATGCCGGCCCCGACCCAGATCAGGGCGTCCGGGGGTGGCACGGCGAGCGCGTTGTGGCGCCAGATCCTGGCCGATGTCCTCGGGGCGGAGATCGCCACGGTGAGCACCTCGGAGGGCGCCGCCTACGGAGCCGGCCTGTTGGCTGCCGTCGGGGCCGGCTGGTACCCCACGGTCGAGGCTGCGGCCGACGCGCTGGTGGCCGCAACGACGGTCGCGGCGCCGGGGGCGGACGTCGGGCGCTACGCCGACGCCCACGCGATCTACCGGGACCTCTACCCGGCCCTGGCCGCCACGTTCCAGCGGGTCGGAGCGAGCGGCGACGTCAGCCGTGGAGCGCCGCCAGCTCGGACTGGGTGACCTCCCCGGGCGCCCTGCCCATGATGATCATCGCCAGGACCTCGTCCGTCGTGACCTCGCTCTTGACCACCGTCCCGACGATCTTGCCGTGGTACATGACGCTGATCCGGTCGGACAGGTCGAACACGTCGTGGATGTCGTGGCTGATCAGGAAGATGCCGATCCCCTCCGCCTTGAGCTGGCGGATGAGTGCTCGCACCTGGGCTGTCTCGGCCGGGCCAAGGGCGGCGGTCGGCTCGTCCATGATCAGGATGCGGGCGTTGAAGTGGACCGCCCGGGCGATCGCCACGGACTGGCGCTGGCCACCGGAGAGGGACTTGACCGGCTTCTTGAAGCCCGTGAAGTTGGGGATGAGGCGGCCCATGACCTTGCGGGTCGCCGACTCCATGGCCGAGTCGTCCAGCGTCCCCAGGCGGTTCGTCAGCTCCCGCCCCAGGAACAGGTTCGCGGCGGCATCGACATTGTCGGCGAGGGCGAGCGTCTGGTAGATCGTCTCGATCCCGCGGGCCTTCGCTTCGCGCGGGTTGCCGATGGTGACCGGCTGGCCATCGATCAGGATCTGCCCGGAGTCCGGCGGCCGGGCCCCCGAGAGCGCCCGCATGAGCGTGGTCTTGCCTGCCCCGTTGCCGCCGACGACGCCAACGACCTCGCCCGCGTAGAGATCGACCGTCGCGTCCTCCACGGCGTGGACTCCGCCGAATGCGATGCTGATGTTGTGCATCTCGACGAGGGGGACGCGCTCGCTGGTTGTCATCTCCGTCGCTCCGCTGCTCATCGAGCCGACCGCCGCCGAAGGAGGCTGTCGAGGCCAACCGCGGCAACGAGCACGATCCCGACCACGATGTCCTGGGTGGGGGAGTCGACCCGCAGCAGGACCATGCCCGACCGCAGCGACTGCATGACGACCGCGCCCAGGATGGCCCCGGGAATGGTACCGATCCCGCCCGAGAAGGAGGTGCCTCCGATCACGGCTGCGGCGATGACGTCCAGCTCGTTCTGCACCCCGAGGTTCGTCACGGCCGCGTTGAGGCGGGCCGTCTGGACCGCGGCGCTGATGGCGACCAGGATGCCGATGACGACGTAGGTCAGGGTGATGGTCCGGCGGACGTTGATGCCGCCGAGCTCGGCGGCATCCGGATTGCCACCGATGGCGAAGACGTACCGGCCGAACCGCCGCCGGGTCGCCATGAAGGTCATGACCAGAGCGACCCCGATCATGAGCAGGACCGGGAATGCGATCCCGACGGGGATCTGCAGGCCGCCGGGCGGCTCGGTGATCCCGTGCTCGAGCGCGAACTTGGTGGCGAGCGCCGGTGGCCAGAAGTAGTTGTTCGCGACCCAGACCGCGCCGATGACCGCGGTGCAGCTCGCGCCGATGACGGTGACGAGCGCCCACATCGGCCGCACCGGGAACCCGTACTCGCGGCGGCGGCGACGGCTGTTGACGATCGTGTAGACGATGCCGACACACGCCAGCGCGGCGATGACCCAGCTGCCCGTGTCGCCGAGCGACCCCGTGGGGCCGCCGCCCAGCAGGCTGTAGGTCGCGTCCATCGGGGCGATCGTCTGGCCCTGGGCGTACTGGAAGATCAGGCCGCGCCAGACCAGGAACCCTCCCAGGGTGACGATGAAGGCCGGCACCTTGCCGTAGGCGATGATGAAGCCCTGGAGGCCACCGACGGCGGCGCCGATCGCCATTCCGACGAGGAGGGCGACGATCCAGGTGTACGGCTGGTTGAAGCCGAGCCCCAGGGTCGTCGGGATCCAGATGGCCTGGAGCATGGCCATCGTGTAGCCGAGGAAGCCGAGGAGCGACCCGACCGACAGGTCGATATTGCGCGACACGATGATCAGGACCATGCCGGTCGCCATGATCGCGATCGACGAGCTCTGGACGGACAGGTTCCAGAGGTTGCGCGGCGTCAGGAACAATCCGCCGGACGCCAGGTCGAAGCCGAGCCAGATGACCGCGAGCGCCGCGACCATGCCGAGGAGCCGGGTATCGACCTCGGTGGAGGCCAGGAGCGAGCGCAGCGTTCGAGGCATCGCCTGGACGGAGTCCGGGCCGACGCCGGACGGCTCAGTCATCGTGGCGCCTCACCTGATCGGGATGGATAGGGAACGCGCCCTGCGTCGCGGGGTTTCCGCAGGCGCAGGGCGCGCGATCGATCACGTGGGTCGGTGACCCGCGTCTAGCAGCCGCCGACCGAGCCGGCAGCGACATCCTTGCAGAGGACGTCCTTGCTGATCCAGCCGGCGTCGAGGACGACGGTCAGGTTGTCCTTGGTGATCGGGATCGGATTGAGCAGGATCGAACTCAGGGTGTTCCCACCCGGAGTGTCGAACGGCGCGGAACCGGTGATCTTGTCGACCGCGGTCCCGGCGCACAGCTCTGCAGCCGCCTTGCCGGCTGCCGTGCCAAGCTCACGAGCGTCCTTCCAGACCGACACGGTCTGCGTACCCAGTGCGACCCGGTTGAGGGCGGCGAGGTCGCCGTCCTGGCCCGAGACCGGCACCTTGCCGGCAAGACCCTGGGCTGCCAGCGCGGCGACGACGCCACCGGCCATCCCGTCGTTCTCGGAGAGCACGGCCTGGACGTCGTTGTTGGCGGCCGTCAGGAACTGCTCCATGTTGGTCTGGGCATTGGCCGGGTCCCAGTTGTCGGTGTAGCTCTCGCCGACGATCTTGATGTCGCCGGCCGTGACCGCGGCACCGATGATCTCCTCGTAACCTCCTCGCAGGAAGTCGGAGTTGGCGTCGGCCGCGTTGCCCTTGATGATCACGTAGTTGCCCGTCGGGACCAGCTTGAAGACCTCGCGTGCCTCCATGCGTCCGACCTCGACGTTGTCGAAGGTGATGTAGAGGGCGGCCGGATCCTCGATGAGACGGTCGTAGGCGATGACCGGGACACCCTGGCTGATCGCGCTGGCGACCGACGACTTGATGGCGGTACCGTCCTGGGCGAGGATGACCAGCACCGTGGCGCCCTGGGAGATCAGGTTCTCGACGTTGGATGCCTGCGTCTCGGCCGACGACTTCGCGTCGTTGGAGACGTACGTCCCGCCGCCCGCCTCGATGGCGGCCTGCAGGGCGGGCTCGTCCCACTTTGCCCAGCGCTCTTCCTGGTAGTTGTTCCACGACACGCCGACGACGCACGCCGCCGCCTCACTCGGCGGGGCCTCGGTCGGGGCGGCCGTCGCGGGGGCCTCGGTCGGGGCGGCTTCACTGGGCGCCGTGGTGGCGCCAGGGCTGCTGCATGCAGCGAACACGAAGACGACGATCGAACTGAACGTCGCCAACCTGCGAATGGACATCGTTGGCTTCTCCTCCTCTTGGATCCCGGTAGCCCTTCGGACGACTGACGTCGGGCGAATAGGCTAGCACGCTCGAATTTCCGATTCCGCCGGCCCAGGGGCCTTCAGGACGGTCGTTGAGTGCCTGATCCTCCTTTCGTGCGCGCGTTTCAGGCGCTTGCCAGTGCGGACATGGTCGTATGCGGACGGAGCCAGGCCGCGGGGTCGGTGAGCAATGGTTCGAAGGCCAACTCGGCGGCCCCGAGCAGCGGTGCGTCGATCCCGAGCGTGGCCGGCACCACTCGGACGAGATGTCGGCTCGCCCGGAGCACGCGCCGGTCGAGTTCCGCTTCCAGGGTCGAGCGGACGAAGGGGTAGCTCCGCAGCAACCGTCCGCCGAGGAGGACGAGTCGCGGGTTCAGGATATTGATCAGGCCGGCCAGCCCGATACCCAGCCAGCGGCCGGTCTCGGCCAGCGCGGAGAGGGCGTGCGGCGATCCCGATTCCGCCTCGCGCAGGACGGCATCGATCGCCTCCCGTCCACCCTCGGGCGGGTAGCCTGCCCGGCGCAGCAGCGCGCCGGTCCCGACCTCCGTCTCCCAGCAGCCGATCGACCCGCACCTGCACGGCAGGCCGTCCGGGTTGACCGGGATGTGACCGACCTCGCCGCTGTAGCCGGCGACGCCGGTGAGGGGCCGGCCGTCCACGATCAAGCCGCCGCCGACGCCGATGGACCCCCAGATGAGGATGACGTCGTCGGCCCCGCGGGCAGCCCCGCGGCGGAGCTCGGCGAGCACGGCCATGTCGGCTTCATTCGCGAACGTGGTGGGGACGGTGGTCCCGAGGACCTCGGCCAATCGCTCGCCGAGCGGCTCGTCGCGCCAGCCCAGGTTGGGCGCCATCGAGACCATGCCGTCGCTCCGGCGCACGATGCCGACGACCGCGACTCCGATGCCGACGAGGGCGCCGCCGTTCGGGAGCGCGCCCCGGACGGTCGATGCGAGCTCGGCAAGGGCGGTCGCGATGTCGTCCACGCTCGATCGGCCCGGCGGGAGGTCCACGCGGATGATCTCAAGGACCTCACCCCCGAATCCCACGGCCGCCGCCGCCAGGGAATCGACGGCGATCTCGAGCGCCAGCACCACGGCGCCATGAGGGTCCGGACAGACGAGTGACGATGGGCGACCGGGTGTCCCGTCAAGGGCCGCCGGTCCTTCGCTGACGAGTTCGCCTCCGACGAGCTCGCCGGTCAGCGCGCGGATCGCACTCCGGGTCAACCCCGTGCGCGTCACCAGCTCCGACCGCGAGAGCGGCCCGCTGCCATGCAACTCCCGCACGATCGCGCTGAGATTCGCCCGACGGACGGTCTCGCTGCGGTGCCCGAGTTCGTCCCGACCGATCATCACCGGGTTTGTGTTCCTCTCGTCCAAATGTCTGTGCGAGACTCTTACAACGACGCCGTCATGTCAAGCCGGCAGATGGGTCTCGGGCATGCCAAGTGGAGGAGCGAACGATGAACAGGCTGGACGGTCGGGTGGCGCTGGTCACGGGTGCGAGTCGGGGCATCGGCGCGGCCGTGGCCAGGGCCCTGGATGCGGCGGGCGTTCGACTCGCCCTGGCCTCCCGGAGCGGCGCCGACCTGGGGATCCGCGGCGCCGTCGCGCGACCGTGTGACGTGCGCGACCCGAAGGACCTCGAGGCGATCGTCGCCGCGACGGTGGATCGTTTCGGCGGCCTGGACATCCTCATCGTGAACGCCGGCGTTGGCGCCTACGGCCCGTTCCTGGACCTGCCGCCCGAGCAGCTGGAGGAGATGATCGACGTCAACGTCAAGGGCGCCATCTACTCGGTCCGGGCCGCCCTCCCCCAGCTCGAGCGCAGCGAGGCGGCGGAGATCGTCATGATCGCCAGCGAGGCCGGCCGCCGGGGTCTCCCGCTCGAAGCCGTCTACTGCTCGTCCAAGTTCGCCCAGGTCGGGCTGACCCGGGCCCTGGACCACGAGCTGCGCGAGAAGGGCGTCCGCTGCACGAACGTCTGCCCGGGCGGCGTGGCGACCGACTTCGCGATGGGTCGAGGCCGAACGCCGGAGATGCCGGCGCTGGCCGGGATGATGGTCCCGGACGACGTCGCCGAGACGGTGATGTTCGTGCTCACCCGGCCGCGAACCCACCGGATCCTGGAGGTGGCGCTCCGCCCGGTCACCGAATCCTCGTGGGGCTGAGCCGGCCATGAGCGTGCTTCGCTGGGGGATCATGTCCACGGCCAACATCGCGACCGAGAAGGTCATCCCCGGGATGCAGAAGGCCGACCGCTGCACCGTGGCGGCGATCGCGTCCCGTGACCCTGCACAGGCGCGACGAGTTGCCGACCGCCTGGGGATCGAGCGGGCGCACGGCTCATACGAGGCGCTCCTCGCCGACCCGGACGTCGATGCGGTCTACATCCCGCTGCCGAACCACCTTCACCCCGAGTGGACGATCGCCGCCGCCCGGGCCGGCAAGCACGTCCTGTGCGAGAAGCCACTGGCCATGACCGCCGCCGCGGCCGAGCGGATGATCGAGGTCTGCGAGGCGGAGGGGGTCCGCCTGATGGAGGCGTTCATGTACCGCCTTCACCCGTCATGGGTCGCCGTTCGCGAACTCGTGGCAGCTGGGCGGATCGGACGGCTCAGCGCCGTGGACAGCTGGTTCTCCTACTTCAACGACGACGCCACGAACATCCGGAACATCCGCGCCGTCGGCGGCGGCGCCCTCTACGACATCGGCTGCTACTCGGTGAACCTGTCGCGGATGCTGTTCGCCGGCGAGCCGACCCGGGTCCAGGCCTCGATCACCCGTGATCCGGCCAGTGGGGTGGACGTGCTGACCAGCGCGATCCTCGAGTTCGCTGCCGGCGTCGCGACCTTCACCTGTTCGACCCGGATGGAAGACGACCAGCGGGTCGACATCTACGGGTCGGAGGGGCGGATCTCGATCGGGATCCCGTTCAACATCCCGCCCGACCGCCCGACCCACGTCTCCATCGTGGCTGGCGGCGACCCGCCGGTCGCCCCTCGGATCGAGACCCTTACCTTCGAGACGGCCGATCCGTACACCGTCGAGGCAGAGAAGTTCGCGGCCGCGGTGCTTGACGGGACGCCGACGCCGGTCCCTCCGGAAGATGCGGTGGCGAACCTGCGGGTCATCGAACGGATCTTCGCGGCCGCCGAGGGCCGCTGATCAGGGTCGCGCCGACCCGTCGAAGTAGCGGAGCGCCAGGGCCATCGCGTCCTTGCCGCAGATCGAGCCGATCTTGCGGCCTTCGAGGTCGTCGCTCTGGATGTGGATGCCCATGAACAGCCGTGAGATGCCGGCCAGGTCGGCCGCGTCCTGGTAGGTCGCCCACCCGATCGTCACGTCCTGGGTCGGACCTTCCTCGTGGAGCAGGTCGCCACGTTTGGTGGTCCATGACGCGATCCCGCCGGGGAAGTACGGATCACCGGTGAAGGCCGTCATGACCTCCGCCGCAGCTCGGCTGAACGTGCTGTGGCCGGACGGGTAGCCGGCAAAGGCCGGGGTCACGAAGGTCGAGCGCTGGTACGGGACCCAATCGACCGCGCGGATCCAGCCGACGCCGCTGGTCTGCGTCTTGGGGTCCTTCGGGAACCCGCGCCAGGTTTGCAGCGCGATCTCGCCCACGTGGTCCGCGAGGCTGGCGTGGCGCTGGCCCGGCGCGCTGGACTCGGGGGTGACGACCTCGATGAGTCCGTCGACTAGCGGGAGGCCCTCCGGGTCATAGGCCGGGCCGCCCGGATCGCTCGACTGCCCCTTGCCACCCATGTAGCGGATCATCGAGATCGGCCGCACCGAGTCGTAGAAGCCCTTCACACCCCACGTTGCGATCGCCGCATCGTGGACCGCCCCGTTGAGCGCCAGGTAGAGCTTGACGTCCCACTGCAGGCGATCGAGCGCCGGTCCGTCGCCGCCGATCCGGAACTCGAAGCCCGGGGCATCGGAGACCTGGTTGGCGATGACGTTCCAGTGGCCGGGCGGGGTCTCCGACTTGGGCCCATCGGCCCAGTACTCGGCAAGGGCGCGGGCGAAGTCGGCCCGCAGCATGACGTTGGGCGCGTAGGGCTGGCCGGTCACGGGGTTCAGGTCGTGGCCGTCACCGTCGTTGGTGCCCAGCGAGTTGTCCCCGAAGGCGCCGGGGCTGACGTCGATGGTCACGCCATCGGTCGGATCGAGCTCGCCGCTCCGGCGGATGACCTCGACCGCCTGATCCTTGAACGCCTGGTCGGTCGCCGGGTCGCCGAGTAGCGGCGGCTGGCCCGGGTCGATGGGCGTGCCCGTCTCGGAGGCCGGGAGCGCGAACGAGGTGACGTGGCCCCAGTACGGCCCGATGAACGACTGCACCGACCCCGGGATGGGCAGGCTGTTCTGCGAGACCTGCTTGGCAAGCGAGAGGGGCTGCCAGCGGTTGGGGTCGCGCATGACCGTCCCCGGTTCGGCGACCTCCAGCGGGTCGTTCACCGGGGTGTATCCAGGGTCCTTGTAGCGCTCCTCCTCGTGGGCGCCGTCCGTCTGGCCGTACTCCACGACCGCCGCCGCGATCCGGTTCCCGAGGGCGGCCGGTGAATCACCTTCGATCGTGGCGACGTCCGTCCGGTAGCAGAGCGAACGCATCGTCGCGTCGAGCTGCTCGCTCGCCGTGGCCAGGTCGGAGACCGTCCCGTATCGCCAGAGGAGGACCCGGTAGGCCGCGTAGCTGATGGCGGCCTCTCGCGCGGCCGTCACATCCCCGGCAGTCTGCTTCTCCCTGATGAAGTAGCCGTCCGCCCCCGCGTCGTAGGCAGCCCAGGCGTCCCACATCGTGGCCGAGAGGTGGAACAGGTTCCGGGCGTGGACCGTTGGCGCCGGAACCACCTGGCGGATGAGCTCGAGCAGCTGGTCGTCCCAGACGCGGGCCACGGAACGACCGGCGAGATCGGCGCGGATGCACGCCTCCACGACGTACGGCGGGTTGGTCGCGCACCCGGCCGCCACGCTGGCGACCGTGAGCAGTGCGCCCAGCAAGGCCGCGGCTCCCAGCCGACGCAAGGGCGTGCGCGCCGGCCGCGGGTCGGATGCTGACGAAGTGCCCCGGACCATCGCCCGGAGGATGCGTGGGCGGGCCTCCCAAGTCAAACCGCGCGCACCCGGGGCGGTCCCACGGGCGCTCGACACGCCACGGAGGCGGATGCCTCGACGGCCCCCCCCGCTTCGCGTCAGATGTGCAGCGTTCGCGCTCAAGGTGTGCTCCGGCAACGCCGAACCAGGTCAAGCGGCGGGCGCCACGCTGGACCGGCGGGGCGGGCCGTGGCACATGTGCAGGCGGGGCACCTCTGGCAACGCCCGAAGGGATACTGGACTCCCAAGGCGAGGGTGGGGCAACATCTGGCAGCCCTCGGGCAACATCGCGTGGCCGGCAGCCCTCGCGGGGAAAGACCGAGTGGCGGGTGGATGCCCCATCGAGCAGGCAGCGACGGGTGGTGTGCTTCAATACCGCCCTTGGCCGCAGGCGCTCGTGGCGCCCCGGGGAGATACGACCGTTCGCGAAACGAGCCCTGCACCCATTGACGCCGCGGCCCCGGAGGGCCGATGCCGCGCGTCCCGCTCCCCGCGCGCATCTTGGCTGGTCGCGGTCATCGCGGTCATCGCGGTCGTCGTCATCGTCGTCATCGCTGCGGCCGTCATCGGTGGTGGTGTCGGGGCGCCAGCTTCGCCTCCCGTCGCCATGGACCCTCCGCGGTTCGTCGAGGAGGCCGCGGCCGCCGGGATCGACCACGTCTATGGCGGCGAGCCCACCTTCTTCGTGGGTGGCGGCGTGGCGGCCTTCGACTGCGACGACGACGGGAGGCCGGACCTCTACCTCGCCGGTGGCGCCGAGCCCGCCGCCCTCTACCGGAACCGGAGTCCGGCCGGCGGCGCCCTCCGCTTCGAACGGGCCCCCGACATTGCCGCCGATCTGACCTCGGTCACGGGCGCCTACCCGATCGACATCGACGGCGACCGGGTCATCGATCTCGCTGTCCTGCGGGTCGGCGAGAACGTCCTGCTCCGTGGCCTCGGCGACTGCCGGTTCGAGCGGTCGAACGAGGCCTGGGGGTTCAGCGGGGGCGCCGAGTGGACCGTGGCGTTCAGCGCCACCTGGGAAGGGGCGAACGTCCTGCCGACGCTCGCCGTCGGCAACTACGCCGAACTCGACGCAACCGGCGAGATGACCGGCGCATGCTCGGACAGCGAGCTGGTCCGCCCGGACGCCGGGACCGGACGGTACGGTCCGGCCATCGCCCTCTCCCCGGGCTGGTGCACGCTTTCCGTGCTGTTCAGCGACTGGGATCGGGCGGGTCAGCGGGACTTGCGGATGACCAACGACCGTCACTACTATCGCGACGGCGAGGAACAGCTCTGGCGGGTCGTGGCCGGCGAGCCGCCGCGTCCATATACCCGCGACGACGGCTGGCCGAGCCTGAAGATCTGGGGGATGGGGATCGCCAGCCAGGACCTGACCGGCGACGGCCGCCCGGAGGTCTTCCTGACGAGCCAGGCGGACAACAAGCTCCAGACGCTCGTCGAGGGCGCGACCGGTCCGGACTACCGGGACATCGCGCTCCGACGCGGCGTCACGGCGCACCGTCCGTTCGCCGGCGACCTGACGATGCCCTCCACGGCCTGGCACCCCGAGTTCGCGGACGTCAACAACGACGGCTTCATGGACCTGTTCATCTCCAAGGGCAACGTGGGGGCGATGCTGGACTTCGCCGCGAAGGATCCGAGCAACCTGCTGATCGGCCAGGCAGATGGCACGTTCACGGAGGGCGCCGAAGCGGCCGGCATCGTCAGCTTCGCCCGCGGTCGGGGTGCGGCCCTTGCCGACTTCAACCTGGATGGGATGCTCGACCTGGTCGAGGTGAACCGGAACGAGAACGTCAAGCTCTGGCGCAACGTCGGTTTCGGCGATGCTGCCCAGTCGGCGCCCATGGGCCACTGGCTCGCGCTCCAGCTCGACCAGGAGGGGCCCGATCCGGCCGGGGTCGGGTCATGGGTGGAGGTCCGGGTCGGGGACCGGATGGTCCAGCGAGAGGTCACCATCGGCGGCGGCCACGCCGGAGGGCAGCTCGGGTGGATCCACGCCGGACTCGGATACGCTGACCGGGCCGATGTCCGGGTGCAGTGGCCGGACGGCACGATCGGGCCATGGATCACGGTCGAGGCGAACCGGTTCGCCATCATCGAGCGAGGCGCGAGCGAGGCGCGACCGTGGACCCCGCCGCAGGACGCGCCTTAGGGCCGAGAGCAGGAGGACGGTGGATGGCGAACGCACGACTGGCCGAGATCACCCTGCCCGACTTCGGGATGCCCGATGAGCGGCCGGAGATCCCGGCCGAGCTCTACCCGGCCCGGATCGACGCCCTGCGCGCCCGCGCCGAGGCGCGCGGCTACGACCGGCTGGTGATCTACGCCGATCGGGAGCACAGCGCCAACCTCTCGTACCTGACCGGGTTCGACCCACGCTTCGAGGAAGCCGTGCTCGTCCTCGGGCTGAGCGGCGAGCCGGCGATCCTGGTCGGCAACGAGTGCTACGGCATGGCCGGCGCCGCGCCCGTGGCCATGCGGCGTCACCGCTTCCAGGACCTCAGCCTGCCGAGCCAGCCGCGGGACCGGTCCCGGCCGCTCGGCGAGATCCTGGCCGGCGAGGGGATCGGACCGGGCAGTCGGGTCGGGGCCATCGGCTGGAAGACCTACGCCAGCCGAGCGACGATGGAGGTCCCGTCTTACATCGTGGACGAGCTGCGACGCCTCACCGGTCCGGGCGGCCTGGTCGAGAACGCCGTTGATCTCCTGATCGATCCTGCCGACGGACTGCGCGTCATCAACGAGGTCGAGCAGCTCGCCGCCTTCGAGTTCGCCGCCTGCCAGACCTCGCAGGGCGTCCGCCAGCTGCTGGCGGGTCTCCGGCCGGGGATGCGCGAGTCGGAGGCGGTCGGCTTGCTCGGCTGGAACGGCTCGCCGCTCTCCTGCCACCTGATGCTGACCGCCGGTCCGAGGGCGTCGCTCGGGTTGCTCAGCCCGGGCGACCGCCGGATCGAGCGGGGAGACCGGTTCACCGTCGCCTTCGGGATCTGGGGAGCGCTCAACTGTCGAGCCGGCTTCGTGCTGGAAGAAGCCGCCGAGCTGCCGTCCGGGATCGGCGACTACGTGGAGCGCCTGGTCGGTCCCTACTTCGCCGCGGTCGCGGAGTGGTACGAGGCCCTCCACGTCGGCCAGACCGGCGGCACCCTCCAGGCGATCATCGACCGCCACCTGGGCGACCCGTTCTTCGGCATCTTCCTGAACGCCGGCCACCAGCTGCACCTCGACGAATGGGTCAACTCCCCGATCGGTCCCGGGTCCAGCGTGGAGCTCGCCTCGGGGATGGTGCTCCAGGTGGATATCATCCCGGCGACCGGGACCGACTACTTCACCACCAACATCGAGGACGGCGTGGCCCTGGCCGACCAGTCCCTGCGGGATGCCTTCGCCCGGCGCTATCCGGCCGCCTGGGAGCGGATCGGGGCGCGCCGCCGGTTCATGGGCGACGTCCTCGGGATCCGGCTGCATCCTGACGTCCTTCCCTTCTCGAACCTCCCGGCCTACCTGCCGCCGTTCCTGCTGCGACCGGACCGCGCCATGACCGTGGCCGCCTGAGATGGACCTGGGGCTGGCGAACCGGCGCTTCCTGGTGGGTGGCGCGAGCCGTGGTCTCGGGGCGGCCGTCGCTAGGGCCCTGGTCGCCGAGGGTGCCCGAGTCGCCGGTGTCTCGCGCGACCCAGGTGCCACGCCAGGGGAGCAGCCGCCCGGGATCGTGCCGATCGCGGTCGACCTGTCCAGCCCGGACGGCCCGAGCGCGGCGGTCCAGGCGGCCGTGGACGCCTTCGGTGGGTTGGACGGGCTGGTGATCAACAGCGGCGGCCCACCCGGCGGCACGTTCGAGTCGATCGACGAGGCGGCCTGGGAGCAGGCCATCGCCGGCACCCTGCAGAGCACGATCCGGTTGATCCGCCACGCGCTTCCTCACCTTCGCGAGGGGCGCGATCCGTCGATCGTGATCGTCCTTTCGTCGTCGGTCCGGGAGCCGATCCCGGCCCTGATCACGTCCAACGTCCTGCGCCCGGGCCTGGTCGGGTTGATCAAGAGCCTGGTCAGCGAGATCGCCCCGATCCGGATCAACGGGGTGGCGCCGGGGCGGTTCGACACCGATCGGATCCGCAGCCTCGACGCCGCGCGAGCGACAGCGTCGGGCTCCACCATCGAGGAGATCCGGGCCCAGACGCGCGCCCGGATCCCGCTCGGCCGCTACGGCGACCCCGACGAACTCGGGCGCGTGGTCGCCTTCCTCCTGTCGCCGGCCGCGTCGTATCTCGACGGCGTCGTCGTGGCGGTCGATGGCGGGATGATCAAGAGCCTGCCGTGAGCGGATCCGGGCTCATGCTCGAAGGCGTCTTCAGCGTCCTGCCGACCGCCTTCGGTGACGACGGCGCGCTGGATCTCGCCGGGACCGCGGCACTCGTCCGGGCGGCGCGTGATGCTCGGGTCGCGGGCGTCACCGCCCTAGGGGTGATGGGCGAGGCGGCCGAGCTGACCGACGATGAGCGGCGCGAGGTGATCGCCTGCGTGACGGCGGCGGCAGCGTCGCTCCCGGTGATCGTCGGCATCAGCGGCAGCACGGCCGGCGTGGTCGCGGAGCGGGCACGGGAGGCGGCCCAGTCGGGCGTGACCGGGGTCATGGTCGGCCCGTCCACCTCGCTCGGCCTCGACGAGGCCGTCGCCGCCGCGGCCGATGGCGATCTGCCGATCGTCATCCAGGACTACCCGGCCGGATCCGGGGTCACGATGACCGCGGCCCGGATCGGAGCGGTTGCCGCAAGCCAGCACCTCGTCGTCGGGGTGAAGGCGGAGGCTCCGCCGACCAGCGGCTCGATCGCGGCCCTGCGGGCATCGAACCCCGGCCTGGGCCTGGTCGGCGGGCTGGGCGGCCTCTTCCTGATCGATGAACTGCGGGCCGGGGCGAGCGGGATCATGACCGGGTTCGCCCTGCCCGAGCGGCTCGTCTCGATCGTCGAGTCCTACCGAAACGACCCGGAAGCCGCCACCCGCGACTGGGAGCGGCTCCTGCCGCTGATGCGCCTCGAAGCGTTCCAGCCGTTCAGCCTGGCCGCCCGCAAGGAGGTCTGGCGGTTGCGCGGCGTGATCGAGTCGTCCCATTGCCGGCGGCCCGGTGCCCGACTCGACGACCGGGCGCGAGACGACGTCCGCCGCGCCCTGGAGCGCACGATCGGGTCAGCCTGACTCAGCCGGTGATCTCCGCCCGTTCGGTGAAGAGCGCCGCGACGACGAGCGATCCGATCAGCCAGGCGGTCACGACCAGCAAGGCCGTATTCGGCTCCAGGCGCATGACCAGCTGGCCACCCCCGCCGAAGCCCTCGCCGGAGACCGCCACGACGGCGCTCGCGGCGTCGAATGGCAGGTACTTCACCACGTCGGGCAGGAAGATCGAGGCGAATTGCTCGGCGAAGTAGAGGGCGATCCCGGCACCGATCCCGGCAAGCTGGCTGCGCGCCAGCGTGGCGATGGCAAAGCCGATGGCGCCTTCCTCGACGACCGCGAGCCACGCCCGTCCGAGCAGCTCGGGAAGGTTCGCCAGCGCGGCCGAGTCGCCAACGCCCGTCGTCGGGACCCCGGCCAGGAGTGCCCCGACGACCGCCAGGCCCACACCGGCCGCGAACGAGACGAGCAGGCCGACCCCGATCAGCAGGGCGATCACGGCGAACAGCGAGAGCTGATAGCGGCTCCGGCTCTCGCCACGCGCGACCGCGGACTTGAGCGTGCCCCAGGTCCACTCCGAGCCGGCGATCGCCGCCCCGTAGATGACCGCGAAGAGACCGCCGAGACCGAGCAGGAAGGAGATGATCAGGGTGTAGGCGCCCGGGAAGGTGACGAGCAGGAGGGCCGCCCGGCCACCCTCGGCGGCCGATGCCTGGCGGGCTGTCGCCCCGATGGCGAGGAAGATCAGGGCCAGCAGACCGATCAGCAGCCCGAGGCTGATGAACGAGGCCGGCCGACGGATCAACTTGCGGAGCGCGGCCACGGACAGCCTCACGCCGGGCCTCCCCCGTCCTGCCAGGTCGTGGGACCGGCCGCCTCGGGTGGCACGGTCGCGCCAGCCATCCCGAAGAAGGTCCCCTCGCCACCCGGCTCCTGCGGTCCGCCTGTCAGCGACAGGAAGAGCGACTCCAGGTCGCTGCCGCTCTCGAGTCCCGACGCGAAGATGCCGGCGCTCGCCAGCGCCCGGTTGATCTCCGCGGCACGGTCTGGTTCCACCCGGACGGAGAGCCAGCCGTCGGCGCCGGAGACCCGGGAGACGCCCTCCTCCGGCGCGAGCCGGGCAAGGACGGCCGTCGCCGCGTCGAGTTCGGCCGGAGCGACCCGAACCCGCACGACGCTCTCGCCGAGCAGCAGTTGCTCCATCGGACCCTCGTGGACCAGCCGGCCCGAGGCGATGATCCCGACGACGTCGGCAAGCTGCTGGACCTCGCCGAGGATGTGGCTCGAGATGAAGACCGTCTTCCCGCTCGAGGCGAGGTGGCGCAGGGTCGCCCGCATCGCGACGATCCCGGCCGGATCCAGACCGTTGGCCGGTTCGTCGAGCAGGAGCAGGCGCGGGTCGCTGAGCAGCGCGGCGGCGATGCCCAGCCGTTGCTTCATGCCCAGCGAATAGCCCTGGACCTTGTCGCCCGCTCGCTCGCGCAGGCCGACCAGTTCGAGCAGCTCCTCGACCCGGCCGACCGGGGTCGGCGCCCCGGTGGCGGCCAGGGCGCGCAGGTTCTCCCGGCCGGACAGGTAGGGGTAGAAGGAGGGCGATTCGATCAGGGCGCCGACCTCGAACATCCGCCGACGATCGCGCCGCCCGAAGGGCCGGCCGAGGACCTCGATCGTGCCCGCGTCGGGCGTGATCAGGCCCGTCAGCAGCCGCATCGTGGTGGTCTTGCCGGCACCGTTCGGGCCGAGGAAGCCGTAGACGACGCCGGAGGGCACGGACAGGTCGAGCCCGGCCAGGGCGACCCTCGAGCCGTAGCTCTTCTGGAGCCCCCTGGTGGTCAGCGCGAAGCCGTCGGTCGGGTCCGGGTGGGTCACGGGCGGAGTCTACGGCCTCAGCGGCCGTCAGACCGCGACGACCTGGTTGCGCCCGGCGCGCTTGGCCATGAACAGGCCGACGTCGGCGGCCCGCATCAGCGCCTCGCGGGTGGGCTCGGCGTCGTCCAGGGCCGCACAGCCGGCCGAGACCGTGGCCTGCAGCACCACCCCGTCGGGGCCGACGACGGACTTCGCGGCTAGCGTCGTGCGAACCTCTTCGGCGATCCGGGACGCGTCCTCCGAGGTCGCCGACTCCAGGATCGCCACGAACTCCTCGCCGCCATACCGGGCGACCAGGTCGCTCGAGCGGAAGCGCTCGACGAGGATCCCGGCGAAGGCGCGCAGGACGGCGTGGCCGGCCTGGTGACCATGTTCCTTGTTGAAGCGCCCGAAGTGATCCAGGTCGAACATCACCGCAGCAACCGGCAGCTGCGCGTCGCGCTCGCGCGACCGACGACGAAGGATGTGCTCGAGCGCCGCATCGAAATGGCGCCGGTTGTAGAGACCGGTCAGGGCATCGCGGATGGCGAGCTCGGAGACCTCCTCGAGCAGCTGGGTGTTCGCGATGGCCAGCGCGGTCTGTGCCGCGAGGATGGTCAGGACCTCGGTCTCCAGCGCGCTGCAGGCCGGCTCGCGGTCCGTCTCGCGGCCGAGGACGATCGCCCCGAGCACGGCCGCATCGCGGATCAGCGGGATCCCGGCCATCGACATGGCCTCCGCGCTGACCAGCCCGCGCAGACCTGACGCGTAGCGAGAGCGGTCCACCCGCTCCTGGGTCAGGGCCCGGCTGGCGATCGCCCGGCCCGCCACGCCATCGCCGATCTCGATGGTGGTGCCGACCGCTGCGGGGTCCAGCCCACCTCGAACGGCCCGCACCACGAAGCCCCCGGTGGTCCGGTCGAGCGCAACGAGGCCAAGGGCGTCGACCTCCAGGACCTCGGCGATGGCGTCGGCCAGGCCGGGCATGAGCCGCTCGGCATCGAGCGTGGCGTTACGCCGCGCGCGCGAACCCCGCCAGCGCGGTGAACATCCGGGCGCGTTCGGCGACGGCCTGCTGCTCGCGACCCAGCACCATCGCGATCGAGAGCCGTTCAGCGATCGTCTGGGCCAGCCGCAGGTCGGCGGCGGTGAGCGGAGCCTCGATGGTCGATTCGATCGACAGGACGCCGAGCGTCGCACCGTCGGCCGTCAGCGGGGCAGCGATCTCGCTGGTCACGTCATTCCGCCCGGCCCGGTAGTCGGGGTCCTGCGACGCGTCGGACACGAACGCCGCCTCGCCCGTTCGAAAGACACGACCGATGATCCCCAGGTTCGGATCGAAGGTGTCGGGCAGCTGGCCGTACCCGAGCTGGGCACCAAGCCGGATGCCCTCGCCGTCACGTAGCAGCAGGGCAAGGTAGCGATAGCCCATCGTGTCGGACAGGGTGCGCATGACCGCTGCCAGCGACTCTGGCGTCGGGCCATGCTTGGCCAGCAGGGTGCCGATCGCCTCGATCCCGTGCAGCGCGTCGTCGGCGCGACGCTCCTCGGTGATATCGATCCCGGTGCTGACGATGTGGGTCAGGGCACCCTGCGGGTCGAAGAACGAGACGTTCGACCAGGAGATCAGGCGCAGGGCACCGTCGCGGGTGACCCAGTGGTTCTCGTTCGGCTCCGGGTGGCCCGCCCGGAGGGAGCCGGGCCAGCCACCCGGATCGCATCGACCTGATCCGTCGGGACGAGGAAGTCGTAGAACGGCCGGCCGCGGATCTCCTCGAACGAGTAGCCAGAGACGAGCTCGCACGCTCGGTTGAAGCGGAGGAACCGCCCTTCCGGGTCAAGGACGCAGATGAGCGAGCCGGCGATGTCGAGCACCGCGTCGAGGAATCGCTTCTCGTCGGTCAGGCTGGCCCGCGCCGCAGCGGCAGCCGTTGGCTTGCCAGCCACCGGCCTGGTCGCTCGAGGCGTCCGCCCGCGAGCATCGAGATGGGTCAAGCGCGTCCCAGCCTCTCGTCCGTCGCCCCGCGCCAGTCCACCAGGACCACAGGCACGCCGAGCACATCCATCCGCGGCGCGATGCCCAGGCCGGGCGCGGTGGACGCCGCCATGCGCCCGTTGACCCGCTGCGGCGCACCGGCTGCCGTCGAGACGGTGACGTAGCTGTTGAAGTCGGTGGCGGTGAAGAGCAGGCCGGGCGGCGTGCTGTGGGCAAGGTGGGCGATGGCGGCGGTGGCGATATCGCTGCCCCAGCTGTCCTCGATCGTCATCCCGATGCCCATGCTCACGCACAGATCGCGCGCCTGCCGTGTCCTGGTCAGGCCGCCGAGCTTGCTGATCTTGAGGTTCACCACGTCCATGGCCAGATCGGCCCTGGCGCGGATGAGGACGTCGAGGCCGTCGATCGTCTCGTCGAGCACGAATGGATGGGGGGTGTGCCGACGCACGCTGAGGCACTCGTCATAGGTCAGGCACGGCTGCTCGATGTAGACATCCACGTCGGCGACGCCCTTGACCACGCGCATCGCTTCGTGCTGGGTCCAGCCGGTGTTGGCGTCGGCGATCAGTCGGTCGCCCGACTTCAGGACGGCGGCGACGGCCCGGATGCGCAAGATGTCCACATCGGGATCGCCCCCGACCTTGAGCTGAAAGCGGCGGTACCCCTCGCCGCGATACCCCGCGACGCGTCCAGCCATCGCCTCGGGTGACTCCTGCGAGATGGCGCGGTAGAGATGAACGTCCTCGCCGAACCGCCCGCCGAGCAAGTCGCAGACAGGCAGCCCCGTGGCTTGTCCCAGGATGTCCCAGCACGCGATGTCGATGCCGCTCTTGACGTACGGATGCCCCCTCAGCGCGGCGTCCATGAGACTGTTGAGAAGCCCCAGCTGCCGTGGATCGGCTCCGATCAGGTGTGGTCCCAGCTCGCGCAGGCCCGCGCGCACGCCGTCCGCATATGCCGGCAGGTAGGACGGCCCGAGTGGACAGACCTCGCCGTAGCCGGACAGGCCGTCGTCGGTGTCCACGCGGACGATCGTGCTGTCGAAGACGGTCACCGAGTTGCCGCCGGACCACCTGTAGCTGGTTTCGTGGAGCGGCAGCTCGACGCGATAGGCGAGGATGCGCACGATCTTCATGCCGGCACTCTATCTGAGTCGCCCCCCGCTCGAGCCTCGCGCGAAGCAGTTCCTGCCCCGACCCGTCGCACAGGCGGCAGGACCAACCGGCCAGCGCCGGCCATGCCTCGGCCGTCAATCTCGTCCCCACATCTGCGGAGGCCGCATATTCGAGACGGGCCAGGCGGGGGATCGCCCGGGTACTCGGTACGTCGCCCGCAGCCATGACCGCCTCGTCGAGCCAGTCCGCAGAGCCGATGGTGATCGGCGCGAGCACTGCCACCTCCGCGGTGCGGACCAGCCAGGCCAGACCTCGCTCGGCATACCAGGCCCGGTCGAAGCCACGGGCGGCCGAGTGGTACCAGGCCAGATCCTGAGCGTAGCGGAGCAGCACCGACGTCCGGAGCGGGCCGTCGGGCCCCGCCTCATCGAAGCGGACCCGGTAGGGCGCGGAACAGGTATCCGGGTCTCGCGCCATCTCAGCGGTGCGGATCCGCCAGCGTGTCCAGCGTCTCCAGGGCCACCACGGCCGTGCCCTCGTGGGGAGCCGACTGGGCGGCGAGCCGGACGGCGCACGAACGGGCCGCGTCGAAGACCACCAGGGCGACGGTCAGCCGTTCGTCCTCGTCGGCGCCGTGGGCACGGGCATCGTCGAGTTGATGGAGGACGTCGGCATTGATCCCGCGCGCGCCCCACTTGCAGTCGAAGGCTTCGGCGGCTCCGTCGCGCTCGACGGTCACGTCGTACGGGTGGATCTCCGCGCGCACCCCGTCGAACAGGATGCGTCGCTCGCGACGGACCGCCGCAGGCCCGACCCGGCGCGCCAGAAGCCGCGCCGTCAGCTCCTCGACGATGGCGCCGCGAACCTGGCTGCGGACCTGCTCGCCACGATCGGCGACCGCCAATGAGGCGGCCAGGATCGCCTCTGAGCGCTCGCGCTGGCTCTTGTCGATGGCCGCCGGACCGAACAGGCCCGGGAAGGTGGCCCTCCAGCCATCGGGATCGGTCGTTTCGCCGTTCATGACGGCTCGGGCGAGGATCCGCTGGGCAAGGCTGGCGCTCGCCAGCAGGTCGGCCGCTCGGGCGACCAGCGGATCGGCCTGGATGCCCGCGTAGACGATCGCGCGCGCATCACGGGCGGCGTCCTGGAACCTCATGACGGCTCGCCAAGGGCCAGCAGGACGACCTGCGGGAAGGTGGAGAGCCAGTCGATGGCCCGATGGGGGTCGGAGATGAGATCGATCTCGGCGATCGCCCGCTCGATCGCGGTGCCCACCTCGTCCCGCGCCGGCTCAGCGTCGCGCCGGTCGGCGACCTCCGCCAGGCATGTCCGCCATGCCTCCGCGAGGTCGTTGACGTACGACCACTCGTCCTCGATCTCTTCGCCGAGTTCGGCCAGGGCCGCATAGGCGTCGAGTGCGCGGTCGATGGCGGACTGGATGGTCTCGGGCACGGTGCCAAGCCTACGCGCCCGCGCCGGGCGCTGCCGTCAGGCTCGGTGCTGGGCCCTCACCCGACCGGCACACTCCGGCGGGTGGTTCGTCGGAGAGGGGCGAGCTGGGCCGTCGGCTGGTCTGCGGCCCGATGAAGGAGGGCTTCCAGCCCGCGGCGGGCCCGATCGTCCCAGGCGCGCGAGTAGATCCGCGTGGCCTGCAACCGGATGCGGTATCCGACGGCATGCTGGCCTGCGGCGTCGAGCTGGGCGATCCGATCGAGCAGTGCGCGATAGAGCGCGGGCAGCTCCTCGGAGGCAGACTTCTGGTCCATCGTCGTCAGGATGGGCCTGTCTCGTCCCGACCGGAATAGCCCAGCAGTCCTACCCGCGACCAGCTGATGGATGGTCAGTCGCCGCGGTGCCCGCCGCTCCGGACCTCGAATGAGACGAGCGTCCCCGTCGCCGCCATCCAGGCCGTGCTGATCCCGTCCACGATCGCCGCCGGTGGCCCATCGCGCAGCCGTTCGACGAGGGCGTCCAGTCGATCGCGCGGGCCCTCCGCGACGCAGCGAACGGATCCGTCCGACTCGTTGGCGACCCAGCCGCTCAACTCGAGTGCATGCGCCTCGCGCAGCACGAAGAAGCGGTAGCCGACGCCGTGGACCCGACCGGTCACCCGCGCATCGAGTCGGACGGTCGGCGGGTCGGGCGGCATCGCGGGTCGGGTCAGGCGGCCGCCCGCCGCCGCGGCCAGGCCAGGGCGATGGTGTCCAGGAGCAGTTCGGGGGAGACGTTGGAGGCGAGCAGCTCGGCGGCGCGAGCGGCCCGCTCGAGGAACCGGGTGGCCGCCCCGGGTTCGATCGCGGCGGCGATCGCCGTCAGCTCGTCGAGCAGCACCGGATCCCGAACCGAACGGCCGCCGCCGGTCTCGACCAGGGCGATGTCCCGCGCGAGGTCCATCCAGAGTGCCAGGAGAGTCTCAACCGCTCGCCGTCGTTCGGCGGTCGGGATCTTGCGGCGACCTTCGCCGGGCTCGTCGGCCGCCTCCTCTTCCGGGGCCTCGGTGGCGTCGTCGGCCAGCGCGCTCGCCGCCGGCGCGCCCGCTGCCGGCGCGGTCGCCTGCGCGGCGGTCGTCGGCGTCGCGTTCCTGCGCTTCCGGGCGGGCCGCGGGCCGGGCTGGACTTCGTCGCCGGCCGTGAGTGCCGCCGCCATGGCCATGGCCCGCGGAAGCGCCGCACGCGCCGCGGCCAGCCGCGCCGCCGCGCCCGCTCCCGTCAGGTCGAGCAGGACTCGGCTCAGTTCCGCGCGGATCAGCACGGCATCGGGGGCGCGGGCATACGCGAGGGCGAGCCCGGGTCGTCCACCGGCCAGCCGGCCGAGCCTGGCGGCCAGTGGCGGATCGGCCAGATCGTGGTCGGCGACGATCGCCTCGATGTCGCGCGACCCGACCAGACCGAGCCGGACCCGGGCACAGCGCGATCGGACGGTGGGAAGGAGGAGCGCTTCCCGATCGGCACACAGGATGATCACGACGCCCGCGGACGGCTCCTCGAGCGTCTTGAGGAGGGCGGATTGGGCGTCCTCGTTCATCCGGTCCGCGCCCTCGATGATGGCCACGCGGGCACCGCCCTGGACCGGCATCAGGGTGAGGTCGACGATCAGCTCCCGGACACCTCTGTACCTGGACTCGGGACCACCGATGACCACCTGTCGTCCGGGCCCGGCCGGCCCAAGGCGATGGAGGTCCGGATGCGCGTCCTTCCCGACCATCGCGCAGGCGCCACAGGCCCGGCACGGCCTGCCCTCCCGCTCGGCCCCACAGAGCAGTCCCGCGGCCAGGTCAAGGGCGAGGGTCGTCTTCCCGACCCCGTCTGGTCCGACGAGCAGGACGGCATGTGGTGCCGGACCGCGGATCATCGCCGCGATCGCTCCGAGTGCGACGGGCTGGCCTCGGGTGCGGGCGCCGTCCACGACGCGGGTCAGGCGGACCCGGGGGTCGCCGTCTTTCGGGCCGCTCGACGCTTCGGCGCCGCGGCGGCGCCGTCGGTGCCGTCGGCGCTCGATGGCGCCTTGGCCGTTGGGCTCGCAGCCTTGGCCGCGGCCGGCTTGCGCGCGGCTCGGGGTTTCGAGGCGGGGATCGCTGTCTGGGCGATCCCTGTCGCGGCATCTACGACGCCGACAGGCGCCTTCGGTGCGCGCGTGGCACGTCGCTTCGGCGGGGCTTCGGCGACGGACGCGAGTTCGACGACCCCGGCCTCACCGGCGGCGACCGCTGAGGGCCTCGATGCCACGCGGGCCGTCCGGGTGCTCGGCTTCCGCGCAGCTGGCGCCGGGGGCACGGATCCCGCGGCCGGCTCTCCGGCCGACGGCCGTTGGTCGTCAGCACGCGGTGTCGGCGTGGATGCGGGTTTCTGGGCGACCTGGGCCCTCAACATGGCCTCCAGCTCGGGTGGCACCTCGCTCCACGGTTCATTGGAGCTGCGCGGTGGGGGCGCGACGGCGGGGCGGTCCGACCGGCCGTAGCCTCGATCGTCGCGCCTCGGCTCGGCCGGGCTGGTGCGTGCGCTGACGTCGGGATAGCGATTGATCCCACCGCCTCCACCGCTTCCACGGCCGTAGCGTTCGCGGTCCATGGCCGACTGATAGGACGATCGTCCGCCCCGCGCTCCATGGCCGGCATTCCGGTTCGCGCCACGGCGCTGCTCGGCGATCAGATACTCCGGGATCTCCGGTTCATCGAGGTCCTCGACGTCACCGATCGGCGGGCGCGATGCCGGGGCCGGCCCGGCGGACGTCCCGAGCTGGGCGTCCCAGAACGACCCGAATGGCGTCGGTTTCGGCGCACGTCGCGCCGGGACGATCTCCTCGTCGTCGCGGGTCTCGGGGCGCGGCGCCGCGGGCGCCCGGGCGGGGCGGGCGGGGCGGGCGGGGAGATCGCCTCGGGCCGGCCGGCCCTCGCCGCTCTCCTGGCCCTCGCCGCTCTCCTGGCCCTCGCCGCTCTCCTGGCCCTCGTCGGCATGCCCACGTCCACGTCCACGTCCACGTCCGCCGCGGCGGCGGCGGCGGCGCGGCTCGCCCTCCTCGATCCGACCTTCGATGACGGCGGTCGAGTCCGGAGCAACCGGCCCGTCAGCGGACGGATCGTCCAGGGTGAACACCTCGGCTGCAGCGAGATCGGCCTCGGTCAAGCCGCCACCGACACGCGCCAAACGCTCCCCGGGCAAGGCCACGATGCCCGCGCCGCCGCCGGCCGTGCCGGATCGGACGGCGACCGGGGATGCGACCCTTGCGCGACCGCGCCCCCGCGCGGCAACGATGGGTTCCTCCTCACGGATCCTTGCGCGGCCCCGGCCGCGTCCGCCACGCCCGGCACCGGTCCCCTCGGTCAGCTTGTCCGGAACCTCGGTCATCGACAGATCCGCGTCATCCTCGGCGACCCGTCGACCCGAGCGGGTGCCCTTCTCGACCCGGGCCAGCTGGACGATGTCGGTGAACTGGTCGGCCGCCTCGATCAGGTCCGAGCTGGTGTTGCCCCGAAAGCTGATGACCTCGACCCGGACACCCTGCTCCTGGACGGCCCGGATGGCCGGCGCGAAATCGCCATCGCCCGACACGATGATGGCGATGTCGAGGTTCCTGGCCGTCTTCATCATGTCGACGACCAGCTCGATGTCCAGGTTGGCCTTGACCTTGCCGTCGCCGTACTTGCGGATGTCCTTGCTGACGACCTTGTAGTTGCTGCGGCGCAGGAAGTCGTGGAAGTTGCGCTGGTTCTCGTTGTCCGGATCGAGGCCCGTGTAGGCATAGGCCCGCACGAGATCACGCCCGGCCGTGGCCGACTTGAGCAGCGTGACGTAATCGATGTCCACGCCGGCAGACTTGGCCGCATAGAAGATGTTCGCCACGTCCACGAAGACGGCGACGTTCTTGCCCACATTGACTCCTTGTCAGCTGGTGGTCCGGCCGGCGCGTTCGCGCAGCTCGGCCTGGACGTTCATCGAGAAGAACGCGCGGCGACTCCCGCCGCGGTCACGGTTCGCTGGATGTGCGGGCCGGCCGGGCCGAAGCCCATCCGTTCCCAGCGGCTGAGGGTCGCCGCATCGTCCGGCCGAACGGCCTCCACGACGGTGCAACCCTTGTTGCTTGCCGAACGCAGCACTTCCTCGAGCAGCGCCGCGCTGATTCGCTCGACGTCGTACGCCGGGTCGACGACCAGGAGGTCCACCGTCCCGACGTAGCCGCCGGCCCTGACCGATGGCCGGAGCGCGAGGATCGCGCCGCCGACGACCGTCTTGCGGGCTTCCGCGACGAAGATGCTGGCCTGCGGCAGGTAGACGAGCTGGCGGAGCAGATCGGCCGCGCCGAGCGGACGCTCACCGCGATCAAGCCGCACCGAGGGATCGCTCAGGGCGACGAATCGATCGATATCGGTGACACGGGCCGCTCGGACCAGGTATTCCACGCCGACGGGTCCTACCTCGCAGGGTCGGCGACCAGGGTCCTCGACCGGGGCTCGACCGAGATGACGACCGGGGCCCGCGATCCGTCTCGTCGGGCGGCGAGTGCCTGGCACTCGCGACGCGCTGAGGGACGCGGCCGATCGGTATTGCATTCAGGTCGCCGGCGACTAATATACGTCATCGCCACGGCGGCCACCTGCGCGCCGCCCGAGCCCGGACTCACGGCACGTCTGTCACGCACCGAATTCGACCCGTTCGACGCCCTGGGAGGGTACGTCGTGGTCGGTCGAACCACAGGGCGCCGGGCATTCGAGTCGGGAACCGGGGCCTCGGGCGGGGCTGCGAGGCGGCACCGGCCGATGACCGCTCCGGGACCGCCGGACGGCCACATCACAGGAGGAGAATGGATGAAACTCACGAAGTTAGGCGCACTGGTCGGCATCGCGTTGCTGACGTTCGCGGCCTGCAGCAGCGGTACCGCGACCACTGCCCCGAGTGCTGCCCCCGTCGAGGATCCGCTCGGCGTCGTCACCATCCCGGCCGGTGAGCCGGTCCACATCGCCTTCTGGGGCGTCCTGTCCGGGGCCGACAGCACCCTCGGTGAGGACAGCAAGCAGGGCGTCCAGATCGCCATCAACGATATGGGTGGCAAGTTCCTGGGTCGCGACATCCTGCTGACCACGGAAGACGCCCTGTGCACCCCCGAGGGCGGCGCGACGGCGGCCACGAAGCTGGCGGCCGACAGCACCCTGGTCGGGCTGATCGGCTCGTCCTGCTCCGACGAGGTCGTCGGTGGCATCAAGACGATCACCGAAGCGGGCCTGACGACGATCTCGGGGTCGAATACGCGCCCGGCGCTGACCGCGCCGGATCGCGATGCGACCTACGCGGGCTACGCCCGGACGGCGCACAACGACTCGTTCCAGGGCAAGGTCGCCGCTGAGTACGTCTACAACACCTTGAAGCTCACGAAGGTCGCGACGATCCACGATGGCAGCGGCTACGCCGAGGCGCTTGTCGGCGTCTTCTCCGACGAGTTCACCAAGCTCGGTGGGACGATCGTGGCGGCCGAGGCCATCGCCAAGGGCACGACCGACATGAGCACCACGCTCAAGACGATGGCGGCGGCCAAGCCGGAGCTCATCTACATGCCGCTGTTCACCGCCGAGGCCGGCTTCCTCAAGTCGCAGATCCCGTCCACGACGGGTCTTGAGAACGTCAGGACCCTGGGCGCGGACGGCCATTACAACCCCGACTTCCTCAAGGCCGCCGGGGCCGCCGCTGTGGGTCACCTCCAGACGAGCCCGAACTTCTCGGCCTTCACCGGTGACTACGCCGGCTTCATCAAGAAGCTCAAGGCCGAGTTCGGCGACGCATCGCCGCTGAGCGCCTTCCACGCCCAGGCCTATGACGCCACGAACATGCTGTTCGCGGCGCTCGCCAAGGTGGCCGTGGAAAACGCCGACGGTTCGCTGTCGGTCCCGAAGGGCGCGCTCCGCGACGCCATCCTCGCGACCAAGGACTTCGTCGGCCTGACCGGCACCCTCAGCTGCACCCCCACCGGGGACTGCGGGGCCCCGGTCATCGCGGTCTACGAGGTCACCCAGGCAGACGTCGACGCTCTCGCGCCGCCGTCGAAGCCGATCTGGCCGTAGCAGCCAGTCGAAATCCCGTCTCTCACTGAGACGACGGATCCGCAGGGACGAGTGGGCATCGCCCGCTCGTCCCTGCTCCTTGACCGTCAGCTGCCAGAGACCGCCAGTTGAACGTCCGAAGGCTGGACCGGTTCACCGACGTCGCGATCGACGTCTTCATGTTCCTGTTCCGGGCCGCCATCATCCTGTTGGTGGTGGTCGGGTCGATCCTGACCCTGCTCCGCGGGACCTACACCGCGGCCGACTGGTTCGAGCTCGTCGGCGCCGGGCTGACCCAGGGCTCGATCTACGCGATGATCGCCCTGGGCTACACGATGGTCTACGGCATCCTGCGCATCATCAACTTCGCCCACGGCGAGATCTTCATGGCCGGATCCTTCGGCGGCTACTTCACCATCGTCGCCCTGGCGGGGGCCGGCATGCTGTCGGACAACGTCATCATCAGCCTGATCGCCATCGCGATCGCCATCCTGGCGGCCATGGCCGTCTCGGTCCTGTTGGCGGTCGGGGTGGAGCGCATCGCCTACCGGCCCCTCCGGAATTCCCCCACCCTGGTCCCGCTCATCAGCGCCATCGGCGCGTCCCTGTTCCTGCAGTACTCGTTCCGCGGGTTCTTCGGGTCCGGCATCTATGCCTACCCCACCCCGGCCTTCCTGCAGCAGCCGGCGCCCATCCCGCTCCTCAGCATGCGCTGGATGGATGTGCTGGTGGTGGTCGCCTCGCTGGCCATGATGACCGGCCTCTACCTGTTCGTGATGCGCTCCAGGGCGGGAACCGCGATCCGGGCCGTCTCGGAGGACAAGGGCACCGCCGCCCTCATGGGCATCGACGCGAACCGGGCCATCGTGCTGACCTTCGCCATCGGAGCCGCGATGGCCGGCGCGGCCGGCGTGCTGTACGGCCTGGCATTCATCCAGGTCACGTTCGCGATGGGCATCTTTCCCGGGATCAAGGCCTTCACGGCCGCCGTCCTGGGCGGGATCGGGAACGTACCGGGCGCCCTTCTTGGTGGCCTGTTCCTCGGCCTCATCGAAGCCATCGGACCGACGCTCTTCCTGACCGGCTTCGGCGTGCCGGCGACGAACCAGCTCAAGGATGCGGTGGCCTTCACGATGCTGGTCCTGGTCCTCGTCTTCCGACCGTCCGGCCTCCTGGGTGAGCGTGTCACGAGGAAACGGGCGTGAGCGCGGCGACGATCGCGCCAACGGCCCTGGCCGGCCCGGCGGGAGCCCGCAGCTGGCACCGTAGGACCATCGTCCGGACCGGCGTGCTCGGGGGCCTCGTGGCCATCTACCTGTGCCTGGTCGGGATCGTGCCGGTGTTCGCCGTGCGCCCGCTCATCGTCAACGTCGTTGAACTTGGCCAGGCGGCCCTGCTCATCGGGTTCGGTGTCGCCGGCTACCTGGCGGCGCGCCCGTTCGTGGGTGTCTCGCGCGTGCGGGCGATCGCCGCAGGTGCCGTCGTCGGCGCGATCATGGGCGCCTTCCTGGCGGCGCTGGTGCTGCTCGGATCCGTGGTGGACATCCGAGCCGTCTTCATCAATGCGTCACCTGACCTCTACAGCCTCTTGACGAACGCGCTGGGGACCACCTGGGCCTGGTTCCCGATCGTGGTCGGGATGATCACCGGGGCCCTGGCCGGGGTTGTGATCTGGCTGCCCAGTTCTGTTCGGATCCCGCTCCTGTGGAGCCTCGGCATGCTGGTCTTCTTCGGCCTGTTCGCCGGGCTGCTTCGGACGCCGTTGCTGGTCACACCGTTGGGGGACCTGGCTCGCTTCCTGTTCAAGTCGGAGGGCCTGACAGTCGCTGGCGCGATCATCGTGGTCGTCGGGAGTTCTGGCCTCGTCGCCCTCGTCCGGGCGACGAGGCCAAAGCAGCGGATCGGCGCGCTGCCGGCCACCCGTCGGCGCCTCATCGTCGCTCCGCTGGCGATCCTGGTTCTCGCCGTCATCCTCATGTTCCCGGTGGCGATGGGTCCGTTCTTCGCCCAGGTCATCGCCATCGTGGCCCTGTTCACCCTGCTGGGCCTCGGGCTGAACATCACCCTCGGCCTCGCCGGCCTGCTGGACCTGGGCTTCGTCGCGTTCTTCGCCGTCGGCGCCTATACGGTCGCCCTCCTGACCTCGACCGCCGAATACGGCATCGCCGGCTGGTCGTTCTGGCAGGCCGTCCCGTTCGCGGTCATCTTCGCGATGCTGTTCGCGCTCGTCCTGGGCCTGCCGATCCTGCGCATCCGCGGCGACTATCTCGCCATCGCCACCCTTGGCTTCGGCGAGATCATCCGGATCCTGGCCGGATCGGACCTGCTCAAGCCCTTCCTCGGCGGACCACGAGGCATGCTCAACATCCCGAAGCCGTTCGACGTCCCGCCGACCCACTGGCTCGCCGGCCCGGTCCAGATCTACTACATCGCGCTCGCCTGTGCGGCAGTCGTCGCCTTCGTGGCCTGGCGACTGCGCGGCTCGCGCCTTGGACGCTCGTGGATGGCGATGCGGGAGGACGAGGACGTGGCCGAGGGGATGGGCGTCAATCTCGTCCAGACCAAGCTGCTGGCGTACATGCTGGGTGGCGGGTTCGCCGGCCTGGCTGGGGCCATCTCGGCTGCGCTGGTCGGGTCCGTGTTCGCCTCCAGCGTCCAGCTCCAGCTGTCGATCAACGTCGTGGCCATCGTCATCGTCGGCGGCATGGGCAGCATCCCGGGCGTCGTCCTGGGTGCCCTCTTCCTGATCGGCCTGCCGGAATTGTTCCGGGAATTCTCGGACTACCGGCTGCTGTTCTACGGCATCGCCCTGATGGCGATCATGATCGTGAGACCGGAGGGCCTGCTGCCATCGAAGATCGCGCGGCGCGAGTTGCACACGACTGAAGAACTGGTCGAGATGCGCGACGAGGACCTGATCACGGCCGAGGAGACAAGGGAGGCGTCGCCTCCATGATCCTCCTCAGGGCAGACCAGGTCACCAAGCGATTCGGGGGGCTGACCGCGGTCAGCGAACTCGATTTCGAGCTCGAAGAAGGGGCCATCGCCAGCGTCATCGGGCCGAACGGCGCCGGGAAAACGACCTTCTTCAACTGTCTGACCGGGTTCTTCCACGTGGACGAGGGCACGATCACCTTCGCGGGCGATCCGATCCATACCCTGCGTCCCGATGAGGTCGCCCATTACGGGATCTCGCGGACCTACCAGAACATCCGGCTGTTCGCGAGCATGACCGCCATCGAGAACATCCTGGTCGGCCAGCACAACCACCTCCGCTCGACCTGGCTCGGTGCCATCGTCCGGACGAGGTCCCAGCGGGGCGAGGAGGAGACCGCCCACGCCGAGGCCCTCCGCCTGCTGGAGTTCGTCGGGCTCAAGGGTCGCGGCGACAGTCTCGCCGCGAAACTCCCGTACGGCGATCAGCGTCGGCTGGAGGTCGCGCGGGCCCTCGCCAACAAGCCGCGCCTGCTGCTGCTCGATGAACCGACGGCCGGGATGAACCCGGCCGAGACGATGCAGATGACCGACTTCTTCCGCAAGCTCCGGGGCGATCTGGGCATCACCGTCCTGCTCATCGAGCACGAGATGCGGGTCGTGATGGGGATCTCGGAGAAGATCACCGTGCTGGACTACGGGCGCAAGATCGCCGAGGGGACGCCCAGGGAGATCCAGCAGGATCCGGCAGTCATCGAGGCATACCTCGGTCGCGCCGGGACCGCCGAAGGCGAGGCCGGGGCCGTCGCCGTGGACGGCGCCAGCGCTGCGGCAGGCGGCTGAGGTGGAGACACCCGTCCTGTCCGTCAAGGACCTTCACACCTACTACGGCAGCATCCACGCCCTGCGCGGGATCTCACTCGAAGTCGGCCAGGGCGAGATCGTCGCCCTCATCGGCGGCAATGGGGCGGGCAAGAGCACCACGCTCAACTCGATCAGCGGATTGGTCCGGCCGCAGAACGGCCAGATCCTGCTCAACGGGGAGGATCTGGCGAAGGTCCCGGCTCACGAGATCATGGCCAGGGGCATCGTCCAGGTCCCCGAGGGCCGCCGGATCTTCGCCCGGCTGACGGTCACCGAGAATCTCAGGATGGGTGCCTTCGTGGTCAAGGACAAGGCGGTGATCGCGGACCGGATCGAGCAGGCGTTCGAGATGTTCCCACGCCTCAAGCAGCGCGAGCAGCAGGTGGCCGGGACCCTGAGCGGCGGCGAGCAGCAGATGCTGGCGATGAGTCGCGGCCTGATGTCGGATCCCAAGGTCCTCCTGCTGGACGAACCGTCGATGGGCCTGGCCCCGCTGCTCGTGGACCAGATCTTCGACACGATCAAGCAGCTCCATGCCCGGGGGACGACCATCCTGCTGGTCGAGCAGAACGCACGAAAGGCCCTCGAGATCGCCGACCGCGGGTACGTCATCGAGACCGGCCAGATCGTGCTGGCCGACCGTGCCGAGAACCTGCGCGACAACGAGATGGTCCAGAAGGCCTACCTGGGGATCGATTGACCGGAGCTACGGCGTAGCGGCCCCTGGTCTGCTGCGGGTGGGCCATCCGATATCGCGGTTGCCATGTGCCCGCCGGGTTGCATACTGTGGCCCTCAGCATCCTGTGGCCCACAGCATCGGCCGCATCGACCACGTCCATCGATCGGACGGAAACGACATGGAGGACACGATGACGAATCGAACCCGAGTGGCGTCGCTATTGGCAACCGCCCTGCTCGTATCTGCCTGCGCCAGTGGCGGGACATCGCCCAGCGCCGCTCCGTCCAGCGAGGCCCCGAGCGCCGCACCGGCGACCGCCACCGCGGCGCCCGCCACGCCACCCCCCGCGACGATCATCCCGGGCGGTCTGCTCGAGGTCGTGACGAAGGCCGGCAAGATCCGCGTCTCGACAGACCCGCAGTATCCGCCGCAGTCGGAACTCACACCCGACGGCACGTTCCAGGGCTTCGATATCGATGTGGCGACGGAGATCGCGAAGCGGATGGGGCTGGAGATCCAGTTCGAGACTCCGAGCTGGGACACGATCACCGCCGGCGGTTGGAGCGGCCGCTGGGACATGAGCGTCGGCTCGATGACGATCACCTCGCCGCGCCAGAAGGTGCTCGACTTCAGCCCGCCCTACTACTACACGCCGGCCCAGATGGCGGCCAGCACGGCCTCGGGCATCACGACCCTCGATGGCCTCGCCGGCAAGACGATCTGTGTGGGCGAAGCAACGACCTACCTCGACTGGCTGAACGGCACCCTTGACTTCGGCACGGAGTCGCCGCAGACGAAGGCACCGGCCGGGGCCATCGCAGTGACCCTGAGCACGGACCGCCTCTGCGCTGAGGCGTGGAAGGCAGGCCGGAGCGAATTCGACGGCTGGCTCAGCTCAAGCACGACGGTCGACCAGGCGATCGCGGACGGCCTGCCACTGGTGAAGGTCGGCGATCCCGTCTTCTCCGAGCCGCTGGCAGTAGCCGTCGACAGGAGCGGCCCAGATCCGACCGACTTCATGGCCAAGCTCAACGAAGTCGTGACTGCCATGCACGCCGACGGGACACTGACCACGCTCTCGCAGAAGTGGTTCGGTGCGGACATGACCCAGAAGCTCGGCGGCTGACTGGACCTGGCTGACCGGTACCTCCGGGCTCGCACTCGCGCGCCCGGAGGCCGTTTCGCCGGAGAGACGAGATGAGCCTGAGCGGTCCCCAGCAGGTGGCCATCGGCGAGGACCTTCGAATCAGGACGCCCGAGCTGATCGTCGCCGAGGTTCGCGCGGCGCGGGCCCGGGAGAGTCGACACTTCCGGCTCGTGTTCGCGCTCACCTGGGCCGTCCTCATCGGGCTGCTCGTAGGCACTCTCGTTGCCGCCGGGAAGGTCGACGTGACGTTCCTCGCCAAGTGGGGGCCGTACATCCTGGGCGGCATCCCGATCACGATCGTCGTCTCGATCTTCTCGATCGCCATGGCTGTCGTCTTCGCGGTCCTGGGCGCCCTCGGGCGCCTGTCGGCACGCCCTGCGATCTACGCCGTGGCGACGCTCTACGTCTCGCTCGTGCGAGGGACGCCGCTCATCGTCCAGATCCTGTTCATCTACCTCGCCTTGCCGCAGATCATTCCCGCGTCGGCCGGGATCCCCGTGATCCTGCTGGCGATCTTCGCGCTCGCGTTCAACTACGGCGCCTACATGACCGAGATCTTCCGAGCCGGGATCCAGGCGATCCCGCGCGGTCAGATCGAGGCCTCGGGGGCGCTCGGCATGACCGACAGCCAGACGATGCGCCGGGTCATCCTTCCGCAGGCGATCCGGATCGTCATCCCGGCGATCGGCAACGAGTTCATCGCGATGATCAAGGACTCCGCGCTTGTCTCGATCATCACCGTCCAGGAGCTGCTCTGGCGCGCCCAGCGGGTCGGCCAGTCCAACTTCCGCTCGCTCGAGACGCTGCTCCTCGCGGCGCTCGTCTACTGGATCCTCACGATCGCCTTCTCGGTCGTCCAGGACCGGCTCGAGAAGCGCATGGCCGAGAGCGACCGAAGGATCTGAACGATTGGCCACGTCGTCTCCGATCCACCTTCCGGTCCATGACCGGTATGCCAAGCCAGGCTCTCTCACGCCACCCGGCGCAGAGCCGGTGCTCCGTCTTGAGAACCTCGAGAAGTTCTTCGGCTCGAACCATGTCCTGCGCGGCTGCACGCTCGAGGTCTATCCACGCGAGACGATCTGCCTGATCGGGCGCTCGGGATCGGGCAAGAGCACGCTGCTGCGCTGCACGAACTTCCTCGAGGAGCCGACCGTCGGCTCGGTCGAGGTCGACGGTCTCCGGATCGCGGCGGACCCGCTCCACGCCCGCGACAAGGATCATCGGGAGAAGATCCGGCAGATCCGCCAGCGGGCGCAGATGGTCTTCCAGGAGTTCAACCTCTTTCCGCACATGACGGTGATCGACAACCTCATCGAAGGACCCATCCAGGTGAAGGGGATGTCGAAGGACGAGGCGATCGCAACGGCGGAGAAGTACCTCGACAAGGTCGGGCTCAGGGACAAGCGGGACGAATACCCGGCCCGCCTGTCGGGCGGCCAGAAGCAGCGGGTCGCGATCGCGCGCGCCCTGGCGATGGAGCCCAAGATCCTCCTGTTCGACGAGCCCACGAGCGCCCTCGACCCCACGCTCGTCGGGGAGGTCATCATGGTCATGGAGGAGCTCGCCCACGAAGGGAGCACGATGATCGTCGTGACCCACGAGATGCAGTTCGCCCGGGAGGCGGCCGACCGGGTCTACTTCATCGAGGAGGGGATCTTCATCGAGGTCGGGCCGCCCGAACAGGTCCTGGATCAACCGCAAGACGAGCGGACGAGGCGATTCCTGCGTCGCCTCCTCTCGTCCGGCGTCGCCGTCCCCGGCTGACACTCGGCGCGTCAACGGCCGCCGGCATTCAGCGGCGGGCGGGCTCCCGGGCCATGTCGTAGACGGCACGTGACAGGACGCCCAGCCCGACGCCGGCCAGCCAGATGCCGGGGCCGTTGGTCAGGACCTCGGCCGGCTCGTGGAACTGGAAGGCGCCGATGATGGTCAGATCGAGGACCCGCCAGGCGAGCGCGACCCAGCCGGCCACGGCGAGGATCGCGAAGGAGAGCCAGCGATCGAGGCCGATCGGTCGATCGCCCGTCGCGTACGGCAGCGCGACGAGGGCCAGGGCCGCGACACCCACCAGGAAGACCACGATCGCGCTGCCAGCCAGGCCGTTGCCCGTCTCGGCCGGGATCCCGGGAGTCCCACCGACCCGCCACCACGGCAGCGCGCAGCCGATGACCGTGAGCGGAGCGGCCAGGGCGGCGAGCGTGCGACCCCGACCCAGGGGCCGGCGGTGCATCGTCACTCGGCGATGGCCCCCGAATAGACCTCCGGCCGGAGGACGCCCACGAAGCGGAGGTTCCGATAGAGCTCGCCGTAATCGAGGCCGTACCCGACGACGAACTGGTCGGGGATCGTGAACCCGGTGTAATCGACGTCGATCTCGACCAGGCGCCGCGCCGGCTTGTCCAGCAGGGTGCAGATGCGCAGCGATGCCGGCGCCTTGCCGCGCAGGTAGCGGATCAGGTAGTTGAGCGTGAGGCCCGTGTCGATGATGTCCTCGACGATCAGGACGTGCTCATCCACGATGCTGGTAGAGAGGTCCTTCAGGATGCGCACGAGGCCGGAGGATTCGGTGCTCGAACCGCCGTAGGAGCTGACCTCCATCAGGTCGATCCGAACCGGGATCTCGATCGCGCGCATGAGATCAGCCATGAACGGGAGCGACCCCTTGAGGACCGACACGAGGGTCAGCTGTCGGCCGTGATAGTCGGCGCTGATCCGGGCACCGAGTTCGCGGACCTTGGCGGCGATCTCCTCCTCGGTCACGACGACCTCGGCGATGTCTTCGTGTTGCGCGTCCGAGCTCATGCCCGGACCGCCGGCTCATGGATGGCCGTGTCGGGATGCGCGACACGCCGGCGGGCGGCAGGCCGCCGGGCGGTCAAGCCCACCGCCGGACCGTCGACCGGGGCCGGGTCGATCGGCGATCCATCGGCCGCGTCCGCGGCCACGAGCTCCGGGAAGCCGTGCGGCGACGCGACCTGGCCGAGCGTTCCGGACAGCCCGTCGGCCAGCGCGAGCCGGCCGTACTTGAGCATCAGGGCGCGGAAGTCGCGGGCGTAGAACAGCTTGACGTTCAGATCGGGATAGAGCTCGCGCAGTCGGCGCAGCTTCCGGTTCTTCTTGCGGACCAGCTTCTGACGGAGGGTCGTCATCTCCAGGTAGAGGTCGAGATCGGGCAGGAAGAAGTCCGGGGCGAAGCTCTCGATCACGTCGCCGTGGACGTTCCACAGGATCGGGAAGGTGTGCGGTTCGTATTCCCAGCGGACCGCGTAGAAGTCCAGGATCCGGGCCATCTCCGCTTCGCTGGCGTGGGCGAAGGGGACCGTCACCAGCCGGCGATCCATCCGCAGGCGGTGCGTCGAGCGCCGACTTGAAGCGGGCGAGGATGATCGCGAGGAGCCATCGGTCGCCAGTCTACCGGAGCCGGGCCGGTCGTGGCGTGGCCCCGAGACAAACGATACCCCTGGGGAGTATCATGCGTCGCACGGCGCCAACTGCCGGCGCCCGGCCACGAGGATCTCGACCGCCGATGAGCCCGACCGAGGGGCGCCGTCCGGTTGCCCCACCCGACCCCAGCCATTTCCGCCACAGCTACTCGAAGGACAAGACCCAGCTGGTCCGCCGCCTGTCGCGGATGGAGGGTCAGGTCCGCGGGATCGCCCGGATGATCGAGCGGGAGGAGTACTGCGTCGACATCCTCCAGCAGACCGCGGCCCTCCGCGCCGCCGTGGACTCACTCTCGATCCTGGTCCTGGAGGACCACGTGGGCGGCTGCGTCCGCACCGCCGCCGAGCACGGCAATGCCGAGCAGTACATCGACGAAGTCATCGACGTGGTGCGTCGAACCCTTGGTCGGCCGGTTCGCAGCGGCGGGCGAACGGGCTGACCGCCCGACCGGTTATCCACGAATCGTGGGCTACGCCGCAGTTGGTGGACAAACACCGTTGACGCCGGGCGCCCCGGCCCTCTACCGTCCGGCATCCGCACTGGGGCCGACCCGAGGGTAACTCGGTCCGCGAGGGGTACGGGGAGACCCGGCCACGAACCGGACGGATCGGGGAAGACCGAGGCCGAGCCTGCGGTGCGAGACGATGCCGACGCCGGGAGCGGCGCCGCGTGGACGGACGGCATGCGAACCCATGGAGGCGTGCCGTGGAAGTACCGCGTGAGCCGCTCCCGACGCGCGTCGCGGAAACCCCGCCACTTCCGCCGGCCTTTGACGACGCGCTCGAGGCCGGGCTGGCGACCCTCGGTCTGACCCTGACCCCCGATGCCCGCGCCGTGATCGACGGACACGCCCGCCTGCTCCTGGCCTGGACCAGCGCGATCAACCTGACGGCGATCCGCGACCCTGCAGCGGTCGCCCTCGCCCATGTCGTGGACAGCCTGACCGCGCTGGCAGTGCTGCGTGAGCGGGGTCTGGATCGGTTCGTGGACCTCGGGTCGGGCGGTGGCTATCCGGGCATCCCGATCGCCGCGGCGCTGCCGGCCGCACGCGCCCTGCTGGTGGAGCCGATCCGCAAGAAGGCGAACTTCCTGTCGGTCGTGACGGCTGCGACGGGCCTCGGATCGACGGTCGAAGCCGCCCCGATCCGGGTGGAAGCGCTGGCGTCCGACTCCCGGCACCGCGGCCGCTGGCCGGCCGTCGTCGCCCGAGCCGTGGCAAGCCTGGGTGAACTCGCCGAGCTCGCCGTCCCGCTGCTTGCGCCGGGCGGGATCCTGATCGCCTGGAAGCGCGGCGAGATCGGCCGGGAGTGGTCCGGCGCGGAGCGAGCTGTGGCCGCGCTGGGCGGCGGCACGCTGGAACGACTGGCCGTCGAGGTCCCGGGCCTGGAGGGGCACGTCCTGGTCGTGCTGACCGCTCGCGGGCGCGCGTCGGACGCCTATCCGCGCGATCCCGGGATCCGCCGACGCGGACCGTGGTGAACGGGCGGCTGGTAGATTGGTCGTCCATGCGGATCGCGGTGATCTCGGACGTCCATGCCAACCTGCACGCCCTGGACGCCGTCCTCGACCAGGTCGGCGCGGTGGATGCCCTCTGGCATCTCGGCGACGTCGTGGGCTACGGCCCGGAACCCGATGCGGTCGTTGACCGGCTGGCATCGGCCGGGGCGATCGGGGTGCGCGGCAACCACGACCTGGCGGCCACGGGCGGCAGCGAGATCGACTGGTTCAACGCCGACGCTCGAGCGGCCATGGAGTGGACCCGCCGGGTGATCTCCCCATCCACCGTCGCGTGGCTGGCCGCGCTGCCCGAGCGACGAGAGGAGGGCGAGTTCACACTGGTCCATGGCAGCCCGCTCGATCCGACCTGGGAGTACGTGACGACGGCTGCGTCGGCCCGCGCCAACATCGCGGCCATCTCCACGACACATGGGCTCAACGGGCATACCCACGTGCCGCTGGCGTTCGTGCTGGACGGCGCTCGGATGAGTTGGACCATGCCTGGGACGGGTCCGCCCCCGGAGCTCGACGGCCACCGGTTGCTGCTCAATCCCGGCAGCGTCGGCCAGCCGCGCGACGGCGATCCGCGGGCCGGCTATCTGATCCTCGACCTGGCCGCGCGACGCGCCGAGTGGGGCCGCGTCCCCTACGACATCGAGGCCGTCCGTGCCCGGATGCGGGCCGTCGGCCTGCCGAGACGTCTTGGTGACAGGCTGCTCCATGGGCACTGAGGGTCGGACGTGATCGGCGGCAGGCGCCCCCTGCAGGGGCGGAAACCCGGAGACCGCCGGGTTCGCCTCGAGCGCCCCCACGCCCCCTACTTCCGCTACACCGGTCGCGGCCAGCTGACCGCGCGCGAGGCGGCCAGCGGGGCGACGACCCCGGCCGGGCGGATCTGGAAGTCGATCCGTGGCTTCTTCGTCGGCCGCCCCCTGATGAGCGACGACGAGCTGGGCGAGCGCCTCTCGAAGAAGAAGGCGCTGGCGATCTTCAGCTCGGATGCGATCAGCTCGTCGGCCTACGCAACGGAGGAGATCCTGCGGGTCCTGATCCTGGCCGGCGCGGCCGCGATGGCCTTCGGCCTCGAGATCAGCATCGCCATCGCCGTCCTGCTCATCGCGGTCGCGATCAGCTACCGCCAGATCTGCATCGCCTACCCGGGGGGCGGCGGTTCGTACTCGGTCTCGCGGCGGAACATCGGACGGAAGGTCTCCCTGGTGGCGGCGTCCGCCCTGATGATCGATTACGTCATGACCGTGGCGGTCTCCACCTCGTCGGCGGTCGAACAGATCACGTCGGCCTTCCCGATCCTGTTCGACGAGCGGGTACTGATCGGGGTGATCGCCATCGGCCTGATCACATTGGGGAACCTGCGCGGACTGCGTGAGGCCGGCAACATCTTCGCCGTCCCGACCTACCTGTTCGTCGGGTCTGCGCTGCTGATGATCGGGGTAGGGACGTTCCGGATCGTGGTCCTGGGAGAAGGGGCGACCTACGGCCCGGAGCTCCGCGACCAGGTCACCGGGACGATCCAGCCGCTCACCGCGATCCTTCTCCTGCGCGCGTTCGCCGCAGGTGCCGTGGCCTTGACCGGCACCGAGGCGATCGCCACCGGAGTACCGGCGTTCCAGCCACCGGAGGCGAGGAACGCCGCCACGACACTCGGGGTGATGGCCGTCCTGCTCGGTGTCCTGTTCGTCGGGATGACCTTCCTGGCGGTCAACTTCGGCATCGGCCCGACGACGCTGCCCGAGAAGCAGACGGTCATCTCCCAGGTGGCCCGCCAGGTCTATGGCGACGGGATCCCGTTCTACCTGTTCCAGGCCTTCACCGCGCTGCTCCTCTTCCTGGCGGCCAACACCAGCTTCAACGCGTTCCCGCGCCTGCTGGCCATCCTGGCCGCCGATGGCCACATGCCGCGCCAGTTCGGACTGCGCGGGGACCGTCTTGCCTACTCGTACGGGGTCGCCGTGCTGGCCAGCCTGGCTGCCGCGCTCATCGTCATCTTCCGCGGAGAGACGCACCTGCTGATCCCGCTCTACGCCGTCGGCGTGTTCATCGACTTCACGATCAGCCAGAGCGGGATGATCCGCCACTGGCTGCGTGAACGGTCGCCCGGCTGGCGCAGGCGGCTCTCGATCAATGCGTTCGGCGCCGTCCTGACCGCGACCGTGGCGGTCATCGTCACCGCGGTCAAGTTCTTCGACGGCGCCTGGCTGGTCCTGGCGCTGATCCCCACGCTGGTCGGGCTGATGGCGTTCATCCGCCGCCAATACGACCTCCAGGAAGCGGAACTCCGGGTTCGCGATGAGGGCCTGCTGCCGGGGCCGCACCGCGAGCAGCGCGTGATCATCCCGGTCAACGGGATCAATCGCGCCGTCGTCCAGGCGGTCAACTTCGGGCGAGCCCTGACTCGCGACCTGCGGGCCGTCTACGTGACCGACGATCTGGAGATGGCCGACGCACTTCGAGCCCGCTGGGAGCGGCAGCTGCCGGACGTTCCGCTGGTCATCGTCGAGTCACCGTTCCGGGCGGTCATCTCGCCGGTCGTCGCCTACCTGGACATCCTGGACCAGGCCTGGCCCCCGGACAAGGAAGCCCCGCTGACCATCGTGGTGCTGCCGGAGTATGTCGCTCGCCACTGGTGGGACCGATTGCTGTATAACCAGACCGCCAAGCGGCTGAAGTCGGCACTCGTCGGACGCGAGCACACGATCATCGCCGACGTGCCCTACCGACGGGACCATTGAACGTCACCGCCCCTCGTCGAGTCGGCAGATCGGAGTCTCGTTGATCGGAGGAAGGCGGCCGTTGCAGGGCCGCAAACCGGCGGACCGCCGTGTGCGTGTCGAGCGTCCGCATGCGCCCTTCTTCCGTTACACCGGACCCGGCCAGCTCACCGCCAAGGCCGCCGCCAACGTGGCCCTGACACCGGCTGAGCGATGGCTCGGTCGCGTCCGTGCGTCCGTCTTCGGCCGGCCGTTGTCCACCGTGGAAGAGATCGGCGAGCGGCTCTCCAAGAAGAAGGCGATGGCCATCTTCAGCTCGGACGCGATCAGCTCCTCGGCCTACGCGACCGAGGAGATCCTGCGGGTCCTCCTGCTGGCGGGGGTGGGCGCCCTGCTGCTGTCGGTCGAAGTCGCGATCGCGATCGCGGTCCTCCTGGCGGTCGTCGCCATCTCGTACCGTCAGGTCTGCCACGCCTATCCCAACGGGGGTGGCGCCTACATCGTCGCCCGGACGAACCTCTCGCCGCTGCTCGGCCTGATCGCCGCGGCGGCCCTGCTGATCGACTACGTGATGACGGTGGCCGTCTCGACGGCCTCGGCGATCGCCCAGATCCAGTCGGTCATCCCGGCCGCCTACGACGTCCGGATCGAGATCGCGTTCGCCTCGATCGCCCTCATCACCATCGCCAACCTGCGCGGCCTGCGGTGAGTCGGGCAACATCTTCGCCATCCCGACCTACCTGTTCGTGACCCTCGCCCTGGGGATCGTGGCCATCGGGGCGATCCGCATCGTCAGCGGGGACGTGGTGCCCGTCCAGCCGGAGCCGGACGCGATCCCGTTCGGGACCC
>JBCLCL010000006.1:0-67616 GCA_038915815.1 Candidatus Limnocylindrales bacterium
CCGGCCCGTCTGAGCCTGCATGGCTTGACAGGCCAGATCAACATGGCTATATAGGCCATATGAAAACGACCACGATTACCGAGGCCAAGAACCGGCTCAGCGCTCTGATCGACCAGGTGCAAGCCGGCGAGAGCATTGTCATCCTCGAGCGCGGGCGTCCAGTCGCACGGCTCGAGCCAGTCGCCGGATACGCCGACTCGACGGGCCGCCTCGCAAGGCTCGAGCGTGCCGGTGTGCTCAAGATCGGTTCGGCAGCGCCTCCGATCGATCTGCTGCGCCAACCAGGACCGGAGCTCGCCAACGGGGCCAGCGCCGTCGCAGCCGTCATCGACGAGCGGCGCTCGGGTCGATGAGGTTCTGGGACACTTCAGCAGTTGTCCCGCTGCTCGTGTCCGAACCATCGAGTGCGGCCGTCCGGCTGGCATTCGCTCGCGACCCTGAGGTTGTCGCCTGGTGGGCGACCGAGTTGGAATGCGTTTCAGCCCTCACCCGACTCGAACGAGAAGGCGCACTGACCGCGACCTCGATCGCCGATGCGCTCCATCGGCTCGATGAGCTCTCGATGGGTTGGCGCGAGGTCCAGCCGATCGGCCGGATCCGGCAAATTGCATCACGGCTGCTCCGTGTGCATCCTCTGCGAGCCGGCGACGCACTCCAGCTGGGCGCGGCGATCGTCGCCTCCGAGGACCAGCCCGCAACGCTTCCCTTCGTGACGCTGGACGACAGGCTCGCTACAGCGGCGGAACGCGAGGGCTTCGCGACGGTTCGGCCAGACCGCCCGTAACAGGCTCGATGCCCGCGGCGTCACCCTGCTGACCATCAGCCGTAGGATCGTTGCCGTAGCGTCGGGGGGCGTGGAGCGTCGCATGGGCATGAACAGCCGAATCCGGAGCGTTTCGACGTCGCGCTCGCCCGGTGGCCTGAGCCGGCTCACGGTCGTGGTCGCCACGATGAGCCTGACCGTGGCCGCATGCAGCGTAGCCGCCACGACGGTGACGCCGACGGAGCCGCTGCCGTCGGCGAGTGTCGCGCAGAGCCCTCGGCCCGAGACCCCTGCCTCTTCCCCGACGGCCGCCCCGACATCGGAGCCGGTCTGGCAGCTGTCCTCGATCCCACCGATGTTCATCGGGTGTTGCTCGCACCCCGTCGCCGTGACACCAGGCGAGGCTGAGTTCGTGGCGGTCGGCGACCGGACGTTCCGTGACAACGTGACACCGAGCGGTGGGACCGCGGGCGCCTGGCGGTCGGCCGATGGCCTGACCTGGGAGCCGGCGACGGCCAGCGCGGATCTCGCCGTCGGTGACTGGCTCCCGATCAGCGGGCCCGGTGTCGGCGCCGGGCTCGTCGACGTCGCCTGGGGACCGGCCGGGTTCGTGGCCGTCGGCTACGCGTTCGATCCGCTCGAGTCGACGACGGTGATCGGCGGCGTCTGGCAGTCGAAGGACGGCCGCGACTGGACCCGGTCCGAGCTGCCGATGCAGACCCTCGCCCGGCCGACGTCGGTGACCTGGAACGGGTCGCGCTACGTCATCGTCGGGGTCGTCGAGGCGAAGGACGCCCCGCGTGCTGCCGTGTGGCTGTCGTCGGACGGTCGGTCGTGGCGTCGCGTGACGGACGGGGCCGCGTTCCATATCGGCCACTACATCGAAACCGGCGAGTACCACGGCTGGGGCGGCCCGACCGACGTGACGAGCGGTGTCGACGGGATTGTCTACGCGGTCGGCCATACGTGCTCGGGGACGGCCGGTGCGTACGGCCCAACGACAGCTGACGTCGTACGAGGCGACACAGGCGTCACGTGTCGGCCGCTGGTGTGGCGATCGGCAGACGGAGAAACCTGGACCCGGACCGCACCCGACGATGCGGCGACCGCGAGTTCGTTCAGGTCACTGGCCGCGTCGAGCGGCAGGGTGGTGGCCGTCGGCGGTTCGCAGCAGGACGTCAACGAGCCAGCCCGCGTCCTCATCGGCAGCGAGGCGGGCTGGCAGGTCATCGAGCCGGCCGGCGTGCCGCGCCTGCAGCGCGTCGTCGTCTTCGACCAGGGGTTCCTGGCGGCAGCGACGGCCGGCGGGAAGATCTCGCTCTGGGCATCGCCCGATGGCCTGGAGTGGGCAGCGGTATCCGGCGTGCCCCAACCCGCAGATGTGACCGCTCTGCGCGTCATTGACCTCGCCGTCGCCGGGGACCACGTGGTCCTCGTCGGATCGGCCGAGTTCAGCTCGGCGATCGGCGTCGGCGGCTTCGCCATCGTGTGGTCACCTCGTGGTTAGGGTCGCGGTCGCCAGTCTCTGGGCGGCGATCCTGCTCGGTGGCTACGGGGCAGCTCAGCCGCCCGCCTCATCGTTGACGACACCCGCACCCGCAGGGTCCGTCGAGGTGTCGCCGAGTTCCGCGGCGACGTCCCTCTCATCGGCGTTGCCAGGCCTGCTCCCGGCGACCATGCGCCTACCAGACGGATCGGTGATCGCCTTCACTGAGGGTCTGGGCGAGCAGCGATCGATCCATCGGATCGATGGCGACGGGACCCACGAGATGACCCTGGCCGAGGGCGCGACACCGGCGTGGTCGCCGGACGGTGGGACCATCGCCTTCACCTGCCCGGCTCAGCCGCCGATCGCCGACCCGACCCAGGGCCGCGACGTCTGCGTCATGGCGGCCGACGGCAGCGCCGGCCGGCGGCTGGTCGAGGACGGTTTCTCACCCCACTGGGCGCCGTCGGGACGACGGCTTACGTTCGGGCGAGGGGTCATCGACACCGGTGATGCCTGGATCGTCGATGCCGACGGCTCGCGCCCGGTCATGCTCATGGCGGGGACATCACCCATCTGGTCGCCCGACGGTCAGTGGCTGCACCTCCAGCCCGACTCAGGCGCCTTCGAAATCGCCGTGCTGCGGCCCGACGGCAGCGGCTTCCGGAGGCTGGCAGGCGGCTCCGACGGGGCCTGGAGTCCGGATAGCCGCCGGATCGCCGCGGTCGTCGCCGATGCGAGTGGCCGGGCTTCGCTCGGGATCATCGATGTCGCGACCGCCTCGGTCACGATGCTCGTCCACGCCCATTCATCGCTGCGCGCGCCGCTGTGGCTATCCGACGACCGGGTCGTGTTCGTCATGGACGGCGACCTCTACCGGCTCGACCTGGACGCCGGGCGCGTCACTCCGCTCACCGCTGGGCTGGGCCTCGGGGAACGCGCCGGCCGACTCAACGCGTCGCCCGACGGTCAGTGGCTCGCGTTCGCTGCCACCAGCGGGGATGCCCCAGCAGGCGACATCTTCGTCGCCTCGGTCGATGGCGGTTGGATCCGCCTTACTGCAACCGGGGCGTCATCTGAGCCGGTCTGGCGGCCGTGAGCGGCGAGGGCTGACGCGATGTACTTCCCCGTCTCGGGCTGGTTTGCGGCGTTCGTGCTCACGCTGGCGGTCGAGGCTCCGATCGTGGCGTTCCTCCTCCGCCGAGCGGACCCCGACCTCCTCCGCCTCGGCACTCTCATCGTCTTCGCCAACCTCGCGACCCATCCGGTAGTCTGGTACGTGATCACCCAGTTGCTCCTCGTCGGGACCCTGGGCTACGCCCTCGTCGCCGAGGCATGGGCGATCGCCGCCGAGGCGGCCTTCTACGGGACCGTGATCAAGGGCCTCACGGTGCGTCGGGCGATCGCCGTCGCGTTCGCCGCGAACGCGACCTCGTGGCTCACAGGTCGGCTGATCGCCGGGCTCTGGCCGGAGCTGTTCAGGTGACGGCGCACCGCGCCTCCCGGGGGACCGGAGGCGCGTTCACGGGTCCGCACGGGACCCGGGGAAGGAGCCCTCGCATGCGTACGCTGCGACCATCTCGGGTAGTCCGATCAGATCGGCCGCGCTCCTTGGCGGCGCTCGTGGCGGCCCTCGCGCTCGTGGCCGGCTGCCAGAGCTCGACGACCACGTCGGCGCCGACCGACCGTCGATCGCCGACGGCGTCCGCCTCGCTGCCGACGCAACCCTTGTCGACACAGCCCTTGCCGACGCAACCCTTGTTGACACAGCCCTTGCCGACGCAACCCTTGTCGACACAGCCCTTGCCGACACCGTTCGCGACGCGGAGCGATGTTGGAGGGCCGTGGCAGGCAGCGGGGACGATGGCCATAGGCCGCGCCGGCACGCACGCCGTCCTCCTCGGTGACGGTCGCGTCCTGATCGTCGGAGGCCCCGCCGTCTGGGGTCTGGAGGATGTCAGCGACGACAGCGCCATGGCGGAGCTGTGGGATCCTGCGACCGGCGCGTGGCACACGACAGAGAGCCTCAACAAACCGCGCGGCGACTTTGTCGTCGTGCCGCTTGCGGACGGTCGCGTGCTGGTCACCGGCGGCGTCAACCAGACCCGGCAGTCGTACTCGAGCACGTACGTCTACGACCCACGACCCGGCCACGAGACCTGGTCGAAGGCCGGCCTCCTGGGTACGGCCAGGACGGCCCCCGCCGCCGCGGCCCTGCCCGACGGTCGCGTGCTGGTCGCCGGAGGCTACTACCACGTCGAACCGACCTTCGGTCGCGACGCTGCACCCAAGGCCGTGCTCGCGGCGTACCGTCCTGCCTCGCTACCGGAAACCGGATCGTCCGGGTCTCGGCTCGCGGATGTGGGTCCGCCGAACGTCGGCTCCGCTCTGGCGACGGCGGAGGTCTTCGACCCAGCCACCGGCAGTTGGTCGGCGACCGGCCCCCTCACCTTCGCGCGGTTCGGAGCGGCCGCGGTCACGCTTGCCGACGGTCGGATCCTGGTCGTCGGGAGCCTCGGCTCGGATCAGGGTGTGACGGTCGATGATCGTGCGTACGACAGCGCCGAGATCTACGACCCGGAGACGGGACGGTTCAGCCTCGCCGGGCGGCTGCCGGACATCGACCGGTCGGCGCTCGAAAAGCAGGGCGTCCCGGGTTCCAACCCAGTTCCCGGCGGCGACCCGCAACCGGCTGACAACGGCACGCTCGTTGCGCTGAACGATGGCGGTGCCGTTCTCGTCGGTCACGCGGGATACTGGAAGCATGCCGGCGACATCACGCGGTCGTTCCGATTTGACGCCCGGGCGGGAAGTTGGACCGAGATCGGCCAGACCTACATCTTCGTCGGGGAGCCGGGGCGCGTGCCGTTGGTGACGCCGGGAGTTCGTCGCCCGACCGGTGCCTTGGTGGCCCGGCTGCCCGACGGGCGGGTCCTCGTTGCTGGGGGCGTCGAGGCGTACGTCGATTACCCCGACCCGTTCCCCACGGCCGCGGCCGAGCTGTATGACCCGGCGACGGACACGTGGTCGCCGCTTCCACCGATGCCCGAAGCCCGCGCCGGGGGCGCGGCCGTCGTCCTGACGGATGGGTCGGTCCTCCTCGTCGGCGGCTACAACGACTCGATCGTCCTGACGTCCGCGATCCGATTCGTTCCCTCGCCATGAAGGGCATACGGCCCGCGATCGGCGAGGACGCCGTTCGTCTATCGGGCATTCGTCCCCGACCGGATCGCCGCCGTCCGTCCGGCCCTCGCCGCAGACGTGGTCGGCGAACTCGAAGCCGCTGCCGTGGAGGTGCGCCAACTCCAGACCGAGCCGGCCTTCAGCGGACTCGAAGCCGCCAGTCGCCAGCTCCTGCGGGCGGAGGCGCTGGCATCGAGCCGGATCGAAGGCCTCGAAATCGGTCATCGTCGGATCGCTACCGCGCTCGCCGACGGCGCGGCTCCGGACGAGACCGCGAAGAGCGTCATCGCCAACATCCGGGCGATGGAGCGGGCCATCGAAATCGCGTCGGAGCTTCGGGTCATCACCGTTGATGACCTCTTGGCGATCCACGACGCGCTTCTCGTCCTGCCCCGCGAGCGGCCATATGCCGGACGGATCCGTGAGGAGCAGAACTGGATTGGGACGAGCTCGATCTCGCCACGGAATGCCGAGTTTGTCCCGCCGCCGGAGACGCTCGTCCCCGAGCTGCTGGAGGATCTCGTCGCATTCGTGAATCGGGACGACCTCTCTCCGATCGTCCAGGCAGCGATCGCCCATGCCCAGTTCGAAACGATCCATCCGTTCGTGGACGGGAACGGCCGCGTCGGGCGCGCCCTGATCCATGTTGTCCTGCGGCGGGAGAATGTCGCACCCCGAGTCGTTCCGCCGATCTCGGTGATCCTCGCGACCAACCAGTCGCGTTACGTCGAGGCGCTGACGAACTTCCGGACTGGCGACCACGAGGGATGGATCGGGTTCTTCGCCCGGGCGCTCCGCGACGCAGCGACCGCCTCGCGCAGTCTCGGGGAACGGATCGCGGCGCTGGAGGGGGAGTGGCGGGCCGCCGCGGGGCCTCGCTCTGGATCGGCAGCCGAGGCGCTGATCCGTCGCCTTGCGGGCAGTCCCGTCGTGTCGGCGCGTCTGGTTCAACGCATGCTGGACGTCAGTTACCCGACGGCCAACAACGCGATCACGCAGCTGGAGCGCGCCGGGGTCCTCACGCCCGTGCGGGCCGCCTGGCGACGCAACCGACTGTGGGAGGCTCCGGGCGTGTTGGAACTCCTCGACGCCTTCGACGCGGCCCGAGCGACGCCCCCCCGCCACGACCAAGGACGGCGGCCAGCGCCGCGAACGCCCGAGTCCGGCGCGTAGCCGGAAGTCATCGTCTCCGCAGCCCGTACGACGCTGGTCTGACAGTCAACGTTACACGGGAGCCGTGACGCTTGACGATCGACTCGCCCAGGCGGCCGAGCGTGAGGGCTTCGCGGCCGTCCGGCCAGATCGCACCGCCTGAATCCACCGCTCGTCAGAGTGTTGTGAGCGAGATGTCCAGCAGGGCGGCCGCCTCGGCCAGGCGGTGGTCATACGTGGCGAGCATCGGGCGTTGCCCGAGTCCACGCAGGAACTCGATCGACGCGAGGTGGAGGGCGTCGAGCGTCCGAACCGGGGTTGGGAACGGCTCGAGTGCGCGCGCGAGCACAGGGGGCGCGAGTTCGAGGAAGGCGAGGCGGCCGAGAAGGAGGCGAACGTCGTCCGCGTGGCTCGCGCCCAGCCCTCGACCATTGATCCGGTTCCAGACCTCGTATTCGAGCAGGCGGCTCGAGACGAACGGACCGTCCTGCCAGAAAGCTGCGTCCGGATATCGATCCTCGGCGAGCAGCTGAGCGAGGACGACCGAGCTGTCGACGTAGATCACGGATCCGCGCGGTCGCGCGCGAGCTCGGTGAGGAGGCGGTCGAGCGGCGCGACTGGTCGCCGCGGGACGGAACCATCCGCCGCACCGATGGCGGGCGTCAGCCATCCATTCCGAACAGCCTCGACCAGCATCGCGTCCTGGACCGTTGTTGCCCGACCCTCCCGGGGAGGGATCAGCTCGGCGACCACACGTTCACGGTCGGTGACCAGTACGGTCTCGCCGGACGCCGCGAGTCGAACGTACTCGCTCAGCCTGTTTTTCAGGACCTTCAGTCCGACGGCTCGCATCGACAAAAGGTAGCTTCTGGAAGCTACCTCGTCAATGGAGTGGCTGGCTGGCGGTTCCCAGTGCGATGGCAGCGGCGAGAAGAACTCGCCTGCCTCCTCCTCGGGAACCTGCCAGCCGCCTTTGCCGGGTACCCTTGGGCCGTGCGAATCGTCAGCGTCGTCGGCACCCGCCCGCAACTGATCAAGGCGGCCGCGCTGTCGCCGGTGCTGCGGGCGCGCCACGAGGAGATCTTCGTGGACACGGGCCAGCACTACGACGACGCGCTGGCCGGCAGCTTCTTCCGGGAGCTTGGGTTGGCCGCGCCCGACCACGCCCTCGAGGTGGGCGGCGGGACCCACGCCGAGCAGACGGCGGCGATACTTGTCGGCCTCGAACCGATCCTGATCGACCGCAACCCGGACGCCGTTCTCGTCTATGGCGACACGAACTCCACGCTGGCCGGGGCGCTCGTCGCGGCGAAACTCGGCATCGCGGTCGCCCACGTCGAGGCCGGCCTGCGCAGCTTCGATCGGCGGATGCCGGAGGAGATCAACCGGATCGTCGCCGACCACCTGTCGCGCTGGCTCTTCGCACCGACGCCGACAGCGGTCGAAAACCTCCGGGCCGAGGGCATCGAGGATGGCGTCGTCCTCGTCGGCGACCTGATGCAGGACCTGGCGGCGCGGGTCGGCCGGGAGGTCGTCGCGGAGGCGGCGTTGCGCGAGGTTAGCGCCGGTCTCTCCGGGACGACGCCGGGACTCGATCTCCAGCCAGGCGGTTACCTCTTTGCCACGGTCCATCGGGCCGAAAACCGCGAGCCGGCCGCCCTCCGGGCATGGGCCGCGCTGCTGGGGCGGGTTGCGAGCCCGGAGCGGCCGGTGATCCTGGCGATCCACCCCGGCACCCGCCTCGCCCTCGAGCGATCGGGGATCGCCCTCGCGCCGGCCGTCCGGCTCGTCCACCCGCAGGGCTACCGGACCTCGCTGACGCTCCAGATGCACGCGGCGGCCGTCCTGACCGACTCCGGCGGCGTCCAGCGCGAGGCGGCCTGGCTGCGCGTGCCTTGCCTGATCCTGCGCGGCACCACCGAATGGGTGGAAGCCGTCGCCGAATCGGGCGGCCGGATGGTCGTCGTCGGGCTCGATGCCGAGAAGGCGCTCGAGGCGCTGGTCAGGCTCGCGCCGCCGGATCGAGCGCCCGCGATCGCTCGAGAGCGCGCCGCAGCGTTCGATCTCGCGCCCGCTGGCGCCGCCGACGCGATCGTGGCCGCTCTGGAAGGGGCAGCGTGACGGAGCCGACCTCGCAGCCTCAGCGCGTCGTGATGTTCGTCTACAACGACGTCAGCCGCGACTCGCGAGTCCTGCGCGAGGCGGCCAGCCTGGCCGCCGCTGGTCGCAGGGTCACCGTGATCGGTCGCCCTCACAGCGCCGACGAACGCCAGATCACGCGCCAGACGCGCGACGGCTTCGAGATCGTCCTGGTGCCGATGCCGCATGCATGGCGGACCTGGTGGTATCGCTTTCGGAAGCCGTGGCGGATGCGTGGCTGGATCGGGCGCCGCTTCATGGTCGCCCTGCGCCGTGGCCCGGCCGGCTGGCCGAAGGCGCTCGCGTTCATCGGGGTCGGGATCGGGATGGTCGCCCTCTCGATCGTCCGCCTGCCGTTCATCGCGATCTCCGGTGGGCTCGACCAGACGACGCACGATTCGACCTTCGACTGGCTGATCCGCTGGCGCTTCGGGACGCTGGGCTGGGCCGGAACAGCCTCAGCCGCCGCGCCGGCAGCCGACGTCTACCACGGGCACGACCTGACCGGCCTGCCGGCGGCCGTCCGAGCCCAGGCTCGCAACGGCGGCCTGGTGGTCTACGACAGCCACGAGTCGTTCATGGACTCGGGTTCGAACGCGAACCGACCACGCTGGGCGAAGGCGATCCTTCGCCGATTCGAGCGCCGGCAAGCCGGGCACGCCGTGGCGCTGGTGACCGTCAATCGATCGCTCGGCGAGCTGCTTGGCGCGCGCTTCGGCCTGTCGCGGGTGGTCGTGGTGCACAACGCCCCCGCGCGTTGGGAGCCACCGGCCGAGCGCCCGGATCTGCTCCGCGACGCTGCCGGGCTCCCGCCTGGGACCGCGATCGCCCTCTATCACGGGGCATTCTCGGCGCACCGGGGCCTGGAGGAACTGGCCGACGCCATCCTTGTCCCCGGCCTGGAGGCGGTCCACGCTGTCTTCCTCGGCTACGGGAGCCAGGAGGCGGCGCTGCGCAAGCGTGCAACGGATCCACGCTACGGCGGGCGGCTCCACGTCCTCGCCGCGGTCACCCCGGAGGTCCTCCCCGTCTGGGTGGCCTCGGCGGATGTCGGGGTGATGGCGATCCAGGCGAGCACGCTCAACCACCGACTGTCGAGCCCGAACAAGCTGTTCGAATCGATCGCGACCGGGCTGCCGGTCGTCGTCAGCGACTTCGTGGAGATGCGCCGCATCGTGCTCGAGGACCCGGACGGAGCACTCGGGGCTGTCTGCGATCCGGCCGACCCGGTTTCGATCGCGGCGGCGATCCGTTCGATCCTGGACCTGGGCCCCGACGAGCGGGAAGCGCTCCGGGCGCGCTGCCTGCGCGCCGCGCACGAACGCTGGAACTGGGAGACCGAGTCGGCGGGCCTGGTGGCGCTCTACGACTCGCTGGCGCTCGAACGGGCGGGCTTGGGGATGGGCGAGCCCGAGGCCGCCGCCGGCTGAACCGCCGCCGCGTCCACGCCGGGGCGGCCGAGGCGCTCCACCTGGAGTCCGGCGGCCCGAGCCACCTCGACGTCCACCACGGCCCTCGTGTCATAGACGAGCCTCCCGCGCATCACGGCGGCCAGCGCCGACCAGTCGAGTCGCCGGTAGTCGGCCCATTCGGTGGCGACCACGACGGCATCGGCGTCGCGGACCGCGTCGAGCGGCGTGGAGGCGACCTCCAGATGGGGATCGGCCAGGCGCGCCCGTGCCGCCGCGCGTGGGTCATGGGCCAGCACCCGTGCGCCAGCAGCACGAAGGGCGGCCGCGAGGGCAAGTGCCGGAGACTCGCGGACGTCGTCCGTGTCGGCCTTGAAGGCCAGCCCGAGCAGTCCGATCCGGCGGTCCGCCAGCGAGCCCGGGCCGCCGAGCAGCGCCTCCAGCCGCGCCACGATCTGGCGCTGATGCACCGCATTGGAGCGATGGACCACGGAGAGCAGCGGCGCCTCCACGCCCAGCGCGATCGTCTGCAGTGAGATCGCGACGGCCTGCTCGGGAAGGCACGAGCCGCCGATCCCGGGGCCCGGCCGCAGGAACGCACTGCCGATCCGGCTGTCGAGGCCGATCCCTGCGAGCACCTGCTCGATATCCGCGCCGGTCGCGTCGGCGACCCGAGCCAGCTCGTTGGCGAAGGAGATCTTCATCCCGAGGTAGACGTTGGAGCCGAGCTTGATCAGCGCCACCGAGCGGGCGTCCGCCACCAGCGACGGAGCTCCCAGCGGCGCGTAGAGATCGAGCACGGCCTGCGCGGCGGCGGCGTCCTGTGGCTCGAGCCAGCCGGTGACGACCCGGTTCGGTCGATCGAAGTCCTCGAGCGCCTGGCCCTCGCGCATGAACTCGGGATTGGTGACGATCGACGGGCGATCCGGGCGGGCCTCGGCAAGCGCGAGGGCAGCGAGACGGCTCGGGCCATCGAGCGGCAGGGTCGAGCGCACGACGATGACGTGGTCCGACCCGACCCTGGTCAGGAGGCGTGCGATGGCCGCTTCCACGTGGATCGTGGAGAGTGGCCCATCCGGGCCGGTCGGGGTGTTGACGCAGACGAACGTGAACGGGGCGTCCGACGGCGGGTCGAGCTCGGTCGTGAAGGTCATCGAGCCGTCGGCGAGCCCGGCGCCGATCGCCTCGGTCAGGCCCGGCTCGAAGACGGGCGGCCGACCGTCGCACAGGCCGGCGATCCGGGCGGCGTCGAGATCGGCGACGGTGACGCGATGGCCGAGCCGGACGAGTCCGACCGCGGTGACCAGGCCGACGTGGCCGGCACCGAGCAGGAAGAGGTGCAAGAGGCGGAGTCTCCGGTCTGTCTCGGATGTTCCGGACGGGTCACGGAACGATAGCATCCGACGCCGGGAAGGCGCCCCGTGATGTGCGGCGAGGGCGGTCGGCTACACTCGCCGCCGTGCCTGACGAGATCGTGCCCCAGCGTTGCGTGGTCGTCCTGCCGTCCACCGGGGAGTTCGACTCGCGGACCTACCGGATCGCGCGCACCCTGCATGAGCGCGGCCACGTGGTCACGGTCCTGGCGCGCTGGAAGCCGGGGCTGGCTCGGCGCGAGCTCCATCCGGTCGGCTATCCGATCCTGCGGGTCGAGGCGACGGCCGTGGATGGGGTCCCGTTCCGGGCCGTGACCCTGCCGATCCTGCGAGCGTTGCGTCTGGCTGCGCGGCCGATCCTGGGCCCGGTGCCCGCCGCGCCCGATGGGGCCGCCGCGCCCGCCGCGGATCTCGCCCGCCCGGCTTCCGGCCCCGACGCCGGCCCCGACGCCGGCCCCGACGAGGCCGACCCCGGCTGGGCCCACCCCGCTGCCCGGGACCCGGGCCGCTTCCGCGGCTACGTCCGCCGGGCTCGCATCTTCCTGATGATCCGCAGTCACCGTCGTCGCGCTCTCGAGGTCGCTCCGGCCGCCGACGTCTATCACGGCATGGCCTACATGGGCATCTCGGTCGCGCTCGCGCTCGGCAGACGGCACCGGGCCAGGGTCGTCTACGACTCGCGCGACATCTACATGGTCGCCGCCAACCTGGCTCGCGTCCGCGGTCCGATCAAGGCGGTCCTCGCCCGGATGGAGCGCGGCTGGGCCCGCGCAGCGGACCGCGTCATCACCGTCAACGAGCCGTACGCGACGGAGCTGGCGCGGAGGTTCGGCGTGGCGATGCCGGTCATCGTGATGAACTGCTCGTATCGGTTCTCGCCGCCGGTTCCCGCGCCCCGTCGGTTCCACGAGCGTCTGGGCCTCGATCCCGGCACGCGGGTCGTGCTCTACCAGGGTGGCTTCTCGGTCGGCCGCGGCGTCGAGCAGCTGGTCCAGGCGATCCACCGCGTGCCGAACAGCGTCCTGGTCGTGATGGGCTACGGCGCGCTCGAGGCCGAATTTCGCACGGCGGCCGAGCAACCCGAGTACAAGGGCAAGGTCCACGTCCTGCCCGCGGTGCCCCCGACCGAGCTGCTCGATTGGGTCGCTTCGGCGGACGTGGTCGGCGTCCTCTTCCAGCACGACACGCTCAACAACTACCTCTCGACTCCCAACAAGTTCCTCGAGGCGATGGCGGCCGGCGTGCCGAGCGTCTGCTCGGACCATCCCGGGATGGGCCCGATCGCCCGCGAGACCGGCTGCGGGATCCCGGTGAATCCGAGCGACATCGAGGCGATCGCGGCGGCGATCCGCTCGATCGTCGATGCGCCGCCCGACGAGCGGTCGGCGATGCGCGCCCGCGCCCTGGCGGCCGCCCACGACACCTACAACTGGGAGTCCCAGGTCCTGACGCTGCTCGCCGAGTACACCCGGTTGACTGGTCGTCGCTGGTGAGTGAGCCGCCCGAGGGCACCACCGAACCACGGTCGATGCGAGCCCCGCGGCCGCGCGCCGTCCTCCTCGTCGCCAACACCGCCGCGCCTTATTCCCGGGGGCTGCGCGTCGCCCGTAGCCTGGCCGATGCCGGCTGGGAGGTCGAGACCGCGGCCGTCGCCGGCGATGGCGCGCCTCGAGAGGAACGGGACGGCGACGTCGTCACCTGCCGGTACGTCCCCAGCGGACCGTTCAGGCGCTGGATCGGCCAGCCACCCCCGCCGCGCCCACGCTCGAAACCGCTCAGGATCCTCGCGCTGAACGCCGACAAGGCGCTCAAGGTCGCGCTCTGGCCGCTCCACGTGCGCGCCTGGTGGCGAACGCTCCGCCGCCAGCTCCCCCCTGCCGACCTCTACCACGCCTTCGGGATCCTGACCCTGCCCGTCGCCCTCGACCTCGCTGGGGCGGCGCGACGCGCTGGTCGGCGCGGCCTCGTCGTCTACGACGTGATCGATGCCATCCTCGATTCGAACAACTACCAGAACGTGCCCGGGCCGGTCCTCGCGCGCTACCGACGCAAGGAGGCCGGCTGGGTCCGTCGCGCCGATGCGGTCGTGACCGTCAACGACGCGCTGGCCGATCACTGTCGGCGTCTCTGGCCCTTTCGCGAGCGCCCGACGGTCCTGCTCAATGGCCAGCCGCGCTGGACCCCGCCGGACGAGCGGCCGAACCTGATTCGCGAGGCGACCGGGCTCCCGGCCGAGCGCCGGATCGTCCTCTTCCTCGGCAGGCTCGGGCGCCAACGCGGGCTTGAGACGGCGGCCGAGGCGGTCGTTCGCCTGAAAGACGCTGCGCTGGTGATGCTCGGGGCGAGCGTGAATCCGGAGTGGGATGCGGCGCTGGAGGCCCGCTCGAACGATCCGCGCTTCCTTGGCCGGCACGTCGTCCTGCCGCCGGTCCACCCGGACGAGGTCCGGCCATGGGCCGCGTCCGCGGACGTCTCGATCATCGCCGTTCCGGCCACCTCGCTCAACCAGCGCCTCTCGACCCCGAACAAGTTCTGGGAGAGCCTGGCGGCGGGCACGCCGGTGGTGATCGGGCGCGACCTCGAGGTCATGCGCGCGATCGTCGGACAGGATCGACTGGGCGCGGTGGCGGATCCCGCGGACCCCGACGACCTGGCCCGGGCGCTGCGCGAGATCCTCGAGCAGTCTGCGAGCGACTACGCGGCCATGCGCGAGCGCTGCCTCACGGTCTCGCGTGATCGGTACGCCTGGGAGACGGCGGTCGGGCCGTATCTCGCGCTCGTGGCGCGACTGGCCACCGGTCCCGGAGATGCCGGTTCAGCCCGGGGCGGTCGAGCCGCTCACGTGCCCGGTCGGCCGGCGGAAGAGGACGATCTTGCTTGACGGAGCTGCGCCGCGGGCCAGCGCCACGCGATCTAGGGTCAGCATCAGCGGACCGAGCCAGTGGATGCTCGTGGGCGACGACTTCGCCCGGCGGGCGACCCAGCGCCACCAGCGGAGGTAGCGGTCATATGCGGCGCGCGAGCCGGCCTCGATCGGATTGTTCGCCATGGCCAGCGCGCCCCGCAGCTCGACGAGCTCCAGGCCGGCGGCGAGGAGTGGATCGCGATAGGCGGCCAGCGCCCGGGCGCGCGAGGTCTGCGTCTCGGTGGGTGGGCGTTCGTAGGTGGCATCCAGCAGGATCGGCTCCACCAGGAGGAGCGATCCGCCCGGCCCGACCAGCCCGGCGATGTTCGTGAGTGCCCGCCGGAATGCCGCGTCGTCCGTGAGGTGGAGGAGGACGTTCATCACCGACACGAGACCGTACGGTCCGACCGGCAGGCCCGCGTCGGGCGCCCCGATGTCGGCGGCCACGAATCGGTCGCCGCGCGAGCCGAACTCGGCCCCGAGCCGCTCGACCGCCGCGGGGACGAGGTCGCAGCCGTCGACCCGAGCCACCCCGAGGTCGTGCCAGACCCGGGCCCAGTAGCCGGTTCCCGAGCCGACATCGAAGGCCGTCTCCACGCCCTGGAGCGCTTGGTGCCGGCGAACGAACCAGCGGACGCGCCGTTCGAGGGCCCGGTAGAGCCAGCCGTTCAGGTCGGCGGGCAGGCCGGACTGGCCGACGCTGGACAGATCGCCGCGGGCGTGGAGTCGTGCCCAGTGATCGCGCGGGTCGTAGAACATGGTCGCCATGGTGGCACACGGGCCGGGCGGTTCGAGCGTGGGGCGGCGGCGCCTGGCCGCCCCAGTGGTCACTCCTGGTGGTCACTCCTGGTGGGCCCGTTCTTCGGGGAAGGACAAAACCCGTGTCTTGGCGTCTGGCGGGCCTGGATCCTGCACTGCGCTGGGCGTATGACCCAAGGGACGTGGGTGAAGTGGCCAGATCTGCGTTGTCGGCGCGTCCCTTGTGGACCAAGGAACCCTCGAATGGACGATGCGCCGCCCGATTCGCGCGGTTTGTTCTCCCATGAAGAACACCAGCTGGAGCGCGAGGGCGGTTACTGTCGCGCGCCCATCTCAGCGTCCCAGCGATCGGCTAGCCAGCGGAGGGCGCCCGGAGCGAGGCGGATGCCCCTCCCGGCGAGGCGCGCGATGAGCACCGCGGCCGGGGCGTCGAGGGCGACCAGCTCGACCGGCCCGACCGGCCCGACCGGCTCGACCGGCTCGACCGGCTCGCCCTTCGTTCTGGCGTCACGGGCCGCAGCCAGCATGGCTTCGAGCAGCAGCTGCTCTCCGGCAGGAGCGGGCCGATCCAGGGCGCGCTGGAGCCGGGCGAGCGGACCCCGCCCACGCGGTCGCGGCTTCGGCGGCGGCACGCGAGCCGCCTCGTTCAGCCGGACCGGCCATTCGGTGTTGGGAGCTTCGGTGGCGCCCTCCTGCCACGCTGGAACGACGAGCAAGAGGCGCGCCCGGAGATCGGCCGGGAGTTGGGCGACGAGGGGCAGGGCGTGGTCACGGCCGGTCGCCACCAGCACACGCGGCAGGCTGGAGGTCAGGGCGGAACCTGTCGCCGCGGGCGCGGTCGGGCGCTCGGCGCCGGGACCTGGCGCCCCACCCGTGACCCCGCTCGGATCGACCGTCGCCACGTCCGTCGCGGCGCTATCGGCCATCGCTCGCCGATAGATCTCCAGCGCCTGGCCGGCCACCGCCGCCTCGCCGACCGCGTGGACGAGCCGATCCCGCGCCGTGGCCGCGTCCAGTGGGACCGCCCCGGCAAGGAGAGCCTCGATGGCACTGGCGAACGCGTCGGCGTCGTTGCCATCGGCCACACTCCCGTACCCACCAGACAACCCGATGATCCATGGCACGCCGCCCGATCGCCGGGCGGCGACCGGCAGTCCGGTCAGGATCGCCTCCGCTGCGGCGACCCCGAACGTCTCGGATGGGCTCGGGTGGACGAGGACGGCCGCTCGCCCCATGGCCGCGGCCACGCCATCGCGGCCGAGCCAACCATCGAAGACGACCGCGCCGGCGACGCCCAGCTCGGCGGCCAGCGCCTCCCACCTTGCGCGTTCGCCGGCGGTCCGCTCGCGACCCACGAGGCGGAGTCGGAGGGTGGCTCTCGAAGCCTGCGATCGGGCGAATGCCCGGAGCAGGACGTCGATGCCCTTGTGCTCGCCGAGCGACCCGACCCAGAGCAGTTCGTCGGGATCCCGGCCGGCGGGATCGGCTAGCGGGAACGCCATGTCGGGGACCGGGTTTGGCAGCACACCGATCCGGTCGGCAGGAACGCCAAGGAGCATCGCCAGGCGACCGGAGAGGGAGGGACTGACCCCGACCAACCGGACGCCCGGCCTCAGCAGGCCGCGATAGCACTCGAGCGCGACCGGGTCTGCCAGCTCGGTCTCGATCGTGCTCATGTGTTCGGTCACGACGACCGGGATCCCGAACTCCTGCCCGATCTCCGCGGCGACGATCCCGTCGGGCAGGCCGGTGTGGGCGTGGATCACGTCCGGACGCCACTCCTCGACGAGGCGCCCAACGAACGGTCGCAGCGCAGCCAGGTGGTCCTCGACCAACGCCGCTGGGTCGCCCGAACCCGGTCGGCGGACGACGGGGATACGCGCGACCGGCACGCCGGGAGCCCCGCGCGAGCGCGGTGTCGTGAAGAGCGCAGCCGGGGATGCGACCTGCTCGTACGCCACCCGGGCGGCCAGCAGCGCCGCATCGCGCTCCTCCAGGCGACCCCGGACCAGCACGCGATCGAACGAAACGACCCGGGCCTCGACACCCGCCGCGACCGTGGCCGCCACGAGGTCGGCCACGAACGAGCCGCGCCCCGGCGAGTCATGCGACGGATACCAGCGGGCGACCGTCAGGACGCGCAGGGTTGGCAAAGGGAGCTCCCCTAGCCGTCGAGCAGTTTGCTTCCGGCCGCGTCCGGGGGGAGCCCCCCGCCGCCCGACGAGTCGAGCGCCTTCGCGATGGCCGCTTCGCGCTCGATCTTGGCCTGGCGCGAATGCTCCTTGTGGATGGCCACGACCTCGGCCGGATCGCCCTCGGCGACGATCCGCCCCTTCTGGAGCAGGATCGCGCGATTGCAGAACTCGACCACCCAGTTCATGTCGTGGGTCACGAAGACCACGCCCTTCGCCTGCCGCACCAGATCGAGGACCCGCTGCTTCGACTTCGCCCGGAAGACCTCGTCGCCGGTGGCGAGGACCTCGTCGAGCAGCAGGATGTCCGGGTCCACCGAGGTGGCGATCGAGAAGCCCAGCCGGGCGCGCATCCCCGACGAGTAGGTCCGGATCGGCGCGTCGATGAACGGGCCGAGGTCGGCGAACTCGATGATCCCGGGCGTGCGAGCGGCCATCTCGCGACCCTGGATCCCCAGGAACGCCCCGGCCAGCCGGATGTTCTCGCGGCCGGTCAACTCCTGGTCGAAGCCGGCCCCCAGGGTCAGCAGGCTGGAGATCAACCCATCCACCTCGACCGAGCCCTCCGACGGAAGGATGATCCCGGCGAGCACCTGGAGGAGCGTGCTCTTGCCGGCGCCGTTGGGCCCGATGACCGCCAGCGATTCGCCGTGGACCAGGTCGAAGCGGACGTCGCGCAGCGCCCAGAACTCCTCGGCAGGCTGGCGTACGAACAGGTTGACGAAGGTGCGATGGAGGGTGGTCTTGCGGGTGAAGCGGAGGCTGTACTTGACCCCGACCCCCTCGACGCGGATCGCCACCCGGGCGTTCGGCAGCGGTTCGGCCGGATGGGCGGGGCTGATCTCGGTGGCCATCGTCAGAGGACCTTGGCGAACGACGGCTCGACCCGCTTGAACAGGAGGGTGGTCAGCGCGAGCAGGACGAGCGAGGCGATGAGGAGGGCGGCCAGGCCGACCCAGTCCGGCGATCGTCCGCCGTAGATGACGTCGCGGTAGGCCGTGAACAGGATCGCGAACGGGTTGGCGAGGAGAAGCTGGCCGACCACCGGGATGTGGGCCGTGGCCGTTCGCAGGTCCTCGATCGCGTAGAGGCCCGGCGACAGGTAGAACCAGAGGCGAAGGGCGTGGCGCGACAGGTTGCCGATGTCGCGGTAGAAGACGTTGAGGGCCGCGAGACCGACCGCCAAGGCGAGGTTGAAGAAGAACTGGACCACCGCGATGACCGGGATCAGCACGAGCCAGACCGACAGTCGATCCCGGTAGAGCAGCAGGATCAGGGCCGCCAGCGGGACCAGCCCGAACACGAAGTTGACCACGCCCGCGAAGACCGAGGCGAGCGGCAGGACCAGCTTCGGGAACTGGATCTGGCGGATCAGGCGATCCGCGCCGGTGACGGAGGTGATGGCGTCCTGGACCGTGGACTGGAACCACTTCCAGGGCAGGATCGCGGCAAAGATGAAGAGCGGATAGTCCGGCCCACCGCGATCGAAGACGACCGAGACGAGGACGACATAGACGGCCATCTGGAGGAGCGGATCGAGGACCCACCAGAGGTTGCCGAGCAGCGTGTCGGCGCCTTTCTTGCGGATGTCGGCCTGGACCAGGTAGCGGATCAACCGGCGGCGCTGGCTGACCTCGACGACGGCCTCGCGGAGGAGTCCGATGGGTCCGGGTCGGGCGGCGCCGCGGCGGAAATGGGCTGGCGCGTCGGCCGTCGCACTCATGGGGCAGGCAGCGTACCACGGCCGAAGTGACGGTTGGGGTACGCTGCCCGACGCTCATGACGCCCGCCCTCAGGCACTCCCTCCGGCACCCCACCCCGCGACCCGTCGCCATGCTGACGCACTCCTATTACGAGGAGGACCCGCGCGTCAGGCGCGAAGCGGAGGCCCTCGCGGCGACCGGCCGACCGGTGGATGTCTACGCCCTCCGACGACCCGGCGACCCACCGACCGAGCTGCTCGACGGCGTGACGGTTCGCCGCCTCGGCGTGCAGCGCCACCAGGGCGCCGGCCTTGGGACCTACCTGGGCGAGTACCTCGCATTCCTGGTCCGCGCCGGCTTCGCTCTCACCCGGGCACATCGTGGTCGACACTACGGCCTGGTCCAGGTCCACACCCTGCCGGACTTCCTGGTCTTCGCCGCTCTCCCGCTCCGGCTGATGGGCGTGCCGGTCGTCCTGGACCTCCACGAGGCGATGCCCGAGTTCTTTCGCAGCCGGTTCCACGGGCGAGCGGGTCGCCTCGGGTACGCCCTGCTGCGGGTCCTGGAGAAGGCCGCGACCGGGTTTGCCAGCGCGGTCCTGACCGTCAACGACGCGCTGGGCGACCGGCTGATCGCGATCGGCGTGCCCGCTGCGAAGGTGACGATCGTGCGCAACGCACCGTCGCTCGCCCGCTTCGACCCTGCGCGCCATCCCGCGCGCCCGTTCATGACGGACGGCACGCTCCGACTGGTCTACGCCGGCGCGCTGAGCCCGATCTACGAGCTGGACGTGGTCCTCGAGGCGATCGCCCGCCTGGTGCAGCGGCGGCCGGGATTGCCGGTCAGCCTGGACCTGTACGGCCGCGACTTCGCCGAGGTGCCGCTCCGCGAGCGGGCCGGCGCGCTGGGGATCGGCGATCGGGTCGTCTTTCGCGGTCGAGTCCCGATCGAGGCGGTCCCGGCCGCGATCGCCGCCGCCGACGTCGGCCTCGCTCCCACGCGACGATCCGACTTCACCGACTTCTCGCTCTCGACCAAGGCCTACGAGTACGCCGCGATGGGCCGCACGGTGGTCGCCTCGCGCCTGCCGATGGTCGAGCGGACGTTCGGTGACGACGCCGTGACCTACGAGCCGGGCGACCCCGACGATCTTGCCGCAGCCCTGCTCCGACTCGTCGACGACCCCGAAGCCCGCGAGGCGCGGATCGCTCGTGCGCTCGTGCGGGTTCGCGACCTTGGCTGGGAGCACGAGGCGGCGCACTACCTCGCCCTGATCGAGCGTCTCGCTGACGGGCCTCTGGTCGCCCGGTCCGCCGGGTGACCGGGACCCTCGCCTCGGGCGCCGGCACCGTCGAGCGGGAACGCTTCCGCCCGGACATCGAAGGCCTCCGTGCCATCGCGGTCGTACTGGTCCTGCTCTACCACGCGGCGGTCCCGGGCTTCGGCGGGGGATACGTCGGGGTCGACGTCTTCTTCGTCCTGTCGGGCTTCCTGATCAGCGGCCTGCTGCTCCGCGAGCTCGAGGCGACCGGGACGATCTCGCTGCCGTCCTTCTACGCCCGCCGCCTGCGCCGGCTGCTGCCGGCCGTGGCCCTGCTCATCCTGGTGACCGTCGCCGCGAGCGTCCTGGTCCTCTCGCCGTTGCGTGCCGGTGACGTCGCGGCCGACGGGGTCGCCGCTTCGCTCTACGCCTCCAACCTGCGCTTCGCCTTCCAGGCGACCGACTACCTCCAGTCCGAGCTGGCGCCCTCGCCGCTGCTCCACCTCTGGTCGCTCGGCGTCGAGGAGCAGTTCTACCTCTTCTGGCCGGCGCTCCTCCTGATCGTCACCCGCGGCGCACCCGGTGTCGCCCGCCGCGTCGGCATCCTGGCCGCCGCGGTGCTGGTCTCCTCGTTCGGCCTCTCGCTCTGGCTCACCACGGCCAGTGCCCCGTGGGCCTTCTTCTCGCTGCCGACCCGCGCCTGGGAACTGGGCATCGGCGCGCTCCTGGCGGTCGGGGCCGCGCGGCTCGCGGCGCTTCCCGGCCCCCTCGCCGCCGGCGCCGGATGGACTGGCCTGGCGATGATCGGAGCGGCGGGCCTGGTCATCGATACGAGCACACCGTTTCCGGGCGTCGCCGCCCTGCTGCCAACGATCGGCACGGCGCTGGCGATGCTCCCCGGGATGGCCCGGTCGGCCGTCGGGCCCGCCGCTCTCCTGGTCCGACTCCTCGGCTGGCGCCCGGCACGGTTCCTGGGGCGCATCTCCTATTCACTCTACCTGTGGCACTGGCCGTTGCTCGTCATCCCCACCGCGGTGGCCGGTGAAGCGCTGCCGCTGCCCGTGCGTGTCGGCCTGATGCTGGTGGCGATCCCGATCGCTTACGCCAGTCAACGCTGGCTGGAGGACCCGATCCGTCGCGGCCGCCTCGTCGGCACTGTGCCGCGACGCAACCTGGCGCTCGCCGGGGCCCTCTCGATCGCGGTCGCAACGACGTCGCTCGGCCTCGGCCTGATAACCACCGGGCGACTCGCCGGCGCCGGTGATGGAGGATCGGGGAACCTGCCAGGTTCTGATGAGCCGCTCCCCGAGCTCGGCGGCCTCGCCCCGACGCCCGCCCGGACGCCAGCCACGCCGACCGGGCCGACCGAGCCGACCGGGCCGACCGAACCGCCCGCCAGCTCGTCGTCGGCGACGACCGCCCAGCCCTCGACCCTGCCCGCACCGCCGGGCGGGCCCGTGCCGGCTGACCTCATCCCGTCCCTGGCCGCCGCACGCGACGACATCCCGGCCATCTACGGCAACGGCTGCCATCTCTCCCAGCCCGCCACCGCCATCCCCGAGTGCGCCTTCGGTGACCCGGCATCGTCCACGGTGGTGATCCTGTTCGGCGACTCACATGCCGCCCAGTGGTTCCCGGCGCTCGAGCGGCTGGCGATCGAGCGATCGTGGCGCCTCGTTTCATTGACCAGGAGCGGCTGCACGCCGGCGGCGATCAGCGTCTGGAGCACGAACCTGAAGCGGCCCGACACCGAGTGCGACGGCTGGCGGGACCGGGTCATCGAGCGTGTCGCCATGGAGCGGCCGGACCTTGTGATCGTCGCCGGCAGCCATCCCTATCCATCGGCGGGGAGTGGCGGACCGGCGACCCCGGACGGCGGGGAGGCCCTGGCGGCCGGCCTGGGCGCGACCCTCGAGCGACTGACGCCGTGGGCGGGAGCGGTCGTGCTGATCGGGGACACCCCCAAGTTCGACTTCGATCCCCCCGACTGCCTCTCCCGGCATCTCGACGACATCCTGGCGTGTACGGAGCCGCGCGCCCGGATGCTCGATCTCGCCTGGGCCCGGTCTGAGGCGAGCGTCGCAGAAGCGAGCGGTGCGGCGTTCGTGGATCCGACCGACTGGGCCTGCCCCACCGACCCGTGCCCCGCGGTCGTCGGGCGCTACCTGGTCTACCGCGACCGGCACCACCTCGCGACGCCCTACGTCAGCGCGCTCCGGGGCCGCCTGGCGGCCGCGCTCCCCGACCCGGGCCTGCGCTAGCCAGGCGTTCCAGCGCGTGGCGTCCAGCGGACTTCGGGTACCATACCTTGCCCGTCGTACCCCGGCGTCAGCCGGTCATGCCAACAGGGAACTGCTCAGCCCATGACCCTCAAAGCCAAGCCCGCCGTCAAACGCGCCCAGCGTCCCTCGTGGGAGGGCCAGGACCGGCGGAACTTCTACCTCAACATCGCCTTCGGCCTGGTGGTCGCTGCCGCCGTCGTCATCCTCGTCATCGCCGCCGCCATCACCTGGTACGACGCGCACCTCGCGTCCGTCGGCAGCGTCAACGGCCAGTCGATCACCAAGGACGAGTTCCGCGATCGCTTCAAGATCGAGTCGTGGCGGGTCGACGAGGCCGAGCGGCGCATCCGGACCGCCGTGGCGGGCGGCCAGCTGAGCGAGGCGGACGCGCAGGCCCAGCTCTCGTCCCTGGGCAACACGCGAAACCAGCTGGCCACGACCGCCCTGGAGCGGATCATCGACGCCAGGCTCCAGGCGAGCCTGGCCGTCGAGGAGGGCGTCAGCGTGACGCCAGCCGATGTCGATGCCCGGCTGCTCGAGGAAGCCACGACACCCGAGCAGCGCCATGGCTGGGTCATCGAGCTGGCACCCGAGTCCGATGTCGGCGCGGTCGGCGCGACCTCGGCCCAGAAGGCCGTGGCCCGGACCGCCGCGGAGGCCGCCCTCAAGCGGCTCCAGGGGGGCGAGGCCTGGGAGGACGTGGCGAAGGCCGTCTCCACGGACTCGACGACCGCCCCGCAGTCGGGCGACCTCGGCTGGATCCAGAAGGACGACAGGCAGCTCGATGAGCCGTATCTGACCGCGATCTTCGCCGCCGAGCTGAACACGCCGACGGCAGTGATCGAGGGCGGCGATGGGATCTTCCGGATCGGCCGTGTGACGGAGATCGCCCCGGAAGTCGTGGACGACGTCTACCAGGCCAAGCTGACCAACGACGGGATCGACCTGGTCAAGTACCGCGCGGTCCTGGAGGCGGATGTCATCCACTCGAAGCTCGAGGACAAGATCCTGGCCCAGGTGAGCGGCCCGGGTCCGCAGCGCCATGTCCAGGAGATCTACATCAAGGAGGCGGATCCGTCGCTCGGCGCGGACGCGATCAAGGTGCGCCACATCCTCTACTCGCCCAAGGACGATCCGTCCGGCGCGTCCACCCTGGATGCCGCGGACCCCGCCTGGGCGGCTGCCGAGGTGGAGGCAAACGCGACCCACGCAAAGCTCGTCGCGGATCCGGCCCTGTTCGACTCGATCGCCCGCACGGAGAGCGACGAGGGGAGCGCCCTGGGCCCAACGGGAAGCGGAGGCAAGCTGCCCTACTTCGACAAGAACAGCGGCATCGACGAGGCGTTCAAGACCGCCATCGTTGCCCCGGGCCTCAAGGCGGGCGACCTCCTCGAGCCGGTCAGGTCGTCGTTCGGCTGGCACGTCATCCAGGTGATGTACCTGCCGCTGGACCTCGGCCGGATGAACTCGCTCAAGACGAAGGCGGATTCCGGAGCCGACTTCGCCGTGCTCGCCCGCGACGACTCCGAGGCCGATTCGGCCGGAGCCGGCGGGGATCTCGGCTGGATCGCCAAGGGCCAGCTCGACGAGCGCCTCATCAGCGCGATCTTCGCTGCGGGGATCGGCGGGACGACGGACCCCATCGGCGTCGTCGGCGACGGCCTCTACCTGTTCAAGGTGCTCGGCGAGGAGGTTCGGACGCCGGATGGGCGGCAGCTCGAGGTGCTCCGCTCGTCCGCCTTCGCCGATTGGTACCAGGTCAGGAAGGCGGCGGCCGAGATCGTCCGGGACGAGTCCATCGCAGGCAGCCTCACGTAGACGAGGGGAGCCGGTGCTCGACGCGCTGGTCGCGGAGGCGCGGCTCCGCTGGGGGTTCGAGCCCGCGGACGGGCTGCAGATCGTGACGGCCGAGCGCCTCGTCGCCAGCCCGATCGAGGCATCTCGGCCGGTCCTGATCGTGCCCCTGGCGGTACTGCGCCCGGGCGCTCCAGCCGACGCGGTGGTGCCCGAGCCCCTGCCCGGGCGCGCCGGGCCGGCTTCGGACGATCCGCTCAGCCTGCTCCGCCGGCTCTACCCGGCGGATCACCCGGTCGGCCGTTTCGGTGCCGCGGACGGTGCCACGGTCGACTCACTCGTCACCGATCACCTCGGCGCGCCGCTCTACATCGGCCCGCTCCCCCCGGATCTGGCGCTGTCGGGACCCTGGGCGATGCCCTGGATCTCCGCGCGCCTGCGCCGCCCCGACGGCTGCCCATGGGACCGCGAACAGACCCACGGCTCGCTGCGCAAGCACCTGCTCGAGGAGGCCTACGAGGTCTACGATGCTCTCGAGGCCGGGGCGACGCCGAAGCTGGCCGGGGAGCTGGGCGACCTGTGGCTCCAGATCGTGCTGCACGCACAGCTGGCCGCCGAGGCCGGCGTCTTCGACCTGACCGACGTCCAGGCGGCGATCGCCTCGAAGATCGTCCGTCGTCACCCGCATGTTTTCGCCGATGCGGAGGCGCGGACCGCGACCGACGTGAATCGCCAGTGGGAGCGGATCAAGGCCGACGAGCGAACCGCCGCGGCCGCGGACGAGGTCGGCGGCGATGGGCTGCCCGGGAGCGCCCTGGACGGGATCAGCCCGTCCCTGCCCGCCCTGGCTGCCAGCCAGGAGATGCAGGAACGGGCCGCCAATCTCGGCTATGACTGGCCGTCGATCGATGGCGTGCTGGACAAGGTGGTCGAGGAGGCCGACGAGCTGCGCCGGGCGGCCAGCGACGCCGAGCGGAGTGAGGAGTTCGGCGACCTGCTGTTCGTCCTCGTCAACGTCGCGCGTCGTCGCGGGATCGAGGCCGAGGCTGCCGTCCGCGCGGCCAACGACAAGTTCCGGCGCCGGTTCGCCAGCGTCGAGCGCGGTGCCGCCGCACAGGGCGTCGCCCTGCGCGACCTCGACTTCGCGGCGCTCGACGCACTGTGGGATGCTGCCAAGGCTGAGGAGAAGACGATATGACCATCGGCAATCGGCCGCCCATTATGCGAGCCGACGGGCGCGGACCCAACGACCTTCGACCGGTCAGCTTCACGCTCGGGGTCCAGAAGTGGGCCGAGGGCTCGTGTCGGATCCGGGTCGGCGACACCGAGGTCCTGTGCGCCGCGACGATCGTGGATCGGGTGCCGCCGCACCTGCGCGGGAAGGGGACCGGCTGGGTCACCGCCGAGTACTCGATGCTCCCGCGTGCCACGGCGGAGCGGACCGATCGCGAATCGGTCAAGGGCCGGATCGGCGGGCGGACCCACGAGATCCAGCGGCTGATCGGGCGCTCGCTGCGCGGCGTGGTCGATCTGACCCGGCTGGGAGAGCGGACCATCACGATCGACTGCGACGTCCTCCAGGCCGATGGCGGGACGCGGACGGCGTCGATCACCGGCGGATACGTCGCCCTCGCCGCGGCGCTGATCACCTACGGGATGGAGCGCCACCTTGTCGCCAAGGTCGCCGCCGTCTCGGTCGGCCTGGTCGATGGCGTCCCGTACCTCGACCTCGACTACCCGGAGGATTCGCGGGCGGACGTGGACTTCAACGTGGTCGGCACGGACGCCGGCGCCTACGTGGAACTGCAGGGGACCGCGGAGGGCAAGCCGTTCGACCGAGCGGCCGCCAGCGGCCTCCTGGACCTGGCCGACGCGGGGCTGGCCCGCCTGTTCGAGGCACAGGCCGCCGTGCTCGCCACCGTCCGACGGTGAGCCGCCGGCGACTCCTGGTCGCCACCCACTCCGAGCACAAGCTGCGCGAACTGCGCGAGTTGCTCGACCTGCGCCATACGGACCTCGTCTCGCTGCTCGACCTGGGCATCGCCGACGATCCGATCGAGGACGGGGCCACGTTCGAGACCAATGCCGCGATCAAGGCCCGTTTCGGCGCGCGGGTCTCCGGACTGCCGACGCTGGCCGACGATTCGGGCCTGGAGGTGGAGGCGCTCGGCGGCGGTCCGGGCGTGCGGACCCGCCGCTACGCGGGCGAGCACGCCAGCGATACCGACAACAACGCCAAACTGCTGGGCGCGCTGCGCGGCCTGCCGCCGGACCGCCGAGGCGCCCGGTACGTGTGTGTGCTGGCCCTGGCCCTCCCGGGTCCGGTGGGGCCTCGCGGCGGGCTTGCGGTGATCCTCTCCCGTGGGACCTGCCGCGGGCGGATCGCGACCGAGCCGCGTGGTGCCGGCGGCTTCGGCTACGACCCGATCTTCGAGCCGGCCTCGGAACCGCCCGGCGGCCGCACGCTGGGGCTGTGGAGCCCCGCCGAGAAGCACGCGATCTCCCACCGTGCCCGGGCCGCGCGTCGGATGACCCCCCACCTGGCCGCCCTCCACTTCTGACGATCCGGGCCCTGGGGTCGCCCACAGAGCAGGTATTGACGCGGCAGCTGACTGGCATATGCTCCGGGACGGCCAGCTGGATGGACCGTTCCATTCCTGGTGGATATGGCTCCGGGGCTGCCGTGGACCTGTACCGATCCAAATCGACCGTCGCGCGCCGGCTGGAGCCCGTGATCGACCAGCTCGCGCGACGTGGTGTAAGTGCCGACACGCTGACCCTGGCCGCCATTCCGGTCGGCTTCGTGGCTGGCGGGTGCCTCCTCCTGTCGCCGGTCATGCCCGTGGTCCTGTTGGCCGTCCCGCTGCTCGCCGCCGCCCGACTCATCCTGAATCTGCTCGACGGCGCGGTCGCCCGGCGGACTGAGCGGACCCATCCACGCGGCGAGCTCTACAACGAGCTGGGCGACCGGTTGACCGACGTCGCCTTTCTGGCGCCGGTTGCCTTCCTGCCGGGCGCGGACCGTACGATCGTGCTTCTCGGTGTGACGGGCGCCGTATTCGCGAGTTTCGCTGGGCTGGCTTCCCGGGCCGCCGGCGGCGAGCGAATCTATCGAGGCATCCTGTCCAAGCCAGGGCGGATGGTGCTCCTCGCCGTCTCCGCCGTCGCCGCCTTCGTCCTGGGCCCGCAAGCCTGGGGTCCATTCGGGCCCTTGTTGCTCCTCGGGACGGTGCTGACCGCCGCAGAGCGGATCTTCGTCGCGATTCGGAAGCTCGCGTGATCGTCATCGATAGTGTGCCCGCGATCCTCCTGGTCGGTTCGGCTGCCGGTATCGCCGGAGCGAGCGTCTGGGCCCTGCTCCGGCACCTTCGGCCCCGGCCCGGCCTGACTGGGTGGACAGCCCTCCAGCGGTCGATGAGCTATGCGGCGCTCGCCCTGGTCCTGGCCGGCGCCGCCCAGCTGGGAACACCCGGGGTCGCCCTGCTGGTCGCCGGGCTCGGCGCGATCGGGTTGCTGGAATGGTCGCAGCTGATGGACCTGCCGGTTCACCACCGGGTCGCGTTGCAGGTGGCGAACGTGGCGATCGTCGCCTCGGCGGCGGTTCTCGGCACGGCTGCCGCCGAGTGGCTGATCGGCGGTCTGGTGCTGGTGGGGATCGCCTGGCCTGTGATCCGCGCCGATACCGGTCGGGCGCTGCGGGATCTGGGTTTGGCGGCCGTGGGCTGCGTAGCCATCCCGGTCCTGCTCGTCCACGGGGTCCTGCTCTCGGTGGAGCGCGGGGTGGCGGGGGTCACGTTGTTCACCGCCCTCGCGGTCGCCTGCGCGGGTTCGGATATCGGGGCGTTCATCGTCGGCCGGCGGTTCGGGCGAACGCCCCTGGCGCCGCGGCTCTCGCCCAGCAAGACTCGCGAGGGCGTCGTGGGTAACGTGCTGGGCGCGGCCATCGGCCTCGCCCCCTTCGCCGGTCTGCTCGTTCCCGAGTTCGGCCTCGCGTCGATCCTGGTGATCGTCGGGCTGGTCGCCGTCGGTGCGCTGTGGGGCGACCTGTTCGAATCGGCGGTGAAGCGCGAGGCCGGCGTGAAGGACGCGGCGCGGTGGCTGCCGGGCTTCGGCGGCATCCTCGACCGGATCGATTCCCTGCTCCTGGTCGTGCCCCTCGTCTACTGGGCGCTGCGAGTCGGGGAGGTGGCCGGGTGATGCGCGGCTGGCAATTCAGCACGGCCGCGATCCTGGCCCGCGAGGTGACCGCCTGGCTGTTCGGACCGATCGTCGTCTGGCTCCTGCACGGTCCACGGGTTCGCGGACGCGAGCACCTGAGATCGCTCGAGCACCCGTTCCTGCTCTGTCCAAGCCACGCCAGTCATCTCGATTTTTCGGCGGTGCGCCTCGCCCTGCGCTCTCGTCATCGGCAGAAGATCGTGGCTGCCGTCGCGGCGGACTACTTCACCGTCAGCCGACTCCGCTGGTTCATCGCGGCGTGGCTCGGTGCCTTCCCGTTCAACCGAACCGGACATGGCGGGCACGAAACCATCGACCAGGCGCTCGGCCTGCTCGAAGCCGGCTGGAGCGTCCTGGTCTTCCCCGAGGGGACTCGTAGCCGGACAGGCACGATGGCTCCATTCCGGCCCGGCATCGGGCTGATCGCGGTGAAGAGCGGCCGACAGGCGCTGCCGGTCCGGATCGTGGGCATCCACCGGGTGCTCCCACCCGGCGCCCGACGTCCACATCGCTCGCGAGTGGAGGTTCGCTTCGGCGCCCCCCTGCGTGCCGCGCCCGGCGAGGGCCCGCGAGCGTTCGCCGCGCGGCTGGAAGCGGCGGTCCGGGCCCTTGGCGACGATGACCGGTGAGGGTCCTCGACGGCCTGACGCGTTTCGCCCGCCAGCCGGCCGCTATCGCGACGATCGGTCTGTGGGCGATGGCAGAAGCGGTCGTCCTGCCGATCGTCCCCGACGTCGGGCTGTTGCTGCTCGTCCTCGCCGCACCGCGTCGGGCCGTGCACTTGTTCGCGGCGGTGGTCGTCGGCGGACTCGTCGGCACGGCGCTCCTGGCCGCCCTTTCCGCGGCGGCGCCCGAAACGGTGCGAGCCATGCTGCTCAGCCTGCCCGGGATCGACCCAGCGGTGCTGGCCGAGGCCGAGGGGACGCTGGCTCGGCACGGGATCGCCGGTTTCGCGCAGTTTGGGCCGGGCGAGCCGCTGAAGGTCTCCACGGTCGCATGGGTCGGCCAGGGTGGCGAGATCCCGGGCTTGCTTGCAGGGGCGCTGCTCAACCGGCTCACGCGGATCGGCCCCGCCTTGCTTGTCTCGGTCGCGATCGGCTCGCTCCTGGGTCGGTGGATCCGCCGGCACGAGCGTCTGACCCTGTCGGTCTACGGCGTCACGTGGCTCCTGGTCTACGCCGTCTACCTGGGCTGACCGCGGCCACTCAGGCGGGCCCGTTGCGCCGCAGGAGCTCCACCCTTCCATAGAGTGCCGTCCGCTCCTCCTCGACGAGATCCCGCGGTCCGTCCTCGGCGACCAGATCCGGGTGTGGAGGCAATCCGCCGTCCCGCAGGATGCTCCGCACAAGAACGCGTCCGCCAGGTCGCACTGCGTGGACAAGGGCGATCGCAAGACGCGTTCCGCTGGCCGGGTCGAGCCAATCCGGCACGTTCGAGACGGTGACCGCGTCGAATCGCCCCGGCGGCATCCCGGCGAGCACCTGGGCCAGATCGCCCCGAACGAGGCGGATCACGGCGGCGGACTCGGCTACCTCCGTCGCGATGGCCCGATCGAGCCAGCACGCCCCGTCCCCGGGGTCGGCGGCGCGGCCGCTGAACGCCGGCCGCCACCAGGGATGGCGTCGGGCCAGCGTCCGGCCGAGCACGCCGTCGATCCGTCCGGCGATGGCCACCGAGTAGCCGCCTTCCCGCATCCGCCGCAGCTCGTGGCCGTTCGGTGCCAGGGGCGACAGGACCGCGGTGTGTCGGGCCAGCCAATGGGTCAGCGGACCGAACAGGCGAGGCTGGACGTGGGACCGCCACCAGCGCTGTTGCTCCCGCTGATCGTCGAATGCCTCGATCTGCCGACCCAGGCTCGGCACGATCAGCCGCAGCGCGCGCCCGAACCAGGCGAATGACCGCCCCACCCCGGCGTGCCGATGGAAGTCGTGCTCGAAGGCGCCGATATGGACGTCCCAGAATGCGGCATCGGCAGACGCCAATCGCGGGCGGATCACCCGTCGATAGCGACCGACCGGATCGGCCACCCGGCCGACCTCGAACCAGCGGTAGCGCTCGTCCGGGTCGAGTCCGGCGGCCGCGATCTTGAGCGCCGACAGGTGGAGCTGGGCGGCGTTGAGATCGACCGCCACGACTTCCGCCGCGCCGGCCGCGGCGAGGGCCAACGGGACGTCGCCGGCAGCCGCGATGCACAGCACTCGTTCTCCAGGGGTGATCGCGAGGGCGGCCATGTCGAGGCGGTCGTCCTCCCATGCCCGGGTGAACACGATCCCGCTCATCAGAAGTCGCGGAAGACGGTCGCCCGTTTGCCGCTCGCTGGACGAGGGATGGCCTCGACCGGACGGACACGGATGGTCAGCCCGGTCCCGATCAGCTCCCTCCGGAGGGAGTCGCCGATCACGTCCTCGATCCCCGGATCGAAGCTCAAGCCCGGCACGAACTCGAAGTCAGCATGGGCAGGATCGGCCTGGACGAAGCGATAGGCACTTGCGGCGCCTTCGCCGGCCGCGATGAGGGCGCGATAGCAGACATCGAGCAGGAAGCCGGGGGCAAGGGGTCGACCGTCGCCGAGCACGAAGCCGTCGTTACTGCGACCGGCCAGATCCACGAGCAGGCGCGTCTGGCGCCCGCACGTGCACCGCTCGTCGCTGATCCGGGCCAGGTCTCCCTGCCGATATCGAACGAATGGCATCGTTCGGTTATGGAACTCCGTCCCGACGATCTCGCCGATCCCGTCGGTCGGCAGCCCGTCCGGGTCGAGCGTCTCGATGTGGACGACATCCTCGTGGAGGTGGTATCGGCCGTCGGGGCATTGGGAAGCGATCCGGCCGAGTTCCTCGGAGCTGTATTCGTCGCGGACCCGGCAACCGAGCGCGTGCTCCCAGCCGTCGCGCTCCTCCTGCGTCGAGAGTTCCGAGCCGACCGACACGCCCTTGAGACCCAGCCGCCGCATCCGCTCCGGGTCGAGCGACACCAGGTCCCGCAATACCGATGGATATGTGTGGAGGAGGTGCGGGCGGAATGCGATCAAGCCGGCGAGGATCACCTCGGGTTGGCCGGAGGTCGGGATGAATCGCATCGGGTAGAGCAGAGGGACACGGAGCAGCGGGTACTCGGAGGTGTAGACATACGCCTGGCGCCACCAGAATGGATAGCTTCCCCCCGCGGCCCAGCGCAGCATCCGCTGGCCGGACAGGAGGTACGGCCAGAAGCGGTCGGCCCGGTGCGGGACCGTCATCATCCGTCCGCTCGACCCGGAGCTGGTGGAGAGCAGGCAGGCGGCGAGGTCGCTGCCGCGAGCGATCGAGCGATCGGGATAGCCGTCGACGATCGTCGGCTTGTCCATCAGCGGCAGGCGATGGACGTCTTCCCAGGTGTGGATCGCGACGGGGTCGATGCCTGCTTCGCGGTAGCGCTCGGCGTAGACGGGGACCGTCAGGCCGGCGTGCACGGCCATCTCACGGGTGCGCCGCAGGGCGAACGCGTCCAACCGCTCACGATCCGCCCACTCGCGGCGCGCGTAGAGCGGCCAGCAGCCCGCGGTCATGGCCAGGTTGATCGCATATTCGCGAGCGGTCAGACGGCGCAGTGGCATCGGCCCCTCCCAGACGGCATCACAGGCCGGCCACGGCCTGCTCGAGGCGGGTCGTGGCCTCGGCATGGTCCATGTCCGCAGCGAACCAGATCGGCGCCCCGATGACGAGTTCCACGTCGCCGCGCAACGGCGCCGGGAAGCGTCGCGCGTCCACGAACGACATCCGGTTGATCCGGAGCTTGACCGGCACGATGGCCGTCGCCCCTTCGACCGCGATCAGTCCGGCTCCCGCCTTGAACGGCTGCAGCGGCCCGCCGACGGTGAGCTTCCCCTCCGGGTAGATCAGGATGTTGAAGCCCCGGTCGAGGCGGATCCCGAGCATCTCGAGGCTCCGTCGAACCGAACCCTCGCGCGCCAGCGGGAACGCATTGGCGATGACCGAGGCAAGGATCCCCTGGATCGGGTTGTCGTAGATGGTGTCGGCGGCAGCGGCGACCGACAACTTCCAGCGGACGCCGAGCGGCAGCCGAGTCAGGATGATCGCGTTGTCCAGGTGGAGGCAGTGGTTGGGCGTGAACAGGACTGGTCCGTCGATCCCGTCAAGGTGCTCCAGGCCGGTCGTCCGGACGCGGTAGAAGAGGCGCACGAAGGGATAGATCAACAGGACCTGGAACGCCAGCCCCAGCGCACGGACCGCGGGACTCAGCGGCCAGTTCCAGGACTGTGGCTTGCGTTTCGCGTCGCGGGCCGCCTCGACCAGCGCGATGAGGTCGGCCACCGTGGCATCCGGCTCGAGGGCGTCGTCGTCGATGAAGACGCCCAGATCCTCCTCGATCAGGCCGAGAAGCTCGACCCGCTGGAGCGAGTCGAGGTTCAGATCGCTTGACAGGCGTGCGGTGGGCAGCACGAGCGCCACGGACAGCCCGCCGAGGCTTGCCACCAGGGTGGTCACCGGGTCGGCCTGGGCGGCATCCGCGCCGTCCCGATGGGTCCCCGCCCCAGCGGCCACCTGACCATGTGCTGGCGATCGCGCCTCCGCAACCTCGAGGAGCGCGAGGCGAGCCAGCACCTCCTGCTTGCGGACCTTCAGGGTGTGGGTCCTGGGCAGGTCCTCGTCCGGCCAGATCGTTGACCCGCGGATCTGCTGGTGCGGCGCGAGTCGCCCGTTCGCCATGCGCACGATCTCCCGCGCCGACTCCGGCTCGGTCGTGAGCAGCACGGCGTGAACCTTGAGGTCCGGGCCGGGCGGCCAACCCACGACGGTGGCGTCCTTCAGCCGGTCATCAAGGTGCAGGACGGCCTCCACGTCCTCCGGGTAGACCTTCTGGCCGTCGGGCAGGGCGAGCATGTCCTTCTTGCGCCCCCGGAAGGTGAGGAAACCGTCTCCGGTCAGTTCACCAAGATCGCCCGAGTGATACCAGCCGTCGGCATCGATGGCCGCGGCGGTCGCCTGCGGGTTCTGCCAATAGCCCTGGAACCGATTGGGTCCCCGGGCAAGGATCTCGCCGTCCGCGGCGATCCGGATCTCGACCCCCGGGATGGCCTCGCCCACGGTCCCGACCCGGTTCCGGGACGGCCGGGTGAAGCTGATCACCGGACCCATCTCCGTCATGCCGTACCCCTGTAGGACGTCGACGCCCATGTCCATCCACCGATCGGCGAGTTCGACCTCCATGGCGGACGCCCCGACGCCCACGGTGTGCAGCCGGCCACCGAACTGGGAGAGCACGGGCCGGAAGGCCAGGCGTCGAAGCGGCCGCGGGAGGCGCCGGGCGATGCGATGGAGCGTCTCGAACCCAGTCCGCCTGCCCGACTCATCCACCCGGCGCTCGATCGCGTTGTCGAGCAGGCGAAGGCCCTGCGGGACGATCAGCAGGACCGAGATCTTGAAGTCCCGGAACGTGCGAAGCAGCACGGACGGCTGGCGGCTGACCGGGTAGACGATGCTCGCGCCGATCAGCAGCGGGGTGATGAAGCCAAGGGCCTGCTCGAACAGGTGCGACAGCGGCAGGACGGACAGCAGGCGGTCCGAAGGGCCGAAGGGAAGGACGGTGACGAGCGATCGAGCGCACGAGACGAGATTGCCGTGGCTCAGCATCGCCCCCTTGGGCTCGCCGGTCGTCCCGCTGGTGAAGACGATCTCGGCAAGGGTGTCTTCGTCGATCGGTGCGGGGTCCATGGCCTCTGCCTGGCGCGCCAGGTCGGGGAGCGTCTCGACCCAGACGATGGGCAGGCCCAGCTGTCGCGCCGACGCCGCGGTCTGGCGACTGGCCACGACGACGCGGGCGCCGGTCTGGGTCGCGATCTTCAGGCCGAAGTCCACCGTGTGGCGGACGTCGAGCGGGACCGATACCGCGCCCAGGTGGGCGACACCCAGGAAGGCGAGACCCCACTCGGGACGATTGACGGCCCAGATGATCACCCGGTCGCCGCGCCCGACGCCGGCATCGGCAAGGACCCGGGCCACCCGAGGGACCGTGCGGGCGAGGTCGCGGTAGCGCCAGACACGCGTCCGGAAGGATGGCCTGATCAGCAGAGCGGGTCGCGTGTCGAAGCGCTCTGCGCCGTCGGCCACCAGTCGGATCAGGGTATCCATCGCGCCACCTCTGCTGAGTCGTCTCGTCCTGTCAGTCTGCGGATGCCTTCCCGACCAGATCGGCGAGGGTCTGGGCCGCTCCTTCGCGCAGGGGCGGATAATGGCTGAATACGATCATCTGGACGTCCAGCCCGGCGAGTCGTTTCACGCTCGCCCGTGCGGCCACCACGTCGTCGCTGTAGAGCCAGCTGGCGAAGACCACGCCCGTGCGACGCCGTTGCAGCACGTCACCCACGAACAAGAGCCGGTCGCGCCGGGCGTACAGGCAGACGCTCCCGGGGGTGTGCCCTGGGGTGTGGATCACCTCGAGTCCGCCCGCCACCGGCAGGACGTCGCCGTCGGCCAGCGGGATGACCGCGTCCGGCATGGGCGTCATGGCCGCGAACAACCGGCCTCGGGTCGGGCGGCGCAGCGCCTGGCGCATGTCCACCCGCAGTCCGTCGTGGTCGGCCGGATGCATCAGGACGTCGGCGCCGCGGGCCGCCAGCTCCCGGGCCCCGCCGGCGTGATCCGGGTGGCCGTGCGTGCAGACGATCCGGGCGATGTCGTCCAAGGTCCGCCCGTGGTGAGCGAGGTAGGCCGCCATGAGTCGGCCGGACCCTGGGAGCCCGGCATCGATCAGGGTCGGACGCGGCTCCAGGAACAGATGCCCCTGCGCGCCAAGGAGCTGGACGGCGTGGACGCCCGGCCAGATCTCCATCCCTCTCCTCGGTCCGTCGGCCCGCGACTCGAGATCGGGCTCGCGATTCGTCGAACCCGCCCGTAGGTATGATGGGCGACGCCGCGTGGGACGCAGTCTACGGCCGTTCGTGAACGCGAGATCGTCGGGGAGTAGCGTAGCCTGGTAACGCACGTGCTTTGGGAGCACGAGATCGTGGGTTCGAATCCCGCCTCCCCGACCAATCCCCGCGGCCGTCGCCCTCGATCCGTCGAGGCGTGGTAGGGTGGAACCTCGCCGCACTGCGCGGCGAACCGTCGCGTGGTCACCCCTCTTCTCGAACGGACCGTGCGCTGTGCAATCCCAGTTCGGGGAATGTTGGAGGTCATCATGGCCACCGGTACCATCAAGAAGGTCGTTTCGGACCGCGGCTTCGGCTTCATCGCCGCAGAGGATGCGAAGGAATACTTCTTCCATCGCGACGGCCTGGACGCTTCGCTCAACTTCGATCGCCTGATCGGCGGCGAGCGCGTCGAGTTCGAAGTCGAAGCCAGCCCGAAGGGCCCGCGCGCCACCAAGGTGCGCGCCGCCTGAGCGTACGGCCTGACCGTATGATGTGGCCCGTCTTCGGACGGGCCACAACTCGTTCTTGACCCACGAGGCTCGTTCGCAAACCGCCAGCCCGGAGGCCGCGATGCCCGGCGAACCGACCGTTCGCGAGATGCGTGTCGTCGTCACGGCGACTGACTACGTCGAAGCCGTCCACTTCTACCGCGACGTGCTGGGTCTTCCCGAACTGGCCGATTACTCTTCCGCGGACGGACGGGTCGTGCTCCTCGGCGCAGGGCGCGCCACCCTCGAGATCGTCGATCCCGCGCAGGCCGAGTACATCGATCGGGTGGAGGTCGGTCGGCGGGTGGCGGGGCACATCAGGGTCGCCCTTGAAGTGGCCGACTCGGCCGCGACGTCTCGACTGCTGGCTGCCGATGGCGCCATGCTGCTGGCCGACGCCACCCTGACGCCGTGGCAGTCCGTCAACGCACGCCTGGAAGCTCCGGCGGGGCTCCAGCTCACACTCTTCACCGAAGCCTCGGCCGTCTTGCCGGACTGACTGCCGACCGCCCGGCTGCCGGGTAGCCGTGCACGCCGTGCCCGGCCCCGCTCAAGTCGCGCCGGGTCGTGCCCCAGCCGCGCCCAGCAAGGTCCCCGCTCGGGCTCCGTCCAGCCCCCGCAGGGAGTCTCGCTGGTCCCCGCTCGCGCCCGCACGGGCGCCCGTTCTTCCCAGCAGGACAAACGCGCGATTCGCCACGCTCGAGGGTGGCCGGCAGGGCGCGAACCGCTCATCGCGCGCCCATCTGGCCTCGTTTCGTGGTCAGGGGAGCGGTTTGCCAGCGTCGATCGGGGGTTTGGGAGCTCCTGCCGGCGTTCAGCAGCGTCCCAGTGCCCCGATCGACGTAGTCTGTTCTCCCGGGAAGAACACACGCCGTCTGCGCACCTGCTCACGCTGCATCCCTGTCTCGTTGCGATTCGGGCCGGCGGCCCGAGGCGCTGGCCTCAGGCCACCGCCGAGACGATCGAGACGACCGCAAAGCCCCCGATCGTGACTCCGGACGCGAGGTTGGTCCGCCGGATCCAGCTCGGCGTCACCCGCGTCCGCACGGCCGACACCGTGGACGTGAGCGGCACCCACCAGGCGCTCGAGCATGTGGCGAGCTTCGTGCCGTGTTCCAGGCCAGCCAGAGCAGGAAGATCCCACCAGCGAGGGCGAGGCCCTGGCGCGCATCCACCAGGACCTGGCTGATCGCCCCGAGCCCGAAGGCCGCGATCGCACCGTAGGTGGCATCGGCTGTCGCGACGCCCAGGCCGGACACCAGCCCCACGATGCGACCCTCGGCCAGCGTCCTCCGGATGACGAGCAGGCTGATCGGACCGACGGCAGCGGCGATCGTGAAGCCGAGGATGAAGCCGCGAAGCGCGACCCCGGGATCCATCGGTCCTCCCTCTGCAGGCATGGCGGGCGCCTTGTCGCCTGGGACTGGCCATGATCGACCCTCTCGGGTTACTCTCTCGTCACACAGCGTTCGGCGTGGTGCGGGTCGCCACCCACGCCGGCAAGGTCATCGAGGTACGCGCGTGTCCATCAACGAGCCGCCCGTCGCCCTTCCGAAGCTGTACGGCGCGCCAGCCTACGCCCGCCCGGCCTCGCCGGTGGCGATATCGCCGCGCGCGTTCGACCCGGATCAACTCCCGTTGCAGGTCTACCAGACCGAGGAGGAGCAGCGGTTCGCGGCCTACCCACAGGCCCGTGCCTATGAGTCGATCAGCAGCGGACTGCATGGCGCCCAGCGCGACCCGGGTGGCAACGGCACCGGCGGTGGCCTGCGTCCCCGGGCGTTCAACTTTCGGGCGATCGCCGGACGCCTTTTGGGTGGCGACTGATCCTGGCCCGCTCGAGCGGGATGTAGCATCCTCCTGGGCGCGGTACCCGACGGGGGAGTAGCTCAATCGGTCAGAGCGGCGGGCTTATATCCCGCTGGTTCCAGGTTCGAGTCCTGGCTCCCCTACCAATCCCGGGACCCGGGGTGTACGGTCGTCCAGACGGCTGGTCGCACCCGGACCCCCGTACCATTGCTGCGCCCACGTCTCCGGCCCATCCTCGGCCTGTACCGGGAGCTTGTCCCGGGCGTGGAGGCGCTGAGTGCTGGTCACCATGGGAGACAGGCGAGGGAGGCGAGGCGCATCGTCGTGGGCCAGGGCCGTGGCCGCCGCCGCGTTCCTGCTCCTGACCCTGGCCCTGCCCGTGGCTGCCACCAGCGGCCCGAACCGGCTCTTCGACCCTGCCGTTTCCCCGCGAACCGGCACGACCACGACCGCGATCACCGCTGTCATCTGGTATCGCAGCGCGGACGCCTCCGAAGCCGACTGGGTCCGCGTCAGCTTCGATGGCGTGTCATATGAGATGACGGCCCAGCCCGGGGGCACCTGGAAGGACGGGATCGAGTTCCGCTGGTCCGGGACCCTGGCAGTCGGTACGGGCGCCGTCGTCTTCTCAGCGCAAGGCCGCGACCACTTCTTCGGGACCCTCGCCGCCGGGACGGTCTCGATCGTCGCGCCGACCCCGAGCCCGACCCCGACCCCCACCGTGATCGCGACGCCGGGGCCAACGCCCCAGGCCGGCGCCACGCCGACGGCGACCCCGAAGGGTCCGGCAGCGGCTGCGCCGACACCGCCCCCGACTGGTGGCCCCGCCGGTCCATCCACGTCCGACCCGAATGCCAGCCCGTCGGCCGCCGGCACCACCGCGGTCCCCGGACAGCCGGCTCCGGGCGACTCGCCCGTGACGTCCGTGCCCGGCTCCACCGGCGACACAGACAGCGACACGTCCGTGACGGCAGTGACCGGATCCACCGGCGGCACCGGATCCACCGGATCCACCGGCGGCAGCGGACCCGATGGTCCGTCAGACAGCCCGACCGGCAGCCCGGACTCGACTGGTTGGGGCCCGGGCGGCGGTCACACGACCTGGGGCCCGCTCACGAGCGCCCTGTCAGCCCTCGGGATCAACGGCCCATCGTTCGGCGGACTGAGCATGGGGCCGATGCTCGTCACCTCCACCGGCGCCGTCGCCATGGCGATGGCCTTCGGGATCTTCGGCAAGCGTCGTCGCGACGGTGAGCCGCCAGCCCCCGACGTTCTGCTGGCCGCCGCCGCCGCCGCACGTGTCGCGGTCAAGGAGATCCTCGTCGCGCCCGACACGGTCGAAGATCTCGAGGCGGCGATGCCGCGCTGGCGCAGGCCCTCGCTGATCCAGGCTCGCAAGGCCGACCCGATCCGGGACACCACCCCGACACCGCGGCTTGCCTTCGATCAGGCGCTGGTCGGTCCACTCGACGGCCACGTCCGTCGTCTGATCCGGTATCGCGTGGTTCGCCTGCTGGACGCACCCGATGAGCTGCGCGGCAGGGAGACCGGCTATCTCGACCGGGACGACGAGGTCGAGCTGCTCGAGAAGCACGGCGCCTACTGGCTGGTCCACTGCCCGGACGGACGGCAGGGCTGGGTCCACAACATGACCCTCGGCGAGGTCGTCGGGCAGCAGGTCCAGCGCGACGGGCCGGTGGCAACGATGCCCATCGCGGCCGAGACCTGGACGATGGGCGACTCGGACGCCGATACCGATGTCTTCGAGGCCTACCTGGAGTCGCGCCGCCGGGCTACCTGACGTCCCGGCGCTTCCTTGCGCAGCACGAGGACGTGCTGGTGGACGATGTTCGGGACGAACGCCCGCGGATACCCATATGGCCGCAGCCGTGTCCCGGCCTGATACCAGATCAGGTCGCCCTTGGGGACGAAGCCGACCGTCGCCGCGCGGCCGGCCAGGTCGGACCCGGTGAAGATGTAGCGCCCACCCTGGTAGGCGTCGCGCACGATGACCACGGCATAGCCACCGTCGCGCAGGATGCGGTAGAGCTCCGCGAAGACGAGCCCCATCCGGTCCAGGAAGGCCGGGTAGTCGGCGGCATTGGCGAGGTCGTCCGCCGAATCGGTGACCATCGCATAGTCCGTCCTCCGGTTGGCATGCGCCTCGGCGAGCGCTCCCCCGGCCATCGTCATCGGCAGCTGGAGGTTGTAGGGCGGGTCCGTTGCCACCATGTCCACCGATCCGGCCTCCAGGCGAGGAAGCAGGGCCGACGCATCGCCCACCCGGAGTTCGAGCCCTGCCGGGTCGAATCCCCGAGGACCTCCGGGATCCGCGCTGCCCAGATCGACCAGCTCGGGACCCAGTCCGCCCCGTTCGGCGGCCAGCTCGCCGACGACCCGCTGGTAGACCGCAGCCCAGCGCGGATCGAGCTCGATGCCGATGGCACGTCGCGGGCCGCGCGCGATCGCCGCTCCCAGCAGGGTTCCGCCGACGCCCGCGAACGGGTCGAGTACCAGCTCGCCCGACCGGCTGAAGAACTCGATCAGGCGCGCCATCAGCCGGGGCGGCTTGTTCGCGCCATGGGCTTTCCGGGCAGCGTGCCCGAGCTCCGACGGATAGGCCGTCGTCAGGAGCGACTTCGTGAAGTAGAGCCACTCGTCGCCAGGCAGCTCGTTCAGGGTGTTGGCGGGGTGGGGAGGTCGTCGGTCGTCGGTCATCAGCGAGCAGCCTAGCCCAGCGGGTCGCCTGCGTGGCCGGCTGCGTGGCCGGCTGCGTGGCCAGCCGTGGCCGGCTGCGTGGCCAGCCGTGGCCGGCTGCGTGGCCGGCTGCGTCTCCCCGCCACGAACGCACGTCCGTTCCGACTCCCGGCCCGCCCGTAGAATGCCGGCATGCCCGGCAGGTACACGAGCGCGCGGTTCGTGGGGCGCGAAGAGGCCTTCGCGCGGCTTGCGGCCGCCCTCGACGACGCGGCCCGCGGCCGCGCGCGCTCGATGCTGATCGGTGGGTCGGCCGGCGTCGGGGTCACGCGGCTGCTGGACGAAGCGGTCGGTCGGGTGGCATCGCTGGCCGAGCCCTTGACGATCCTGCGTGGGGGCGCCTGGCCCGCCGGCGACGACGAGCCCTACGGTCCGCTCATCCGGGCGATCGGCCCGACCCTTCGGGCTCTCCCGCCTGCCACGCTCGCCGACCGTCTGGGTCCGGCCACACCGGAGGTCCTGCGCCTCATCCCGGACCTGGCCGCCGAACTCGACGAGGCCGGGGTCGCGGAGCCCCGGGAACAGATCGCGACCGCCCCGGAACGTCGGCAGGCCCGCACGCTCGAGGGCATCCTCGGGTTGCTCGGACGGCTGGGGGAGCGGCAGCCGGTCGTCCTGATCCTGGAAGATCTCCATCGTGCCGACGCCGCGACTCGGACCCTCGTCACCTTCCTGGCGCGGATCGCGCGCACCCAGCGACTGGCGATCATCGGGACGCACCAGCCCGATGTCGTCATGCGCGACGACCCCTGGTCGGCGGATCTGGCGACCGTGGCGTCGGCGCCGCAGCCGATCGAACGCTGGACCCTGCCCCCGCTCGATCGGGACGAGCTCGCCGCCCTGATCGAGGGGATCGAAGGCGAGCGAGCGTCGGCCGGTCTCCTGCTGCTCGTTGCCGAGCGTTCCCGCGGAGAGCCGCTCGTCGCGGAGGAGTTGCTGGCCGCCCGTCGCGAGCTCCCCGACGCCTCGCTGACCGGCTCGTTCGACGACCTCGTGATAGCGCGCCTGGCTGCCCGCTCGCTGGAGTGTCGACGGGTGCTCCGCCTGGTCGCTGCCGCCGGGCGCCCGTTGAGCGCGATCCAGGTCGCGGCCGCCGCGGCCGCGTTCGAAGCCGAGACGAGCCGGCCGGCACCGCGCTCTGGTGGCGGGCCACGCCAGGGTGACGGCGTGCTCGGCGCCGATCTGCTGGCCGGCCGCGCCGAGGCCCTCGACCACGGATTCATCGTGGAGAGCGATGACATGATCGCGATGCGCCACGAATCGATCGGTCGTGCCGTGGAACGTGATCTGCTGCCGGAGACGCGGGCTCGCCATCATGCCGCCCTGGCGACCGGCATCGGGGGGCCGCCTTCGGCGGTCGCACGGCACTGGCTTGCAGCGCACGACCCGCACTCGGCGCGAAGCGCGGCGATCGATGCTGCCGACCTCGCCGCGACTCGCCATGCGGCGGCCGACGAACTCGCCGCCCTGGAACTCGCCCTGGCCATCCCGGAGGATCGCGAGACGGGCTTTGTACGGCCCTGGGCGGACGCGCCGGCGTGGGATCGGATCGGTCTCCAGGTGCGAGCCTCGGAGGCCGCCTTCGCGGTCGGGCGGACGGCCCGGGCGACGGCCTATCTCGAGGTCGCCATCGGGGCGCTGGACACCCGCGACGACCGGGTCCGCCTCGCCCTGCTGCACGAGCGGCTGGCCGCCGTGCGTCGTGCCGCAGGCGATCCGGTCGGAGCGATGCAGTCCGCACGGCGGGCGATCGAACTCATCCCGCGTGGACCCAGCCCGGACCGGGCGAAGATCCTGGCGACGCTCGCCCAGTTGCTGATGCTCGACGGGATCTTCTCGGACGCCCAGCGCATCGCCCGGGAGGCGATCGAGGTCGCCCGGGCGTGCGAACCGGTCGCCCGCCAGCACGAGATCCATGCGATGACGACGCTTGGCGTCGCGCTCGCCTGGGGCAGCGATCCGAGCGCCGCGATCGAGCTCCTGCGTGACGCCGAACGAGCCGCCCGCGAGATCGCCGATCCTGATGCGCTCTTCCGGGTCACGGCCAACATGACGACGGTCCTCGACCTCGTCGGACGTCGGTCCGAGGCGGTCGAAGTCGCATACCGCGGGATCGAGGACGCGCGCCGAAATGGCCACGAGGCCATCTATGGCAGCCCCTTGGCCGGCAACGTCATGGAATCGCTGATCCTGCTCGGTCGCTGGGCCGAGGCCCGCACGCTCAGCGGCCGGGCGCTGGCCTGGCTCCCGGTCGGCGTGGAGTTCCTCATGAGCCTGGTGCAGCTCGCGGCGGTCGAGATCGAGATCGACGCCGGCGAACGGGCCGCCCGCCTGCTCGGCCGGACGGTCCTCGAGTTCGATGCCCTGCGTGAGCCGCAACTCGCCGGGCCGTACTACCTCGCCGCGTCCTCGTATGCCCTGTGGCGCGGCGACGTCGTCGACGCGAGCCGGTCCGTCGAACGCGGTTGGTCCGTGGTGAGTGCCACAGAGGAGTGGGTCCTCGCGGCTCGGATGGCAGCAATGGTCGCGCGCGTGGACGCCGCGACCGGCGACGAGGCCCTTGAACGCCGGCATCTCGCGCCGCTGGCGGGGGCGCGCAGCCGGACCGCCGACGTGCTGCGAAAGGCGGCCGCGCTCGTCGAGGCAAGCGGCGCCCCGCCGACCGCCGGTTCACGCCGCGTCGCCGAGGCCTACCTCGCCACGGCCGGTGGCTATCAGCGGCGTCTCGAAGGCGACGACGATCCGGCCGTCTGGGACCGGATTGCGACGATGTGGACGGGTCTCTCTGCCCCGTATGAAGCCGGGCTCGCCCAGTGGCGCCAGGCCGAGGCGACGCTCGGGGGCGGCGCCGGACAAGCCGGTCGCTCCGAGGCCCGCGAGCCGCTACTTGCCGCGACCCGGGCCGCCCTCCATCTCGGGGCGGCGCCGTTGCTGCGGGCGCTGCGGGAGCTCTCCGGTCGAGCGCGGATCACTCTTCCGGCTGAGGTCGACGCATTCCTGGAGGCGGCGTCGGGCGCCGCACGCACGGCCATGCCGGTCGACGTCGGCCCGGGGGGTGTTGGCGACGCGGGCCACGACGACGGGTCTACGAACGGACACGGTAACGGGCACGAGCGCTCGGCCCTGGTCCGCACGATCGCGGGCGATGGCGCGACAGCGGGACGTCGGCCGGACACGTTCGGGCTATCCAGACGCGAACGTGAGGTGCTGGTGCTCGTCGCCCAAGGCCGGACAAATCGCGAGATCGGCGAGCGCCTCTTCATCAGCCAGAAGACGGTCGGCGTGCACGTCGGCAATATCCTGTCGAAGCTGGCGGTCTCAGGCCGGGTGGAAGCGGCCGCCGTGGCGATCCGCCTCGGGCTCACCGAACCGGGCTGATTCGGGCCCCGGATGCCGCGAGACCCGGAGGGAGGGCTCCGGGTCTCGGTCGGTATCGGGTTCGCCTCCTCCGGATGGGCACCGGTCGAGGCGGCGATGTGGTGGGTCGGCTAACGCCACTTGATCCCGGCTGCGAGGGTCAGGGCGATTACGACGAGCGGGCCGATGGTGACGGCGAGGCGCCAGGCTCGGGCGATGAGGTCTTTGGCCATCTGGGTGGGCTCCGATCTGATGAGTCTCACAGGACACCACTCCTGGATGAGGTGGAACCCGAGACTAGGGCTGATCCCACGCAGTACAACCGACCCGATGGTACTGGTACCCGCGACCCAGCCGTACCATCGACCACCCAGGACCACCCCGGACCACCCGCCCGCGACACGAGCCCGGCGGGCGCGATAGATTGGGGCATGACCCAAACCGGCGAGCAGCTCTGCTACACGGACGCCTACCTCCGCTCGGTCGAGGCACGTGTCGCCGCGGTCGAGCCCGGCGAGTCCGGCGAGCCGGTACTGCTGGTCCTGGACCGGACGGTCTTCTATCCGGGCGGCGGGGGCCAGCCGTCGGATCGAGGTCTGGCGCTGCGGGCACCGGACGGCCGCTCCTGGACGGTCCGCGGCGCCCACAAGTCGGCCGGCGAGATCGTCCACGAACTCGAGCCTGCCGACGGCGATCCGCCGGCGGTCGGCGATCTCCTTCGGGTGGATATCGACTGGGCTCGCCGGTTTTCCCTGATGCGGACGCACACCGCCCTGCACGCCCTGTGCGGCGTCGTCTGGCGCGACTACGGCGCGCAGGTGACCGGCGGCAACATGGAGCCCGGCTCGGGCCGGATGGATTTCGAGTTCCAGCGGATGTCGGGCGACCTTGTCGATGCCATCGAGGTGGCCGTCAACGTGGAACTGGCGGGCGCCCGGGAGATCCGCGTCGCGGTCCTGCCGCGGGACGAGGCATTCGCCATCCCCGACCTCATCCGGACCAAGGTCAACCTCCTGCCGCCCGGGATCGAGCGGATCCGGACGATCGAGATCGTCGGGCTCGACCTGCAGGCGGATGGCGGGACCCACGTGGCGAACACCCGTGAAGTCGGCGCGATCCGCGTGACGGGCTATGAGAGCAAGGGCCGGATCAACAAGCGCATCCGGATCGAGCTGGTCAGGTAGACGAACGAGTCGTCGAGCCTATTGACAACGGTTCTACGATCGAGGCTGGTAAGCGGGAGCGGAGGCGATGCCTGCCGGTGAGACAGACACATGGGCCGCAGGTGATCCGGAGGCGTCCATCGGTCGACGCCCATCGGCGTCTCGTCCTGGTCGGCCATCCTGATGATCCGTGGCTGCGGCGCACCGGTCGGGTGACGTGGCCAACCGGGTGATCGAGGCTCTGCAGAGGCTGAGACTCAGGTGGTTCCTCGCACGAGGGGCGCTCGGGTTCACCTCTGCCCTGCTCGAGACGAGTTATCGCATCTATTTGAATCACGCCAAGGTGATCCACTACCGCGACGGACACCCCGTCTACTCACTCTCCACTCCCGCCCTCTACAGCAAGCCCTCGGCGAATCTGCTGGCGCGATCGCTATATCGCACGATCCAGAACAGGAATCTGCCGAACATGATGAGCCTGGCGGTGAACGACATATGCAACGCCATGTGCGAACACTGCAGTTTCTTCGAGGGCGTCGAGGACCTGACCCGGACGGTCCTGACGACGGGGCAGGCGTCCAAGGTCATCCGGCAAGGGCAGGAGCTGGGGGTCTCCGTCCTCAACTTCGTGGGCGGCGAACCCCTCCTCAGGGAGGATCTCCCCGAGCTTGTCAGTGCCGTCGACAAGGATCTCACGACAACGGTCATGTTCACCAATGGGTCGATCCTCTCGGACCGAGCTGCGAGCCTCCGCAAGGCTGGCCTCGACAGCGTCTACGTGAGCATCGATTCTGCTGATCCCGCCCAGCACGACCACTTCCGTGGCACTCCGGGCCTTTTCGACCAGGCCGTGTCGGGCATCGAAAAGGCGCTTCGCCTCGGGTTGTCGACGGGCATCTCCTGCACCATCACGCCCGAATCCTTCAAGCGGGGCGAGGTGGGTCGCATCATCGAGCTTGGCAAGGCGCTCGGCGTGCACGAAGTCCTTCTGTTCGATGCGATGCCGACGGGGCGCTACAGCGGACGGGCGGATCTCATCGACAACCAGGTCTGGGTCGAGGAGATGATCCAGGCCGCCGTGCCCTATAACCAGGATGCGTCGTGCCCGGGCGTCCTCGTCTGGGCCTACACGTCCGGCTACCGGGCGGTGGGCTGCTCGTGCGGTACGAGCTACTTCTATGTCTCTCCCTACGGGGATGTCATGTCATGCGATTTCAACCACGCCGTCTTCGGGAATGTGCTTACCACACCGCTCTACCAGATCTGGGATTCGCTGACGTCGCGCGATGAGTTCAACCATTCGGCGTGGGGTGGTTGCAAAGTGAAGAATTCGGAGTTCCGCGAGTTGGAGTCCGTGGTCACCGGCGTCAGGGAACGGAGCGTGATGTCGAGATGACTTGGGAGCAGATCCAGGAACATGTCCGGGAGCACTACGCCAACTGGCCGACACCTGAGATCCTCCTGTTCGAGATCTCGGTGGTCGTGGTGGCGGTCCTCGCCTATCGCTTCCTCGATGCCAGGGTCCTCAGGCTTCGGCAGCACTTCACACTTGTCGCCGTGGGCGTGTTCGCCCTGGAGTTCTTCACCGGGCCGATGTGGGAGAACCGGAATCTCGGCGTATGGGCCTACGTCTACAGCGACGTGAGCTGGATCTTCACCATCGCCTGGTCGACGCTGATCCTGCTGACGGTGTATGGCGTGGACAACGTAGTCCGCCCACCGCGGAGCTGGCAACGTTTTGCGCTGTACCTGCTCGTTCTGACTCCGGTGACGCTGCTTTTCGATGGCCTCTCCAAGGCCCTCGGGATCCGCGTCTACAGCCCCGAGGTCCTGGAGGCGGCCGGTCCCGCGCGGATCCCCGTCCTCGACGTACCGGCGGCGGGCCTCTACTACATCCCGGTCTTCATGATCCTGGTGCTCTCCTTCTACAAGCACTGGCTGCCGATCGTCGAGCCCGGCGGGATGCCCGGTGACCGGCTGCCGCTTGTCAACCGGTTGATCCTGACCACGGCCGCGGTGTTGCTGTTCGAGATCGTCGTCGAGCCGATGGCGACGAACCAGAACTTCCCGGCGTGGTCGTACGTCTTCCGTGACATCACGATCGTCATGACCGGGTTCTGGGTGCTGCTCGTGACGCTGTGCACGCTGGCGGTCGACCGGCTGCTGAGCGGAGTGGACTTCCGCCTGCGCTTTGCCGCCTACCTCGGGCTCATCGCCATCATCGCAACTCCGATCGAAGGCTGGTTCATCCAATCCGGCTATCGCGTCTATGGTCCGAGCGCGACGGCGGACTTCATCGGCTTCCGGACCCTGATCGGCGATCTCCCCCTCGAGGTCGTCGCGGCGATACCGATCTACCTTGCGCTCGTTATCTCATTCGTCCGCTACTGGGACGGCAGCGTTGACCGGGGACTGGGCCTTCGGCCCCGTCGGTCGGCAGCTCACAGCGTCCCGGCCATGGACGCGGCAAGACCGGTCGCGGGCCAGATCTGACTTCGGAGCCCGAGGAGGACGAGCGATGGACAGCGAGCAGGAACGCCGCGGCGACTTGCCTGATCAGGCACCTTCGCCGTCTGACTCGGGGCCACCAGCCAAGAAAGGATGTGGCTTGTTTTTCGCGCGTTTGTTCGCGCGTTTGTTTGTCGGGGCGGTCGTCTCCTTCGTCTTCATGTCGGTGTTGTATGGGCCGGGCCAGGCTGTTCAAATCGTAGGCTTGGCCGTGATCTGCACGGCCGGCTTGAGCCTGATCGTGATCCTGCCCATGTGTTGGGTCGTGGGCTGGATCGTCATGGCCGCCTGGAGGGGGGTCTCGGGGCCGCGGGGCGTGCCCTCGGCATCCTGACCAAGGGGCGAAACACCGCCGTGAGTCCACAGGCGATGACCCGGCCCTCACGTGTGACACGTGATCGGGCGCCGCTGCCCCCTTTCCTGATGGGCACGGACCGCCAGAGCGCCGATACCGCGTCTCTCCGCCGATCGTGGCTGCTCAAGCGGCTGGGTCGATTCGTCCTCGAGCGCTTCCCATTGCAGTCCTACGGGCCGCTCATCGTGGCGCTCGTGATCTGCGGCAGGGCGGCCGCCGCACTGGCCTCGGACGTGCCTCTCAGGGTGAATTGGGAAACCGCGGCGATCACGCTGGCCGTGGCATCCGCGTTCCTCCAGCTGCGGATCCTGGACGAGCTCAGGGACGAGGATCTTGACAGGGCAGGACGCCCTCAACGGCCCCTGCCCAGGGGACTGGTGACCGTGGCCGAACTGCGGGGTTTCGCAGCTGTCGCTGCTGTCTTCGGCCTTGCTTTTGCGGTGCCCCTCGGCGTCCCGGCGTTCGCCTGTTACCTGCTTGCGCTCGTCTCGATCTGGCTGCTCGGCGTGGACCTGCCACGCCGGCTCCCGATCGGCCATGGAGTTCTCACGTACGCGCTGATCCACTCCATCATCGCCCCCGAGATCCTGCTCTTCGTGTGGGCGACCGGGGCCGACCTGGCCGGAGGTGCCACCTTGGCGGCCGCGCTCCTGCTCGTATGGGCGGCCGGTCTTGCGATGGAGGTCGCACGGAAGATCCTGATGCCCAGCGAGGAGCGGAAAGGAGTGGAAACGTACTCGGCCGTACTCGGCCGCCCTCGCGCCATCCTGCTGGCGGCGACGGCACTGTCGGCCGCCTACCTTGGGGCCGGCGCCCTTGCGAGCTCGGTGCGGGCCCCGCTGGAGATATCGATCGTTCCCCTCCTCGCCGCGGGTGCCATCCCCCTGCTCGCCCGACAGTTTGGATACCGGATCGAGACAGCTGCCATCCAGTCCGCGGCTTCGATCCTGGTGCTGAGCGTGCTGCTATGGCCGCTGGTGATCGCGCTGGCAATGCCGTGACGGATTCCAAAGTCGGCGGAGAGCGCTCGCCGATCTACGAACCTGCCTCCAGGGCTGCCGTGCCTTCGGACGTGGGCGGCAAGGCACTTGGCCTGCTCGCCATTGCCGAGGCGGGCCTGGACACGCCGCCGTGGTTTGCAATGCTTCCCGGGTCAGTGCAGGCGGACGGGTCAGTCTCCGAGGCAGTCAGAGTCCAGGTCGCGGAGGCGTGCCAGCGACTCGGATCCGGTGGCGCAGAGAGCTTCGCTATTCGGTCGTCAGCTCAGGACGAGGACGCGCCAGGGCAGTCGTTTGCCGGGCAGTACCTCAGCAGGCTCGACGTTCGGGGCGTCGACAACGTTCTCGAGGCGATCGTGAGCTGCGCCCAGTGGCCAACTCGGGGAGGCGTCGACGCCTATCGGCGCGCACAGGGACAGGGCTCGACCAACCTTCCGCTCGCCGTGATCGTTCAGCTGTTCGTGCCTCCCGGCAGCGCCGGGGTGGCGTTCAGTCGCGCGCCGCTGTCGGGAGATGACGAGGTGGTGATCGCCGCCACGCGCCGGGCCGGCGCGCTGACAGGCGGCGCAGTAAACGGCGACGAGTACCGCGTCGCAGCCGATGATCGGGTAGCCGTCGTCCGGGTCGACCCGGAGGAGTCGCCTCCGATGCCTGGTCAGGGCGGGACCCTCGGGCGGGTGGACGGCGGTCCGCACAACGGGCGCGTCCTCGCCGACGAGCAGGCGCGCTTCGTGGCTCAGGCAGCGAGGCTGCTCGAGCGACGGCGCGGCGCACCGCAGGATATCGAATGGGCGTACTCGGCGACGGGGCAGCTCTTCGTCCTCCAGGCGCGACCCATCACAGCGCTCCCTCCGGCGTCATCTCCGCGGGCGCAGGTCCGACTCTGGGACAACGCCAACATCGTCGAGAGCTTCCCGGAGCTCACGCTTCCCCTCACCTTTTCGGTGGCCGTCGGAGTGTACGCAACGGTGTATCGCGCCGCATGCCTCGCATTGGGCGTGCCGCGCGCGACCGTGGAGCGGGAAGCGCCTGTGTTCGTGCAGATGCTCGGGCTCCTTCAGGGACGGGTCTACTACAACCTGACAAGCTGGTATCGCGTCCTGGCCCTGCTGCCGGGGTTCCGGCTGACTGCGGGCTTCCTCGAGGCCATGATGGGAACCGCACGACCGGGCGCCAAGCCCAATGAGCGGACCGTCCCCGTCGTTGCCCGGGCCACGCGCTGGTGGGAGATCGCCGGGATGACCGTGCGTTTGTCATACCGGCTGCTCCGGTTCGGCTCCGACGCAGCGCGCTTCCAGGCATCCATCGCCCAGCTGCTTGAGATCCATCGCGAGGCCCCGGCTCCGGGCGCGTCACCCGAGGCACTCCTGGCCGACTTCGATCGGTTCCGCGCGAGCGCCCTCCGGGATTGGCGTGCGCCCATCATGAATGACCTCTTTCTGATGTTGTCGCACGGCGCCCTGAGGCGCGTGGCCGACCGCTGGCTCGGGACCGACGCACGAAGCCTCGTCAATGCCCTCATCGTCCAGGGGACCGTCGTGAGCGCGTTGCCCGGGAAGGATCTCCTCCGGATCGCTGCCGCCATTCGCGAGCGAAGCGATTGGTACGACGTCATCATGTCGACGCCGCCCGAGACACTCCGCGCACGCCTCGACGCCGAGCCCGAGCTCGCTGGGCTTTCTGCGCTGATCGAGGGCTATCTCGAGACCTGGGGCGACAGGTCTCCCCGTGAATTGCAGCTGGAGCGTCCCAGCTACCGAGACGATCCCCTGCCGCTGCTCCGCGCCGTACGCTCACTGGTCAGCGCTTCGTCGACCGGGCGGGAAGGAGTCGCCGTTCAGGCCGCACTGCACGTCCGCCGTCGCTTGCTCACCCGTCAGCTGGGGCTGCTCCGCGTGGCGGTCTTCTCGGTCCTCCTTCGCGCAACTCGCCGGCACATCGGGTGGCGGGAGGAGATGCGACTGGCAAGGGGGCAGGTGTTCGGGGTTGGACGACGGATCTTCCGACGCCTGGGCGAAGCGTTGAGCGACCAGGGAGCCCTCGAGCGACCCGAGGACGTCCACTACCTGTCCCTGGACGAACTCCGCGGGATGATCACGGGCACGGCGGTCGTCGGCGATCCTCGAGCACTCGTGCGCCTGCGTCGAGCTCAGTACGACGACTATGCCTCCCGCCCCCGGCTGCCATCCCGATTCGAAACCAGAGGCCTTGTAGTCGACCCTCTCGGCCTGGACCCTTCGATCGGCACCCCGGCACCGAACCGCGGGCTCCGTGCGTGGAAGGGTATCGGCACCTCGAACGGGCGGGCGAGAGCCCCGTGCCTCGTCGTGCGCGATCCGACCCAAGTGACCCTCATGCCCGGGCATATCATCGTGGCCCGCACGACGGACCCCGGATGGGTCCCTATCCTCGTGGGCGCAGCGGGACTGCTCGTCGAGCAAGGAAGCCTGCTGTCGCATTCCGCGATCGTCGCGCGGGAGCTTGGGATCCCGATGGTCGTTGGCCTGGACGGCCTGCTTGATCTCGTGCGGACTGGGGACGTCCTCGAACTGGATGGTTCCACCGGGGAGGTGAGGATGGAGACCGCGCTGGACGGAGCCGCGTGACTGCGACCCGCGGGCCGGAGACACTCGGTCGCGACCTGCTCTACTCCCAGTGCTGGGAAGATGTCGACGTCGCGCGGGCAGCGCTCCGGATTCGACCCGGGAACACGGTGCTGACGATCGGAGCCGCGGGCGACAACACGCTCGCCCTCCTGCAGGACGACCCCGGCTGCGTGCTGGCCCTTGATGTGAACCCGTCGCAGACGGCCCTGATGCATCTCAAGATGGCCGCCATCGGGCGCCTGGTCGATGCCGGGCAGGTCAGCCGTTTCCTGGGGGGAACATCCTCCCCGGATCGAACCGCGGTCTACAAGACCCTGCGCACAACGCTCGCGCCGGAGGCGCAGCGCTACTGGGATGGCAATCTGCCGATGATCGAGGGCGGGGTGATCCACGCAGGAAGATTCGAACGCTACCTCTCAGGTTTCCGACGCGCGGTCCTACCCCTTGTGCCCGGGCGACGAGCCGTTCGAGAGATGCTGCGCGCGACAAGCCTCGACGTGCAGCGCCGCATCTACCATGAGAGCTGGGACACGAGTCGCTGGCGGCTGCTGTTCAGGCTCTTCTTCAGCCGGAGCCTCATGGGACGCTTCGGACGAGACCCGGCCTTCTTCGCCCAGTGCGAGATCGCCGACATCGGCGATCACTATCTGTTGCGGGCTGAGCATGCACTCACCAACCTGCCGATCTGGACCAACCCATACCTCACCTACATGCTCAGTGGGAGATTCGGCACCGACCGGCGGATTCCTGATTACCTGCGGCCCGCGGTGCAAGCGATCGTGCGTGAGCGGATCGACCGCGTCGTGGTCCAGACGGCAAGCCTCGACGACGTGCTCAGGGACCTGCCCTCGGACTCCGTCGACGCGTTCTACCTCTCGGACGTCTTCGAGCTCTCCACGATGACGGAGTACTCTTCGACGCTCACAGAGATCGCCAGGGTTGGCCGGGTGGGTGCCCGCATCTGCTACTGGAACAATCTCGTCACCCGCCGTCGCCCAGACGCGCTGGCGGGTGCGCTCGTGAGCCATCAGGACGAGGCCAGGTCACTCCACGCACAGGACAGGGCCTTTCTCTACTCGAGGTTGGTCATCGAGTCCGTGCGGAGTCGCGCTGGATGATGGGCGAGACATGGGCGCCGATGCTCCTCGTGGCCGGCTCATACCTGGCCATGTTCGGGATCGGCGAACTGTTGCGCCGGGCACGACTCGCCCGCGCCGAGGTGACCCGCAGGTCCAACCACGTCGGCGCGGGTGTCATCGCTCTGGCCTTGCCGCTGCTCTTTGATTCACCCTGGCCCGTTCTCGCCCTTGCAGTCCCATTTGTGGCGTTTCTGTTGGCAACCAAGCTCATCGGATGGCTTGGCTCGGTGCATGGGATTTCGCGCCGAAGCGCCGGGGCCTTCCTCTACCCAGTGTCGATCGCCGCCACCTTCGTGATCGCTTCGGATAACTACCCTCACTACGCGATCGCCGTTCTTGCGCTGGCCCTCGGAGACCCCGCGGCCGGGGTTGCCGGCGAACGCTGGAAGCAGCACTCGTATTCTGCCTGGGGACAGGTGAAGACGTGGGAAGGATCGCTTGCGGCGTTGACCGTCACGACCGCGCTGTCCAGTTCCGTTCTCGTGCTCATTGGCGTTCCACCCGTGGGCGCGTGCGTGACGGGGGCCTTCATCGGCGTCGTGGTTGCCCTGATCGAGGGCGCGCTGCCGTGGGGGTTGGACAATCTCGGGATCCCCCTCGCGACACTTGCTTCCCTGAGCGCTGCGGGGTCGGCCGTGTCCGCCGTCCTCACGGTGCTGGGCGCCGCAGCGCTGTTCGGACTGGCCCTGACTGCACCGCGGCTGCCAGGCGCTCGCCGCCGTGGGCGCCCCACGCAACGAGCGGTCGGCTCCGATGCAGAGTGAGCTGCTCGAGTTCGGTTCCCGAAACCCCGGCCCGATAGCGCCGCTCCTGTCGCTGTCGCCCATGGAGGCGGCACTGCTGGCGCCCGATCACCCATTCCTGCAGTTCGGGGAGTGGCGAGCATTCGCGGTCCAGCTTGGAGGCATCGTCGTCGCTCGCCTGGTCGCCAGCATCGACTCCCGGCAGCGGACAACGGCGAGGACGGTGGGCTGCATCGGATTCGCAAACGTGCGCACGCGGGAAGCTGGATCCCCTCCCGCCCGGGCGGCCGCGGAGCGGGTCCTCACAGCGGCGGTCAGATGGCTCCAGGACCGGGGAGTCAGCGTGATCCGGTGCCCGGTGCAGTTTTCGACGTGGTACGGCCATCGCGCCATGACGGCCGGCTTCCCGAGCTCGGGCGGCGCGCCGGCGTTTCCGATGGAACCTCAAGACGATCGCGACCTCGTCGATCTCGTGCTGGCGAGCGACTTTGCTCCCGTGCATCGCGCCGTCTCTTACGCTGTCCGGTCCGACGCGGTCATCGCCAGCGCAGGTCCCGCGCTCGACCGGCTGGGCAAGGCCGGCCTCCATGCCAGGCCCATCCGGATCTCCCAGTTGGAGGAGGAACTCCGCCTGCTCCACCAGTTGTCGGTCGATGTCTTCCGAGACAGTTGGGGGTTCAGCGAGATCTCGTTCGATGAATTCTCGTCGTTGTACCGTCCGACGGCGGATCTCGCCGACGCTGAACTCATTCGGATTCTCGAGACCGCCAACGAGCATGCGCTCGGATTCGCATTCGCGATGCCTCACTTCCCGGGTCACACCGGAGCCGGCGGCTTCATCGTGAAGACACTCGGGTTGTTACCCGAGGCACGCCGGCGGTATCCGGGGGTCGGCGCAGGTCTGACAGCGTGGATCCATCAGGCTGCCCTTGAGCGCGGGCATGTGGGTGGCATCCACGCGCTGATGGCCCAAGGATCGATGGCGCACCGGATGACGATGCGCTGGGGGACACAACTACGGTCGTACGCGACCTTTGAGCGAGCGAACCCGTGACCGACAGCGCGGCGGCGACGCCCAACGTTGCCGTTCACCTCGAACGCTCCGCTGCTCGTCGCGGGAGCGCGGCGGGCATCGTTTCGACCGACGGACGTGTCCTTTGGACGTTCGAAGATCTCGCTGAAGCCGCCGCGCGCCTCGCCGGCGGGCTGGTCGAGCTTGGGCTTGGGGACGGCGACCGGGTCCTCGTCCTCGAACCGGACCCTCGCGAACTCTTCCGAGTCGTCGCCGGCGTCATCTGGGCCGGAGCGTCCGTGGTTCTCCCTCCCGGGTCATTGCCCTTGCCTCGCGCTCTCGAGGCGGCCGCGGCATCCAGACCGCAAGCTGTGGCCGCGAGCCTCCTGCTGTGGCCGGCGGCTCTCGCATACAACGAGCTGAGGAAGGCCCCTATCCGCGTTGCGAGCGGGAGCTGGCGGTTTCTCAACGCGGCGAGTGTGCAGGCCCTGAGTCGCCATCAACCGATCGCGCCACAAACCGTTTCGGCGCAGAGTCCCGCGCTGTTGTCCTTCACGACCGGCAGCACCGGACCCGCGAAGGCCGTGATGCGCACCCACGCAGTGCTGCAGGCACAACATCACGCACTCAGGAGCCTGCGTGGGCTCGGCGACACCGACCGTGACTTCGCGGGATTGCCCCTGCTCGTCCTTCACAACCTGGGGTCGGGTGTGACGAGCGTTCTTGCGCCGAGGGGCCCCGGTTCACGGCAGTACGGTCGGAAGGTTCGCGAGACGCTTGCCCGCTCGCGTGCCACGTCCGCGGCGGGCTTCCCGCATCTGTTCGAGTCGGTTGTCAACGGGGCAGGCGACGGCGACCTCGATGGCCTTCGCTCGATCTACATCGGCGGCAGTCACACTCGCCCCGAGCTGTTGGCGGCTCTGAAAGCCGTCGCCCCGAACGCCGCGATCACGGTGGTATACGGCAGCACCGAGATCGAGCCGATCGCCGCCATCGACGCTGAGGAGTACCTCGACCTGTTGGCACGAAGCGATCCAGCGGATGGAACGTGCGTCGGCATGGTGCTCGATGGCCTCGACCTGCGGGTCCAGCCACACCCCGAACGGCCCGGAACGTCGCCAGCGCGCCGCGCAGGTGGGAGGATCCTGCTGCGTGGTCCCCGGGCATCACGACGATCGGGAGCCGGCGAATGGGTGGATACCGGCGACGCCGGTCGCGTCGATCGCGATGGGCGACTGTGGCTGCTGGGACGCGCCGACAACGCCGTCGGCAACCTCTACCCAGTCGAGGTCGAGCGCGTCGTCGAGGCTCTGCCATGGGTCAGCCGCGCGGCCCTCGTGCGCGTCGGGTCCAGTCCTCGAACCAAGGCGCTTCTCGCTGTGCAGCCGCTCCAGTGGGGCAGTGCCGGCGCACGTGCCGAGCAGCTTCAGCGGCTCAAGCGCATCGCGCGGGAACGAGATTGGTCGCTTGACGACGTCGTCCTGCTCAGACGGTTGCCGGTGACACGTGGTGCCGCGGCGAAGGTCGACGATGGCCGTCTCAGGAAGCTCGCCGCGACGGCGGGGCTGCCGCGATCCGCGAACCCGACTCAGGATTGATGGAACTCCCTCCACTCCGAGAGGGCGCGGCCTGGTCGACGCCTCCGCTAACCTCCAGACGTCCGTCGTCGGCACGCCCGCTGTCACCCCGCCTCCTCCGACCCCATAGACTGGCGACCTGACCGCCGACCCCCGCCAAAGCGGAGATCGCCCGACATGCCGCCCGTTGATCTCGTCCTGCAGCTCGACATCTCGGTCCGGCTGCTCATCGCGTCCCTGCTCGGGGCGGCGATCGGGCTGGAGCGCGAGATCCACGCTCACCCGGCCGGGATGCGGACGCACCTGCTCGTCTCGCTCGGGTCTGGCGCGTTCACCGTCCTGTCGATCTTCTTCTTCGCGACGGCGACCGCTCCGAACGGCTCGCTCCCGACCGATCCATCACGGATCGCCGCCCAGATCGTCTCGGGCATCGGCTTCCTTGGCGCCGGGGCGATCCTCAAGTACGGCTCGTCAGTGCGCGGCCTGACGACTGCGGCCAGTCTGTGGGCGACGGCGGCGGTCGGCATGGCTGCCGGGGCGGGGGCGTGGGTCGTCGCCGCGGTGACGACCGTCCTGATCGTCCTTTCGCTCGGGCCGCTCAACCGGCTCATCGCCAGGTTCCGGATCCGCGAGCCACAACTGTTCCGGCTGCGGCTCCTGGCCGGCCGACTCGAAGCGCTCGGCGAGATCTCCCGGACACTCGCCAGCAACCGGATCGAGATGGCCGGTGTGAGCAGCCAGCGCCTCGGCAAGGGCCGCTACGAGATCGAGCTCGACCTCCGCCCGCCGGCCGGCACCAAGCCCGAGACGATCATCGCGGCGGTCTCGTCGGTGGCCGACGTCGAGATCCTCGAGGCCGGCGCCCCGACCGAGTGACCTCGGGTTGGCCGAAGGCCGGCCGTCAGACCGCCTTGACTGCCGCCACGAGCGCCGCGAGACCCTCCTTCGCGTCGGCGAAGAGCATCCCGGTCTTGGGATTCGAGTAGAGCTCGTTGTCGATTCCGGCGTAGCCGCGGCCCATCGAGCGCTTGATCACGACGATGGACTTCGCGTGGTCGACGTCGAGGATCGGCATCCCGGAGACCGGCGAACCGGGCCGGCGAGCGGCTGGATTGGTGACGTCATTGGCGCCGACGACGAGGGCCACGTCGCAGCGGTCGAACTCCGGGTTGATCTCGTCCATCTCCTTGAGCTGCGGGTACGGCACGTTCGCCTCAGCGAGGAGGACATTCATGTGCCCGGGCATCCGGCCGGCCACCGGGTGGATCGCGTACTTGACGTCCACGCCGCGCGACTCGAGCAGCTCGGCCAGCTCGCGGACCGCATGTTGGGCCTGGGCCACGGCCAGGCCGTAGCCGGGCACCACGATGACATGCTGGGCATAGGCCAGCTGGATCGCCACGTCGTCCGCGCCGATCGCCCGGACGGACCCGCCGGCTCCGGTGGTGGGGCCGATGGTCCCCTCGCCGCCACCGAATCCGCCGATCATGATGTTGAGCACCGAGCGGTTCATCGCGTCAGCCATCAGCTTGGTCAGGATCGCGCCAGACGCGCCGACGAGGGCGCCGGCGATGATCAGGACATCGTTCCCGAGCACGAAGCCGGCCATCGCCACGGCCGTCCCGGTGAACGAGTTGAGCAGCGAGATCACGACCGGCATGTCGGCACCGCCGATCGGCAGGACCATCGTCACGCCGAAGATCAGGGCCGCGGCAAGGATGATCAGCATGACCGGGACGCTCAGGTTGCCGGCCCACAGGTAGGCGGCCCCGAGCACGGTCACGATGGCCAGCGCCGCGGTGACGATCCGTCCGCCGGGGATCAGGATCGGCTTCCCGGCGATCAGCCCCTGGAGCTTGCCCGAGGCGATGAGCGAGCCCGTGAAGGTGATGCTGCCGATGACGATATCGAGCACGGTCGCCACGTTGATCTGGGGCGTCGGAGCGGCCGTCAGTCCCAGGTAGTCGTCGATCGCGATGAGCGCCGCGGCGCCGCCGCCGACCGCATTGAACAGCGAGACCAGCTGCGGCATCGCGGTCATCTTCACGGTCCTGGCGCTGTACAGGCCGACGCCACCGCCGATGACGATGCCGACGACGATGATCATCCAGCCCATGCTGTTGAAGCCGGCACCGCCCTCGGTCGGGCGGGCCAGCAGGAAGATCGCCGTCGCGACGATGGCGATGACCATGCCGGCGGCCGACAGCAGGTTGCCGTTGCGGGCCGTGGCCGGCGAGTTCATGCGCATCAACCCGAGGACGAAGGCCGAGGCACCGGCCAGCCAGGCGAGTCGGACGAGGATGGAGAGCGTGTCGAAATCCATGGCTCAGCCCTCCGCCTGCTCGGCCGGCTTCGGCGCCACGGGCCTGCGCTTGAACATCTGGAGCATCCGGTCGGTGACGACGTAGCCGCCCACGACGTTCATCGTCGCGAAGGCGACCGCGATGAGCGACAGGATCTGGCTGACCGGGTCGGTGGCCTCGACCGCGATGAACATCGAGCCGACGAGGACGATGCCGTGGATCGAGTTCGCCCCGGACATCAGTGGCGTGTGGAGGGTCGCCGGGACCTTGCTGATGACGGCGAAGCCGACCAGGATCGCCAGGACGAAGACCGTTACGGCGGAGAGCAGTTCGGGGCTCACGCGGGACCTCCGGCCTCGGCCGCCGGGGCCGGTTCAAGCAGCTTCCTGACCGGCTCGGACACGACAACGCCGCCGTGCGTGATCACGGTCGACCTGGTGACCTCGTCCTCGAAATCGAGATGGAGCGCGCCGTCCTTGACCATCCCGAGGAGCAGCGTCGAGATGTTGCGAGCGTAGAACGCTGAGGCGCCGGCCGGCATCGAGGCCGGCAGGTTGTCCGGGGCGATGATCGTCACGCCGTTGGGCGATTCGATCGTCTCGCCGGCCCGACTCAGCTCGCAGTTGCCACCGAGCGCAGACGCCGCCATGTCCACGATCACCGAGCCCGACTTCATCCGGGCGACGGCGTCGGCGGTCACCAGTAGCGGCGGCTTGCGCCCGGGCACCTGGGCCGTGGTGATGACCACGTCCATGCCGCCAATCACCTCGTTGAGCTCGGCCTGCTGGGCGGCCCGCTCCTCGGCCGTCAGCTCGCGGGCGTAGCCGCCGGCGCCGGTCGCGTCGATCGTCGTCCTGAGCTTGACGAACTGGGCGCCGAGCGATTCCGCCTGCTCGCGCGTCTCGGGCCGGACATCGTAGGCCTTGACCACCGCCCCGAGGCGCCGGGCCGTGCCGATCGCCTGGAGCCCGGCCACGCCGATCCCCAGGATCAGCACGTTCGCCGGCTTGGCCGTGCCGGCCGCCGTCGTCAGCAGCGGGAAGTAGCGGCCGTAGGCATTGGCCGCCAGGAGGACGGCCTTGTAGCCGCCGACGTTGGCCTGGGAGCTGAGGGCGTCCATCGTCTGCGCGCGCGACAGGGTCCGCGGGATGGCGTCGAGGCTGATCGCGGTCACGCCATGCGTCGCCAGCGCCTGTGCGGTGGCCGGGTCGATCAATGGGGCCAGGAAGCCCACGAGGGCCTGGCCGGAGCGCATCACGCTGATCTCCGCCTCGGACGGCTTGGCGACGCGGAGGATGACATCCGACTGGCCGAACAGCTCGACAGCCGAGACGATCGTCGCGCCGGCCTCGGCGTAAGCCGCGTCCGGGATCGCCGAGCCGGCACCCGCGCCGGCCTCCACGAGCACGTCCAGCCCGGCCGCCTGCAGCTTGCCGAGCACCTCGGGGACCAGGGCGACACGCCGCTCACCGGGCGCAGTCTCCTTGGCGACACCGACCTTCATGGGCACCACCTGACTCGAACGATCATGCAGCCGCGAACAGGGAGGTTCGCGGGGACACCTGGGGTCGCCGGACAGGATAGCGCCTGTGGGGCGCACCTTGCGCCCCGGCAGAGGTTGCGGTTCGGGCGCGACCAGCGGATCCGGCGCGGCAGGCGCATCCGGCGCGGCCTTCAGCATGATCCTGGAGCGCATCATCGCGGAGCTATCCACGCTCAGCGGTCGTTGGATTCCGACAGAAGTCGACCGGCACCAAGCATGAATGGCCGGACATTGATGCTGGCCGGGATCACCGACCCCCGGATCACGACCACCCGGCCTACCGCCGGCACCGGGCCGATCAGCGGCCGGGGTGGAGGCTGATGATCAGCATCGCACCCTCTTCGTCCCCGAGCACTTCGGCGTCGTGCGGGATGGTCCCGTCCCAGCGGACGTAGTCCCCTGGTCCGACCTCGATGACATGGTCGCCCTGCGTCATCCGGAAGCGGCCCCGCAGGACGACATGGTGCTTGGCAGTCCGGCTGGAAGCTGGTGGGTGCTCCCGCCTCCGTCCCGACGGCTGTCTGACCCGGGTTGCATCGATGACGGAAACTGTTCCCATGCCGATCCCGGTCGCTCGCCTCAACCACGCCGTCCTGTTCGTCCGCGACGCGGGTCTGGCCGCGGAGTTCTACGGTCGGGTCTTCGGGTTCGAGGTGGTCGGCCGCGAGTTCGGTGCAAAAGCCGTCTTCATGCGGGCGCACGGCGGCGACAACCACCATGACCTCGGGTTGTTCTCCGTGGGCCCCGACGCCCAGCGTCCCGGTCGCGGTTCGGTCGGGCTCTACCACCTGGCCTGGGAGGTCCCCACGATGGACGATCTGGCCGATGCCGCGAAGATCCTGTCGGAAGCGGGTGCGCTTGGCGGCGCCTCGGACCACGGCGTCTCCAAGTCACTCTACGGCGCCGATCCCGACGGCAACGAATTCGAGATCATGTGGCGCGTCCCGCGCGAGGCGTGGGGCGAGTACGAGCAGCACGGTGCCGTCATGCCGCTGGACATCGAGGCGGAAGTGGCGCGTTGGGGCGCCGGAGCTTCCACCGACTCCTGAACATGTCCCGGCAGCCGCCGGGAGCGCCACCCGCAGTGCCAAGGCCGAAGCATCACCGGCCGCCTCCCTGTCGCGGCATACTGGCCACGACGCTGACGAGCCCCGGCCGGAGGAGAGAACGTGGCGATCCTGATTCGCAAATGGGTGACTTTCTGCGAGGAGATCCTGTCCGACGGCGGTCGCGACCTGAAGCGGCCGCTTCGCCGGGTCGCCGTCGGAGTCGTCTGCTCGAACCCGTACGCCGGGCGCTGGTCGGAAGATCTCTCAGAGCTGATCGACTTCGGGGAGTACCTGGGTGACGAGCTGATGCGGCGCTGCCAGGAAGCGCTTGGCGATCCGGTCGAGGCCTACGGCAAGGGCGGCATCGTGGGCGAGCACGGCGAGCTGGAGCACGTGGCGGCCGTCCTGCACCCCAAGTTCGGGGCACCCACCCGTGGCCGGGTCGGCGGCGTCTCGATCCTCCCGTCGGTCAAGAAGCGGGCGGCGATGGGGGCGACCCTGGACATCCCGGTCCACCACATCAAGGCGATACTGGTCCGCTCGCACTTCGATGCCGTCGAGCTGCGCGTCCCGGACGCGCCCGGTGCCGATGAGCTGCTGCTCGCGCTGGCGGTCACCGACGGCGGACGGCCGCACGCCCGGGTCGGTGGCCTCCTGGCAGTGGACGCCGTCGGCGAAGACGGCCTGCGCTGAGGCGTCGTCTGTGCGCACGCTGATCATCGGGATCGCCCAGCTCGTCTCGGGCGACATCGCGCGGCCGCTTCTGGATGCCGATTCGATCCTCATCGAGGAAGGACGCATCGTAGCGATCGGGCGCGGGCTGGGCGACGACACCGACGTCGTCATCGACGCCCACGGGACGACCGTCATCCCGGGCCTGATCGACTCGCATGCCCATCCGGTCTTCGGCGACTACACGCCCCGCCAGCGCACCTTCGACTTCATCGAATCGTCGCTCCACGGCGGTGTCACCACGATGATCTCGGCCGGCGAGGTCCACCTGCCCGGTCGGCCGAAAGACATCGTGGGCCTGAAGGCCCTCGCCATCGCCGTCGCCCACAGCTACGCGAACGTCCGGCCCGGCGGCGTCAAGGTCCGGGCCGGCGCTCCGATCCTGGAGCTCGGGATGGTCGAGGCCGATTTTGCCGAGATGGCCGCCGCCGGCGTGGGCCTCATCGGCGAGATCGGATTGGGCTCGGTCAAGACCGGCGCCGACGCGGCCCCGATGGTCGGCTGGGGGCGTGCCCACGGGATGATCTCGACGTTCCACACCGGTGGACCCTCCCTGCCGGGATCAGGTGCGATCGGCGCCGACGCCGTCCTGGAGGCGGGCCCCGATATCGCCGGTCATATCAACGGTGGGACCACCTCCCTCTCCGAGCGCGACATCGACCGGCTCGTCGAGTCCGAGTCCGGGATCGCCCTGGAACTCGTGCATTGCGGGAACGGCCGCACCGCGCTCGTGGCGCTCGCCCGAGCTGCCGAAGCGGGAGCGCTTCGCCGGGTCATCCTCGGCAACGACGCCCCGTCCGGGACCGGCGTGGTTCCGCTCGGCATCCTCCGGCTCATCACGCACCTGGCCTCACTGGGCGAGGTGGCCCCGGAGACGGTGCTCTGCCTTGCCACGGGCAATACCGCGCGGGTCCACGGTCTGGAGACCGGGATCCTCACGCCCGGGAGGGCGGCCGACCTGTGCATCGTGGACGCGCCGGTCGGCTCGGTCGCGGGGACGGCCCTGGCGGCGCTGGCGAATGGCGACCTGCCCGGGATCTCGATGGTCCTCATCGACGGCGTCGCCACCATCGGTCGAAGCCGCAACACCGCGCCGGCCGGACGGATGGCCGAGGTGGTCAAGGGTCCGCCACCGGCCGGCGGCGGACACTGATGCGGTTCGGGCTGCGCCTGCCCAGCTTCGCGCTGGGCGACCGGACGGCCAGCCTGGCGGAGATGGGCGCCTACCTCCGACACGCGGAGGACCTCGGCTTCGAGAGCGCCATGCTGATCGACCATCTGCTCGTGGCGCCGCCGGCCTACCGGACGACCTGGCTGGAGCCGATCTCCCTGCTGTCCGCCCTGGCCGGCGTCACCCGGACGATCCGGCTGGGGACCCTGGTCCTGGTCCTGCCCTTCCGGGATCCCGTCGCGTTCGCCAAGGAATGGGCGACCCTGGACGTCCTCTCCGGTGGGCGGTCCATCCTGGGGGTCGGCGTGGGCTGGCACGAGGGAGAGTTCGCGGCGCTGCGGATCCCGTTCCGCGAGCGCGGCCGCCGGATGAACGAGATGCTGGAGGCAGTCACCGCGCTGTGGGCCGGCGATCACGTCACGTACGAGGGCCAGTTCTACCGCTTCAGCGACCTCTCCCTGGAGCCCAGGCCAGTCCAGCGACCCCACCCACCGATCTGGATCGGTGGCGGCACGCAGCCGTCGGAGAAGGTCTACGGCCAGCAGGTGAACGACATCCGGCCGGTCCTCCGGCGGATCGCGAAGTACGCCTCCACCTGGGTCCCACATTCGTCGGCGACCGCCGAGATGGTCGCCTCCGACTGGGCCGTCATCCGCGAGGAGATGATCGCGTTCGGGCGGGATCCGGACGAGATGACCAAGGTCTACTCGAACTTCATCCACGTGCTGCCGCCGGGTGGATCGCCGGCCGACGCCGGCGCGAAGTTCCGCGCCTTCTCCGGGATGGACCTGGAGTACTGGCAGGAGTTCTACCTGCTCGGCGAGGCGGAGGCCGTCGCCGAGCGGATCCGCGCCAAGATCGCGGCCCTCGGGGGCGTGGAGCAGGTGATCCTCAACCCGCTCGACTGGAGCCACGCGACGCTCGAGATGCTGGCGTCGGACGTCCTGCCGCTCATCGGGGACTAACGGGGCGGTGGCCAGCTACCTGCGCCCGGCGAGCCTGGACGAGGCGCTGGCCGCGCTCGTGGTCCTGCCGCGCACGCTGCTGGCCGGTGGCACGGACATCTATCCGGCTCGGGTGGGACGCTCGGTGAATGACGACATCCTGGATGTCACCGGGCTGCCGGACCTGCGCGAGATCGTGGTGCGGGACGGCGTCTGCCGGATCCCCGCGCTGGCCACCTGGACGGACCTCCTTCGCCACGACCTGCCGCCCCGCTTCGGCGGCCTGAAGGCGGCGGCGCGGGCCGTCGGCGGTGTCCAGATCCAGAACCGGGCCACGGTCTGTGGCAACGTCTGCAACGCCTCGCCCGCGGCGGACGGACTGCCGAACCTGATGGCCCTGGACGCGCGGGTCGAGCTGGTCTCCGCCGCCGGGCGACGCCAGGTCCCGGTCGGCGAGTTCGTGATCGGCAACCGGAGGACCGTCCGGCGCGACGACGAACTGGTGACCGCCCTGCTGGTCCCGCTGCCGGAAGGGGAGACTGCGGCGGAGGCGAGGTCCGCCTTCCTGAAGCTCGGGGCGCGGGCCTATCTCGTGATCTCCATCGCGACCGTGGCGGCCGTCGCCGAGTTCGGGGCGGATGGCCGGATGACCTCGGCCCGGATCGTCGTGGGCGCCTGCTCGGAGGTCCCGCGGCGGCTCCCGGCGGCGGAGGCCCGCCTGATCGGCCGCCTCCCGTCGGACGACCTGGGACGGGAGATCCGGGCGGAGGACCTGGCGCCGCTGCGGCCGATCGACGACGTCCGAGCCACGGCGGCCTATCGCCGCGAGGCGGCCCTGGTCCTGGTCCGGCGCGCCATCGCGGAAATCGCCGGATGACCGGACCCTGGGTGCCCACCACGTTCCGGGTGAACGGCAGTCAGGTGGCGCTGACCGGCGACCCGATGCGCCGGCTGTCTGACGTCCTGCGCGACGACCTTGGACTGACCGGAACGAAGGTCGGCTGCGATGCCGGGGACTGCGGTGCCTGCACGGTCCGCCTGGATGGCGAGCCGGTCTGCGCCTGCCTCGTCCCGCTCGGGCAGATGGCCGGCCGCGATGTCGCGACCGTGGAAGGACTCGCCGATGGCGACCGGCTGAGCGCCGTCCAGTCGGCCTTCCTGTGCTCCGGGGCCGCGCAATGCGGGATCTGCACGCCCGGGATGCTGATGGCCGCAGACGCGCTCCTCGCGGACACCCCACACCCGACCGAGCGCCAGGTCCAGGACGCACTCGGCGGCGTGCTCTGCCGCTGCACCGGCTATCGCAAGATCATCGACGCGGTCCGCGGCGCGGGCGCGGGCGTGCTCGACGCCACGCCCCCACCGACGGCGGGAGCCGCCGTCGGTGCCCGGATCGCGCGCGTGGACGGGGTGGACCAGGTCACTGGGACCACCGCCTTCGGGGCCGACGAGGCACCCGCCGACGCCCTCTCCCTGCGCGCGGTTCGCTCGCCCCACGCCCACGCCCGGTTCGCCATCGGCGACCTGGCCGCCGTCCACGCCGCGCACCCGGGGCTGGTCCGAATCCTGGTCGCGGCCGATGTCCCGGGCCAGAACCGGTACGGGATCTACGCGACCGGGAAGGATCAGCCGGTGCTGGCGAACGGCTACGTGCGATATGCCGGCGAAGCGGTGGCGGCGCTCGTCGGCGACGCCGGGACCGTCGGGCGGATCGCGGATTCGGAGCTGCCGATCGCCTGGGAGCCCCTTCCCGCACTGCTCGAGATGGAGGCCGCCGCCGCGCCCGGCGCCGCACGACTCCACGCGGGATCGCCGGGCAACATCCTGACGACCGGGCGGGTCGTGCGCGGCGGTGTGGTCGCGGCACTGGCGGGCTCCGCAGTGGTGGCGACCGGGACCTTCGAAACCTCGCACGTGGAGCACGCCTACATCGAGCCGGAGGCCGGCGTCGCCTGGCGCAGTGGCGACCGGATCGTGGCCTTCGCGACGACCCAGACGCCGTACATGGACCGTGATGAACTGGCCTTGGTCATGGGCCTGGCCCCGGAGCAGGTCCAGGTCATCCCGAGCGCGTGTGGCGGCGGCTTCGGTGGCAAGCTCGACCTCTCGCTCCAGCCGTTGATCGCCATCGCGGCCTGGCTCCTGGACCGGCCGGTCCGCTGCGTCTTCACCCGTCCCGAATCCATGCTGGCCACGACCAAGCGTCACCCCGCCAGGATCGTCGCCACGCTGGGCGCGGACGCGACCGGCCGCCTCACCGCGCTCGACTTCCACGGCGACTTCGATACCGGCGCGTACGCCTCGTGGGGGCCGACCGTCGCGAACCGTGTCCCGGTGCATGCCAGCGGGCCGTACGTCGTGCCGGCGGTCCGGGCGACGACCCGGGCGATCCACACGAACGGGCCCATCGGCGGAGCGTTCCGCGGATTCGGGGTGCCGCAGGCGGCCATCGCCCAGGAGGCCCTGCTGGACGAGCTGGCCGCGCAGCTCGGGATGGACCGGCTGGAGATCCGGCTGCGCAACGCGCTGCGAGTCGGTTCGGTGACGGCGACCGGCCAGATCCTCGCGGCGAGCGCCGGGCTGGGAGCCTGCCTGGAGGCCCTGCGGCCGGCCTGGGCTCGCGCCACGGAGGAGGCGGCTGCGGCCAACGCGGCGGGGTCCGCGCGGGGAGATCCGGTCCGGCGTGGCGTCGGCATCGGGGCGATGTGGTACGGCATCGGCAACACCTCGCTGCCGAACCCGTCCACGATCCGGCTCGGCTTGCGGCGGGACGGTTCGTACCTGCTGTTCAGTGGCGCCCAGGAGATCGGCCAGGGCTCGAACACAGTCCTCGTCCAGATCGCCGCCGATGCCCTGGACGTGCCGCTCACGAGGATCCGGATGGTCACGGGGGACACCGACCGGACGCCCGACGCCGGCAAGACATCCGCCTCACGCCAGACGTTCGTGTCGGGCAATGCGGTCAGCCTGGCGGCGGAGGCTCTGCTGCGGTCGATGGAGGTGTCCGGTCCGGACCTGGCCCAGCTCCCCGAGGGGGAGGATGACTGCGTGCTAAGCGGGACCGGCACCTACGACCCGCACACCACCCCGCTGGACGCCGACGGCCAGGGCATCCCGTATGAGACCTACGGGTTCGGAGCCCAGATCGCCGAGGTGGACGTGGACCTGGAGCTGGGCACCACCGTCGTCCGCCGGATCGTCGCCGCCCACGACGTCGGCCGGGCGATCAACCCGATGCTGGTCGAGGGCCAGATCCACGGCGGGATCGCCCAGGGGCTCGGCATGGCCCTCATGGAGGAGTACCGGGCCGGCCGGACCGACAATCTCCACGACTACCTGATCCCCACCATCGGCGACGTGCCGGAGATCGAATGCATCCTGATCGAGGACCCGGAACCGGCCGGCCCATTCGGCGCCAAGGGCGTCGGTGAGCCGGCCCTGATCCCGACCGCGCCGGCGATCCTGGGCGCCATCCGCGACGCCACCGGCGCCCGGATGGACCACGTGCCCGCGACCCCCGCCCGGGTCCTCGCGGCGATCCGTTCGACCTAGTTCAGGTTCGCGCGCCGGCCCGCGGGATGCGTGCGCGCCCCCGGCCCGCGGGGGCGGCCGCCCATCCCTCCAGATCGGCGCGTGCAGACTGGTACGCAAGAGTTCGAGCCCGCGGGCCGGGCTCTGGCGGCAGATCCGCGCTCAGCGTCGGACTGAAGGCGGCCGCGAAGGCCTGGATTCGGCCGTGCGAGGCTGGATCCGGTGGCTACCAGTCTCGTGGAGACTGGATGGGAGGCCCGGTGACCCGGGATGGGCCGTCAACGACCTCGGGACACTAG
>JBCLCL010000007.1:0-64032 GCA_038915815.1 Candidatus Limnocylindrales bacterium
TGCGCCGGATGCCCTGCAGACGACAACCACTGCGGTGGACGGACATAGCCTGTTCTCGCGCGACACGACGCGGACATCGTGGCCGTCAGATGGCGCCACCCGTGTCAGCGCCCGGCGTTGGCGACTCGGACCTGGGACCCGGCGCCAAGCTTGCTGGGCGTTGCCGGAGCGCCGGCATCTGGACGCGGCAGCGCCGCCTCGAGCCGTCTGAGGAACGGGCGCCGAATTGACGACCGCCAGCGCGGCGACGGTCGTCTCGCGCCGCAGGAGGCTCAGCCAACGGCCCGCGGCTCGGCTTCCTCCACGGGCTCGATGCCCGGCGCCGTCCCGGCTGCCCCCCACCGGGCGAGCCCTTCATCGAGGCGCGCGAGGAGGGGCGGCGACCCAAGCCGGGTCCAGATCGCGCGGGCCTCGTCGGCCGCGGCTGCGGCCTCGGGCTCGGACGGTCCCACGAGGATCGCGAACTCGAGCAGCGCAAGGCCGAGGGAGAACGGGTCGTCCAAATCACGCCAGGCTCGAACGGCCACACGGTAGTCGGCTACGGCGGCAGCGCGCTCACCCTCCAGCGCCCGCACGCCCGCGCGCAGTGTCTGCATGTTGGCCGCCAGCACGCGACCACGCTCGGGCCGCGCCTCGAGCAGCGCCAGAGCCGCACGGGCTCGCGGGGCGTCCGCGAGCCAGAGGGCCGCACGCGTCGCCAACACTGCGCTCCAGAACGCCGACTCGGTTGGCGTCTGGGCCCCGGCCATACCTGTCCGGTACGCCTCGACGAGTCGACCGCCCACAGCGTTCACGAACGTTTCATTCACCAGCTTCCAACCGGGCGCCCGGGGATCGTCGAGTGATGCCACGATCGGGGCCAGGGCCGCAAGCTTCGCGTCGGCCTGCTCGATCTCCCCGCGCAGGGCCAGCAGCTTGGCCGTCTCCACGAGGAAGCCGGCCACAAGTGTGGCCGGCAATTCCGCCACGTCGATCTCCGCCAGCACGCGATCGGCCTCCTCCCAGTCGCCGAGGTCGATGGCGCTGCTGACCACGCCATTGAGGAAGCTAAGCATCCAGCCGTGGTCGCCCCGCCGCCGGGCGACCACGACGCCCGTTCGTGCGACCTCCTGCGCGGAGCGGGGATCCTCGTCGCCCAACCCTGCTTCGAGATTGTTGAGCGCGCGGAGGTGCGACTTCGCCAGATCGTGCGCCTCGGCCAGCGCGAGGACGCCGCGCAGGATCGCGAGCGGCTCCTGGGTCCGACCCATGAAACTGAGAGCAAGGGCGCGGTTGAGTAACGCCTCCGCGATCGCGGGCATGAGCTCGAGCGGCTCGGCGAGCGCAAGCGCGCGATCGGCGGTCGCGAGCGCCCGGGGATCCCGAGCCCGTGCGTAGGCGTGCGACAGCTCGGCGATGAGCAGGATGACGTCCGGTTCCGTCTCGAGGCCGACGGTATCGGCCTCGGCCGCTTCGAGCACCGCGAGGGCGGCGAGAGGCTGGTCCTTGTCATGGAGGGCGATGGACAGGGCAGTGGACGCTCGGGCGACGCCGATCCGATCCCCGTGCTCCCGGTACCAGGCGGTCGCCTCTTCGAGATAGCTCTGGGCCGTGTCTGGATCGGCCGACTTCTCCGCTGCGTCGGCGGCTCGCTCCAGGAGAGCGGCCCGCTCGGCCGGGTCGACAGTGATCTCCAACGCCTGGGTGAGGAAGGCAAGGGCTTGGGCGTGCGACCCGAGTGCGGCGGCACGCTCAGCCGCTCCCTTGAGAGCGAGCCGCGCCTGCCCGGCCAGGGCGTCGGCTTCCGGACCGGCGGGGGCGTTCCGATATGCGGCCGCGTACTGACCGGCGAGCGCTCCAGCGAGTGCGTCGTCGCCGATGCTCTCAAGCCAGCGCGCCGCGGCGAGATGGCGCGCCTTGCGCTCGGCGCGAGCGAGCTGGTTGTAGGCGACCTCCCGGATGAGGGCCTGGACGAACGCGTACTGGCCGCGCTCCGGCGAGCGCGGGTCGGCGTTGAGGGTGAGTAGCTCCCGACGAACGAGCGCCCGGAGAGCCGGCTCGAGGGCCAGCCCATCGGCGCCCGAGAGCGCCGCCAACCCGGCAAGGCTGAAGCTCTGCCCCAGGACCGCTGCATCCTGAAGGACGCGCCGCTCGGCCGGGTCGAGGCCGTCGAGGCGCGCGGCGATGAGAGCGGCGAGGGTCTCCGGGATCGCCAGCGTCGTGAGGTCGCCGACCGGATGGTAGGCGCCGCCCTCTTCCTGAAGGCGCCCCTCGGCGACGAGCATGCGCACCGTCTCGACGGCGTAGAGCGGCATTCCGTCCGCACGGGCCACGATCGCCTTGGCCGCCGAGGCATCGAGCCCGGGCACGAGTCCGGCCAACAACTCTCGCATCGCCGGCTCGCTCAACGGTTCCAGCGCCAGGGAGACGAAATTGCGACGACCGGCACCCCAGTCCGTTCGGCGCTCGAGGAGCTCAGGCCGCGCCAACGTGATGACGAAGATCGGCAACGACCTCGTCCACTCGAGAAGATGGCCGATGAAATCGAGCACGCCCGGATCGGCCCACTGCAGATCCTCGAAGAGGAGAACCGTGGTGCCCACCTCGGCGATCCGCTCGAAGAAGGTGCGCCACGCGGCGAACAGCTCATCCCTGCCACCGGGAAGGGGCTCGCCAAGGCCCAGCAAGGCCAGGAGCGCAGCCTCGATCCACCGCCGCTCCCCTTCGTCGGGCACCCAACGGTCGACCATTTCGGCGACTTTCCGGCGGGTCGTCGCTTCGTCGTCCGCTTCGAGCAGGCCGGCCCGGCGCCGGATCATCTCGCCGAGGGCCCAGAAGGTGATCCCCTCTCCGTACGAAGGCGAACGTCCGCTGTGCCACCAGACGTCCTCGACGAGAGCACCGATGTACTTGAGGAACTCCCAAGCGAGGCGGCTCTTGCCGATCCCGGCGGGGCCCATGACCGAGACGAGGCGCGGCCGCTTGTCCCGACGCGTCGCGTGGAAGAGATCCTTGAGGAGCTGGAAGTCGTCGTCGCGGCCGACGAACGGCGCCTCGAGGCCCTCGCTACGGTTCAGCCCGCCGATCTCCGCGACGATCCGCAACGCACGGAAGGCGGGCACGGGGACGCTCTTGCCCTTCAGCGTCTGCTCGCCCGCCGGCTCGAAGGCGATGGCTCGATTGGCCGCCCGCTCGGTCGCCTCGCCGACGAGGACCGATCCTGGCGGCGCGACCGACTGCAGGCGGCTGGCCGTATTGACGATGTCGCCGGCAACCATCCCCTCCCCGACTGCCCCAAGCGTCACGGCCGCTTCGCCCGTCAAGACCCCGGCCCGCGCCTGGATCGACGGGCCGAGAGTCCTCACGGCATCCACCAGCTCCAACGCCGCCCGGACGGCGAGTTCAGCGTCGTCCTCGCGCGCAGTCGGCGCTCCCCACACCGCCATGACGGCATCGCCGATGAACTTCTCGATCGTGCCGCCGTAGCGCCCGATCACGTCCCGTGCGAGGCTGAAGTAGCGGGTCAGGAGTTCGCGCGTCTCCTCGGGGTCGCGTCCCTCGGTGAGTGTCGTGAAGCCGACGAGATCGGCGAACAGGACAGTGACGAGACGGCGCTCAGCAACTTGGGCGGCGATGTGCTGGACAGGGGTAGGAACGGCAGCAAGCGAAGAGCGGGCAGGAGCGGACACCCCCGGCTGAAGCGGCGTGGCGCATTCGCCGCAGAACTTGACCATCGGCTCGTTGGCTGCGCCGCAGGTCGGGCAAAGCGCGGCAAGCGGGGACGCGCACTCGCCGCAGAACTTGCGTCCCGCCTTGTTCTCCGCGCCGCAGTTCGAGCAGATCAGGTCGGTCGTTCCTCGATCATGGAATGATCGGCAGAGCGTACCCGACCGGAGCATTCGCGCAAGGCCCGGCGCCGATGGATCGACTGCGGCTCGTCGTGGCAGTGGCCCACCCACGATCCGCGCATCGTGTGGGCACGATCGGCTCAGCCCATCGGTCGTGATCCGACCGAGCGACTACCCTCCGACGTGGAGGGATCAGTGGCCAGACTGTCGATCGCCGTTCTTGGTGCCGGAGTCGGGGGCCTCTCGGCGGTGCTCGCGCTAACCCGTGCCGGGCACCAGGTCACGCTCATCGAGCGGGACGAGGTCGTCGCGGGTGAGGCTCTGGGCTCGCTCGATTGGCCGCGCCCGGGCATTCCCCACTTTCTCCAGGCCCATGCCTTTACCTCGCGCGGCCGGCGCGAGCTGCGGACACTCTTTCCCGACGTCTATCAGGCGCTCCTCGACGCCGGCGCCGACGACATCGACCTTCGCCCGAAGCTCCGGGGCCCACATCGACCAGAGGACGAGGAGCTTGCGATCCTCGGGGTCCGGCGGCCGTTGATCGAATGGGCCCTCCGGCGGGCCGTCCTCGCGGAGCGGCGGGTGCGTGTGGAGTCGGGCGTGCGCTCCCTCGGTCTCGAGGCGATCTGGGGGGAGGTCCCGCGGGTGACCGGGGTCGAGACGTCAAACGGCCCGATCACGGCCGACCTCGTGGTCGACGCGATGGGTCGCCGCAGCCCCGTTCCGGGCTGGATCGACGCGTTGGGTGGCACGCCCATGGCCGAGGAGTCGTCCGACTGTGGCGTCATCTACTACACCCGCTACTACCGCGTCCGCGCCGGCGCCTCCCTGCCCGACGGGCCGTGGCTGCCGACGCCGCGGGCGGATCTCGGCTACGGTCTCTTCTCGACCTTTCCCGGCGACAACGGCACGTTCGCGGGACTCGTGGCGATCCCGCCCGGCGACCAGGACCTCAAGATCCTCCGCCACGCCGCGGCCTTCGATGCCGCCACGGCGCTCATGCCGGCCCTCCATTCCTGGACGAACGCGGACACCGCGACCCCGATCACCGGCGTCCTGCCGATGGGCAGCCTTCAGAACACCCTCCGAACGCCCCTGGGCGTTCGGCCGCCCACGATCGGGCTGATCAGCATTGGCGACGCCCTCTGCCACACGGACCCGGTCTTCGCGCTCGGCCTGTCGTTCGCCCTCGTCGAGGCTGGCGCGCTCGCGACCGCCCTCGATGCGCACGGCTCGGACCTCGAATCGACGGCGATGGCATTCGACGCCGCCGTTCGAACCGAGATGGACGAGCGCTTTCGCCTGGCGACCGCCGTCGACGACCTGCGCCTGCGAGCGTGGTCGGGCGAATCGATCGACCTCGGCCACCGGGATGGCGGAGCCTATCCGCTGTTCGTCATGGCCGCAGGCGGCGCCGCTGCCCTCGTCGACGGCGACGTCTTCCGAAGCGTCGTTCGCCGCGCCTACTTCCTCGATCCCCTGTCGGTCCTCGACGACGACGTCGCAATGCAGGTGCGCATCGAGCGGCTGTTCGGGGAGCTGCGAGCAATGCCCCGGCCGCGGCCCGGCCCAACCCGCGATGACCTCCTCGAGGCCATGCGCGCGGCGCTCACCGCAGATGCCGAGAACGTGTAGCGCTAGAGCTAGCGCCAGACGATGTGGTCATCGTGTTGCCCCACTGTGCCGTCAAGATCCCATCACGACCCGCTGTCGGCGGTCCGTGACCTTCGAACGACGCGACGACCATCCGGCCGCCTCAGGCCATGGGCTCGAGCTTCAGAGCCGCCGAGTTGATGCAGTAACGGAGGCCCGTCGGATCCGGTCCATCGTCGAAGACATGCCCGAGGTGCCCTCCGCAGGTGGCGCACACGGCCTCGGTGCGGGTCATGAGGAAGGAGCGGTCTGTCTCGGTGGCGACAGCAGCGGGATCAACCGGCACGAAGAAGCTTGGCCAGCCCGTGCCTGACTCGAACTTCGCCTCGGATCGGAAGAGCTCGGCGTCGCAGCCGGCACACCGGTAGACGCCCGCCCGATGCTCGTCCCAGAGCTGACCGCTGAAGGCTCGCTCGGTCCCCTTCTGGCGAAGGACCCGGTACTGCTCGGGGGTGAGTTCGGCACGCCATTCGACGTCCGACTTGGCGGGTGGGGGCGTGGTCTTGGTCTCATCCATGGTCACAGGATATGACTGCGTGGCGAATCGATGACAGCGCACAGCGCCGAATGATTCGCGTGCTCACGATCCCGGCATCGTGTTGCATTCCTGGCGCGCCTGAGTGAGTGATGTAGGCACCAACCCCGCATGAGGTGCCCGATGCAAGCCACGACTCCCCTGCCCGCTCTCCCGTCCGGCGACCCGTCGACCTGGGACCAGGCGCTCTATGCGTTCCTCGTCGAGAAGGGCAACCGCTCCGGCTCCCGGCGGACCGTCGAGAGCTACAGCCGGATGCTCTGGCCGTTCTTCGCCGCTCGGACCCCAGATCGGGTCAAGCCGCCGGCTGAGCAGATCCGTCCGCGGCGGCTACGCGGCAAAGATCCGTGAGTACGCCGATCAGGGTGGCGGGCTCGTCTCGGTCGGCTTCCGGCGGGTCGGCGATCGCAAACTGATCGAGCCTGATCCCGAGACGATGCCGCTCGCGGTGCGGGTCTGGGAGCTCGCTGCCCTGGGCGCGGCGGACGCGACGATCGCCGCGGAAGTCAGCCTGACGCTCTGGACCGTCCGCGGCATCCTGCGCTCACCCCTCTTCGGCGGTCGACTGCACGATGGGCGCCCGACCCGGTTTCCGGCTGCGATCGACCCGCGCCTGATTGAGCAGGCGCACGACTACCGTCGCTCGTGCACGCGGATCGGCAACCGCGTGCGGCGCAATCGGACGTACCCCCTCTCGGGCGGCGGACCCGCCGTCTGTGCGACGTGCGAGCGACCGATTAAGGGCGACACCCGGACCCGGCGCGATGGCACGAAGCTCGCGGTGTACCGCCACGCCGACACCGGACGGTGCCCGGGCTGGGCCGTGCGCGAGGTCGCGACCGCGGTCCTCGACGCGCAGGTCGCCGCCTCCTCCGCGGCGCGACGCCGAACCGCGAGAGCGCGGCGCGCATCCGGGCCGCGCTCGCTCGTCCCGTCGTTGGACCCGATCGGCTCGGCCTCGCCCGCCTTGACGCCCGGCTTCGAAACCTATCCGCCGAACTCGCCGCGCCTGACCAACGCCGGAGCATCGACGAGATCGTGGTCGAGATCAAGACCGTCAAGGCGGAGCGCGGGCGGATCGCCGGTCAGCCGCTCGAGGCGAGCGCAGTCGATCCGGACCGAGCGATCGAATGGCTCACATCCCTGGCCACGCTATGGACCGAGACGTCTGACGCGGGACGTCGTGAGCTGGCCGTCGCCACATTCGCCCGACTCGCCGTCGTGAGCACCGGCCAGCGGGGCTCGCACCGCATCGTGGGCGTCGAGGCAACCGAAGAGGCCGAGAGACGAGGACTTATCCTCGCGCTCCCGACCTCGATTGAGGTCACTGTGGTGGGCGATACTGGATTCGAACCAGTGACCTCGCGGATGTGAACCGCGCGCTCTAACCGACTGAGCCAATCGCCCGAAGAGGTCGCGGCGCGCACGGGGCGCCCCGACGAGACCGGCCGATCATACCCGCAGGCCGGGCCAACGGGCAACGACCGCCTCCGGCCCCAGGCCGTCCACGACGACCAGCTTCTGCCGGCTGGTGGCGCCGGCGACGATCCGCACGTCACGGCGGGCGACCCCGAGCTGGTCGGCGAGGAGCTGGATCAAGGCCGTGTTGGCGGCCCCTTCGACCGCAGGTGCGGAGACCCGAACCTTCAGGACGCCATCGACGACACCGTCGACGAGGGTAGACGACGATCGCGCCGTGAGTCGAACCCCGAAGCGCGCAGCGGAGGAGCTCAAGACCTCACAGCGAGCGCCACAGGAAGCCGAGGACGATGAGCACGATGAAGCTCGACCAGTCGATCATCCCCGTCGCCGGCAGCAGTCGGCGGACCGGGGCCAGCATCGGCTCGGTCGCCTGGATCAGGAAGGCCGAGACCCGGTTGCGCCCGCCCGGATCGATCCACGACATGAGCATCCGTCCCAGCACGAGCGCCCAGAGCGCGATGAGCAGGAACTGGACGAAGGTCAGGACGAAGGAGAGACCCACGAGCCGAGTCTACCAGCCGAGCCATGAGGGGTGCCTTCGGCTGAAGCCACCTCGCGCGCCGGGATTCCAGCCCGGTTGGTGCACGGAGCGCCGACGGTGCGGCGGTTCCAGTCCGGGCGGCATCCGCGACTGATTCGGCCTCCCACCGGTCAGAATATCCAGCGTGCCTGGTACCCCGGACGACCGGGGGCGAGGATCGGTCGCGTAGACCAACGTGGCTGGAGCGATGGCAGCGAGGCAGGCGGCGCGGCTGACGGCGCGGCTGACGGCGCGGCTGACGGTCGTGGGTGGCCAGGAACGCCCGGTTCGCCCGAGCCGTCCGTCACTGGCCGGGGTTCCGCTGCCCGAACAGGGCGCGGCCGACCCTGACGATCGTGGCGCCCTCCTCCACGGCGACCTCGAAGTCGTCGGTCATCCCCATCGACAGCTCCCGACCGATCGCGGCTCCAGCGGCCCGCAGCCGCTCCGACAGCTCGCGCAATCGGCGAAAGGTGGGCCGCGCGGCCTCAGGCTCGACGACCATGCGACCGATCGTCATCAACCCCTGCAGCTCCAGGCACTCGAGCTCGCCGATCCGTCCGATGGCCGCGCCCAGCGCGGCCGGCAGGAACCCGGCCTTGGCCGGATCGTCATCGACGTTGACCTGGAGCAGGATCGGATAGCGCACTCCGGGACGGATCTCGGCGGCAAGCCGATCGAGACGCGCCGCGAGGTCGACCGAATCGACCGACTGGATCGACTCGAATACCCGCAGGGCCTTCGCGGCCTTGTTCCCCTGGAGCGGGCCGACCAAGTGCCAGCGTGCGCCCGGGACCTGGGGCGCCTTGGCCACCGCCTCCTGGACCCGGTTCTCGCCGAGCAGGTCCAGGCCGGCCGTGACGGCATCGACGAGCGCCTCGGCCGGGACCGTCTTGGAGACGGCCAGCAGGCGGACATCCGCAGAAGCGCGCCCGGAGCGCGCGCACGCATCGGCGATCCGCCCAAGGACGACCTCCCGGGCTGCGCGATACGCGGCGATGCGCACGGCCGGATCGCCCGGCGTCACCGGATGCTGGCCGGCAAAACGCCGGCCGGGATCACTTGCGGCGAAGGAAGGTCGGGATCTCGAGATCCTCGGCGTCGTAGGCCGGAGCCGCGCGCCGGGCCGACTCACCGACCGATCGCTCGACGCGCGGCACGGCCACGGCCGCCGCCTCCTCGTCATAGCGGGTCGAGCCGTAGCCGCCGGCCTCGGCGACCTCGTCGCGCTGGCGCTGCAACTCCTCGAGGAAGTCGCGCTCGCGGGTGGGGCGACCGGTCGCCGCCGAGTCCATCACGCCCGTCGCCTCGTGACGAACGGCCTGCTTCTTGCGTCCGCCATCGAAGCCCGTGGCGATGACCGTGATCATGACTTCGTCGCCGAGTCGCTCGTTGAAGCTCGCGCCGAAGATGATGTTGGCTTCGGGATCGGCCGCCGCGCGGATCTCCTCGGCCGCCTCGGTCACCTCGTACAGGCTCAGGGTGGACGAGCCGGTGATGTTGAACAGGATGCCCTGGGCGCCGGCGATGTCGACCTCCAGGAGCGGGCTGGCGATCGCCTGGCGGGCTGCCTCGACGGCGCGGTTCTCGCCCGAGGCGCGGCCGATCCCCATCAGCGCCGATCCGGCGTCCTTCATGATCGCGCGCACATCGGCGAAATCGAGGTTGATCAGGCCCGGCATCGTGATGATGTCGCTGATCCCCTGGACGCCCTGGCGCAGGACGTCATCGACGACCCGGAACGCGTCAAGGATGCTCGTGTTCTTCTGGACGACGTCCTTGAGCCGGTCGTTCGGGATGGTGATCAGCGTATCGACCTGGGCCTTGAGCTCTTCGGCCGCGCGCTCGGCGATCAGCTTGCGACGGGCGCCCTCGAAGCCGAACGGTTTGGTCACCACGCCGATCGTCAAGGCCCCGCCTTCCTTGGCGATCTGGGCGATCACCGGGGCCGCCCCCGAGCCCGTTCCGCCCCCGAGCCCGGCGGTGATGAAGACCATGTCCGAATCGACGAGGGCCTGGCTGATCTTCTCCGAATCCTCCTCGGCCGCACGCTGGCCGATGGTGGCATCGCCACCGGCGCCGAGACCGCGGGTGATCTTGTCGCCGATCCGGATCTTGTGCGGGGCGTCCGCCTGGAGGAGCGCCTGCGCGTCCGTGTTGCAGGCGATGAACTCCACGCCCATCATCTCGGCCCGGATCATCCGGTTGACCGCGTTGCTGCCCCCGCCCCCGACACCGATGACCCGGATCAGGGCGAAGTTCTCGGAATCGGAACGCAGCGGCATCGGGCTCTCCTCGGCGACCCGCGAGGGGTCATGGTCGATGACGTGAGGCGGTACGTCCCTGCCCGGTCGGCGCTCGCCACGGCTCGGTTCCGTGCAGGTCGGGAGAGTATAGCGCCCGACCGCTGGCGCGGACACCTGATCTGGAGCGCAGCCGGGTCCGCACGATGACCAGCGGTGCCGGGAGGCACCACGCAGTCCCGCAGCCCACCTACGGGAAGATGCTCCGGAGCGCCTCGCGCAGACGGCCGAGGACGCCTCTGGCCGGCGCCGATTCGTAGCGCTGGGGCTCGCCCGCCCCGAGGCTGGACGCACCCCACTGGAGCAACCCGACGGCCGTCGAGTAGCTCGGGTTGAGCAGGGTGTCGACGAGCCCTCCGATCCCCGAGGGTGCGGCGACCCGGACCTGCATCTGGAGGACCTCGCGACCGAGCTCCGCGACGCCCGCCAGCTGCGCAGCACCCCCGGTCAGGATGATCCCGCCCGGCAGCATCCCGACGCCGGCCGCCCGGATCTCGTTGCGCATCAGCTCGAAGATCTCGCGCATCCGGGCCTCGATGATCTGGCAGACCTCGAGCCGGTTCACCGTCCGGCCGGCATCCTCACCCAGGACAGAGACACTGATCTCCTCGTCGTCGGTCACCGCGCGCAGGTCGCACGTCCCATGGCTGACCTTCAGCTCCTCGGCGACCTGCAGACTGGTCTTGAGCCCGATGGCGAGGTCGTTGGTCACGTTGGCGCCGCCGACCGGCAGGACCCGGGTGTGGAACGGCGAGCCGTCCTGGAAGAGCGCAAGATCGATCGTGCCGGCGCCGAAGTCGGCGACTCCGACGCCAAGCTCCTTTTCGGTTTCGGTCAGGACCGCCTCCGCCGAAGCGAGCGAATCGACCACCAGCTCGTCGATCTTGACCCCGGCCGCGGCGACGCACTTGGACAGGTTCTGGACGGCGGTGGCCGAGGCGGTGACGATGTGGGTCTCCACCTCGAGGCGCAGGGCGCTCATCCCGAGCGGATCCTTGACTCCCTCCTGGCCGTCCACGGTGAAGCCCCGCCGCTCGACGTGGAGGACCTCCCGGTTCGACGGGATGGAGACGGCGCGGGCGACCTCGATCGCCCGGTTGACGTCCTCCCGGGTGACCTCGCGCTGATGCCCGGTGACCGCCACCTGGCCGGCCGAGTTGAGGCTCTCGACGTGCTGGCCGCCGACCCCGACGAAGGCGCGGTCGATCTTCCAGCCCGACAGCCGCTCGGCGCGCTCGACCGCGTCGGCGATCGATCGGACGGTCTGGTCGATGTTGATCACCACGCCCTTCTTCAGCCCGGACGCGGGCACCGTGCCGTGACCTATGATCGTCAGCCGGCCGTCGCGACTCACCTCGCCGATGAGCGCGCAGACCTTGCTGGTGCCGACGTCGATGCCGACGAGGACCGCTTCTCGTTCCACCGTGTCGTCCGTCTCCGTTCCGTGTCGGGCCTACAGGAAGTGGCGCCGGATGAGGGCCACGTTATTGAAGATGCGCAGTCCGAAGGTGATGAGCGCCACCAGGTAGAGATCCAGGCCAAGGCGATCGCCGATGAAGGTCAGGAGGACCGCCACGATCGCGTTGACCAGGAACCCGCTGATGAAGATCCGATTGTCGTAGACCCCGTCGAGCTCCGCCCGGACCGCGCCCAGGACCGAATCGAGCGCGGCGAGGATCGCCACGGCCGAGTAGCGGCTGAACTCGTAGCTGACGGTGACGTTGAGGATGAGGCCGCCCAACACGCCCACGAGGAGGCCGAGCAGCGGTAGCAGCACGTGGTGGTCGCCCTCGTTCCGGTGGTTTCGGCAAGGCTACTCGACCGCGCCTGAGCACGGCAACCCGCTGCGTGCCGACGGCCCCTCGCGGCTGGTCATGGCGACCCGCTGGGTGACGCGCTCGGGGCGACGCTGGGCTCCGGAGCGGGTGTCGGCGAGGACTTCGGCGAGGACTTCGGCACGTAGGTCCCGTCGGTCTCGGACGCGAGGATGACCCGGGCCACGAGTGGCTCGCGGCCGATCAGCAGGCTGCGCAGCAGGCGGACCTGGCCCGGGATCAGCTCGGTCGTTCGCAGGCTGGCCGTGTAGAAGCCGAAGACCGCCGTCCAGCCCTGCGGATCGGCCCGGACGACGAAGCCGTTCTCGTCGGTGACGCGGACCTGGAGCGCCTCGGCCGCGCTGCCGACGTCAGCCGGGACGAGCGAGGCCAGGCGGGTGGCGGCGTCGATATCCTGCGGATCGAGGCGCAGACCGATGGACAGTCCTGCCGACGCGGCGCGCCGGTCGTCGATGGTCGGCAGATCGGTGGCCTGCGGCGGTGTCTCGTCGCCCAGCCGACCGAACAGGTCGCCGGCTCCGTCGGCCAGGTAGCGCCGCGCGCCGACCTTCCAGACCAGGACCGGAACCGGCTCCCGCAGGGTGACCACGAGGGTCCCCGGAAGGTGCACCTCGACGCTGGCTTCCTCGACCGTCGACATGGCCTCGAGCGCTGCTCTGAGCGGCTCGGTCGAGAGCCGGAAGAGGTTCGCCCCCCGGACATCGCCCAATGCGTCCTCCACGGCGGCCGAGTCCGTGTAGACGGCGCCCTCCACCTGCAGGTGGGCGTACTCGAAGGCGGATGAAGCACCGACCCCGTAGATCGCTCCAGCCGACGCGAGCATCGCCAGGGCGGCGCCGGCGCGGACGACCGAGAGACCGGCCGAGGCGCGCCGGATCGACCGTGTCCGCCGGATCGGGACGGGCACGCGCGTCCGTCGGGTGGCCGGTCCGCCGCTCATCGGGGCAGGTCGTCCGGAGTCAGCCGCTGCCCGGCACGGGCCGCATGGCGCTCCAGGGCAAGCTCCACGATCCGGCTGCAGACCGCCCCGAAGGAGTACCCACCTTCGGCCGGGAGGGTCGGGAAGAGGCTGATCGGGGTGAAGCCCGGGATCGTGTTGATCTCGGACAGGAAGATCGCGGCACCGGCCAACAGGAAATCGATCCGGGCGAAGCCCTCCGCTCCCACGGCACGATAGGCGTCGCGGGAGATCTTGAGGATCGAAGCTCGCTGCAGGTCGGTCAGCTCTGCGCGCGGCGAGGTCCGCGACAGGCCGGCCGTGTACTTCGCCTCGTAGTCGTAGAACTCGTGGCCGGAGACGACCTCGCCCGGGCCGTACAGTTCGAGGCGGGCCGGGTCGTTGCCGATGACCGAGACCTCCAGGTCGCGGGCACCGGGCAGGTAGGTCTCGGCCAGGACCAGCGAGTCGTAGCGGAAGGCGGTCTGTAGCGCGGCCTCGAGTTCGGACGGCCCGTGGACCAGGGTCATCCCGACGGAGCTGCCAAGGCGTGCCGGTTTGACCATCAGGCGCGGATCGGCGGCGCCGGCGACGAAGGCGGCCAGCTCCGCGCGGACGCCCGCCGGTTCCGCCGTCCAGCGCCTCGCCCGGACCTCGCGCCAGTCCACGACCGGCAGGCCGATCCCGCGACAGAGCCGCTTGAAGAGGGTCTTGTCCATCCCGATCGCCGACGCGGCCACGCCCGACCCGGTATAGGCCAGGCCGGCCGCCTCGAGCAGCGCCTGGACGGTGCCGTCCTCGCCGAACGGGCCGTGCAGGGCGATCGCCACCACCGGGGCCGGCCGGCCCGAGGCGAGTCGATCGAGCGCCGCGCCGACGGCCAGGGGCCCGTCGGCCCCCAGGGTCGTCGGGCGGTCGTAGGCAGAGGCCGGTCGGTCGCCGCGCCGATGGTCCACCGGGAGCCACCACCAGGCGCCGTCGAGGTCGATCAGGACCTGCTCGACCGGGTGGCCCTCGCCGGCCAGCGCGGCCGCGATCGCCGTCCCCGAGACGATCGACACGTCGTGCTCGGCCGACGGTCCGCCGAGGAGGACCACAACCGGTGGCCGTTCGATCACGCGGCCCTCCAGGTCGACCAATCGCCAACGAACTCGACCTCGAACTCGAGCCGGATGCCGGATCGAGCCTCGACCTCGGCCTGCACCCGCTCGGCGAGCCGGCGAACGTCGGCGGCACTCCCCTTCTGGTCGTTGACGATGAAGTTGGCGTGCTTTTCCGACACCGTCGCACCGCCGATCCGCAACCCCTTCAGACCCGCCGCGTCGATCAATCGACCGGCCGAGTCGCCCGCCGGGTTGCGGAAGACGCTGCCGGCCGAGGGCAGGCCGATCGGCTGATGCGCCTGGCGCCAGCGCCGGATCTCGTCCAGACGCTCCTTGATCGCGTCAGGCTCGGCCGGGGAGAGTCGGAAGGTCGCCTCCAGGACCAGTTCGGACGGCGCCCCGGCGGGACCGTGCTTGAACCGGCTGTCGCGGTAGGCGAGACCAAGGTCTCGAGTCAGGACGACGGATTCCGTACCGTCGGCAGCGAGCACGCGCGCCGACTCCAGCACGAGTGCGACCTCGTTGTCATGGGCCCCCGCATTGGCCCAGATCGCCCCGCCGACCGTCCCGGGGATCGCCAACCCGAACTCGAGACCGGTCAGTCCGGCTCGCTGCGCCTCGGTCGCGGCGCGGGCCATCTGGACGCCCGACTCGGCGACGTAGCACTCGCCATCGACCCGTGAACCCTCGGCGCGAACCTGGATCACCAGGCCGCGCACGCCGTCATCGGAGATGACCAGGTCGCTGCCGCGACCAAGGATCAGGTGCGGGATCGCTCGGGCACGGGCGAATCGGACGAGGGCGCGCAGTTCGAACGCGTTGTGCGCCGTGGCGAACAGGTCGGCGGGGCCGCCCACGCGCATCGTGGTGAACCGCGCCAGCGGCTCGTCGCGCGAGGTCTTGACCCCGATCCGGCGCTGGATCTCGGTGCCGACGGCGATCGGATCGAAGGTCATCGTCATGCCACATCTCCGCGGGCGAGGCGCATGATCCACCCGGCGTCGGGCAGCGGCCGGCGCGCGGCTGCGGCCATCACGAGCTCAGCCACGGCATCGGCCGCGCCTGGCCGGCCGAGCGACCGGGCGGCCGCAGCCATCTCCGCGTGAGCGCGCGGATCGTCGAGGAGCGCTGCGGCGTCGAGCAGGGTTGCGGCATCGAACGCCGCGTCATCGATGAGCCTGGCGGCACCCGCCTCCATCAGCCTGGCGGCGTTGGTCCGCTGGTGGCCGGCGGCGTGTGGATACGGCACGACGATCATCGGCAGGCCGAGCGCGGCGGCCTCGGCCAGGGTGGAGGATCCGGCGCGCCCAACGACGAGGTCGGCGGCCGCCAGGGCCGATAGCATTTCGTCGCGCAGGAACGGGTACGGGCGGTAGCGACGGCGGACGGATTCGGGCAACGCCTCGCGGCCGGCGAGGGCCGCCGGGTAGCCGTCGTCTCCGGCCACGTGGATGACCGTCACCCGATCGACCAGTCGTCGTAGCGCCTCGGCGACCGCAGCATTGAAGCGGACGACGGTCTGCGAACCGCCGAAGATCAGCAGGACCCGCTCGCCCGGCGCGATCTCCAGACGCTGCCGCGCGGCCTCGCGGTCGATCCCGCGAACCTCCCGGATCGGGGTGCCGGTCACGAAACAGGGCCGGCCCGGCGCCGCCGTGGCGAGGGCGGAACAGGTCGCCTCGAAGGAGGCCGCGAGCACACTGGCCAGGCGCGCCGTCGCACGAACGGCCCGCCCGGGGATGACGTTGCCGTCCCACAGCACGACCGGGATCCCCAGCGGCGCCGCGGCGAGGAGCACCGGAACCGTCACGAACCCTCCGGTGGTGAAGATCGCGGCTGGGCGCTCGCGGATCAGGATGGCCGCCGCCTGCGGCAGCGATGCCGCCAGGCGGATCGGGTCGAGGATGGCGTGGACGTCCGCCGCGGCCGTCCGCAACGAACGCGCCGCGAGGCGACGGAGCGCGATGCCGGCGGCCGGGACGAGACCCGCCTCCAGCCCGCGGTGGCCGCCCAGCCAGCTCAGCTCGGGAGCGTCAGGACGGGCGCGAAGCGACCGAGCGACGGCGAGCGCCGGGTAGATGTGTCCGCCCGTCCCGCCGCCCGCGATCAGCACTCGCATCGTTGTTCCATGTCCCCTTCTCCACGGTCTCGCGGGAGATCGAAAGCAGGATCCCGACCGCCGCGAAACTGATGATCAGCGATGAGCCGCCGGCACTGATGAACGGCAGGGTGATCCCGGTGATCGGCAGCAGCGCGACGACGACCCCGATGTTGAGGAACGCCTGGAGGCAGAGCCAGGCCGTGATGCCGGCCGCCAGGAGGGCGCCGAAGGTATCGGGCGCTGCCAGCGCGACTCGCACACCAGAGTACGCCAGGATCAGGAAGAGGCCGATGACCGCGATCGAGCCGACCAGTCCGAACTCCTGGCCGACCTCGGCGAAGATGAAGTCGTTGAACGCGTTCGGGACGAAGATCTTGCTCGCTCCGAGGCCGGTCCCGAACAAGCCGCCGACACCCAGGGCCAGCAACCCCTGGACCGTGTGGAAGCCGTCGCCCAGGGGGTCGAGCCAGGGGTTCTGCCAGATCCGGATCCGATCCAGCTGGTAACCGCGGAGCCCGACCACGATCATGGCCGTGATCGCCGCGGCGGCCATGCCGCCAAGATGGAACAGGTTGGCGCCGGCCACGAAGAACATCGTGAACGCGGTCACGGCGAGGACACCGCTCGTCCCCAGATCCGGCTCCTTGAAGACGAGGGCGATGATCGGCGCGGCGATCAGCATGAACGGGATGGTCCCCGACCGCAGGCTCCGCACCCGGTGGCCGCGTCCGGCGAACCAGTGGGCGAGGTAGATGACCATCGCCAGCTTGGCGACCTCGGCCGGATGGATCACCGGCAGCGGCCCGAGCCGCAGCCAGCGCGCCGACCCACCGACCACGATGTTGAGGTCGGGCACGAAGACCAGGACGAGCAGGACGACCGCCAGCGCATAGAACGGCACCGAGACGAGGCGCAGGTAGCGGTAGTCGACGCGCATCATCACGACCATGGCGACCATCCCCAGGATCGCCCACTGGATCTGCGGCCCGACCGTGGCGAACGTGTCGGCGTCCTGCGACAGATAGCCCTTGAGCGCCGAGGATGAGTAGACCATCAGGATGCCGAGCGCGGTCAGGGCGACGACCACGACCAGGATCATGTAGTCGGCCTGGTGCCGCTCGCGCCGGACGGCTCCGGCGCGACTCTTGACCGGCGTCCGGTTGACCATCGTCACGCGCGGTTCGACGGCCGGCTCGTCACCCTGTCGAAGTCGGCCCGGCCGAGGGATCGAAGGGGTCAGATTCATCGGTCGGCCGCCCGCGTCCGCTCCGCGCCCAGCACGGCCACGGCGGCCTTGAATGCCCGCCCGCGCGCGGCGTAGTCGACGAACATGTCGAAGCTCGCGGCAGCCGGGCTCAGCAGCACCGTCGCCGGGCCGGCCGCGGGGCTGCCGTCGGGCGTCCGCACCAGCAGGGCCTCGCGAGCGATGGCATCGGCGCGCCGGACCGCCGTTTCGAGGTCCACCGCTCGTTCCGTCCGAGCCAGCCCGGCCGACCGGAAACTGGCCTCGAGGTCCGGGCCGCTCTCGCCGATCAGGACCGCGGCGACGGCCCGCTCGGCGACCACCGGCGCGAGTGCGTCGAGATCCAGGCCCTTGGCGCGGCCACCCGCGATCAGCACGATCGGCGGGTCGAACGCTCGCAACGCGGCGGCCACGGCGTCCGGCTGCGTTCCCTGCGAATCGTTGACGAAGCGAACGCCGTCGATCAGGGCGACCCGTTCGAGCCGGTGCTCGACGCCTTCGAAGGCGGTCGCGGCCCGCCGGATGGCATCCGGCGCGACGCCGAAGAGCAGCGCGACGCCGATCGCCGCGAGGGCGTTGGAGACGTTATGGGCGCCCGGGATCGCCAACTCGGAGACCGGCATGATCCGCCCCTCCGGCCCGGTCGCCGCGATCCCCCCGCCCGACAGCTGCAGGCGCTCCAGACCCGCCGACACGATCCAGCCATCGATCACGCCGACGCCGCCGGGCAGGGGTCGCTCGCGCCGGTAGAGCACGGACCGCGCCGCGCCCAGGCCGGCATACGAGGCGACAACCGGATCCTCGGCGTTGAGCACGAGGGCCCCATCCGGATCCACCAGCTCGGCCAGGCGACCCTTCACTCGCCGGTAGGCATCGACGGTGCCGTGGCGGTCCAGGTGGTCGACCGTGACGTTGGTGTAGACGGCCACCGTGGTGCCCCGCGACAGGGTCGGCAGCTGCAGCTCCGAAAGCTCATCGACGACGCGGTGATCGGGGGTCAGCTCCAGCAGTCGCTCGATGATCGGGATCCCGATGTTGCCACCCAGGACCACCGAGTGGCGCGGGTCGGCGGCGAGCAGTGCCGCGATGAGCGACGCGGTCGTGGTCTTGCCCTTCGTGCCGGTCACCCCGACCGTCGGTGCCGGACAGAGGCGCAGGAAGAGGTCGGCCTCCGAAACGAGGGCCGGAGCGGTCGGGTCGCCGGCGGCACGACCTGCGACCAACGCCTGGAGGGCCGCTCGCAGGCGTGGTTCGGTCGTCGGGTAGTCGGGCGTGATGGAAGGCGAGGTCGCGACCAGCTCCGCTCCGACCCAGGTCGATGCCGGGTCCACCGCCGAGCCGAGCGCCAGCGCCACCGACCGGCCCTCGAGCGCCTCGAGCGCCTCGATCGCCGGGCCCAGTTCGCCGGCCTCCCGACCGTCATAGACCGTCACCCGCGCCCCGGCGCCGGACAGGAAACGAGCAAGCGCCAAACCGCTGCGGGCCAGCCCCAGGACCGTCACCGGCCGGTCCCGCAGGGCTCCGCCACGGATCGCCTCCAGGGTCAGGCCGTTCAGCTCGATGGGGCGGACCGGCGTCGCCATCGCCGTCACCGCAGCCGATCCAGCGATGCCAGGAAAAGGGTGACCCCGAGCATCGCCGCCAGGATGCCCAGGATCCAGAACCGGATCGTGATCTTCTCCTCGTCCCAGCCGGCCAGCTCGAAATGGTGATGGATCGGGCTCATCCGGAGGAGTCGCCGGCCGCCACTGACCTTGAACCACGCCACCTGGAGGATCACCGACCCCGTCTCGATCACGAAGATGATCCCGATCAGTGGGAGGACCAGGATCTGACCGGTGATCAGCGCGGTGACCGCCAGGGTCGCCCCGAGGGCGAGCGCCCCGGAATCGCCGATGAAGATCTGGGCCGGGTGGACGTTGAACCAGAGGAAGCCGAGCAGGGCGCCGATGATCAGGGCACACAGGAGGGCCAGGTTCGGCTGTGCCGGGTCGTTCAGCAGGGCGATCAGCAGGAAAGCCACGAAGGCGATCGCCACCGTCCCGCCGGACAGGCCGTCGAGACCGTCGGTGATGTTGACCCCGTTCGCGGTGGCGACGATGGCGAATGCCGCGAAAACGACATAGACCCGCGGATCGATCGCGACGGCGCCGACGAACGGCACCGCGATCGCGGTGATGTCATAGGTCTGCTGGATCTGCCATGCGGCGATGATCGCGACCGCCGTCAGCCAGAGCAGCTTCCAGCGCGCCTTGATCCCCTCCCCGGTGCGGGCGTTGAGGTAGTCGTCGAACGCGCCCAGGATGCCAACGCCGGCGAGGGCCGCCAGCGGAGCGAAGGTCGCGGCGTCCGCTTCGCGCAGGAAGAAGTAGATCGCCAGGACGACCCCGACGATGAGCAGGCCGCCCATCGTCGGGGTCCCTTCCTTGAGGTAGTGCGTCTCCGGACCCTCGCGCCGGATCCGCTTGCCGAAACCGAGGACCTGCAGCAGTCGGATGTACGGCGCCATCAGGATCACCACGATCGCGAATGCCAGGAGCAGTCCCTGGATCAGCTCCACGGTCACCGACCGGCCCCCCGGCTCAGTTCATCTCGAAGGCCTTCGACCAGGCGATCCAGGCCGATGCCGCGCGACGCCTTCACCAGGACCACGTCGCCATCGCGGAGCCGTGCCGGCAAGGTGGCCAGGACGGCCTCTGCGTCAGGCACGGTCGAGATCCGGGCGGGGTCGAGCCCGCCCTCCAGGGCACCTGCCGCGATCGGCGCGGCAGCGCGACCGACGACTACCAGCCAGTCGAGGGTCCGGGCGGCCGCCTGGCCCACGGTCCGATGGCCCTCCTCGCTGGCATCGCCAAGCTCGAGCATCTCCCCGAGGATGGCGCCACGTCGGCCGGGCAGGCCGGCCAGCAGGTCCAGCGCGGCGACGACCGAGCGCGGCGACGCATTGTACGAATCGTCGATCAGGGTGACCCCGCCGGCTCTGACCGACTGCACCCGGTGCGGGGCGGACCAGCCGGCGTGGAGACCGGCCGCGATCTCATCGAGCGACAGCCCGGCGGCGCGACCCACGGCGGCGGCGGCCAGCGCGTTGTGGACCGAGAGCCGTCCGAGCGTCGGGATCGAGACCGCCTGGCGGGCGCCTTCCATGCGCAGGATGAAGCGCATCCCCTCGAGCCCGGCAGACTCGATCCCGTCGGCCGTGACGTCCGCAGCGCCGTCGAACCCGTAGGTCACCGATCGGGCCACGCTCCGGTTCCCCATCCAGCGGACGATCGGATCGTCGGCATTGAGGATGGCCGTGCCGTCGCGGGGCAATGCCTCGAGCAGCTCACCCTTGGCAGCCTCGATCGCCTCGAGCGAGCCGATCCGGGCGAGGTGGACCGGCTGCACGGCTGTCACCACGCCGATCCGGGGCCGGGCGATGCGGGCCAGCTCGGCGATCTCCCCGCCGACGTACATCCCCATCTCGAGGACGGCTGCCTCGTGCTTGGGCTCGATCCGCAGGACGGTCAGGGGCAGGCCGATCTCGTTGTTCTGGTTGCCCTCGTTGCGCAGGACGCACAGGCGGCTGGCAAGGACGGCAGCGATCGCCTCCTTGGTCGAGGTCTTGGCGATGCTGCCGGTCACCCCGACGACGAGCAGGTCGAAGCGCCGGCGCCAATCGGCGGCAAGCGCCGCGAGCGCCGCAAGCGCGTCGGCGACACGCACGACCGTCACGTCACCGAGCGCCGCCGGATCCGCGACCGGGCGAGTGACGATCAACGCCGCCGCGCCTCGGGCGACGGCTTCGGCGATGAACGAGTGACCATCCGTCCGCTCACCGGGAAGCGCCACGAAGATCTGTCCCGGCTCGACCAGCCGTGAGTCCACCGCCGCACCGCGAAGGAGGCGAGCCGAGCGCGCAAGCAACCGGCCTCCGGTCAGGCGGACCAGGTCGTCCGTCGTCAGGGCCGGCGCCGACGGATCCCCGGGTACCAGGCTCGACCGATCGACATCCGTCACGGACGCCAGTCTCCCACGGGCCGCTGTCACCGGTCGGCGGCCAGGATCGGGACGGTCGGACGGTCGGGCAGGAGGTCCGGCGTGGTGATGGCGTCGGTGGCGATGCGGCGGAACAGCTCGAACGACATGACCGGCATCTCCAGGTATCCGACCCGCGCGACCGTCGGGGTTCCCTCCTCGATCTGGATGGCGATGACGAGGTCGGGAACACCGGTCTGGCGCCCGATGTAGCCGACGAACGAGTAGTTGAACAAGTTGCGTTTCCAGGCACCCTGGCCTTTGTTCGCCTTCGGATCCCAGATCTGGGCCGTCCCCGTCTTGCCGCCGACGTCGTAGCCGGGGACTCGGGTTCGATCGCGGTAGAACGGCACCTCGGTCACGACGTGGCGCATCATCTTGACCATCGTCCTGGACAGGCCGGCACCCACGACCTGGCTGGCAGGTTCCGTGACGACGTCCTGGTCGCCGATGCCGGCGACGACATGCGGATGAACGAGCCGTCCGCCGTTGGTCAGGACGGCGAACGCCGCTGCCAGCTGGATCGGGGTGACCGCGACTCCCTGGCCGAAGGCGCCGTTGGCGAGATCGATCTCGCGCCACGGCGTCAGGCCCGGGTCGCGAACGATCCCGGCGACCTCCCCGGCCAGGTCGATCCCGGTCGGCTTGCCATAGCCGAGGCGCAGCCACATGTCGTAGAGAGCTGTGGCGGACTCGCGGGTCGAGTCGCCCAGGCCCAGGGCGACCTTGGCGGCGACGACATTGCGCGAGTAGGCGACCGCGTCCTCGAACGTGATCGGGCCCTTCCCCTTGCGGTCGGCGTTGTCGATCTTGGTCCGGCCACCGTCGAGCCGGAGGGTGCCGACGTCGTTGATCCTGGTGGACGGCGTGACCGTGCCGAGATCGAGGGCGGCGGCCGCGGTCATCATCTTGAAGACCGACCCCGGCTCGTAGACGCTCGAGACGACCGGATCCATGAAGCGTGACGGGTCGGTCGCGGCGATCTCCTTGTAGTCGTTCGCGTCATAGGACGGGTAGGTCGCCTGCGCGTAGACCTCCCCGGTGTACGGGTCCAGGACCACGGCCGAGACGCGCTTGGCCTTGTCCGCGATCCAGGCGGCCAGCAGCTCCTGCTCGACCTTGAGCTGCAGTCCGGCGTCGATCGTGAGTCGCAGGTCCTTGCCGGGTACGCCGGCGTTCGTGACGATCGCCCGCTCGAGGACCGGTCGCCCGGCTGCGTCGCGCTCGGCGGTGACCACGCGGGGTACCCCGCCGAGCGCGCTCTCGTAGAACTGCTCGACCCCGTACTGACCCGTGCCGTCGCGGTTGACGAATCCGAGCAGATGGGCCGCCAGGGAGCTGCCCTTCGCGCCACCGGCCTGCGGATAGACACGTTCCGGTTCCGGCTCCAGCGAGAGGGCGAACAGCCTGCCGTTCGCAAGGCCCGTCCGGATCCGATCGGCCAACGTCCGGTCCAGCCCATGGCGGATCACGAGGTATCGGCTGGACGAGGCCAGGCGCTCCCGGAGACCCAGGCTGGCCGCCTCATCGAGCTCGAGCAGCCGGGTAAGCTCGGTGACGGTCGCGCGCCGCTCGTCGGCCGAGAGCTGGTCGGATGCAGCGACCAGACGTTCGCGCCCGACCGTGGTGGCAAGGATGACGGTCCCGCTCCGGTCGTAGACATCGCCACGCTGGCTGGGCGTCTCCAGCCGGACCGTGGTCTGCTCGGCCGCCGAGGCGACGAGTCGGTCGCGATCGAGCACCTGCCAATAGGCGGACCGCGCCATCAACGCCAGCGCGCCCGTCAGGAAGACGACGAGCAGGACCAGCAGGCGGAGGCGCGAATCGGTCCGGCCGGGCATGGTTCGGCCGATCGCCTAGCGGGCCGGCAGGACGATCGGTTTGGCGAGTTGACCCAGCCCATCGTCGATGGCGAGCTTGCGGATGGCGGGTTCTCGACCCAGGCGACCGAGATCGGACCTGACGTCGTTGGCTCGCGCGTCCAGGCGCTGTCGATCGAGCGAGAGACGCCCGATGTCAAGCCCGGTCGCCGACACACGAACCTGCTGGGCCAGCGAGAAGAAGGCGAGCGTGAAGGCGACCACGATCAGGCCCAGGATCAGACCGAGTCGGTCGGTCCGTCGACCGGCGCGGAACGCCCCTCGGACGCGCCGACGGCCGAGCGTTGGCCCTTCGGCCACGCGCGGACCCCGCGGCAGCGCGATCGTTCGTGGGCGGGCTCCCTCGTAGACGGCCATCGATCAGTCGCCCAGCGCGAACCGGATGCGCGGCATGCGCGGGTCCAGGAAGGCCAACGGGTCGGCCTGGGCCGCGGAGCCCCAGTCGCCCATGTCGAACCCGAACGCCTCGGCGTGCGGGCCGCGGTCGTGGCGCTCGCGCACCTCGTGCTGGCGACGCCCGTAGGTCTTGCGACGACTGGACTGATGACGCTTGCTCATGGTGCTCCTCCTCCTTCCGAACGAACCTGGCCTAGGCGGCGAGTCGCTCGGCGGCCCGCAAGCGGGCGCTCCGAGCGCGTGGGTTGGCGCCGATCTCGGCAGCCGTCGGCGTCAACGACGGGCGGGTGATCAGGCGCAGACGCGGGTTCCGGCCGCAGACGCAGACCGGCACCTCGGTCGGACAGACGCATCCGCGTCGTTCCGCCTGGATGAACCGCTTGACGATCCGATCCTCGAGCGAGTGATAGCTGAGCACGACGAGCCGTCCGCCGGGGCGGAGCAGGTCGAGGGCGGCATGGAGGCCGGCCTCGAGCGCCTCGAGCTCCTCGTTCACCGCGATGCGCAACGCCTGGAAGGCGCGCGTCGCCGGGTGCGTCCGGCGCGGCTGACGAGGGTTGGGAGGCAGGACGCGCTCGACCAGGGCGGCGAGCTCCTCAGCCGTGCCGATCGGGGCGACACGCCGGGCATCCACGATGGCCCGGGCGATCCGCGCTGCCTTCGGCTCCTCGCCGTAGCGCCGGAAGAGCGCGGTCAACTCAGCGGCGTCAAGGGTGGCCAGGAGTTCCGCGGCGGGCACGCCGCGGGTCGGGTCGAAACGCATGTCGAGCGGGCCGCCGGCCCGAAAGCCGAACCCGCGCGCCCGATCTGCGAGCTGGAAGCTGGACAGCCCGAGATCGAACAGGCAGCCGTCGACGGCTCCGAAGCCGGCCGCCGGCGCGACCGTCGCGAGCTGCGCGAAGTTCGCCTGACGGAGGACGAGGCGGTCGCCGAAACGAGCGCGCAGGTGCGCCTCCACACGGGCGACCGCCGCCGGATCGGCATCGAGACCGAGGAGGCGGCCGTCGGGACTGGCCGCCTCCAGGATCCGCTCGGTGTGCCCACCGCCGCCCAAGGTGGCGTCGATATGAAGGCTGCCTGGCGCGGGGGCGAGCATCTGGATGACCTCCTCCACCAGCACCGGCAGGTGCCCTTCGTGCATCTCTCCTCCATCCCGGACGAATCGGATCCCGAGCGGATCCTGGAAGCGCATCTGGTCGGAGCTAGATCCCAAGCCCTTCGAAGGCCCTGGCCAGCTCCAGCGGGTCGTCGAGCGCCCGTCGGTAGTCGTCCCACCGCTCGGGTGCCCAGATCTCCGCGTGATCGCGCGAGCCGACGACCACGGCGTCGCCGCCGAGGCCCACCGACTCACGGAGATAGGCGGGTAGCAGGATCCGGCCCTGGCGATCCATCTCGGCCTCGGTGGCACGCGAGAAGACGAACCGCTGGAAGAGGCGCGCGGTCGGGTCGGTGAACGGCAGGGCGGCGATCTTCGCGTCCAGCGCATCCCAGCCGGCCTTGGTGTGGATGGCCAGGCAGTTGTCGAGCCAGCCGGAGACCATCGAACCCGGGTCGAGGCGCATGCGGAACTTCACAGGGACGGCCATCCGTCCCTTGCCGTCCACCGTGTGCCGGTACTCGCCGGTGAACACCTTCGGGTCTACCCCTCCGTCGGTTGTGGCCGGGTTCGTGCGTGAGGCATTCCCCACTTCTCACCACTTTGAGCCACTTGACGCATTCTAGCGCCCGAATCGGGTCCGTCAAGGACGATTTCGCACAGGGGCTGGGCGCGGGCTGGGCGCGGGCTGGGCGCGAAGCGTGGCGCACAGGGCGCGGGTGGCTTGGCGCGGGCAGCGGGCGCGAGGCGCGGGCAGCGGGCGCGAGGCGGGGCGCTGGTGGCTTGGCGCGGGCAGCGGGCGCGAGGCGCGACTGTGGGGCCCGTCCTGGAACCCAAGAGGTTACCGGCCGCTCGCTGGGGCTCCGATGGTGCCTGCCTGTCGCGGTCGGATCAGGAGGAGCGCCACATCCGCGCGCTCAGGCCCTGGCGTCGCCCGACAGTCGCGTCCCCAGGGTGATGCGCCACGCGATCCGGAGCGTGCCGGAGCGTGCCGGAGCCTGCCGGAGCCTGCCGGAGCCGCCGGCCGCGGCTCTAGCGCGTCCGTGGCGGGAGGCGCAACTCCTGGCCGGCTACCAGCTGGGTCGTCGTCGTCCACGGGTTGAGGTCGGTCACGACGCCGAACGGAACCCCGAAGTAGCGAGCGATGCTGACCAGGTTGTCCCCCTCGCGGACCACGTAGATCCAGCAGTCCGGCGCGTCAGGGCACGGTTCCAGCAGAGCGTATCGATCGGATGTCGGCCCCGGCGTCGGGGAAACCGGCGGCGCTGTCGTCGCGGTCGGGCCGGGTGCCGGCGTGACGACCATCGACGGCTCGGGGTTCGGAACCGTCGAGGCAGACGGTTCGCCGATCGGACTCGGCGACCCTTCGGGCGCGACGCTCGTGGTCGGTTCCGCTGTCGTCCCGGCCGGCGCGCTTTCGTTCGGCGACCTCGACTCGACCGCTGCCGACGGACCACGGCTCGCTGCCGGAAGATCCAGGCCCCCGTTGGCCACCACGAACCCGACCGACAGCGCGAACGAGGCCGCCAGGACGAGCAGCGCGCCGATGATCGCCGGTGTCGGCGTGAACCCGGGGCCAGGGCCGCCCGGCTGGCCGCTCGGATCCGCTGAAGGCAGGTCGGTGGCCGGTTCGTCCCGCACGCACTCTCCCTCTGCCGATGAGTGGAACGGCGCGGAGTCTAGTACCTTTCGTGTGTTGCCGTGGCCCCACAGGCGGTGCTAGGCTCCGGCCCCGAGTCGAGCGGGCCATCCGATCGACCACTGGACAGAGGCTGAACGACCAGGTCAATGGCGCTCCCGCTCCCGCTGTTCCCGCCGCAGCCCGACGCCTTCCATCTGGCGCCACATCGGATCCGACGCTGCACGTTCCGTCGGTTGATCAACGTCGAGGTCCGCGGCGAGCGGATCTATGACGTGGAGTGCCTCTACCCGGACCGCAAGATCCCCATCCCGCTGGGGAACCTCGAGGCCGCTGCGCCCATCTGCAACTCGTGCTCGGCCGCCCACATCTTCCGACCCGACGAGGATTAGATCGCCGGGGATCGAGCGCCAGCGAGGCGATCTGTAAGCCGAGTTCTGTCCCGCTCGGCCTCGCGGCAGAACGGTGATGGCCATCCATCTGGGGCCGCCGGTCACCCGACGGCTCATGCGGCCGACCCGAGGGCTGGGCAGCGCACCTCTCCCCCACCGACGGTTGCCCGCCCGCGGGTTGCGCCCTCCTATTTGGCCTTGCTCCGGGTGGAGTTTGCCCGTTTCACTCCGAACACCGGCTCGCGCCGACCCTCGGCATCGTCACTGTGGCACTGGTCCTCGCCTTGCGGCGGGCGGGCGTTACCCGCCACCCTGCGCTGGGGAGCTCGGACTTTCCTCACACCGGCTTCGAGGTCGCCCCCGGACCCGGCGCGCGACCATCCGATCGCCTCGCTGACCGGTCGAGTCTACGCCGGCCTCGCGGATGCCACTGGATCCGACGCATGATCCGGTTCCGACGCGGGCGCGCCGGTCGCCTCGATCCTGGCCAACAGGCGGGTGGCTCCGAGTTCCTGCAGGATCGCCCGCGCCTCGTCCACGGCCGGTTCCAGCCACGCCTGCCCGGCCCCGCCGGTCGCGAGCGCGTCCAGCACGGTCATCGCGAATTCGAAGCGCGCCCCAAGGATCCGCCACCGCTCGAGCGCGTCGAGCGCGCCATGCATCGCGTCCTTGCTGCGACCGTGGAGTGCCGCGATGCCCGCCCGCATGGAGCTGCGCGTCGCCTCGACCGCGTCACCGTGGACAGCCAGCGCCTCGAAGGCGGCCACGGCCATCGCCGCCCGCTCCAAGTCGCCCGCCCAGAGTGCCGCGCGAAGGGCCAGCGGGTAGGCGACCACGGCGTAGCTGGTCGCGTGACCGGCAGCCTCCATCGCGGCCGTTCCGGCATCCTCCAGCCGACCCTCGGCGAGGGCGGCCCATCCGTCCGTGAAGCGGCGCACGGCGGGCACCTGCGGGTCGGTCGAGCCGGTCAGGATCGGGTCGTAACGGTCCATCCACCCATCGTCGGGCTCGCCGCGACAGGCGGCGATGATCGCCTTGGTCGATCGCAGCTCGACTCCGGCAATGGTGTCCTGCTCGTCCTCGAGCCAGGTCTCGACCAGACTCGTCGCCGTCGCCCAGTCGCCGATCCGCAAAGCCGCACTGGCGCCGTTGGAGGCCAGGAACGTCGCCCCCTTCCGCGAGCCGACCTGGCGCGCTCGTTCGATGCCGGCCACCGCCACGGCGACTCCCTCACGAGGGTCGGCCATCAGGAGCATGAAGCTCAGGTTGTTGTAGGCGCGCAGCTCGGACTGGGTCAGGCTGTACCGGTCGGTCAGCCAGAGCACCCCGCGCAGTGTCGTCGTGGACTCCCGGAAGCGACCGACGACCTGGAGGGCCAGCGCCCGGGTGTTCATCGCCTCGGCGATCTCGACGATCATGTCCAGGCGCTCCGCGGCGACCAGGGTCTGTTCGACCAGGACGAGCGACTTCTGTGGTTCCTCGTGCAGCATGTAAGCCCGGGCCAGCTCGCTTGCCACCGTCACCATCGCCGGTTCGGACTCGAGGTCCGGGAACTCCTCCAGCGCCCGGCTCAGCAGCTCGATCGCAGGTTCCAGGCGTCCGGAGCCGACCAGGTTCTTGCCGAGGTGGGCGAGCGAGCGGGCGGTCCCGGCGCGGTCGTCGCGCTCGCGGTATCGCCTGATGGAGCGCTCCAGATGTCCATCGGCGGCGTCCGCCATCCCGGCCGCCAGCGCGGCCATCCCGGCGCGTTCCAGAAGGTCGGGGTCGTCCGCGTTCTCCGGGCTGATCGAGAGCGCCTGTTCAAGGTAGGCGAGCGCCTGCTCATGCGAGTGCAGTGCCGCTGCGCGTTCAGCGGCACCCCGCAGAGCAAGGCGAGCCTGGACGGCGACAGCTTCACCTTCCTCGCCCTCGGGCATGGCCAGATAGGCGTCCCGGTAGTGGGTGGCGAGGACGCCCGCGATCTCATCGTCGCCCTGGCCCTCGAAGAAGCGCGCGGCCGCAAGATGACGGGCCCGTCGGTCGCGACGCGACAGCGTCCCGTAGGCGACGTCGCGGATCATGGCCTGGACGAAGCCGTACTGGCCGCGCTCCGGCGATCGAGGATCCAGCTCCTGGACGATCATCTCGCGCCGCTCCAGGGCTCGAAGGCGACCTTCCAGCGACGACGGCTCGATCTCGCAGACCGCGGCGAGGGCGTCGATCGTGAAGGTCTGGCCGAGCACGGCCGCGTCCTGAAGCAGCGATCGGTCGGCCGGCTCAAGGGAATCCAGCCGCGCAGCGATCAGGGCATGCAGCGTCTCGGGTACCTCCAGCCGGATCGTCTCGCCGACCGGGCGATACGCACCACCCACCGCTTCCAGCTGGCCACTGTGCAGCAGCATCCGAACCGTCTCGACAGCGTAGAGCGGGATCCCGTCAGCGCGTGCCAGGATGGCCTCCGCGGTGGCAACGGGAAGCCCCGGAACCATGCCCTCCAGCAGGGCGCGCATGTCAGCCGGCTGCAGTGCCTCGAGCGACAGCGACACGAAGTTGCGCCGGCCGGCTCCCCACTCCGGGTGTCGCTCAAGGAGCTCCGGCCGCGCCAGGGTGACGACCAGGATCGGCCGGCCACGGCTCCATTCCGCGAGATGATCGATGAAGTCGAGCAGGCCGGTGTCCGCCCACTGGATGTCCTCGAAGACCATGACGACCGTGTCCTGCTCGGAGACTCGTTCGAAGAAGGTCCGCCAGGCCGCGAACAATTCGTCCCGGTCGCCCGCGGGGCCGTCGTCGATGCCGAGCAGGCGCAGAAGGCGGGGCTCGATCCAATGCCGTTCGGTCTCATCGGGGACGTAGCGCTCGAGCGCGTCGGCGATACCGGCACGGGTGGCATCAGCGTCGTCCGTTTCGGCCAGGCCGGCCCGCTTGCGGACCATCTCGCCGAGGGCCCAGAAGGTCACGCCCACGCCGTAGGCCGGCGACCGCCCCTGGTGCCAGCTGATGACCTCACTGATGCCGTCGATGTACTTGTGGAGCTCCCAGGCCAGGCGGCTCTTCCCGACACCGGGTTGACCGATCACCGAGACGAGCCGAAGTCGCCGCTCGCGAGTAGCCCCATGGAGCAGATCCTTGATCAGGCGCAGCTCCATCTCGCGGCCGACGAACGGGGGCTCCACGATGTCCGAACGGCCGGCTCCACGGACCAGGCCGACGACGCGCAAGGGGCGCCAGACACGGACCGGGGTCTCCTTGCCGCGCAGCAGCTGATCGCCGGCAGACTCATAGGCGACCGCGTCCCTGGTCACCAGGTACGTCGATTCGCCGACGAGGATCGTGCCTGGCGGTGCCACTGACTGGAGGCGGGAGGCGGTGTTGACCAGGTCGCCGGCGACCATCCCCTGGCCGACAGCACCGAGGGTGACCGCCGCCTCGCCGGTCAGGATGCCGGCGCGCATCTCGAGCTGGCCGCCAAGGTCGAGAGCGTGGACACCATCGACCAGCTCCAGGCCGGCCCTGACCGCACGTTCAGCATCGTCCTCGTGGGCGATCGGAGCCCCCCAGATGGCCATCACTGCGTCCCCGATGAACTTCTCGACCACCCCGCCGTAGCGGCCGATGACCTCGGAGGCGAGGTCGAAGTAGCGGGTCAGCAGTTCGCGCACGGCCTCGGCGTCGCGGCCCTCGGCCAGTGTCGTGAACCCGACGAGATCGGCGAACAGCACGGTGACGACCCGACGTTCCGCGCTCGATCCGACGTGCAGCGGCGCCGGGGGACTCTGGAAGGTCGGCGGCAGCCCGTGGTCCGGGGCGACCAGCGGTCCGTCCGCGCTCGACGGCACGGCCATCCCGGCGACCGGCGCGACGCTGGCCGTCTCGGCGGCCAGGGGCGTCCCGCACTCGCCGCAGAACCGATCCGCTGGGCCGTTCGCGGCACCACAGTTCGCGCACACGACTTCCAGCCGCGCCCCGCAGTTCGCGCAGAACTTCCGTCCAGCGACATTGGCGGCGCCACAGGCTCGACAGGTCACGAAGGCCACTCCATCGTGCGGAAGCCTACAAGGTCGATGGGCCGCCGGTCAGCCACCCGGCCGCCGGACGACCGACGCGGGCCCACCGGCCGCGACTCGGTCGATCGCGTCGTTGGCCAGCGCATCGGCGACCGAGTTCTGGGCGCGCGGGACGTGGGTCGCGCTCCAGCGCTCGAACCCGCCCAGGATCTGCCGGCAGGCGGCCCAGAGCGGGATCAGCTTGGCGTCCCTGACCCGCCAGCGGCCGGCCAGCTGCTCCACGATGAGCTTGGAGTCGAGCAACAGGTGAACCTCACGAGCGCCCAGCTCGGCGGCGAGGGCGAGCGCCCGCAACGTCCCGGTGTACTCGGCGACGTTGTTGGTCTGGACGCCGAGGTAGTCCGAGATGGAAGCATCGGGACGGGCTCGCGGGTCGCGCGCGTCCGGCCGGTCGAGGTCGTAGAGCGCCGCCCCCAGGGAGGCAGGTCCGGGATTGCCGCGCGCCGCACCGTCCGTGCGGATCAGGAAGGCCCGGGTCATGACGGCAACGGCTGGCTCAATCGGGAGCCTCGTCGTCCGTCGGCCTGGTCGCCTGAAGGACCGGCAACTCCACCCTCGTGCCGGCCTGGGGTCCCCCGCCGCGGAGCCGACGCCAGACGATCTGGATCGGATCGTAGTAGGCATCCGCGACCCGCTCCTTGAGCGGGATGATCGCGTTGTCGGTGATCTTGATGTGCTCCGGGCAGACCTCGGTGCAGCACTTGGTGATGTTGCAGAGGCCGATCCCGCCACTGTCCTTGAGGTACTCCCGCCGGTCGGCCTGGTCGATCGGGTGCATCTCCAGCCCGGCCACCCGGACCAGATAGCGCGGGCCCATGAAAGGCTGGTCCGTCTCATGATTCCGCAGCACGTGGCAGACGTCCTGGCACAGGAAGCACTCGATGCACTTGCGGTATTCCTGGACTCGCTCGATGTCCTGCTGCTGCCAGCGCCAATCCTCCTGCGGCAGGTCGGCCGGTGGGGTGAACGGCTGGATCGTCTTGTTCACCTCGTAGTTCCACGAGACGTCCGTCACCAGATCGCGGATCAGCGGGAAGGCGCGCATCGGCTCGACGGTGATCGGCTTGTCAAGGTCGAAATCCGAGAGCCGGGTCTTGCAGGTGAGTCGCGGCCGGCCATCGACCTCGGCGCCGCACGAGCCACATTTGGCGGCCTTGCAGTTCCAGCGGACCGCCAGGTCGGGGGCCCGGTGCCCCTGGATCCAGTGGAGGGCGTCCAGCACGACCATCCCCTCCTCGACGGGGACATCGAACTCGTCGAAACGGCCTTCGGTCTCGGAGTCGCCGCGGAATACGCGCAGGTGTGCGTCCGGCATCGTGCCTCCGTCCTAGTGCTCGCCGCCGAGCAGGCTGCGCTGCTCATCGGACATGCCGGGGAGCGGCGTCGTGTCGACCGACATCGTGCCGTCGGCGCCCCTGGCGACCACGCTGTTGAGGCCGCTCCAGGTCGCGTCGTCGGGGGCCGGATGATCCAGGCGGCTGTGCGCGCCGCGGCTTTCGGTCCGCTGGCGAGCGCTTCGGGTGATCGCCTCCGACACGGTCAGCAGGTTGCCGAGCTCGAAGACCAGATCCCAGCCGGGATTGTAGGCTCGACCGCCGGTCGCCCTGACGGCCTGCCAGCGCCGGCGCAGGTCGGCCAGCTGGCGAATCGCCTCGGCGAGGTCCTCCTCGACCCGGAAGATCCCGACCAGGCGCTGCATCATCTCCTGCAGATCGCGCTGGATGGCGTATGGATCCTCGCCCTCGACCCGTTCGAGCGGCGCCGCCAGCGTCCCGCTGGCGCCCTGGAGCTGGACCGGATCGAGATACGGCTCCGTCTCCCTGGTCGAAGCATGCCGCGCGGCGGCGGCGCCGGCCCGGGCGCCGAACACCAGCAGGTCTGACAGCGAGTTGCCGCCCAGACGATTTGCGCCGTGCATCCCGGCCGCGACCTCGCCCGCCGCGAACAGGCCCGGGGCGGTCGTCTCTCCGGTCTCGGCGTCGACGCGGATGCCGCCCATGACGTAATGGGTCGTCGGGCCGACCTCCATCGGACCACGGGTGATGTCGACGTCGGCCAGCTCCTTGAACTGCTCGTACATCGATGGCAGCTTGCGCCGCACGAGATCTGCCGGCAGGTAGCTGATGTCCAGGAAGACGCCGCCGTGGGGCGACCCTCGCCCCTCCTTCACCTCGGTGTAGATCGCCCGGGCGACGTTGTCGCGGGTCGACAGCTCCGGCGGACGGCGGGCGTCCGTCTCGCGACCCTGCGACAGCGCGGTCACCCAGCGCGCGGCTTCGTCGTCGGTCTCCGCGTATTCGGCTCGGCGCTCGTCGGGCAGGTACTTCCACATGAACCGTTCGCCGCTGGCGTTGCGCAGGATGCCGCCCTCGCCGCGAACCGCCTCGGTGACCAGCAGACCGCGGACGCCCGGAGGCCAGACCATCCCGGTCGGGTGGAACTGGACGAACTCCATGTCGATCAGCTCGGCGCCGGCCTCGTAGGCCAGGGCCTGTCCGTCGCCGCTGTATTCCCACGAGTTCGACGTCACCTCGTAGGCCTTGCCGATGCCACCCGTCGCCAGCACGATCGCCTTGGCCGCGAACGCGATCGGTCGCCCGGTCGTTCGCCAGTAGCCGAATGCTCCTCGAACGCCGTCGGGGCCGGTGATCAGCCGGGTGATCGTGCATTCCATGTAGACCTCGATCCCGGCGGCGACGGCGCGATCCTGCAGGGTCCGGATCATCTCGAGTCCGGTCCGATCGCCGACGTGGGCGAGGCGAGGGTGCGAATGACCGCCGAACGGCCGCTGGAGGATCCGACCGTCCTCGGTTCGGTCGAAGACGGCGCCCCACAGTTCCAGCTCGCGCACGCGGTCCGGGGCCTCCATTGCGTGGAGCTGAGCCATCCGCGGGTTGTTCAGCATCTTGCCGCCGACCATCGTGTCGCGGAAATGGACCTGCCACGAATCGGTCGGCGCGACATGGGCCAGGGCCGCCGCCACGCCGCCTTCGGCCATCACCGTGTGGGCCTTGCCGAGGAGCGACTTGCAGACGAGGCCGACGTCGGCGCCGGCGGCCTTCGCCTCGATCGCGGCGCGCAGACCGGCGCCGCCCGCCCCGATGACGAGGACGTCGTGGGCACGCCGCTGGAGCTTGATCGGATCAGGCATCCGGGGCGCCTAGAAGCGGATCGCCGGGTCACTGAGCGCGCCCATCGCGAGGAGGCGCACGTAGACGTCGGCGAGCGTGACGGAGATGAGGCTCGCCCAGGCCCACGCCATGTGGTGGAGGTTCAGCGAGGTCAACCGCTGCCAGAGGCTGTAGCGGACCCTGGTTCGCCGCGAGCACGAGAAGCAGTCGAGTCGGCCGCCGACGATGTGGCGGAGCGAATGGCAGGAGAGCGAGTAGCCCGTCAGCAGGACCGAATTGACGAACAGGATCGCCCCACCCAGACCAAGTCGCACCTGACCGTCGTGGACGACCGACAACCCGGCATCGAGCCACAGGAAGAAGAGCGGGATGAAGGCGAGGTAGAGGAACAGGCGATGGAGGTTCTGCAGGATGAACGGGAACCGGTTCTCCATCACATAGCGCTTGTGGATGGAAGGCTCGCCGACGGCGCAGCCCGGCGGGTCGGCGAAGTAGAAGCGGTAGTAGGCCTTCCGGTAGTAGTAGCAGGTCGCCCGGAACCCGAGCGGGACCCACAGGATGAACAGGCCGGGGCTGATCCAGGTCGGCAGCCAGTCTGGCCTGATCAGCGGCGAGAAGAGCGGCGACAGGTAGCCATCGACCTCGTACGGCGTTCCCAGCAACGGGGTGAGCAGGATGCCGCTGACGAACAGGTACGTGGCACAGACCGTGAAGAGGGTCGCCTGCAGGGCCGGCGCGAGCGCCCAGTCGTCGAGCCGGCCGGTGGCGCCGAGGCCCTGGCGCGCGGTCCCGGGCGGCTTGCGCGGAAGCCCGACGCTGGCGGGGATCCCGGTCATCGAAGCGCCGGTGCCTCGCCAAGGCGAGCGACGATGGCGTCCGCGAAGGCCGCCGTCCCGGCCGTTCCCCCAAGGTCGTAGGTGGTCGATCGCCCCTCGGCGATGACCTCGCGGACGACCGTCTCGAGGCGAGTGGCCTCTTCCGGATAGCCCATGTGCCGCAGCATCAGGGCTCCCGACAGGATCATCGCGGTCGGGTTCGCCTTGTCCAGGCCCGCGTACTTGGGCGCCGAGCCGTGGACCGGCTCGAAGACCGCCGCCTCTGTCCCGATGTTGGCGCCCGGCGCGACGCCCAGACCGCCGACCAGGCCGGCCGCCAGGTCGCTGACGATGTCGCCGTAGAGGTTCGGCAGGACCAGGACGTCGTACATCTCCGGTTTCTGGACCAGCTGCATGCACATGTTGTCGACGATGCGGTCCTCGAACTCGATCCGCCCGTCGTAGTCCGCGGCGACCGTCCGGCAACTCTCCAGAAAGAGCCCGTCGGAGAGCTTCATGATGTTGGCCTTGTGCACCGCTGTGACTTTGTGCCGGCCGTTGGCGACCGCGTACTCGAAGGCGAAGCGGGCGATCCGCTCGGACGCAGCCCGGGTGATGATCTTGATGCTCTCCGCGGCGTCCGGCCCGACCATGTGCTCGATGCCGCCGTAGAGATCCTCCGTGTTCTCGCGCACGATGACCAGGTCGACATCCTCGTAGCGGGTCTCGAGGCCCTTCATCGAGCGGGCCGGGCGCAGGTTCGCGTAGAGGCCCAGCGCCTGGCGGAGCGAGACGTTGGCGCTCCGGAAGCCGGCACCCACCGGCGTGGTGATCGGGCCCTTGAGCGCGATCCTGTTGCGCCGGACGGACTCCAGGACCTCGTCCGGCAGGGGCGTCCCGGTCGTGGCGATGGTGGCCTCACCTGCCTGGACGGGCTCCCACTCGAACTCGATGCCGGTCGCGTCGAGGACGCGCGTGGTTGCCTCCGCCAGCTCCGGTCCGATGCCGTCGCCGGGGATCAGGGTGACTCGGTGGGCCATGCGACCATTCTAACGACGGGTCCGACCCGACGCCCACCACAGGACGGGCTCCCTCACGCAGCTCCGTCGAACGCGGCCGTCAGATCCAGGCCGAGTTGATGCGCGAGAGCACGGCGTACCTGGGCGCGGATGGACGGATCGGTCAGCGATCGGCTTCGTCCCCCGAGATCGACCGACGTGACTCGACGCAGATCGATCGTCCGCAGCTGGTGACAGAGGACGACCGCGTCCAGCGTCTGGCCGGCCTCTCCTGCCGGGATCGCCACTTCCCCCGGATATCTCGGGCCTCGGGCCGAGATGGGGCAGATCGTCGCCATCCCGGATCGGTGGAACGAATCACGCGAAACGATCAGCGCACGGCGCGTGCCCGCCTGCTCATGACCGACCGTCGGTTCCAGGTCGATCAGGACGATGTCCCAGCGCCGCACCTCTGCCACGTCAGCGGGGCCAGCCGTCGGGCTCGTCCAGCTCGGATGTGATCGCGCGCATCTCATCGAGGAAGACCGGGTCCGCCGCAGCGGCGGCCCATCGATCGGATTCGGCCCGATCGATCGCGTCGTGGTAGAGCCGCTCGACGGCCAACTCGACGACGGCATCCTGGCTGTCCGCGACGCCGTACTGCGCCGACATCTCCCGAACGTGACGCACCGTGGCCTCGTCGAGGTTGTACGTCCGCTTCACCCGCGCTGTCATGGACCCACTATATGGACGTCTCATTCGGACGTCAACGAGTTCACGGGACGAGAGCCCGCGAGGTCGGCGCCGCTCGGCTACCATCTCCTTCCCCGGCAATCGACCGCCACTGTGCCAAGCGGAGCCCGCTCGGTGAAGATCCAGGAAGCTGATGCGAAGTCCCTGCTGGTCGCACAGGGCCTGCCCGTCCCCGGCTGGGAGGTCGCCCACACTCCGGCGCAGGCGAGGGCCGCCACGGAACGGATCCTCGCGAGCGGCGCGGGAGCGGTGGTCATCAAGGCGCAGGTACTCGTCGGTGGCCGCGGCAAGGCCGGTGGTGTGAAGCTGGCCTCCAGCACGGACGAAGCGGAACGTGTCGCGAACGCCATCCTCGGCATGGAGATCAAGGGCATCACCGTCCGCAAGGTCCTGGTGGCGGCGGCAGCGGACATCGCCAGGGAGTTCTACATGGCCGCCGTGCTCGATCGAGCGGCCGGCCGGATCCTCCTGATGGGCTCGGCCGAGGGCGGCGTGGAGATCGAGCAGGTCGCCGCCGACGACCCCGGCGCGATCATTCGCGTCCACGCCGATCCACTGCTCGGACTGCTCGACTTCCAGGCCCGCCAGTTCGTCTTCGCCATGGGCCTGGGCGCCCAGCTCAGGACAGGGGTGGCGATCGCCAAGGGCCTCGTCCGCACGATGGTCGCGTACGACGCCGACCTCGTCGAGATCAACCCGCTGGCGATCGTGCGCGAACTCGACGCCGCCGGGACGGCCGTGGAGCGGCTCGTCTGCCTCGACGCCAAGGTCACCCTCGACGACTCCGCCCTGCCGCGCCACCCTGAGCTGGAGGCGCTGCGCGATCCCGACGAGGAGGATCCGGCCGATCGCGAGGCCCGCGAGGCCGGGCTGACCTTCATCAAGCTCGACGGCACCATCGGCTGCATGGTCAACGGCGCCGGGCTCGCGATGACCACGATGGACCTGGTCAAGCGGGCCGGCGGCGAGCCCGCGAACTTCCTGGACATCGGCGGTGGTGCGCGGGCCGAGCGAGTGGCGGCGGCGATGCGGATCATCCTGGCCGACCAGAAGGTCAACGCGATCCTGGTGAACATCTTCGGGGGCATCACCCGCGGCGACGAGGTCGCTCGCGGCCTGATCGAGGCGCGTGCCCGACAGACGCGCGACGTGCCGATGATCGTCCGGATCGTCGGCACGAACGCGAAGGAGGCCGCCACCCTGCTCGAGGAGGCACGCTTCACGACGGCGGCCTCACTGGACGAGGCGGCCACCAAGGCCGTCGCGGCATCGCGGGGAGCGGTCGCGTGAGCATCCTCGTCGGACCCGGGACCCGACTCGTGGTCCAGGGCATCACCGGGCGCGAGGGCGACTTCCACAGCCGGGCGATGCGCGACTACGGGACCACGATCGTCGCCGGCGTGACGCCCGGCAAGGGCGGCCAGACCGCCCTGGACGGCGCCGTCCCGGTCTTCGATACGGTCGCCGAGGCGGTCCGCGAGACGGGCGCGAACACCTCCTGCATCTTCGTCCCGGCGGGCGGCGCCCCCGATGCGGTGATGGAGGCCGCGGCGGCCGGCATCGCCACGATCTTCTGCATCACCGAGGGGATCCCGGCGCTGGACATGGTCCCAACCGTGGAAATGGTCCGGCGAGCCGGCGCCCGCCTGATCGGGCCCAACTGCCCAGGGGCGACCTCACCGGGCTCGGCCAAGGTCGGGATCATCCCGGGCTCGATCCATCGACCGGGCCGGGTCGGTGTCGTCAGCCGCTCCGGGACGCTCACCTACGAGGCCGTCCAGGCGATGACCGACGCCGGGCTCGGCCAGTCGACCTGCGTGGGGATCGGCGGCGATCCGATCATCGGCACGACCTTCCTGGAGATCCTCCAGCTGTTCGCCGAGGACAGCGCGACCGACGCGATCGTGCTCATCGGCGAGATCGGTGGCATGGCCGAGGAGGCCGCCGCGGCGTGGGCGGGCGAGCACCTCCGCGACACCCCCAGGGTCGCCTTCATCGCGGGTCGGACCGCGCCCGAGGGCAAGCGGATGGGTCATGCCGGGGCGATCATCTCTGGCGGGGCCGGGACCGCCGCGTCCAAGGTCGCCGCGCTCGAGGCGGCCGGTTTTCGTGTGGCCGGATCACCGCTCGAGCTGCCGAAGCTCCTGCGCGACGCCGGCTATCGCGGCTAGGGGCGGGTCATGAGTCGGCTGATGGACCTGGTGGCCGGGGACGCACGGGAGATCCTGCTGGCCATCGGAACAGACGATCTGGCCGCGCTGGACGATCGCGGGCGCTTTCCGGCGCACGTCGCGCTCGGTGGCGGCCTCGACCCGACCTGGCTCGACCTCTTCGCCGAGGCCGCTCGGAGCGTCATCGGTGGCGACGAGCCGGGCGACTTCCTGGATGCCCGGGTCGAGCTCGATGGACCCCAGGATGACGGGAACCCGACGATCGAGCGCGTCGACCCCGTCTGGATCGGCGCGGTCGCCCGGATCCCGGATAGCCGCCTGGGCGCCATCGCCTCGCGCTGGATCGACCTCGTCGAGGATGAACTGGGAACCCTGGCGCGCGACGAGAAGCCGTGGATCCGCGACCTCACCGGTCGGCTCGTCGCCTTCTGTCGAGCCGCGGATCGAGCTGTCGAGCCGCGGATCGAGCCCCGGATGTCCTGTTCGCCTGGTCGTTGCGATGAGCCGTGGCCAGGGTGGTGACGTCACTCCTCGGCTCGGGACCACGTTCGCGTCGCTCGGCTCGGGACCACGTTCGCGTCGCTCGGGCTGACCTTGTTCTGCTGGGAAGGACAAACCAAGCGCGGCCGCGTCCGGGCAGGTGATCTGGGTCCTGATCCGGCGCCTGCCGACGCCATCCTCGAGCGTGGCGAGTCGTGCGCGACCCTCACGCGCACTCAATCTGGGTGATCCTCGGGCGTCGCGCGGTGTGATGGCCACGTAACGCCTGATCTGGGAGGTCTCAGACTCGCGAATCGGCGAGTTTGTCCTTCCGGGAAGAACGTCAAGCGCCCGGGGTGAGGGACGCCGGATCGCACCGCGCGCGTCGACGATCAGCAGGCCGGTGGGGCCCAGCGGGCCCCGAGCAGGCCGCTGAGGACCACGAGCCGCCCACGAGCTCCCGTCAGCGGTAGCCCAGGGCCGCCCAGGCCGGTCCGCCCGGCGCCTCGATGAGCTCGACCAGCACCCCGTGACAAGCCCGCGGGTGGACGAACGCGACCGGCCCTTCCGCCCCGCGCCGCGGCGCCGTGTCGATCAGCTGGAGCCCGGCGATCTCCAGGTTGAGCAGCGTCTCGGCCAGGTTCGCGACTTCGAGGCAGACGTGGTGGAAGCCCTCCCCTTTGGTCGCCAGGAAGCGGGCGACCCCGGTAGAATCGTCGGTCGGCTCGACCAGCTCGATCTTCGACTCTCCCACGGTCAGGAAAGCGATCCGCACCCTGTCGGAGTCGATCTCCTGGATGGCCTCGAGCGACAGCCCGAGCATCCCGCGCCAGAGACCGAGCGCATCGTCGATCGAACGCACGACCAGCGCAACGTGATGGACCTTGCCGATCCGGCCGAGTTCGGCCGGGCGACGCGACGCGGGCATCGGGACCTCCTTAGACGGTGATGAGCTCGCGGTGCTCGCCCCAGGCGATCCGCAGACGATCGCTGATCTCGCCGACCGTGGCATAGGCGCGAACCGCGTCGAGGATCGGGAGCATCAGGTTGCCGTCACCTCGGGCGACGGCCTCCAGGCGATCCATCGCCGCCGCCCAGGCATCCGCTGAGCGATCAGTTCGGACCCGCCGCACGCGCTCGACCTGGCGACGCTCGCCGTCGGCGTCGATCCGCTGGAGTGGTGGACTGGAAACCTCGTCATCTCGGAAGCGATTGACGCCAACGACCACCTGGTCGCCCGACTCGATCGACCGCTGGACCCGGTAGGCGGCCTCCTGGATCTGGCGCTGCTGAAAGCCGCCCTCGATCGCCGCCAGGGTCCCACCCATCGACTCGATCTCGTCGAGATAGGCCCAGGCGGCCGCCTCGAGTTCGTTGGTCAGGCTCTCCACGTAGTACGACCCGGCCAGCGGGTCCGGCGTCTCGGTCACGCCGGCCTCGTAGGCCAGGATCTGCTGCGTCCGAAGCGCCAGGCGGGCCGCCTCCTCGGTCGGCAGGGCCAGGGCCTCGTCGCGCGAGTTGGTGTGGAGGCTCTGGGCACCGCCGAGGACCGCCGCGAGCGCCTGGATCGTCGTGCGCACGACGTTGTTGTCGACCGATTGGGCGGTCAGGCTGGACCCCGCCGTCTGGACGTGGAAGCGGCAGACCCAGGAGCGCGGGTTGGTCGCCCCGAAGCGCTCGCGCATGATCGTCGCCCACATCCGGCGTGCGGCCCGGAACTTGGCGACCTCCTCGAAGAGCTCCGACCAGGCCGCGAAGAAGAACGAGAGCCGCCCGGCGAAATCGTCGACGTCGAGGCCGCGTGCGACCGCCGCATCGACGTAGGCGATCGCGTCGGCGAGGGTGAAGGCCAGCTCCTGGGCGGCCGTCGCGCCGGCTTCGCGCATGTGGTAGCCGGAGATGGAGATCGTGTTCCACCTCGGGAGCTCGGTCGCGCAGAACTCGAAGACGTCGGTGACCAGCCGCATGGACGGGCGCGGCGGGAAGATCCAGGTGCCGCGGGCGATGTACTCCTTCAGGATGTCGTTCTGGGTCGTGCCCGAGATGGCCTCGCGCGGGACCCCCTGGGCCTCGGCGGCGGCGACATAGAGTGCGAGCAGGATCGGAGCCGTGGCGTTGATCGTCATCGAGGTGCTGACCTCGCCGAGGGGGAGCCCGTCGAAGAGGACCGCCATGTCGGCCAGGCTCGCGATCGGGACGCCGACCCGGCCGACCTCGCCTTCGGCTTCGAGCGCGTCCGAGTCGTAGCCCATCTGGGTCGGCAGGTCGAAGGCGACAGACAGGCCCGTCTGGCCCTGCTCCAGGAGGTAGCGGAAGCGACGATTGGTCTCCTCGGCGGTCGCGAAGCCGGCGTACTGGCGCATCGTCCAGAGGCGGCTCCGGTACATCGTCGGCTGGACGCCACGGGTGAACGGGTACTCCCCGGGCCGGCCAAGGTCGCGCTCCTCGTCCAGACCCGCGATATCCGCCGGCGTGTAGAGGTCGCGGACACGGATGCCGGATGAGGTCTCGAAGGGATCCCGCCGCTCGGGGGCGCTGCCCAGGGCCTTCGCGCGGACGAACTCCCGCCAGTGGTCGCGACCCGGATCCTCACCCTCGCCGATCGGGCGCGGCGGGTGTCCACGTCGTTCGCTCTGGCTCATTCGAGCACCACCAACAGGTCTCCCAGTTCGATGGTCTCGCCTGTGCCGACCGCGACGCGGGCGACCATCCCGTCCCGGGGCGCTCGTAGCTCGTTCTGCATCTTCATCGCCTCGACGACCAGGAGCTGCTGCCCGGCCCTGACAGCGTCACCGGGCGCGACCGAAAGGGCGACGACGCGGCCCGGGATGGCGGCTCGAACCTCGGTCGGGCCGCCCCGCGCGGCCTCTCCCCGACCTCGCCGGGCGCGATCGCGCAGCTCAGCGCGGCGCTCCTGCTCGATCTCGACCTCGACCCGCCAGCCGTCGACGATCACCTCGCGACGAACCGTCCCGGTGGCTGGATCGGCGGCCCGCTCCAGTGGCATCAGCACGACCGGGGAGCGCGTGGCGCCGTCGCGGGAACCCTCGACCAGCACGCCGTGAACGCCATCCGGGCGGTCCAGGCGAACCTCGAGCGACCGGCCATCGACCACGACGAGCCCGTCGCGCGCCTCCGGCGACGGCTCGACCACGACCGGCCCGGTCTCCGGTCGGGCCGACACGGACGTCACGGCCACCCGGACCGCGCGCGGATCGATGTCTCGGGCCGGCTGGCGAGCGGGCTGGACTTCCCCGCCCTCGACCGGAGCGACGTGGCGGCTCATGCCGGCCAGCGGTCCGTCGCCGCCTCGCGCCCGGATCGGGCCCAGTGCCCATCGACTCCGGCCACCGAGCGGATCGAGCCGGACGCGATGCCGGACGCGATGCCGGGCCCGCCACCGTCGCCGGCACCGGCTACCGGCCCGGCGATGGTGGTCGCGCTGACGAGCTCGGTGGCCAGAGCGTCAAGACCGGCCGCGAGCTGGGCGACCCGGACAGCGCGCCCGAACGAGGTCATGCCGTCCCACTGCTCCCCCACCCAACCGGTCGACAGGTCGCCAGCCGCGAACGAGTCGCTCCGGGCGACGAACCGATGGAACGGCAACGTGGTCTGGATCCCGGCGATCTCGGTCTCGTCCAGGGCTCGCCGTAATCGGCGGATCGCGGCGTCGCGGTCGCCGGCGTGGACCATGATCTTGGCGATCAGGTTGTCGTACTCGGGTGGAACCCGGTCGCCGTTCTCGATCGCCGTGTCAACCCGAACCCCCGGGCCGGCGGGCATCACCCAGCGGCGGATCCGGCCCGGCGTCGGCGTGAACTCGCGCGACGGATCCTCGGCGGCGATCCGGACCTCGATGGCGTGACCGGCCGGCTCCGCGGCGCGCGCGGCGGCGGCCAGCGCTTGATCGGAGAGCGGGCGACCGGCGGCCAGCGAGAACTGCTCACGGACGATGTCAAGCCCGGAGACGAGCTCAGTGACGCCGTGCTCGACCTGCAGGCGCGTGTTCACCTCGAGGAAGAGGAACGCCCCATCAGGTGATCGCAGGAACTCCGCGGTCGCGGCGTTGCGGAGACCGGCGGCGCCCGCTACGCGCACCGCGAGGCCGTGGAGCGTGCGGCGCTCCTCGACCGTGAGGCCCGGCGCCGGAGCCTCCTCCACGAGTTTCTGGTGCCGGCGCTGCAGCGAGCAGTCGCGCTCGCCGATGGCCACGACCCGGCCGGTCTGATCCCCCAGCAACTGGACCTCGATGTGCCGCGCCGGAACGATCTCGCGCTCCAGGTAGACAGACCCGTCACCGAATGCCGAGGCTGCCTCCCGCGACCCGTCCGCCAGCGCCGAAGGCAGGTCCGCGGCACGGACGACCCGTCGCATCCCGCGGCCACCTCCCCCGGCGGCGGCCTTGACCAGCAAGGGGTAACCGATCCGATCGGCCTGGGCGAGGATCGCGGCGACCTGATCGGGCCGCTCGACGGGCGCCGGCTCCAGCGTCCCGGGCACCACGGTGACCCCGGCGTCACGGGCCGTGCGGCGAGCATGCAGCTTGTCCCCGAGGGCGTCGATCACGCCCGACGGAGGACCGACGAAGACGAGACCGGCATCCTCGACGGCCCGCGCGAAGGCGGCGCGCTCGGCCAGGAAGCCGTAGCCCGGGTGGATGGCCTCGGCACCGGTGTCGAGCGCCGCCGCGACGATCGCCTCGATCCGCAGGTAGCTCTCGGCTGCTGGCGGCGGCCCGATCCGGACCGCGACGTCGGCGATCCGGACGTGTTGCGCTGCAGCATCTGCGTCGCTGTAGACCGCTACCGCTTCCATCCCCGACTCGTGGCAGGCGCGGATGATCCGAACCGCGATCTCACCGCGGTTGGCGATCAGCACCCGGCGGAAGGGCGCGCTCACCTGCCTGTGGCCTGATGCCGGCCGTCTTTGTGCAAAGACGCTCCCGGCGACTGCCGTTGTCCACGTCCTGGATCAGAGCGGGATGTTGCCATGCTTCTTCCGCGGATTCGTGTCGCGCTTGTCGGCCAGGACCTCCAGCGCCCGGATCAACCGGGGCCGCGTCTCCGAGGGCTTGATGACATCGTCGACGTAGCCACGCGCGGCTGCGATGTAGGGGTGCGCGAACTCGGCCTCGTATTCGGAAACCAGTCGCTGCCGCTCTGCGACCGGGTCGTCTGCGGCAGCGATCGCATCCTTGAAGATGATGCTGACCGCACCGTCGGCACCCATCACCGCGATCTCGGCGGTAGGCCAGGCGAAGTTCATGTCCCCTCGGATGTGCTTGCTGCTCATGACGTCGTACGCACCGCCGTAGGCCTTGCGGGTGATGACCGTGATCTTCGGGACCGTTGCCTCGCAATAGGCATACAGGAGCTTCGCACCGTGCCTGATGATCCCGCCATGCTCCTGCGCGACACCGGGCAGAAATCCAGGGACGTCCACGAACGTGACGACCGGGACGTTGAAGCAGTCGCAGGTCCTGACGAATCGCGCCGCCTTGATGGAGGCGTCGATGTCGAGCGCGCCCGCCAGGATCGCCGGCTGCTGGGCCACGATGCCGACGCTCCGACCGCCCAGACGCGCGAAACCGATCAGGATGTTCGGGGCCAGGCCCGGCTGGATCTCCAGGAACGCGCCGTCGTCCACGACTCTGCCCAGAACGTCGTGCATGTCGTACGGCAGGCGCGGATCGTCCGGCACGATGCCGTCAAGGGCCAGGTCCATCCGATCCGAGGGATCCTGCGTCTCGACGCGTCTCGGTTCGGCCAGGTTGTTCTGGGGAAGGTGGGCCAGGATCCTTCGCACGGCGTCGAGCGCCTCGGCTTCGTCGCGCGCCGCCAGGTGGGCGACGCCGCTCTTGGTCGTGTGGGTCAGCGCACCGCCGAGGAATTCGGCATCGACCTCTTCGTGGGTCACCGCCTTCACCACGTTCGGTCCGGTCACGAACATGTAGCTGGTGCCTTCGACCATGATCGTGAAGTCGGTCATCGCCGGCGAGTAGACGGCACCGCCGGCACATGGCCCCATCACGACCGAGATCTGCGGTACGACGCCAGAGGCAAGCACATTGCGCAGGAAGATCTCCGCATAGCCGCCAAGCGAGGCGACCCCCTCCTGGATCCGGGCGCCGCCGGAATCGTTGAGCCCGATCAACGGTGCGCCGACCTTCATCGCCAGATCCATGACCTTGCAGATCTTCTCGGCGTATGCCTCGGAGAGCGAGCCGCCGAAGACCGTGAAGTCCTGGCTGAAGACGAACACGAGTCGCCCCGCGATGGTCCCATGTCCGGTCACCACGCCATCACCCAGGATGTGGGTCTCGGCGAGACCGAATTCGGTGCCTCGATGGGTGACGAACGCGTCGAGCTCGACGAACGAACTGGGATCGAGCAGCAGATCCAGGCGCTCGCGCGCCGTCAGCTTCCCGCGCTCGTGCTGCTGCTCGATGCGGACGGCGCCGCCGCCCAGTCGTGCCTCGGCTCGCATCCGGTCAAGACGGCTCAGTCGTTCTTCATTGGTCGACACCGCCAGTCGAGCCTCCAGCTGTCCTTGCGCAAAGACGGGAACCCATCATAGTCGCGCGGCTTCCCAGCGGAGCAGCGTTCAGATGCAGCAATGCACTGGCGCGTGACCCCGTCGCAACGGTCGCGGATATCCACAGATTCGGTGAACAACTCGCAAAGCGTGTGGATAACCAGGGTCGCCGCGAACCGAGCTGAAGGGGTAGCATGGCGGGACGCGCGGCATCCTGAGCCCGCTCCGTCAATCCGCGTTCCACATCCGAGGTGATGCCCTGGTGCCAAATGTGATCGCGATCGCCAACCAGAAGGGCGGCGTGGGCAAGACGACGACGGCGATCAATCTCGCCGGCGCGCTCGCGGAGAACGGCTACCGCGTCCTCTGTATCGACATGGATCCGCAGGCGAATCTCACCGTCGGCCTCGGCATCAATCTCAATACCGTCGAGCATTCGATGGCCGACGTCCTCGCCGACGGACGCTCGTCCATGACCGAGGTCATCCTGCCGACCGAGATCGCCGGGATCGACGTCGCTCCGGCGCACATCGATCTCGCCTCCACCGAGGGCGAGTTGTTCACCGCCCTGGGTCGCGAGCAGATCCTGCGTGAGATGCTGGACGGACACATCTCGGTCTACGACTACGTCCTCATCGACTGCCCGCCGAACCTTGGCCTGTTGACAGTCAACGGCCTGGTGGCGGCCAGCGGGGTGATCATCCCCGTCCAGACGCAGTACTACGCGATGAAGGGCCTGAACAACCTGGTCAAGGTCATCAATGCGATCCGGCTCAAGCTGAATCGCGACTTGCGGATCCTGGGCCTGCTGCCGACCTTCTACGACGGTCGGACCAATCTTGCCCGCGACATGCTGGATGAGCTGCATGTCGTGGGTGACCATTACGTCTTCAACAGCATCGTGCGCAATACCGTGAAGCTCGGCGAGGCTCCCCTTGTCGGTCGCCCGATCACGTCGTATGCCAGCAGCAGCGACGCCGCGCGCACCTATCGCGAATTTGCTCGTGAGGTGATCGACCTTGGCCAGAACTGATTTCCGCGCTGCGGCCGCCCGCCGTCTCTCCGAAGATCGCGAACTCTCACCGGCGATCGTCAGCCTGCTTTCGCGCGAAGGCCCCACCCGCTCGATCGGCGTGCGCGTCGTGCACATCGCTCGGATCGAAGCGAACCCGGAGCAACCGCGGATGGTCTTCGAGCAGGACGCGCTCGATGAACTTGCCGCTTCGATCCGTGAGCACGGTGTCCTCCAGCCGATCCTGGTTCGACCGCGCGGGCCGAACACCTACCAGATCGTCGCCGGCGAGCGGCGCTGGCGCGCCTCCAAGCTGGCCGGCCTCGATACGATCCCGGCGATGATCGAGGAGATCGACGACGACACGTCGCTCGAGATCTCGATCATCGAGAACCTCCAGCGCGAGGATCTCACGCCACTCGATGAAGCGGCGATGTTCGACCGGATGATCCGCCAGCATGGTTACAGCATCCGCAAGCTCGCCGACAAGCTCGGCAAGGACAAGGGCTATCTCGAGAACCGGCTCCGGCTCGCCGATGCACCCCCGGAGATCCGCGAACTCGTGTCTTTGCGCAAGGACAGCCTCTCCCATGCGTACGAGTTGATGAAGGTCGAGGATCCGCGGAAGCGTCGCCGCCTGGCGGCCCAGGTCGCACGCGGCGAGCTGACGTTGCTGAAGCTGCGCGACAAGATCGAGGGCCGGCGGACGCGATCCGCCACGGCCACGCTGGACGCCGCTGGTGTGCCGCCGCTGGCCACGACCACCTCATCGAACCCCGAGGGCACAGGTGACGGCGGTTGGATCGAAAAGACACGACCGGCGCTGACGATCTCCGACGACTCGCTGGTCAACGCCAAGCAGGATCTCGCCGATGCGGTCGAGAACCTCGTCGCAGTCCTGCGCAGCGCGGAGTTCCGGGACTCGCTGCCATCGACCGACCGGTCCAACCTGGCCAAGTACCTCACGATCGCCAAGCTCAAGCTGGAAAACGCGATCGCCATCGTTCGGAGCGACAACCCCGACTACTGATCCGCGATGCGGCCTGCTCCCCTATCCGAGGTCCCTGACCCCGGCGAGCCAGGCGGCGGCCAGCAGCGCCACGCCGACGGCCTGGATCTCCCACGCGCGCTCGCGTCGTGCCGGTGGCGAGGTCGGCGCGTGCGCCCAGCCGACCCCGGCCCCGATGACCAGACCGGCGCCGATCGCGGAGCCCATGGCGACCGGTGGCCCGCCCTCGAGCCAGAGTGACACAAGAGCCACGAGAACCACGACCGCCAGCAACACCGCCGGGACGGACCAGGCGCGGGCCGGACCGAGTCGGTTGGCCACCGAGTCGAGGCCGGCCGCCGCGTCGCGCTCCAGGTCCGCCCTCGAGTTTGCGATCGCCAGGGCGGCACCCGTGAGGACCGCCGCCGGCAGCACGATCGAGAACGGCGCCGGCAGGCGCGCCGTCGCCCCGAACCAGCCGAAGACCGGAAGGAGCGGGATCCCGACCGCGAACGGCACCCATGACCAGGCCGTTCCTTTCGCCGCGAGGTCGTAGGCATACCCGATGACCAGACCGAGGCCGGCCAGCGCGAGCAGCCCAGGGCCGGACGGGGTCGCCAGGGCGAGGCCCAGGCCGGCACCGATCACCACGACGGCACGTCCTGTCCGGCTGGTGAGCAGGCCGGCCGGAATCGGCTTGCCGGGCTTCCGGCCCGCATCCGACGAGGCGTCGATCACGTCGTTGAGCGCGCCGATCGACGCCTGCAGGGCGACCATCGAAGCTCCCAGACGCGCCGCTGTCAGCGGGTCCGCGCCGGCGACGAGCGCGATGGCGATCGTCGCCGCGCCATCGAGCAGCGACGGGAACGGATGGACGAGGCGAACGAGGCCTCCGACCGTGCCGGCGATCGATCGGGCGGGCGCCGGGGGCGCCTCAGACGTAGACGATCTCCGCGAAGTTCGCTGCCAGGTAGGCGATCAGCCGCTCTCGTCCGTCGCCGACCTGCGACCTGATCCCCGGCACAAGGGCGTGCAGGGTGATCGCCGGCACCATCAGCCGGCCAGCCGCGTCGCGCCCGACGACGGCGGGTGGTCCACCACCAGAAGCGAACACCCGTTCGAATCCTCGCTCGTCAAGCCCGGCGGTGCGACGAAAGTCATCGACGACCCGGACGACCCCCCGGCGGATCGCGATGTCGCGCATCAACTCGGCCGCCCAGGCGTCGATCTGTTCGTCGCTCTGTTCGGCGAGGCGTGCTCGATACTCGGTCGGATCTCCCGACAGACCGGTCGCTCCCACGATCCCTCCTGCGTCGTCTGGACCGGTCGAAGTATGCCAGACGAGGTGGTCAGCCGCCCTGGACTCGGTGGTGTGCACCGGCTGCCAGGGTCGCCTCTCGCGAACCCTCGGGCCACTCGTTGAAACGCTCCGTGAACCAGCGCCCGAAGCGACCAGGCACCTGGACCTCCGGGGCATCGCGGACCAGAGCATGGAGCGCCTCCCACGTCTGCTGGGTCAGGGCCGTGACGGCCTCCCGCGTGGGGCGCCCCTGGACAGGCAGCGGCTCCCCCACCCGAACGGTGACCCGCCCGCGGAACGACAGCCAGCTCGTGCCGTTGATCGCCAGCGGCACGATCGGGATCCCGCTGCGCAAGGCGAAATAGGCAGCGCCGTCGCTGAGCGGCCAGAGCTCGGATTCCGAGGCGTGGATCCGACCTTCGCCGGCGATCGCCACGACGCCGCCCGTCGCAACGACCGCACCGACCCGGCGCGTCGCCCCGAGCAGGTCGTCCTTGCCGGGCTTGTACGGGATGGGAGTGCCGGTCCAGCCCATGATCCGGTTCCGCCCGCCGGCCGCCATGTCTTCCTCCTTCGGCCCGAAGAAGAAGAGCCGCGGCCGAAATGGCAGGACCGCCATCAGCACGAACGGATCGGACCAGCCCAGGTGATTGAAGCAGTAGATCGCCGGTCCCCGCGGCAGTCGGTCGCGATCGTGGATGCCGATGCGCAGGTAGGCCCGGGTCAGGGCCGCGACCGCGATCCGCGCGATCCAGTAGCGGAGGGTTCGACGCCAGGGACTGATCAGGGTTCGGTCGCCTTCGGACCTGAGAGCTCGATGACATCGGCGGCCTTCGGCCCGACCGCGCGCCCATCCATCGCCGCGAAGAACGCGTCGGCGAAGGCGCCGGCCGCGTCGGCCGCGGCGTCCGCGGCGTGGATCAGATGGGATTCGACCTGGAAGGTGAGCAGGCGGTGACCGCCCTGGATCTCGACCGATAGCTCTCCGATCTGGACCCGGTGCCAGCGAGTCAGCTTGCCGGAAGCTCGCGGGCCCTCACCCGGGACGTTGACCCGCACGTTGACCTGGACCAGTCCCGCCGCGGTGGGGGCCAGGACCGTCCAGCGAACCCCGGGGTCGTCGCCCCAGACGATCCAGCAATCCGGGTCCGCAATGGCGCCGAGCAACTCCAGCGCGTCATGCACCGGACCGAGCACCTTGGCGACCATCGAGTCGCGATGGGGAGTCCCTGCCTGCCACTCGCTCAGTCGCATCCGACCCTCCGTCCCGGTGGTGATCCGCCCCGACAGATGCCGATCCCGTGCCCGAGGCTAGCACAGGCCGGAACGCCGGGCTGGTCGGGGGTCACTTCCGAATCGTGACATCCGGCCCTTGGGGGGCGCCGAGCCGGCTCGCTACCTTCGCGACGTGCGCATCGACCGTGGGTTCCTCGGGTGGGGCGTCTTCCTTCTGCTCGCCGGAGCCGTTCCGCTGGCAGTCCGAGCCGGATACGTGACGACTGAGCAGATCCGCAGTCTCGCTAGCCTGTGGCCGCTGATCCTGATCGGCATGGGCGCAGGTCTCCTGCTGACTCGGACCCGGCTGGCATCCCTCGGAGGCCTCGTCGTCGCCGGCACCTTCGGTCTGATCGTCGGCGGGTTGCTGAGCGGCGGCGTCCAGGGCTTCGCTGGACCGTGCGGTCCGACCAGTGGCAACACCGCCTTCCCCGCCCGCGACGGTTCGTTCAGCCAGCCGTCCGGGACCGTCCGGCTCCAGCTCGACTGTGGCGACGTCAACGTGGCCGTCGGGCCGGGCGACGGGTGGCACGCCGAGGGTCAGAGCCGTGACGGCACGGGCCCGATCGTGGAGGCAGGGAGCGGTTCCGTCAGCGTGCGATCGCGCGACAGCGACGTCGGACCGTTCGACGCGCTGGGCGACCGCGAGAGGTGGCGGGTCACGCTTCCCGACACCGTCCGGCTGGACCTCGATCTGGAAGTCAACGCCGGCAGCGCGACGATGGCGCTGGGTCAGGCGATGGTGGGTCGCCTGAAGCTTGACCTGAACGCCGGCTCGATCAGCGCCGATCTGAGTTCCGTGCGGGAGCTCGACGGATTGGAGATCGGTCTCAACGCGGGAGCGCTGGAGCTGACCCGGCCGAACCTGTCCACGCATGGTTCGATCGAGGCCAATGCCGGAACCGTCAACCTGTGCGTCCCGCCGGGAGCCGCGTTGCGGCTGCGGACCGGCCAGAGCATCATCTCGAACTACGACTATGAAGGCCACGGGCTGATCAGGAACGGCTCCGTCTGGGAGACGCCGGGCTTCGATGGCTCGGCGGTCCAGATCGATCTCGATACCCGCGCGAACGTGGGCTCCTTCTCACTTGATCCGGAGGGTGGCTGCGGTGACTGAATGACTGTACCGATCACGTGACGCTCGGATGCTCGCCGGCGTCGCAGCTGGGGTGGCGGAGACACTCGATGCCGACCCTTCGCTTGTCCGGATCCTCTGGGCGATGCTCGCGATCTTCACCGGCGGGATCGCCTTCGTGGTCTACATCGTGATGGCGATCGTCGTCCCGGAGGCACCGGCGGGCTCTGAAACCCGGACACCGACCGGCCCCGCGGTCAGTGAGCGCGGCGGGACGCCGGGATCCGAGCCGCCCACGCCCGGGGCACCCGGCACGTCCGACGCCTCGCCGATCGGTCCGCCGACGGGCGCCGACGGGCGCCTACTGGGCGACCGAGCGAGAGGCCAGGCGGGCCGCCCGACGCGCCCGGCGGGATTCGAGACCTTCCGGCAATGGCGGGCTGCTGGCCGGGTTGATCCTGATCATGGTCGGTGGCTTCTTCCTCGTTCGCGAGTTCGTGCCGTCATTCGACTGGCATCTCTGGTGGCCGATCGGGTTCATCGTTCTCGGTGCCCTGGTCATCGTCCTCGCCGTACGTCCGGGACGCTCGTCCGAGTAGTCGCGGCACGACCTCGGGCCCCAGGCTCTGACCGCAATGGCGGATGATCGGCCGAACCATGCGTACGCAGAGCGAGCGACGGCGATGAACGGCAGGGCCGAAGAGGGCGAGATTGGTACCGCATACCGGATTCGAACCGGTGATCTCCGCCTTGAGAGGGCGGTGTCCTGGGCCTCTAGACGAATGCGGCCCCGTCTGCCCGGCGGGAGACCGCCCGGGCCGGTCGGCATGATAGCAGCGCCCCGGCGCGACCATCAAACGACCGACTAGAGCCGGTTCGCCTCGAGGAAGTTGCGGACCGACTCCGCGACCTGCTGGTAACTGGTCTCCCCGAGCACCAGCCCGTAGTGCGAATGGGCGGCGAACGGCTCGTAGGTCGCGCTGAGCCACTCGGCGAGTCGCTCGGAACCGGCGATCGGAACGGCCCGGTCCAGGCCTCCGCCGACGACGAGGACCGGGATGTCGGCGAGGTTGCGCCGGTCGATCGGCACGCCGGAGACCATCTGTCGCCGAGCGGCGCCGGCCTCGTGCGGCTTCTGGCCGAGCATGTGCTGGATGCGCAGGACATCCGCCAGCGTCAGGTCGCGATCACGACGCAGCAGGCGTTCGGGGAGCGTCTCCCAGCCGATGAGCGCGCGGCCATAGGCCTCGGGGATGTCGCGCAGCTCATGCTGTCTGGCCGGCGGGCGCAGGTCGCGAGGCAGCTCGGCGCTGAGCAGGACCAGTCCCGAGACCGGCATGCGCTCGATCGCCTTGAGTGCCAGCAGGCCGCCCATCCCGTGGCCTACCAGGACCACACCCGACCCGAACCGCTCCAGGGCCGCGACCACGTCCTCCGTGTAGGTCTCGAATGACAGCGTGGCCGGGTCCGCGGTCTGCGACCAGTAGTGATTGCGCAGGTTGAGGGCGTGACCCTCCCAGCCGCGCGACGCGAAATAGCCGAGGTAGCGCTCCCACGTCCACGAGCCTCCGAGCTCTCCGTGGACGAACAGGAGCGGCCTGCGGCGCGTTCGTCGTTCGGGCAGCCACGATTCGATGTAGACGCCGCGCTCCTCGAGTTCGATCTCGTCCTTGCGGATCGGCCGGCCGTTGGATGACGGGAGCTGCGCTCGGGCGCGGAACTGCTCGGGGGTCGTCTCGGACATGCGTGTCACCACTCGTGTGGATTGATGACCAGGCCGGTCAGGGCCTTGGGATGGAAGTAGGTCGATTTCTGGGGCATGACGTCGCCGTCGCGAGCCACGGCCAGGATGGCGGCCACCGGCGTCGGCTCCAGCAGGAAGACCACGTCAGCTCCGTCGGCGCCGGCGTCGACCCGCGTGATCGCCTCCGAAGCCGACTTGGTGTAGTCGATCGCGCCTCCGGCGACGGCTTCGGCATCGATCCCGGCGAGGCGCTCGAGCGCGACGCCGAGCAGGGTCACGTCCAGGCTCCGCAGCGCCGCCCCACCCGTCGGCAGATGCGGCTCGAACGCGTCCCGCCTCGCCGTGAGCAGTGCTCCACCCGACCGCATCCAGAGCCCGAACCGCCCGGCGCCGCCTTCAGCCAGCCCGATCGGCTCGAAGGCTTCGCGGAGCTCGCCAGCAGCCACGCCGCGACGGACCTCGAACAGTCGGTCCAGGCCATCCCTGAGCTCGGCGACCCCGGCGTCGCCCAGGCCACGCACGATCCGGTGCGTCGGCAGGACGGTCAGCGGCTGCCTTGTCGCCTCCAGGAAGAGGGTCAGGATGTAGTCGAAGGCCGGGTCCTCCTCGCACGACCGGGTCATCCGCCGCTCGTCGCGATAGCGCAGCGCCGTCTCGTAGCGGTGATGTCCATCCGCGATCGTGATCGGCCCGCGCGATGCTGCAGCCAGGAGCGGCGCCACGTCTGCCGCGGCGTCGCCGTCCGCGGGCAATGCCCAGAGACGATGGCGGACCCCCTCGTCATCGATCAGGTCCAGGTCCGCGGCGGTCGTCGTCCTTGCCTCGAGCTCCGCCGCGGCGGTGCCGTCGAGGTCGTCGTAGAGCCCGATGACCGGGCTGGTGTTGACCCCGGTGGCGCGGAGCAGCTTGTAGCGGTCCTCCCTGGGGCCGGCCAGGGTCCGTTCGTGGGGAAGCACCGCGGAACCAGGTCCGAACGCCTCCAGGCGAAGCCGGGCGAAGAAGCCGTGCTGTGTCCGCGACACCTCTGAACCGGGCACCCGGTAGGTCTGCTCGTAGAGGTAGACCGACGGATGCGGATCCTTGTGCAACGTCCCGTCCGAGCGCCACGCAGCGAGCGTCCGGGCAGCCCGGCGATAGCGGTCGTCGGGCTCATCGCCACTCTCCGGGCTGGGCAGGTCCAGGCGGACGACGTTGGCCGGGTGGCGGGCCAGCAGCCGCTGACGCTCAGCCTCATCGATGACGTCGTACGGCGGCGCGACGACGAGCGCCGGGTCGGCGATCTTCGCGGTATCGAAACGGAGCGCACGGAAGGGGCGGATCTCGGGCACAGGACCCTCAGGATGCGGCACGCTGGCCGACGGCTCACGGGACCTCCGCATCGTACGATAGCCGCCGCGCCAACGCCTGCGACCGTGCAACTTTCGGGTGGGCCGAGGCGTCCTTGCTGCGACCAGACCCGTCCGGAGCCGACTCGGCCGGCAGCAGAGACCGCGTCGCCCTCCGCCCCGCCCGCCCTGTCTGCTCCGCCGCCGCCGACCCAGGATCGGCCGTCGCAACCGGCCGCCGGCCCTGACACGCTCGAGCGACTGCGTGAAGCCAAGCGCCGCGCCCGCCATCGTTGAACGCCACCGTCCGCGAGATGGGTCCGGCGGTGCTAGCCTCCCCGGATGCCCCTTCGTCGTGCGGCCATCGCTTCCCGACCACTCCTCGCCGTCTCTCTCTGCGCGCTGCTGCTCGGCGCCTGCAGTCTCGTGTCGGTCACCCCACCGGCACCGACGCCCGCCGACTTCGCCGGCATCACCGCCGAATTGGCGAAGCGCGGCCTCAGCGTCGATCGCTTCGTTTCGGGCGATGCCGGCTGCGCGGATCCGGTCCTGACGCCGACGGCGATAGCGTTCGACGCCAAGGGGCTCGATCAGTCGGACAACGTTCGCATCTACCTCTACATCTTCCGCAACCGGGAGGCGTTCGAGCGGCTGCGCGCCTCCATCGACGCGTGCGCCGCCAGCTTCATCAGCGACCCTGCGACCTTCGAGACCCTGGAGCAATCGCCGTTCGTCGTGGCGAGCCAGGGACCGTGGGGACCAGAGTTCGAGAAAGCCCTGCGATACGGATTGGCGACGGCGGCAGGCAGCGGGGACTAGGGAGAGCGGGGGCTGGGTCCGGCGCGAGGCGATCGAACCGGTGCGCCGACGCCTGATGTGGCCCGTCGCCAGCGTGGGCGCGGGAACCGATCTTCGCAGACGTCGATTCGCCGATGGTTCCAACCATGCGAAACGATCGTCGATATGCTCGGATGGCGGCGATCGTGGAGGGGCGGAGGCGTCGCGCACGGATCAGCAGATCACGGCTCATCAGCCCACCCCGCGTCAATCATCCTCGTGGTCGGCCGGCCGATCTCGGTGCCGGCGAGCCACGCGGTGATCTGTCCGTGGTTGCGCGGCTCGATGCTGAACAGGAGCGCCCGCCGATCGGTCATCGATCGGGAGGACCGAACGAGGCACGCATCGCGGAGCAGACGCAGCTGACGCGATGTCGCAGGGCGACTGAGGCCAACCTCCAGTGCGAGGCTCGATGGTCTCCTGGGTCGCAACGCGAGCGCGGCCACCAGCCGTCGCCGGGTCGGATCGGCAAGGAGTTCGATCCCCGGACCGTTTCGTCTCGGCACTTGCTCCTCCCCGGCACCCGGCCGGCGGCGTCTCGCTGATGAGCACGATCTCCCGCCGAGCCGGGCCTCTGGTCGAGGTGGGTGATCATGCCAGCCGCCGCTTGGCTGCCGATCAACCGGGATGACCCAGGACTCGCCAACTCGGCAGCGGTCGCGGTCGTCGCGCGGTCGCGGTCCCGGTCGTCGCGCGGTCCCGGTCGCGCGGTCCCGGTCGCGCGGTCGCGGTCGTCACGCGGCGCCGACAGGGGGTCGCCATCGTCGGCCGCGCAGTTCCGGTTGGTCGTGCCGTTTGGCTGGAACTATCGCGGAATCGACTTCCGGTGCGGCGTTCTCCGGTGCGGCGTTCTCCAGTGCGGCGTTCTCCGGCGGGAAGGAGGCCGGCGGCGACCCTCAGACGACGCGCAGGCCGAGGATCCTTCGGGCGATCACGAGGCGCTGGATCTGGCTGGTCCCCTCCCCGATCTCGGTCAGCTTCGCATCGCGGAAGAAGCGCTCGACGGGATACTCGGTGACGTAGCCGTAGCCGCCGTGGATCTGGATCGCCGCATTGGTCGCACGTGAGCTGACCTCGGACGCGAAGAGCTTGGCCTGCGCCGCCGCCAACCCGTAGTCGCGGCCCTGGTCCTTGAGCCAGGCGGCCCGCCAGACCAGCTGGCGTGCAGCCTCGATCTCGGTCGCCATGTCGGCGATCATGAAGGCCACGCCCTCGAACGTCCCGATCGCCCGTCCGAACTGCTCACGGGTCCGGGCATAGGGGATGGACGCGTCGAGCGCAGCCTGCGCCAGCCCCACCGCCAACGCCCCGATGCTGATCCGTCCGCCGTCGAGGACGCGCAGGAAGGTCCTGAAGCCGTCGCCGCGCTCGCCCAGCAGGTTCGAGGCCGGGATCCTGGCGCCGGAGAAGACCAGCTCGCCGGTGGCGGAGGCATGCAGTCCCAGCTTCTCCTCGAGCCGCCCGACGCTGAACCCGGGCGCGTCGGCGGGCACGATGAAGGCGCTGATCTCGGGAGAGCCGTCGTCGCGGAAGCCGGTCCGCGCGCTGATGATGTAGGTGCCGGCCTGCCCGGCGTTGGTGATGAAGCGCTTCCCGCCATCGATCACCCAGGTGCCACCGTCGGCGCCGTCTTCGAGGCGGGCGGTCGTCCGGGTCCCGCCCGAGTCGCTGCCGGCCCCCGGCTCGGTCAGGCCGTAGGCGCCGATCACCTGGCCGCTGGCCATCGGAACCAGGTAGCGCTGCTTCTGTTCGGGCGAGCCGGCGAGGTGGAGCGGCCCACATCCGAGACTCGTATGGGCGGCCACGATCAGCCCGAGCGACCCCCAGACTCGACCGATCTCCTCGATCGCGACGGCATAGGCGAGGGTGTCGAGGCCAGCGCCGCCTTCGTCCTCGGGGATCGGGATCCCGAGCCAGCCCAGTTCGCCGATGCGCCGGACCAGCTCGTTCGGGAAGCGTCGCGCTCGCTCGTGCTCGTCGACGATCGGCGCCACTTCGGTGTCCATGAAGTCGCGGATCGTGTCGCGCAGGAGCCCATGCTCGGCGGGAAGGTCCAGGTCCATCGCGGGAGCCTACACCGGACGGCACCTCGCGGGCGCCGGTGCTAGCCTGTCGCCATGCCCGAGCCCCTGGTGTCGGCCGCCGTGGACTTCCGATTCTCGCCGCCTCCGACCAACGGGCAGAACGGCGCCTCCAGCCTTCGCCGCGACCTCCTGCTCCGCCTCCGCATCGACGGCCCGAGCTCACCCGACCAGCTGGCGACCCACCTCGGGGCGAGCCGGACCGGGGTGCTCCAGCAGCTCCGGGCGCTGGAGGCGGCTCACCTGGTCAGCCACCGGACCGTGCGCCATGGGGTCGGGCGCCCGCGGCACCTCTACGACATCACGCCCGATGCCCAGGACCTCTTCCCGGCGAACTACGACGGGCTGGCAGCCGGGCTGCTCGCCGCGATCGAAGCCATCGGTGGCGACGACCTGCTCGAACAGGTCTTCGCGGCACGCCGCCGCCAGCTGGGCGCCCGGTTCCGCGAGGACCTCGCGGACCGCCTGAGCGACGGTGCCCCGCTGCTCGACCGGGTGCGGGAGCTGGCCGTGATCCAGACCGCCAACGGCTATCTCGCGGAGACCACCTTGAGCGATGACGGGACGGTCCGGCTCGAGGAGCACAACTGCGCCATCTTCCACGTCGCGGCGGGCTCGCCGGCCGCCTGCCAGGCCGAGCTCGAACTCTTCACCGAGATCCTCGGCGCCGAGGTCGTGCGCGAGCAGCACATCGCCTCAGGCGACCGATGCTGCTCGTACCGGATCACCGAGCGAGCCGGCGACCGACGGCGCTCAGCCGGGGCTGACCCGGTCGGCTAGGCTTCCTCGCGCTCCACGGCGCCACGTGAGGCGGGCTGCAGTCGGGGTGCCGGGACGTCGGAGACGTTCGGAACGAACGACGCGGCCAGCGCCGTCTCGGCGGCGGTCTCCTGGTCGGCCACCGACAGGATCCCGAGTCGCCCGAGCTGGGCCATCTCATCGCGGATGTAGGTCTTCAGCAACTCCGGACCGTCGGTGTTGATCGTGAAGCGGACCTCGTTGCGTCGCAACGTATCGAAGATCCAGCGGAATTCGTCCCAACCCGAGACGACCCGGGTGTTCAGGTTGGAGGTCGGACAGATCTCGAGGACGATCCCGCGCTCGCGGATCATGGTCATCGCACGGGGATCGTAGGCCGCCTTGACCCCATGGCCGATCCGATCTGGCTCGAGCAGCTCGACGACCCGGGCGACCTCCTCGACCGGCCCCGCCTCGCCGGTATGGACGGTGATCCCGAGGCCGTACTGGCGGGCTCGCCGCATGAGCCGTCGATAGTCTGCCACCCGGAAGGTGGACGCTTCCGGTCCCGCGATATCGACGCCGACGACGCCGCGATCGCGCCAGGCGATCGCCTTCTCGACGATGATCTCGTTCAACTCGTACGGGAAGGCGCGATCGAGACAGAAGATGAGACCGGGCCGGACCGGGTATTCAAGGCTTGCCTTGTCCATGCCGCGCACGGCTGCGGCGATGATGTGGTCCAGGTCCTGCTCACCGCCCCGGTTCCGTTTCATCGGGTTGAATCGCAGTTCCATGGTCGTCACGTTGTTCTTGCGGTAGGCGCCGCCGATGACCTCGTAGACCGAGCGCTCGACCGCCAGCGGCGAGCTCTGGATCAGCTCCGTCCAGTGGAATAGCTGGAGGTAGCCGTCGAAGGAGCGGTTGCGCCGGGCCGAGACCGTGATCATGTCCCGGAACTCCCAGTAGTCCTTCGTGGGCAGCTTGATCCCCTGCGAATGAGCGATCCCCCACATGATCGCCGGCGTTACCGCGCCGCCCAGATGGCAGTGGAGCTCCGCGAGCGGGATCTTGCGCGAGAGGAGCCGGGACATGGCCGCAGGATAGCCGACGAGGCTCACCCGGCGGGTGGTGCCAGCCCGACGCAGACCGTGTACCCGGGAGCATCCCCGCCCGACCCGGCGCGGAATCCGTAGGCTGCGGGCCCGCCGAACTCGGCCGTGAGGAGCGGCGCGACCACGACGAGGCCCGGGACCGCGCCGGCGGCTGTCAGGATCGGGAGGGGCCCGGCATCGGCGAACGGGAAGAGGATCCGTGACGCCACCGGCGTCAGCTTCGTCCCATCGGGCCCGACCAACCCGATCAGCGTTGGTCGCCCGCGGATGAAGGTGCCACCGCAGCCGATCGCAGCGGTCCCGCTCAAGCCCGGGTAGCGCGTGCCCGTCTGGGGCGTGATCGGCACCAGTCGGGTGGCCGTCGCCTCCAGTCCTCCGTTGCGTGATTCGGTTGTGCCCAGGAGGACGCCGCCCGCGCCTGCATAGCGTGCCCAGGCGCGCGTCGCTGACAGCAGGGCCGGCTCGGCGGAGACAGGACCCGGGCGGAGCTCGACGTGCCAGGTCCGGTCATGTGCGCCGTCGCCATCCTCCCAGACCACCGTGATCGCGTAGACGCCGGGGCGCCACGTCGCGCCCGTGGCCGGCGCAAACGCGACGTACGAACGGCTCTCCCCGGAGCCGGTCGTCGTCTCTCCGACGATTCGCGTCGTGTCGTCGAAGGGGGCCAGCCGACGCAGGACCGCCGATCGGACGGTGGACGCCGGCGGCAACACCACGCCGAGCCGGGTCGCACGCGGCTGCCAGGATCTGGCCACGAACGACCCGGGCTCTGGTCCCGTCCCTCCGGGGTCCAGGTCGAGCCAGGCCCCGGCCTCGTCGAGCGCCGGACCCGCGCTGGACGCCAGCGGGACCACGGCAGGCCCCACCTGCGCGAAGAGCCCAACCGGAAGGCCCTCGAACCACGCTCCGTCCAGTGCCGTGGTCGGGCGGCCAGCGCCGGGCCACGGTTTCGGATCCGGCAGGTCCCCGGAGGCGTCGCGGATCAGCAGTTCGACCCGCCTGATCTCGCCGCCGGCCAGCAGGTCGATCCGATATCGGCCCGGCGCCCACGAGTGGACGGCGGCCTCCGCGCCGCTCCGCCGAAGCAGCAGGTACGCCCCGCGAGCCGGCACGACATCGACCGGCCGCGTGTCGATCCATTCGGGTTCGGCCACGGCCCGGACCCGCCAGATCCTGAGGGCGAGCGGCGCCTGCTCAGGGGGAAAGGTGACACCCAGGGCGACAATCGAGCCGTCTCGCTCATCGACGACGGCGATGCGACCCGGGAAACCGTCGAGAGGGTTCGCATCGGCGGCGACCCAGCGCTCCGAGTATCGGGCCGTCGTACCTGGCGGTGCCTCTGGCTGTGGACCCATGACGATGGTCCGGATCCCCCATTCCGATCGCCGCGAGATCACCGACCGAACGTCAGCCCAGGTCGGCGGAACGAGGTCCCCAGGGATCGAGATCGCGGGAGGTTTCGGGCTGGCTGAGGCGGGGGCCGGCGATGGGCCGCCCGCAGGACCGGGCCCCACGTCGCCCCACGGCTTGACGACCGCAACGATGAGGGCGACGGCCACGACCGCGACGCCGACGGCCACAGGATCGAGCCGCCGGCGGCGCGGCCCGAGCTTGACCGGCTCGAAGTCGGCGCTCATCGGCGACGCGTGGTCAGCCCGCCAGCGGGACGATCCGGCCCTCGGCGTCGATGGTGGCCTGGCGGCGAAGGCGCCTGAGCTCGGCGCCGGGGACCTGGTCGCGGGCGCGGTAGCTCGAGCGCACGAGGGGGCCCGATTCCACGTGCTTGAAGCCGAGCGCCAGCGCCTCCGCCTTCATCTCGGCGAACTCGTCCGGGTGGTAGTAGCGCTCCAGCGGGAGGTGCTGGAGCGACGGCCGCAGGTACTGGCCGATGGTCAGGATGTCGCATTCGACCTCGCGCAACGCGAAGAACGCCTCGTGCAACTCTGCGCGATCTTCGCCCAGGCCGACCATCAGCGAGCTCTTCGTGTGGACCCGGTAGCCGATCCCGCGGGCCATGGCCTTGGCGTGATCGAGGACGCCCAGGCTGCGCTCCCAGCGAGCGCGCTTGCGGACCGGCTTCTGGAGCCGGCGGACGGTCTCCAGGTTGTGGTTGAGGATATCCGGCTTCGCCTCCATCACGACCTGGAGCGCCTCGTCGTCGCCATTGAAGTCCGGGATCAGGACCTCGATGCCCATCGCCGGCGACGTCTCGCGCATCTGTCGGATCGTCTCGGCGAAGACGCTGGCGCCGCCGTCGGGCAGATCGTCGCGGGCGACGCTGGTGACCACCACGTGCTCCAGGGCGAGGGTGCCGATCGCCTCGGCCACGCGTCGAGGCTCGTCATCGTCGAACCAGGTGGGTCGTCCGGTCTTGACCGCGCAGAACCCGCAGGCCCGGGTGCAGGTGTCGCCCAGGATCATGATCGTGGCCGTGCGCTGGTCCCAGCACTCCCCGATGTTGGGGCAGTGCGCCTCCTCGCAGACGGTGTTCAGCGACAGGCCGCGGAGGAGTCCCTTGAGCTCGTGGTAGTTGTCACCCGACGGCAGGCGCGAACGAATCCAGTCGGGATGGCGGCGCAGGGCGGTCGAGCCGTCGGCCGCCGGTTCGCCGACGAGGCCGCCGCCCATGGCAATGGTCGACAGCTCGACCGGATGACCGTGCCCGGAGCCTCCGGGCGGACTGAACATCGGGAGCTCACGAGCCATCGTCGAAGTGTACGACGGCTCAGTCAGTCGAGCGGCGTTTCGGGTCCGATCCCCTCCAGCCAGGTCTTGATCGCCCGCAGGAAGGCGGCCGCGCCGGCACCGTCGTTGGCTCGGTGGTCGATGGCCAGGACCATGTTCATGATCGGCCGGATGGCGATCACGTCGCCCTCGGGCGTCTCTCGAACGACCGGCCGCTTGGTGATCGCCTCCATGGTCAGGATCGCGACTTCCGGCACGTTGATGATCGGCATCGTCAGGTTGGAGCCAAGCCAGCCGGTGTTGTCGATCGTGAACGTGCTGCCTCCGTAGTCGTCCACCCGGAGCTTGCCGGCACGGGCGCGTTGGGCGACCTCGGCGATCGCCCGGTTCAGCCCGCCGATCGAGAGCTGGTCAACGTCACGCACCACCGGGACCAGCAGACCGTCCTCGACGGCGACGGCGACGCCCATGTGGATGTGGCGCTTGGCCAGCAGCCCCGCCTCGGTCCAGTGGGCGTTGAACGTCGGGAATCGCCGGAGGGCGTCGACAGCGGCCTTGATGACGAACGGCACGTAGCTGAGCGAGATGCCCTCGCGCGCCTGGTAGTCGCGCTTGGCGCCTTCGCGCGCCCGGACCATGCCGCTGACATCGGCCTCCATGTGGACGTAGGCGTGCGGGACGGCGAGCGCCCGGGTCATCTGCGCGGCGATCCCCTGGCGCATCCTGGTCATCGGCAGCAGGACTTCGTCGGCGCCCTCGGGAAAGACGACAGGCGTGCCAGCCGCGGGAGCGGGAGATGGTGGCGGGGTCCTGGCGGGCGCGGCGGGAGAAATCGCGACGGCGGGGACGGCCGGGGTCGGCGAGGATGTCGCCGCGACAGGCGCGGCCCCGCCCGTCCGGATCGACTCGACGACATCGAGTACGTCCTCGCGGGTGATCCGCCCGCCGCCGCCGGTCCCGACGATCTGGGCGGCGGACAGGTCGTGCTCGCGAAGCAGGCGGCGGACCGCCGGAGTCATCCGGGCGTCGGGATCGGCGCCGACTACTGGTGCGGGTGCAGGGTCGGCGGCCGGCGGTGGAGGCGTCGCGACGGTCGCGGCCTTCTCGGGTGGTCTGCGCTCGTCACTGCCGGCGGGCGAGGCACTCGGTGGTCGAGCTGCGGCCGGACCAGCCTGGGTCGTGGGTACCTCGTCGGCCGTCTCGATGACCGCGATCTCGGCGTTGTTGGGGACCGTGGCGCCTTCCTCGGCCAGGATCTCGCGCAGCACACCCTCGAACGGCGACGGGACCTCGGCGTTGACCTTGTCCGTGATGACCTCGACGAGCGGCTCGTACTTGGCGACGTGATCGCCCGGCTGCTTGAGCCACTTCCCGATCGTCCCCTCGGCGACGCTCTCACCGAGCTGGGGCATCGTCACCTTGGCCACGTTCGCAGGTCCTCCGCTGGCGCCCGACTCTCGATCGGCGCGCTGGGGTCCACTCGGTAAGGCCCTAGTGTCGCCCATCTCGGGGGTGAGTGCGCAGCGGCTGGCGCGCAGAGGCTTGCGGAAGATGGCGGTTCCGCGTTCGTTCCAACCAAGCGGAACGATCAGCCAAGGCCTGCCTGGGTGCCGCGCGCCAATTCGGCGAAGAGCACATCGAAGGTCGTGACGTTGAAGCAGGATCGCCCTGCATGCGGCGGGGCAGCTCGGGCGACCTCGACTCGAGGATATCGGGGAAGGCGTAGACGGACATCGGATGGAAGCTGACGCGGGTTTCGAGGCCAGGTCATCGGGACCGTCTCCCGCCGGTCTCGATCTCTCCTCAGGGCAGGGCGCACTCCCCTCGATGACCCAGCTGCTGAACCGGATTCCGCTCCCACCAGCAGATTCGGGGGTAGCAGCTCCACGAGGCGGGCCCGATGTCGCCGATGGGGCCGACGGGCGGCCGACCCGTGCACGACTCCCGTTCACGCCGCTCGTTGTGGC
>JBCLCL010000008.1:0-62381 GCA_038915815.1 Candidatus Limnocylindrales bacterium
CGTCACGGAGGGCGAGAAGGGACCCCGCGAGTACGAGTTCGTGCGCCTGCGCGTGATCGAGAAGATCCACCGCGCGCCGGGAGCGGAGGGCTGGCTGATGGCCCGCCGGCCGGTGGGCTCCGATGACGGGGCCCCCATCAAGCTCTACCTCAGTAACGCCCCCGGGACGATCGCGCTGGCGGAGATGGCCGCGGTGGGCTGCCTGCGCTGGACCATCGAGGAGGACTTCGAGCTGGCCAAGGGCGAGGTCGGCCTCGATCACTACGAGGTCACCAGATACCGCGGCTGGTACCACCACATCACGCTGTCCCTGATGGCGCTCGCCTTCCTGAAGTCGGTGCAGCGCGAATGGGGGAAAAAAAGGAGCGCCGGCGTCGGTGCCGGAGGTGCGCCGGTTGCTTCTAGGTGGTGCTGCCACAGGAGCGCTGGAGCGCTGCCAGCGCGATCGCCTGGTACGTCAACCAGCAACGGCGCAAGGCCGCGGCCAGGGCCAGCCACAGGAAACGGTGGCTGCGGGAGCACCCCTATGACTTACCGGCGTTGTAGTACTAGGGCTGGCGACGCGAGACCCGACCAGTTCGGTTGCGCCTCTCCCGTCAGGCGGTTGGGTTCGGACATTGGCCCCTCCTCCATTCGCCCAGGCCTTGGACCGCACGTACGACTCGCGGCGACCGTGCGCTGGTGGTATGCGCCCCACGGGTCTCATCTGTCAAGACTCGCGAGGACATCGTGTTGATGGGCCGAGCCTACGCACTGTCACCCCTGACCTGAGCTGAGATTCCGTCACCCTGGTGTCCGTCCGACCCTGTCGGGACGGATACCCCTCCCGTCACCCTGGGTCCGGATGAGCAGCGCCGGCTCTACGTGTTGACCGAGCTGCTGGCAGGCCGCCTCACGACGATCGAGGCGGCGCTCGCCCTCGAGCTCTCGATCCGACACCTGAAGCGTCTCAAGGCCCGTTACCGTCGCGAGGGTGTGGCGAGCCTGGCCCATGGCAACCGCGGCCGACGTCCGTGGCACGCCATCGATCCCACCCTCGCCGAGCGGGTCGTCGAGCTGGCCCGGACCCGCTATGTCGGACTCAACCACAGCCACCTGGCCGACCTGCTCGCCGAGCGCGAGGGGATCACGCTCGAGCGCTCGACGATCCGCCGGCTGCTCCTGCGGGCCGGCCTCCGGAGTCCGCGCCCTCGGCGACCGCCCGCCCACCGCAGCCGACGCGAGCGGATGGCCCGCGAGGGGGTCCTGCTCCAGGCCGATGGCAGCCGCCACCGCTGGTTCGGGCCGGACGAGCCATTCGCGACGCTCATCGGAGCCGTCGACGACGCGACCGGCACCGTTCCCGCCGCCCTGTTCCGGGAGCACGAGGACGCGGCCGGCTATCTCGAGATGCTGCGCGCGATCGGCACCGACAAGGGGCTCCCGCTCGCCCTCTACATCGACCGCCACGGGATCTTCACGAAGCGTGCCTCGGAGCGCCTGACGCTCGAGGAGGAGCTGACCGGGACCCGTCTGCCGACCCAGGTCGGGCGGGCCCTCGACGAACTCGGGATCCGCCGCATCCACGCCCTCTCGCCGCAGGGCAAGGGCCGGATCGAGCGGATGTGGGCGACCATCCAGGGCCGGCTCGTGGCCGAGTTGCGCCTCGAGGGGATCACCACGATCGCGGCGGCGAACGCGTACCTGCCTGGCTTCCTGGTCCGGCTCAATACCCGCTTCGGCGTCCCGGCCGCCAGCCCTGAGATCGCCTATCGGCCACTCCCTGACGACCTCGACCTCCAGCGGATCTGCTGCTTCAAGTACGGGCGGATCGTCGCGGCCGACAACACGATCCGGTTCGGTGGCCACGTCCTGCAGCTCGGACCGGTCAGCGGCCGCCGGAGCCTCGCCCGGAGCCGGGTCGAGGTCCACGAACGGCTCGACGGCAGCCTGCTCGTCCTGTGGCGGGGCGAGCCGGTCGCCACGGCCGCCGCTCCGGCGGACGCTTCGAAGCTCCGCGCACGGTCCGGGTCGCGCATCCTGACCGACCTCCCAGATCCGGACGTCTCGGGTCCGCTCAGCGATCGTCCGGCGCTCCCAAGCGAGCCCCACAATGACGAACCGAGACCGATCCATCCCTGGCATCGCTGGCGGCCGAGGTGACAAAGTCTCGGCCCATTTCAGGTGTCAGAGTCTCAGCTCTTGGACCGCGCTCGCGTGACTGGTTGGCGCGCCTGATAATCGACGAGGTGGGCCTGGAGATCCTCGACAATCTCGGACTTTGGTTGGTCCATGAAAGCATAGAGGCGCACGACGGTGGGCTTCGAACCCCAGAGGATGAGCGGGGAGAATGGGAGTCTCACCCTCCGGCCGGAGACGAGGCGGAATGCGATCCGGTTGGCGTTGTGATCACACTCGATGACCTTCATAGTCTGCCGGACCCTGATCACCTGCTCCCCCGCGATACGTTTGATCCAGCGCCATTCGATCTCGAACGCGCGTCGCAGCGGGAGTTCGAAACGGACGCCTGTGGCCGAGATGGCCATGCGGCCACCGAATAGGGCAACGAGCACGAATTCGACGACGAATGGCCCGATCATCAGCCAACTCGTCAGCCACAAGACGGCGTTGAGCCACGGATAGCGAATTAATTCGTCAGCCTTGATCAGGCTGACGACAATGGGGACTAGGACGGCCGCTACACCCAACCCGAGGGCCATAAGAGCGGCCCGGCCGCGCGAGAATGGCCATTCGACTGCCGTTGGCCTGATCGGCTTGGCGATGAGTCTCGCCACCTCCTCGTCCCATGCCTGAGACGCGTCATCGCTCGACACCATCGCGTCATCATGCCCTACCTGGGCGGCGCGCGCGATGGCCGAGAGAGTCGCCGGCTGAGCTGGGCTGGTTCGGTCGATCCAGAGCTTCCCGGCATCCCATTAGTCGGAGTTGCGCTCAAGCCCGCGCAGGGCCGCCCCAGCCTCCCAGGCGTCGCGCCAGCGGTTCGCCACGACCGGGTTCACGCCGGAGCCGGTCAAGGTCTTCCGGCTGCGCTGGCCGGCGAACCGGGATCGCGCTCCGGACGCGGAGCGGGCGGGCCGGGTGAGGGGACCCGGCGACCCGGCTGCGTCAGCTGGCAGCGTTGCGCGACGACGGAGTGATCACGTCCGACGATTTCGATGCAGCAAAGGCCGATCTCCTCGGGCGTTTGTGATGGCGTGCCGCATGACTCCACCCTTGGATTGCGATTCGTGCGGGGGAAATGGTCGGGGCGAGAGGCGCAGGGCCGACCGCTACTCGTCCGTCTGGGCCACGCCCTCGGGTTCGGGCAGACGCGAGACGAGGATCCACACAAGCTGCGCGGTCGTCGCCGCGCCCACCTTCGATCGGGCGTTCGCCAGGTGGTGCTTGACGGTCGAGTGCGACAGGCCCAGGCGGTGGGCGGCTGCCTTCTCCGATCCGGCGACGAGGACCGCGGCGACCACCCCGACTTCACGGTCCGTGGCGCGTCCGGCGGGATGGCGGGCCCTCATGCCAACCGCCTCGCCGCGGCGAGCCACTCATCACGGCCCTCGATGGGCATGCTGTAGGTTGCTAACGCGCGCCCAACACCTGCCGGGGGCGCCACTTCCACCAGTTCCCCGTCCATGCGTGCCACCCACGGAGATCCCTGCCGATGAAGCTGCCAACGACCATCGAGACGGTCATCGTGGGCGCCGGTCACGCCGGCCTGACGATGAGCTGGTTCCTGCGCGAGGCGGGGCGCGATCACGTCCTCCTCGAGCGCCGGACGACGCTCGGAGGCGGCTGGCAGGATCGTTGGGACCGATTCGGCCTGGTCACGCCGAACTGGACTGCATCGTTCCCCGGTCAGCCCTACGACGGGTCCGATCCTGACGGCTTCATGCCCCGCGACGAGATCGTGGCTCGCGTCGCGGGCTACGCGGACAGGATCGGCGCCCCGGTCGCGCTCGAGACCGAGGTCCGCCGGCTGACCACCCGCGACACGGGAGGATTCCGGATCGAGACGAGCGCCGGTCACATCGAGACGAACGAGGTCATCGTGGCCACCGGCGGCTTCCATGCGCCCCGCGTCCCGGCCATCGCGGCGGACCTTCCGGCCCGGGTCACCCAGCTCCATTCGCACGACTACCGGAACGAATCGTCCCTGCCACCGGGTGCTGTGCTGGTGGTCGGCAGCGGGCAATCCGGCGTCCAGATCGCCGAGGAACTGGCCGCCGAGGGGCGCCGCGTCTTTCTCTCGGTCGGGACGGCCGGCCGCGTCCCGCGGCGCTACCGCGGCCGCGACATCTTCCACTGGCTCGCCGCCCTGGCGAGGCGCGCCGCGGATGACGGTCTCGGCCTGCCGACGGTCGACCAGCTGCCCGATCGCCGTCTGAGGTCGGCCGGAAATCCGCATCTATCCGGTCATCACGGCGGCCACGACACTAACCTTCGTCAGTTCGCCGCCTCCGGGATGACCCTGCTGGGCCGGATCGAGCGGATCGACGGCGAGTGGCTCCGCCTTGCCCCGGACCTGTCGGTCAATCTCGCGCGCGCCGACCGCTTCTTCGACGAGCGCTTTCGCGGGCTGATCGATACGTACATCGAGCGGGCGGGAATCGACGCTCCGCCCGACGACCGCCAGCCGTTCGTCTTCGAACCGACGGAGCTGGCCGAGATCGACCTCGCCGAGGCGGGGGTCTGGACGGTCATCTGGACGACCGGCTATCGCCTCGACTACGACTGGATCGACCTGCCGATCCTGGACGAGCAGGGCTTCCCGCGGCACAGGCGCGGTGTGACCGAGGTGCCAGGTCTCTACTTCCTTGGGCTCCTCTGGCAGCACACCCAGGCCTCTGCGACCCTGTTCGGGCCGAGCCTAGACGCAGTCCACCTGGCCGGCCGGATGGGTTTGCCCGTGCGCGCGGACGCCCTGCAGCTTGCCCCGACCTGACCTGGACCGCGCTAGCTGGCGCATAGAGGAAGAGCCGGCGATCGCCGGCTCTTCCCGCTGAGTTCCCCGTCCAGAATGCCCCCGCAGATCGGCCGGGAGCCTGGATCAGCCCCCCGAAGCCGAGCTTGGATGGGCACCCCCATTTGCGACCTTTGAGCGCCATGGGACGCCGAGCCGCGGCAGGAGCCAGCGGTCGACGCCGTAGTAGCCGGCGACCTTCCAGGCCAGCATCAGTCCGATGGCGAAGGTGAACAGCACGGGATTGGACGATGCCGTACCCGCAAGCAGGAACGACATGTTCATCAGAGCCCCGAAGAAGGCCGCGATGCCGACCAGTGCCCCGACCAGCAGGCCGAGACCGACGGCGATCTCGCCGAGGGTGACCAGCCAGGCGAACCAGCCCTGGGCCTGATTATCGATGAGGAACTGCAGGAAGCTCCGATACCACTCGAAGCTGATCGACGGCCGGGCCGGTGCTTCGGGGATCGTGACCGCCCTCTCCCAATACCCCAGCAGGCTGGCGCCGCCGTCGACCCAGCCTTCTCCGCTTAGCTTGCCCCAGCCGGAATTCAGCCACTGGAAGCCGAGGAAGATCCGGATGGGCAGCCAGATCAGACCGGCCCGGGTGTTGCTGAACAGGTAGCGTGTGAAGGCCGGGCCTTCAACCTCTACCGCCTGCGCGGCGGGTGCCCTGCGATCCTCGAACATGAGGACGAGCACCACGATCGCCAGGACCCAGAAGGCGACGGTCGCGACGGCCCGCTCTGTTGAGCCGTCGGCCGGGAAGAACCACGGGTTCTCCATGTAGAAGAGGACGATCGCGGCGACCACCGCAAGGGGGACCGCCAGACTTCGATATCGAGCCAACATCCGTTGCTCCCTTCCCAGGCCGACCTTCCGTTCGAATCAGCTCAGAACGCTCGGGGTCGGCACCTCATCGGAGTCTACGATGCCCGGTTTCGACAGTCGTCGGGATGGGCCGAACGGCCTGCCATGAGCCCAGCCACATCCGCCCGTTGGCCCATCTCGCCAGCTTCCTGCGCGCCTCGCGCGACGCTCGCCGGATCGTCCGAGGGGGTTGAGGTCCCCTTGGTGGTACTGGCGGGTAGTCCAAAGTACGGCTAGGCGCGACCCACCCTCCACCCCTACGCTCTGCCTCGCAGCGGGCCGGAGTCCACCCCGGAGCACCCCAGGGGCCCCGACCCCACGATGGCTGCGAAATAGCGAGGCAACAAGACATGGCATCGATGGCCGTCAACCAGCTGGGACCGATGCTCACGGCGACAGAAGTGGCCGACATGCTCCACCTGCATGTCAACACGGTGAAGCGTCTGGGTGACCGCGGCGAGCTGCCGTTCTACCGGGTCTGCAAGCGCGGCGATCGTCGCTTCCGACTCGACGACGTGATGAGGTTCCTGACCCAGAACCGCTGACCGCCCAGGCCGGCGGGGGCCGGTCCAGGGCAAGGTCCGCCGTATCGAAGAGCGCCCGGCCCGCGTGGGCACGGGCGCTCGTTGCGTTGCAGCGCGGGGGTGGGAGCCCGTGAGGGTCAGTCTCGCGGCAGGGTTGCCAGGGTCTCGCCGAAGATCTCGACCGCCTCCGAGATCTCCGCGGCGGTGACGTTGAGCGGCGGGATCCAGCGGACCACCTCGTGGCTGCTCCCACAGGTCAGCACCAGCAGCCCCGCGTCCGCGCAGGCGGCCATCAGCCGACCGGGCAACGATGCGTCCGGTTCGCGCGTCGAGCCGTCGCGCACGAACTCCACGCCGACCATCAGGCCCAGCCCGCGGATGTCGCCGATCCGATCATCCTCCGCTGCGATCTTGCCCAGGCCCGCCACCAGCTCCGCGCCGCGCGCCGCGGCGTTGGCCACGAGCCCCTCCTCGCGGATCGTCTCCAGCACCGCCAGGGCGGCGGCACAGGCGACCGGGTTTCCGCCGAAGGTCGATCCATGGGCGCCACGACCCCAGCGCTCCTGGAGCTCGCGCCTCGACACGATGGCCGCGAGCGGGAGGCCGTTGGCGATCGCCTTGGCCACGCAGACGACGTCGGGCACGATCCCGGCGTGCTCGAACGCCCACATCGCGCCGGTCCGCCCGTAGCCCGTCTGGACCTCGTCGGCGATGAGCAGGATCCCGTGCTCATCGCAGATCGATCGAAGGCCGCGCAGGAAGGAGGCGGGCGCCGGGATATAGCCGCCCTCGCCGAGGACCGGCTCGATCAGGATCGCGGCGACCTCCGACGGCACCACCACCGAGTCGAACAACGAGCGCAGGGCCGAGAGGCTGGCGGCCGACGCCGCCTCGTCGTCACCGGCGAACTCCCGGTAGGCCGACGGAAACGGCGCGAACTGGACGCCCGGCAGGAATGGCTCGTAGCCGGTCCGATAGTTGACGTTCGAGGTCGTGACGCTCGTCGCCCCGTACGTCCGGCCGTGGAAGCCACCGATGAAGGCCACGATGCCGGCCCGACCGGTCACCCGGCGCGCAAGCTTGAGCGCCCCGTCGATCGCTTCCGAGCCCGAGTTCAGGAAGATGACCGTGTCGAGCGGGTCGGGAAAGGTCGCCGCCAGCTCCTTCGCCAGACGCGAGATCGGCTCGGCGAAGCCGAGGGCGGAGACCGGACCCATCAGCCGATCCACCTGGGCATGGATCGCCGCGATCACGCGCGGATGGCCGTGACCGAGGGCGGTGACGGCGATGCCGTTGGCGAAGTCGAGATAGGCCTTGCCGTCGCTGTCGTAGAGCCGATGGCCGTCGCCGTGGCTCCACGAGCGCTGGAAATAGCGCCCCAGGACGGGGGTCAGGTTGGCCTCGCCGAGAGCGGCGAAGTCGCGGACGGCGTCGGTGGTCATGGTCGGGCGGGACTCCTGGAGGGCGCGGCCGGTCGAGTATACGGGGCGGCCCGGCGGCGGCGCCCGGATCACGCCGGCGCCCGGACCACGCCTTGGTGCCAACGCCAGACCCATGGTCGCCTGCTACGATCGGGTGATGGTCGACTTCAGCCTGTCCGACGAGAATCGCCTGGTCCAGCAGAGCGTTCGCGCGTTCGCCGAGGCGGAGATCCTGCCGTACATCCGCGAGTGGGATGAGAAGGGGGAGGTCCACCGCGAACTGTTCACCAGGATGGGCGAGCAGGGTTTCCTGGGCGCGCCCATCCCCGAGGCGTACGGCGGCGCCGGGATGGACTACATCAGTTTCGCCATCCTGTGCGAGGAGCTGGAGCGGGCTGACACCGCGTTCCGCGTGGTCCAGAGCGTCCATGTCGGCCTCAACTCGCTGACCCTGCTCCAGTGGGCGACCGAGGAGCAGCGCCAACGCTGGCTCGTCCCGCAGGCCCGCGGCGAGAAGCTGGCGACCTTCGGGCTGACCGAGCCAGGTGTTGGCACCGATGCCGCCAACCTGGCCACCACCGCACGCCGTGACGGCGATATCTACCGGCTCAACGGCCAGAAGATCTGGATCTCCCTGGCCGACATCGCGGACCATTTTCTGGTCTTCGCATCGGTCGATCGTGCGAAGCGGCACAAGGGCGTGACCGCGTTCATGCTCGAACGCGGGATGGCCGGCCTGACCACGGGCTCGCTCCACGGCAAGCTCGGCATCCGGGCCGGCAACACCGGGCTGATCAACCTCGACGACGTGCCCGTCCCGGTGGAGAACCGGATCGGCGAAGAGGGCGAGGGCTTCCTGATCGCGATGAGCGCCATCGATCAGGGCCGTTACACCGTGGCCGCCGGCGCCGTCGGCCTCGCCCAGGCGTGCCTGGATGCCAGTGTCAAGTACGCGCACGAGCGCCGGACCTTCGGGCAGGAGATCGGTGAGCACCAGCTGGTCAAGCAGATGATCGCGAAGATGGCCGCCGGCACCGAGATGGGCCGCCTGCTCGTCTGGCGCGCCGGCTGGCTCAAGAACCAGGGGCTGCGCAACACCCGCGAGACGAGCCTGGCCAAATGGCACGCCACCGAGCATGCCGTCCAGAGCGCCCTCGACGCGATCCAGGTCCACGGGGCCAACGGCTACTCCAACGAGTTCCCCGTCGAGCGCTACCTGCGCAACTCGAAGGCCGCCGTGATCTACGAGGGGACAAGCCAGCTGCACACGCTGATCCAGGCCGACTACGCCCTGGGCTACCGCGAGGACCGGCCACTGCGCTGCGAGGCGTGGCCGGCCCAGGGTTGGGAGCAGCCCGTCGGCGTGTGATGTCGTCAGCGCGCTCCGGCGACGGCGGTCGGGTGTGTCAGGGTGAGACGAGCCGCCGGGCGGGCGTCGGGATCCCGGGGCCGCGGGCCATTCCAGATCAGCACGCCGGGATCCAGATCGAGCTCCCCGGGCCATTCGAGCGTGCCCTGGCGGACGCGAACCTGTCGGAAGCGCGCGTTGTTCGCCCGAACGGCCTCGAAGACCGGGCCTCGGAGCAAGTCGAGGACGTTGCGCTCGATCTGTGAACCGTCGGTCAAGGTCAGGCGGACCCAGAAGTCCTCGAGCGGCTCCGCGGATCGGATGGACAGCATGGCCCGATCATCTCACGCGCGCGGCGCGATCTTCAACGGCTCAAGTCCGTCGGCGGCAAGGCGCCAATCCGCTGCCAGCTCCGGCTGGTGATGTGCCGCCCACTCCATGACGAGGCCGAGAGCACGAGGGGCGATGTCGCCTCGCGATGAAGGCCCCCGGTTCTGGCGCCCGTCCGGGCCGCTTGCGCACGTGGGCACGTGGGGGCTTGCGCACGCGTCCCGCGCTTGCGGGCGTAAGTTGCGGCGGCGCTCCTCGGCGCCTCGCCCTTCGGGGTTTGGCATGTCGTGTTCGGCGGGTTCGTCAAGGGCTACCGAGATGCGCGTGCACGTCGGGGACAGCGTGCAGACGCTCCGCCGGCGTGCCGACGACTTCGGGAGCGCTTTGCCCGCTATCACGGGCGTCCTGCTGCTGGTCGAGGTCGTGGTCACCCGGTACCTGCTGCGCTGACGCAAGTCGCGGGGCGTCCTCCGCTGCACAGGGAAGCGTCCGCGCACGGCCGGCGCCCCCGGCTATCCGGCGTCGGCCTCGAGCCAGAGGATCCGTTCCGCGGGGGCGTCATCGGCGGGGTTGGCGACCAGAAGCGCGTGAAGCGACGCCACGATTCGTCCGATGTGTCTGTTGCTTCGGGAGAAGCGCCGATGGTGGATCAGCACGAGGCCCGGCTGGGGCTTCCCGATCGCGGCATCCTGCGACGCCAGCCGCATGAAGTCGCCCACGTCCTCCGTGACGATCGCGCGGCGTTCCGTGCGCGCCGCGGCCCACAGCGTGCCGTCAGCCGAACGAATGAGGTCCGGGCGCTCGACCACCGCGACGACGTCGTGCCCCTGGAGGCGCAGCTGGGCCGCGATCCGCGGTGGGAGATGCTCGTCGAGCAGGAGCCTCACGCCGGGCGTTGACGTTGACGCTTGTACAACGCGAGCTCGCGGTCGGCCAGCTCGTGGTTGGCCGCGATCCACGCGTCGATCTCTCCGGGGTACGCGGCGTAGTACCGCATCGCGATTGCGACCAGGTGCTGGGCGATCCCGAGGTACTCGGCCGCATCCGGAACGCTGCCGGCGTTGTCCGCAGCCGTTTCGACGACTTCCCACACATCGAGGCCCGATGCCGCCAGCCCCGGCCGGCGCCCCGCCGGACCGTCCCGGAACACGATCCCGGGGTGCTCGACGAGGCGGAGGGCCTCCTCGAGGAAGCGCTCGGCTACGGTGTTCCGCTTCGACCCGACCGACGCGGCGTAGCGGTCGAGCCGATCGACCACGTCCTGGGCGAGCCGGAAGCTTCGCACCTCGCGGAAGGCGCGCTTCGACTCCCGTCGTTCGCTCATGTACTACAGAGTATCACAATGTATGACGCACCACGTGCCGGCCTTGCCGCGTCCTGACGTGGATCAGAGACCACAGGGCCGCCCGACCAGCGATCCCGCTGCTACAGCCGCTCGAAGCGGGCCTGGAAGAAGCGCAGGTACTGCGGCTCGTGGACCATGCGCAGGACGCGCGTCGGTTCGCGTCCGCCGGCCGCGACCCGAAGACCGGCGATCACCACCGTCCCAAGCTCGAGCTAACCCGGCTGACGATCCCCCGCCGCGTCTACACCCAGGCCCACATGATCCGGACGCCCCAGTCGGTCAGCGGCTCGACGAGGTAGCGGACCTGGCCGATCCGGCTCCGGACCCGAGCGCCCGCAGCGTCAGCGGGTCGGGGCGGGCTGCGCGGCCGGCGTGGCGCCGGGCAAGTCGGCCTGAGGCGCGCGTCGGCGATATCTCAGCGTGATGGACCACGAAAACCTGCGGCCGGTGCAGTCCTGGCGATCGACCACGAGGCATCTATCGCGAGTGTGCGCCTCTGAGTAACACAGCGGACGAGACGGGGCGGACGAGACGGGGCCGTCGAAACGGCCGGACGAGCAGAACGAGAACGTCGAGGCGGTCCGCAACTCAACAGGCGCAAAACCGGTGGTCCGATTCGCTACCAAGGCGACGAATGGCCGATGCTCGCCGCGCTGGGTCAGGTTGGCGTCGCGTCCGCCGATGGCAGGGGACTGGGGACCGTCGCGGGCGCCGGGGCCATCCTGGACCCTTCGACTATCTTCGTCCGAGGTGCCTGCATCGGGCCACGGGCGGTCACGATCAGCGCCACGGCGAACACGATGACCGCGCCGGCGACGACGGTCCGGCCGTCGATGGTTTCGCCGAGGACGATGGCGCCCAGGATCACCGCGATGACTGGATTGACGTACGCATAGGTCGAGACGAGCGGCAGTGGCGCGACGCGCAGCATCCAGCCGTAGACCGTGAATGCGACGAGGCTGCCCATCACGAGCAGGTAGGCCAGCGCGATGAGGGATTCGTCCGAGATCGCGCCGATGTCGAGGATCATGAACTCGCCGGTCAGCGCACCCATGACCGCCAGGACCGTGGCGCCGAGGACCATCTGGACGCCCGTCGCGACGAGTGGACGCTTCGGCAGCGATGCCCGGTGCGATGCGAACAGCGAGCCGGCCGACCAGGCCAGCGGCGCGAGGCAGATCATCCCGAGCCCGAGGGGATCGAGCGCCCCGGGCCCGCCGAACGCCGATGGACCGACAAGGATCGCCACGCCGACGAAACCGGCGACGATGCCGACGATCGCCATCCGCGGCAGGCGTTCGCCGAGGAAGACACGGCCGAGGACCGCGACCCAGAGGGGCATCATCCCGATGAGCAGGGCGGCGATGCCCGACGGTACGGTCTGTTCACCGAACGCGACGAACCCCATCCCGCCGCCGAGCAGCAGCGTCCCGACGATCGCGCTGTCGCGCCACTCCCGCCGGGTCGGCAGCACGAAGGCGCGCCCTCCCCGTGCGATCGACCAGGTGAGGAGGATCAGGCCCGCGGTCAGGAACCGGACGGACGCCATCAGGAACGGCGGGATCGTCTCGACGGCGATGGCGATCCCGAGGTAGGTGGATCCCCACACGACGTAGAGGACGAGCATCCCGATCCAGATCGGTGCTCCGCGTGGGGCGGCTCGCCCCGACGATGTTGGCATAGACGGATGGTCCAAAGTTTTCGGAGTGTACGTCGCGGTGCCCGCGCCGTCCAGTCGCGTCAGGCTGCGATCCCGCCCGAGGCGGGCCGGCACTGCCGGCACGCCCGGTACCCCGCCGCCGCGGCATCTGCCAGCGACCTGAACGTGATCCGGTGGGCGGCAGTGATCCGCCTGGCGGCGTGGCACGTCGGCAGGCAGACGATGCGGGTCGTCCCTGAGCCGACGTACCGGACGCCCGCTCTAGATGCCGATTCGAGGGCGTCGGGATCGAGCCCCTCGGCGGCCAGGATGGTTCGCTTGTTGGCCGGTCCGCCCAGCGAGTACTGGCCGATCGTCCCGTCCGATCGGACGACCCGGTGGCAGGGCACGATGAGCGGCACCGGGTTGTGGCCCAGTGCCGTGCCGACCGCCCGCACCGCCCGAGGCCGCCCGATCTCGGCCGCGACCCAGCCGTACGGCCGGACTTCCCCGCGCGGGATCTCCAGGGCCTTGTGCCAGACATCGCGCTCGAAGGCCGTGTGCCCGCGCAGATCCAGGTCGATCCGCACTCGACGATGGCCGCCGAGCCGCCGGGCGATGGCGGCTTCCAGGGTCGCCGGCAGCCGGTCCGCGCGGATCGTTCGCCGGCCCGTACGGGTTTCGTGAGCGGCCTCGAACCCGGCGTCGTCGCCGGCTGTCTCCACGGCCGACACGCCGATCCCGTTCCAGGCGACGACCAGCGGCCCGATCGGTGAGTCGAAACGAGCGTAACGGTCGGCCAGCCCGATCTCGACCAGAACGCCTGGGGCCAGCGATGGCGGGGCGGTCGTCGACAGGGTTGCCATGGCCTCCTCCAGATCCCGGTCGTTGACGGTCATGCGGTCAACTCCTCGCGCTCGTGCCGCTGGGCGGCCTCGAACGCCGTGCGCAACAGGGCCAGGCCCCGGTGGACCTGGGCTTTGACGGTCCCCTCGGGTCGATCGAGGGCGATGGCGAGTTCGGGATAGGTGAGCCCATCGACGTGGCGCAGGATCACGGCGCTTCGATAGGCCGGCGGCAGGGTCAGCAGCAGGTCGGCCCAGGCGCGGCCGGCATCCCGTCGGACCACCGTCGCGGGAGGCCCCTCCGCGTCGTCAGTCTGTGGCTCAGGTGCGCCCGGCGGTGCAGTGTCCAATGACAGCGCGGGACGCCCAGCAGCCGCGCGCCGACCGATCCTCGTCCGGCACAGGTTGAGCACGATCGTCGCCAGCCAGGGGCGGAGCCGCAGTTCCCGGATCCGTCGCGGGTCGTAGCCGGACAGTGCCCGGTAGGCTCGGACGAGGGCGTCCTGGGCCGCCTCCTCCGCGTCGCGAGGATCCCCCAGGATCCGGAGCGCGATCGAGTAGAGTCGGTCCTGGTGGGCGATGACCAGCGACTCGAATGAGCCGTCGAGGTCCCTGGCCAGCGCGCTCTTGAGCCTGCCGTCTGCGTCCATCGATCCCCAGAACCTCGGATCCGCGCCGACCGTTGCATCGGAAACCGTAGGCTACCCGGAGTCACCCAGACCGGACCTTCCGACGAGCCGGGTCGCCGTGCGACAATCCGGCCACGATGCGCCTCGACGACCGCTTCGACGAACTCATCGACACGCTGACGGGTTTCCAGCGGACCTGGCTCGTCTACCTGGGGGTGGAGCTCGGGCTGTTCGCTCATCTCCGGGCAGCCGGTCGGCAGGGTCTCCCGGCTTCGGAGCTCGCCAGCCTGAGCGGTTGCGCCAGCGGTCCGATCGAGGCGTGGGTCTCGGCCGCCGACGCGCACGAGCTCGCCGAGCTTCGGGACGACCGCCTCGTCCTCGACGAGGAGACGGCCGTGATCCTGCTCGACGATTCACGCCCCGAGTTCCTGGGAGGGCAGTTCGTCCACTCGGTCATCGCCTCACTCGACTGGAGCGGGATGCTCGACTTCTTCAGGACCGGCGAACCGCTGCGGCAACGTCCGGACCGCTACCGGCAGTCGATCGAGCGGCTGACCGTCCAGGACGTGGCGGTCTTCTTCCAGGAGGCCCTGGCCGAATTGCCGCAACTTGTCGGCGACCTCGGCGCGGGTGGGCGTGTCGTCGACATCCACTGCGGCGGCGGACGCTGGCTCATCGCGATGGCCCGCCGATTCCCAACGCTCGAGCTGGTCGGCCTGGAGCTGGAGCCGGATTCGGTCGCCCGCGCACGGAGCAACGTCGCCGCGGCCGGGCTGGAGAAGCGGATCGAGATCCGCCACGCGGATGCCTCGAGCCTGGCGTCGAGCGACCCGTTCGATCTCGCCTACTTCCAGTACGCGCTCCACAACGTGAGCGATCCACCGGGGGCGTTGAGGACCGCCTGGGCCGCGCTTCGCCCGGGCGGTCGACTGCTGGTCCTCGACTGGGCGCTGCCGTCCAGCCTGGATGAGTTCCGCACCCGTCAGGGCGAGTTGATCGCCGGCTTCCAGCTCGACCAGCTCTATCAGGGGACCGCGCTCGCTACCCGCGAACGCGTCCGGTCGTGGTTCGCCGGCGCCGAACTCCCGGAACCGGCGGTGATCGACCTGCCGTCGGGCGCGACCCTTTTCGCCCTGGAGTGAACCTGACCATCCGCCACGCAAGGCGGACGCGGCGCGGAGCCTTCAGCTGATGGTGATCGTGCCCGTCATGACTGGGTGCACCTTGCAGTGGAACGGGTAGATACCCGCGGCGTTGAACACCAGCCCGTCAGCGGCGCCCTTGAGGATGGTCGGCGTGGTGCACGACTTGTCGTCGAGGGTTGCCGAATGGGGCGCCGAGTCGCCGTTGGTGAACGTCACGGTCTGGCCGATCTTCGCCTGGATATCCGCCGGGTTGAAGACGAAGTCCTTGATCGCCACCGAAACCTCACCGGCCGTGGCGCTCTCGGCGCAGGCCGCAGAGATGCTCGCCTCGACGGTGGGTGCGGCGGTGGCCTCGACGGTGGGCGCCGCGGTGGGCTTGACGGTGGGTGCAGCGCTCGCCTCGACGGTGGGTGCGGCGGTGGCCTGGGCCGTCGGAGCTGACGTGGCGGCGCCGGAGGAACAGGCGGCCAGGAACAGGACGGCGCCGGCGGCAAGGGTGATGAGGGGTCGGCGGTGCATCTGGTCCTCCTTTGGGGCAGTGGTCTCCGCCTCTTCTACGCTGCGCCGATCGCGTTGGATTTCGCCCGCTATCGTGGGGCGATGCCGATCGAGGTCGATCCCCAGACGATGCGCCGTCTGATGATGCACGAGGCGCAGATCCATGCAACACCCGGCCGCGACCTGCGCGATCTGGGTGATGCGATCCTGCTCCACGACCCGGCTGACCCGGAGCCGTTCTGGAATCGCCTGGCCGCCATCCGCTGGCCGGCCGAGCCCGCTGCCTTCGATCGTCGCCTGACGGAGATCCTCGTCCTGTTCGCGACGATCGCACGCCAGCCGCACGTCAGGCCGTCCCCGGTCCACGACACGCCGCGAGACCTCGTCGCCCGTTTGGTATCCAACGGATTTCGCGACATGGGCGCTGGCACGGTCATGGCCCTTGCCGACCCGTCGACCGTGGGGCCGCCCGGCGAGCCGACCCTGCCTCGTGGCGTGACGCTCGAGCGAGTCGGCGACCTGGGTGGGTCGAGCGCCGAGGAGATCGCCCCGGCCGTCCTCGAGGTTCTGACCGACGCCTTCGAGGTCGCCGCGGAACGGCGGCGTGGCGTGCTCGCCGAGACGCTGGTCTCGTTGCGCCATTCCTGGTTCACCCACTACCTCGTCCGCGTCGCCGGGCGACCTGCCGCGGTCGCCCGGCGGGCGACGTTCGACGGCCTCAGCTACCTGTCGTCGATCGGCACGGCACGATGGGCGCGCGGGCGGGGACTCGGCCGCATCGTCACCGCGGCGGCCGTGTGCGACGCGCTGGAAGCCGGGAGCGAGTGGACCTATCTTGGGGTGTTCGCCGACAACCACGCCGCCATCGGGCTGTACGGGGGGATCGGGTTCGAGCGGATCGGCGACGCCGGACCCGATCTCCTCCTGGTGTGATGCCGATCGAGCCGCTGCATCGGCTGCAGGCACTGCTCAAGGCCGAGGCCGACAGCCTCGCGATCCGTGAGACGGCCGGGCGGCCGATCGGCCTCGGCTGGGCGACCGTCGAGCTTGACCGGGCCGCGTCCGAGCTTGGAGCCGCACTCGGCATCCCGGCCGAGTGCTTCCTGGGTACCGCGGAGTCGCTCGCACTCGGCGCGCGCGGCCGGGTAGCCCATCACGCCCTGCCGGGTGGGGTCTCGCTGGTGCTCCTGGAGCCTGCCACGGAAGGTCGGCTGGCCGCCGCCCTGGCCCGCGTCGGCGAGGGACCGGCGGCTATCTGGCTGGCAGTCCCGGATCTCCCAGCGGCGATCGACGCTTTGCGGCTGGCCCGGGTCGACACAGCGGCGGGGCGAGCCGGACCGTTCGGCGTCGAGCGGCTCGTGCTCGACGGTCCGGTCCACGGGCCGCACCGGCTCCTCGTCCAGCTGACAGGTACCATCTGAGGATGACCGACACAGCGCAGGTTTCGCTCCGCCCGGCCCGGCCGTCCGACGCCGTCGCGATCGCCGCCCTGTTCACCGATGAGGGCTACCCGGCCGGACCCAGCGACATCGTCGTCCGGCTGGAGCGGTTCAACACGCCCGGATCGCGGGTGGTCGTCGCGGAGCATGACGAGGCGATCCTCGGCTTCATCGCCGTCCACGCCATGGCGCGATTCGAGCACGACGACTGGATCCTGCGGGTCCTCGCCCTGGTCGTGGATGCCGGCGCGCGCGAGCGCGGCGTGGGTCGAGCCCTGATGGGCGAGGCCGAGCGGATCGGGCTCGAACTCGGTGCGTCGTACGTCGAGTTGACGGCCGGTCACCACCGGCCCGAGGCGCGTCACCTTTATGAGTCGCTCGGATACGACTCGACCGTGACGGCCTACCTGCGCAAGAAGCTCTGACGGATCCCACGTCAGGCGCCGCTCCGGGTTATCCGCAGCTGCGGCTGCGCGACCGCGGCGCTCGGCTGCTCGACCTGCCCTGGGAGCTGCCACTCGGATCCTGGCCCGCCGCGACCCTCCAGTTCCGCGACCTGCCGGTCGGCCCGTCTCGGCATCTGGTTCGCTTCCTCGTCGTTGACGGGCTGACGTTCGCACTCAAGGAAGAGCCGATGGGAGTGGCCCAGGCCGAGTTCGACGTCCTCCGCCATCTCGAGATCGCGGGTCTGCCGGCGGTCACGGCCGTCGGCCTCGCCGGCTCGCCCGAACGGGACAGCGCGATCCTGATCACTGAATACCTGGCCTATTCGATCCAGTACCGCCGGCTGCTGATGCGCTTTCCACTGGGCCCCGGCCCGTATCGCGATCGGCTCCTGGATGCCATGGCCTCGCTCCTCGTCGACCTGCATCGAGCCGGCGTCTACTGGGGCGACTGTTCGCTGGCGAACACGCTGTTCCGCCGTGACGGCGACAAGATCCAAGCGTACCTGGTCGACGCCGAGACCAGCGAGATCCATCCGGGACTGTCGGACGGACAGCGCGCCTACGACCTCGACATCCTGATCGAGAACGTAGCCTACGGTCTGGCAGACCTCGGGGCGATGCAGGGTCGCGAGGACGCCTTCGAGGATGCCATCGCGGCCGCCGAGACCGTGAGCGCCCGGTGCACCGCCGTCTGGGACGAACTCCACCTGGAGCCGGAGGTGGCGCATGGCGACCGACATGCGATCCGGGCAAGGATCAGGCGACTCAACGATCTCGGGTTCGCCATCGACGAGGTCGCCCTCGAGCCGACCTCGGCCACGGCTGATGTGCTGCGGCTGCGCGTCGCGGTGGCGAACCGTCGGTTCCACGCCCACCAGCTCCAGAAGCTGGCCGGGCTCGTGGCCCTGGAGGGCCAGGCTCGGCTCCTTCTGAACGACGTCCGCGAGTACCAGGCCTGGCTTGAGTCGGGAACTGGTGCACCGGTCACGACCCAGGCGGCCGCTGATCGCTGGCTCGCCGAGGTCCTGGAGCCGGCCATCGCTGCCCTCATCCCCGCGATCGGACCGCTGCGCGACCCGCTGCAGGCCTATTGCGACGTGCTCGAGGAGAAGTGGCTCCTGTCCGAGGCGGCGGGACACGACGTAGGGCTGGAGGCCGCCATCGCCGCGTATCTCGCGCTCGGAGCGCCGGCGCCGGAGGTGGGCGCGAGCATCGCCGACAGCTCGATCGCGCTCGACATCGACTGGTCGAGTGGTTTCGATCGGGACGATGCCGTTTGACCCGAGGCGGTCCGGGCGTCACGGAACCGGTACCGCCGCCGGTCACGGCGCTCGATAACCGGCGCTCGCTACCAGTGCTCCTGGCGGACCATCTCGTCGAGCGGCCGACGGCCTCCCCTGACCGCGGGCCGGGTCAGGTCTCCCCGGTCGGCCGGGTAGCCGAACGAGAGCAGGTAGTCGCAAGACTGGTCGTCCGGCAGGCCGAGCAGGCGGCGAGTCATCTCGGGCTCGTAGACGGTCGCCGGGACACAGCCGATCCCGAGCTCCCAGGCCGCCAGCATCATGTTCTCGGCGACCAGGCCGAGATCGAACAGGATGGAGCGTCCCGCGTCGGGCGGGCGGGGATCCGGGGTCACCAGGGCGATCGCGACGGCCGCGCCGGCGAGGTGGCCGGCGAACGGGCCGACCTTGGCCAGCTCCCGCAGGTGCCCGCGGTCGCGACAGACGATGAACGTCCAGCGCTGGCGATTCTTGCTGCTCCCGGCGTGCCGGCCCGCCTCCAGGATCCGGTCGAGGTGCGCCGGGGCCAGGGGTTCGGCCGTGAACGTCCGGATCGCCCGCTTCCCGGCGATCGCGTCCCAGACGGGCGACGGGGCGTCGTTCATGGCTCGGCCGCGAGCCGTGTGGACGCCGACGCCGACGCCGTCTCCGCCACCGTCCTCGCTGGCTCCTCGTCGACCACCGGTTCATCGACCCGGCGAGGTCGCGTCGCACCGGGGAGCGCCATCTCGGCGAGCGTCCTGAGACCTCCATGCGTCTCTTCCATGGCCGCGAACCGGGTCTCGGCTTCGGGGATCCGCTCGACGGGAGTTGCTGCTGCGACCTCACCGGCCGCGTCGGGATCGAGCGGGCCCCCGCAGGCCGCCGCCAGGAACCGGGCGACGGCGCGCCGATAGCCGGGATCCTCGTAGAGCCACGAGTGCTGGCCGCCGGCCACGATCAGCGTCTCCACCGGCGCCGTGCCCGGATCGTCGGTCCTGGCCCTGCGCGCCGCACCGGCCAGGCGAGTCAGGTGACTGACCGGCACCACGGTGTCCTGGTCCCCGTGGGTGAGCAGGACCGGTCCCCGATACCGGGCGATGGCGACCGAGGCACTGATGTCGGGGACGCGATGTCGCCGCGGGCGAAGGTAGACCCGGGTCGTCAGCCAGGCCAGCGGGTAGGCGATCGGGTCCGGGATCGGGAGGTGGGCGAGCCGGAACGTCTGGCGGGTCAGTCGATCTGGGTCGGCGGGTCCGGAGGTCGCCACCAGGGCGGCGACGCGCGGATCAGCCGCCGCGGTGAGGATCGCCCCGATCGCTCCCATCGAGTGGCCCGAGATCGCCCCGACGGTCACCTCGGGACGAGCCATCAACGCCCGGAACGCCGCGCTCGCATCGCTCCCGAATTCACCCCCGCTCAACGGGAGCATCTCGGGTGGGTTCGTGCCGTGCCCGCGGACGTCGAAGGTCAGGCAGTGGAATCCGGCGGCATGCAGGAAGAGGGCCATCGGCAGGGTGCGGTCGCGGGCCGATTCCCAGCCGTGGACGAGGACCAGGCCGGGGCCCGGCTCTCCATCACGGGCAGGGATGAACCAGGCCGGCAACGCGAGTCCGTCTGACTCGATGACCATGGTCTCGAACGGCAATCCGAGGTCGGCGGGCGTGACGAGTGGCGGATTCTGACGGGGGTAGCCGGCTCGAGCGCGATAGGCCAGCGCAAACCGGTAGGCGAGCCCCAGCGGAGCGGCCACGGCAGCGGCTACGGCGGCGGAAGCGAGCCCCGCCCGGCGGATGAGTCCCATGGGAGTAGGGGACGGCACGGGGGCGGAGGCTGTCAAGTGCCGGCCGGGCTGGAGTCCGGCCACGGTGTCCTACACTCAACCGATGGTCAAACGAGATCCCCGGGTCGTGCTTGGCGTGGAGGCGGGAGCCTCGCCGACGCAGATCAAGGCTGCCTGGCGGCGCCTGGCCCGGACCAACCATCCGGATCTGACCGGCGACGACCCGGCCGCCTCACGCGCGGCCACGCGGCGGATGGCCGAGATCAACGATGCCTACGCGGCATTGACCCGCTCCCCTGGCGAGCGAGCCGCCGACGGAAAGGCGGAAGCGTGGGACGGGACGACGTTCAAGGCCGGCAGCCAGCAGCGGGGCGGCGGACCCCCGCGACCCCGCCCCACTCGCCCGGTCACCGGTCGGGTGGACACCAGCGGCACGTATCGGGCGCGCAATCAGGCGGTGGGCAACAGTGCACGTCGAACGACGCTGCCGGGGCAGCCGCCGCTGCGCCACGACCCGGTCCGTCGTGAGCCGCCACGGGCATCCACCCCGACCGGCCCGCTGGTCCGCGACCGGCAGCGCCACTTTCGCCGGGCACCGGCACCGTCGCTCGGGGATGCCGAGGCCACGGTCATCACCTTCGGCAAGTTCCACGACCACACGCTGGGCCAGATCGCGGCCTTCGAGCCGTCATACATCGACTGGGTCGCCGGTACGGTAAGCCACGACCCCGACCTGGTCTCGGCTGCGCGGGTCATCCAGGCCGAGCTGGATCGCCGGGGTGTGGGACGGCGGGCGCATCCGAGCGGCGATCGCGGGGGGCGCCCGGCCCGACGCGGGGGACGCTCCGCCTGAGCGCCGGCCCCGCTCATGCCGATCGCCCTCCGTTGCCAGAGGGCGATCGGTGTGCGGATGAACTCCAGGCGATGAGCGCTGCCGCCCCGACGGTCCACCAGGCCTGCTGGTCGATGTCCAGTTACTCGGCTCGTGAACTGGGTCCGTGATCGTTCGTCCCGAACGTGCCTCGGGAACGAGCGTCCGTCTCCGGTTCCGTGACCGACACCCCAGGTGTCCCCCGGGTGACCGTGGGTCGGCGTGATGGAACGGTAGGCCACTCCCCGGGCGACCGGCAATGGCACGCTCGTCCCGTTCTGACGCGGTCGATGGTCGGGCGCACCGGCGCACCGGACCCGGACGCTCGTACCATGTGCCGCCGTGCACCGCCCGGCCCGCGCCCGGACGCACATTCACCGCCCTCCGGATACGCTGCCCATATGCCCAGTCTTCGACGTGGCGCGCTCCTGCTCGCCGTGGTTCTCGCGTCGGCCGCGTGCTCCGCCGACCCGGGCCCATCGTTCGATCCGACCGGCCCCTGCGCGCGGGACGGCTCCGCCCCAGGTGCCTACCCGGCGCTCGAGGCGCGCGTCCCGGCGACCTATCGAGATACCCCGCCGGAGACGCTCGACTCCGGTCGGAACTGCTCGGGGCCGAGCCTCGGTTCGCTGGCGGACCTGGGGTTCAGCGAGCTTCGGTTCGCCGGCGGGACGTGGGCGTTCGGGGCTGAGAGGGCGGTCGTGCTTGCGGTCTTCAGCGCGCCCGGGCTGACGGCCGACGCGCTCGCCGACTTCTACGCCGAGAGCGCCCGAACCGCGACCCGGACGGAGGTCCTCGCCGATTCCCGACCGACCGTCGCCGGGCGCCCCGGGCGGCGCCTCGACACCAAGACCGGCGAGCGGTTGCAGACCGTCGTCGTCTGGCCGGCCTCCGAGCCGGACCTCGTCAACGTGGTCATCACCAACGACCTGCCGGACGTCCGGATCGCGGACGCGATCGACGCCTTCGGCGACCACTGACCATCGGCTCGTGCGAGCGCCGTTGGTCGATCGGCCGGTGTCCGACGCCGTGCTAGAGTCGCGGCCATGACCGACCGATCGGTCGATTGGGCCGCTCGTCGCCGCGCCTGGGAGGCGGAACGGCTGGAGCCGGCGCTCCGGACGGCACCCGAACGTCGTCCGCGCTTCTCGACCATCGGCGACACGACCGTCGAGCGGCTCTACGGCCCGTGGTCGTCCCGCGACGCCGATCCGCTGCGCGACATCGGCTTCCCGGGCGAACCACCGTTCACCCGGGGCATCCACCCGACCGGCTATCGAAGCCGCCTCTGGACGATGCGCATGTTCGCCGGCTTCGGGGCGGCCGAGGACACCAACGCGCGCTTCCGGCAGCTGCTCGACGCCGGGCAGACCGGCCTGTCGATCGCCTACGACATGCCGACACTCTACGGCTACGACACGGACGACCCCGAGGCCGAAGGCGAGTTCGGGACGTGCGGCGTCGCCGTCTCGAGCCTTGCCGACATGGAGGTCCTGCTGGCCGGCCTGCCGCTTGAACGGATCTCAACCTCGATGACGATCAACTCGCCGGCCGCCCCGATCTGGGCCATGTACATCGTCGCCGCCGAGAAGGCCGGCGTGCCGCGCGCCCACCTCGAGGGGACCACCCAGAACGACATCCTCAAGGAGTTCGTCGCCCAGAAGGAATACCTCTTTCCCCCGACGCCGTCGATGCGCCTGGTGACCGACACCATCGAGTTCGGCACGCGCGAACTGCCGAAGTGGAACACGGTGTCGATCAGTGGCTATCACATCCGCGAAGCCGGCTCGACCGCGATCCAGGAGCTGGCGTTCACGATCGCCGACGGGATGGCCTACGTCGAGGCGGCGCTCGCGCGCGGCCTGCGCGTCGACGACTTCGCGCCGCGGCTCTCGTTCTTCTTCAACAGCCACAGCGACTTCTTCGAGGAGATCGCCAAGTTCCGGGCCTCACGCCGGATCTGGCACCGGCTGATGACCGAGCGCTACGGCGCCGAGAACGAGCGATCGGCCTGGATGCGCTTCCACACCCAGACGGCTGGGGTCTCGCTGACCCCGCAGCAGCCGCTCAACAACCTGACCCGCGTCGCGCTCCAGGCGCTGGCCGCGGTCCTGGGTGGAACGCAGTCGCTCCATACCGACGCCTACGACGAGGCCCTCGCGGTCCCGACTGCCGAGGCCGCCCTCCTCGCCCTGCGCCAGCAGCAGATCATCGCCGAGGAGACCGGCGTGGATGCGACCGTGGATCCGCTCGGCGGCTCCTGGTTCGTTGAAGCCCTGACCGACGAGACCGAGGCCGCCGTCCTGCGCTATCTCGATGAGATCGACGCGCGCGGCGGGATGGTCGCCGCGATCACCGAGGGCTACCCGCAGCGCGAGATCGCCGACGCGGCCTACCGATACCAGCGCGAGTTCGACGCCGGCGAACGACGCGTCGTCGGCATCAACGCCTATGTGGATAGAGCCGAGCGGACGACGATCCCGGTCCTCGCCGTCCCTCCCGGGTCACTCGAGCGGCACATGGAGCGTCTCGAGCGAACGCGCCGAGAGCGCGATCCGGGCGCGGTCGCGTCGGCCCTCGACGGCCTGCGCGATGCAGCTTCGCGGCCTGAGTCGAGCGAGACCAATCTGATGCCGCATTTCGTCCGGTGCGCCGCGGCCTACGCGACGCTGGGCGAGCAATGCACCGTGCTGCGCGAGGTCTTCGGCGAGTACCGCGAGCCCGTCGCCGTCTGAGCTTCGCGCGGCGGCCGCATCTTGCTACCATGTCGCCATGTACCTTGACGCGCTGGAATTCCTCGAAGAAGAGCGTGACGCCTGGGCACCCTACGAGGCGCTCATGGCTCTGACGGACGAACAGCTCTCGACTCCACTGGCCGACGCGCATGGCTGGTCCGGGCGAATCCTGATCGGCCACCTCCTGGCCTACCAGGAGATCGCCCTCGCCGTCGCCACGGACCTTGCGATCAACGAATCAAGTCCGACGAAGGCGCGCATCGAGGCCGATTGGGAGGCGCGCGGTGGCGATGTCGTCAACGCCGAGGTCGATGCCACCTGGGCCGCGCTCCCGATGGCCGAGCTGCGTGAGCGATTCCGGACGGTTCCCGGTCAGTTGCGCGGCTACCTGACGGTCGTGCCCGAGATCCGCTGGCTCAAGCACGCGGATCACCAGCGCTTCTTCCACGAGGAAACCACCAAGCACTACGAGGATCACCGAGCCGACCTTGAGGCGGTGCTCCTCGCGGCTCGCGGGTGAACCTGGGCGACCTGCTCAGCGATGCCGCCGCCGGTCTACCGGACGCCGAGGCCGCCACCGGGGCGAGTGGTGAGGTGACCTGGTCACTCGGCGGCAGACCGTTCGCGATCCTCGGGGCCGACGGCAAGGCGGCCGAGTTCGGGCTTGATGGCGCCGTGGCGGCTGCCGCGACGCGGACGCCGGATGTCGTGCTTTCGGGGCGAGGGTCGGGCTGGGTGCTCTTTCGGCCCGCCGCCCTCGACGATCACGACGCCGATCGTGCGGCGGCCTGGTTCGCCTCGGCGCATCGCCGCCTCGCTGGCCCAAAGCCTGCCGAATAGCTGCACGTGAGGCAACGTTCGGACATGCCGTTGCAACAAATGCAAGCTACGTCGAATCCCCGTGCTGCCCGCGTCGACTCGTTTCACCGGGCGCAAGTTGCGAACGGAGCACAGGCCCCAGCGCTTCAGAGTTGCATCACACGCAACGCTCGAGCGAATCCAGCCGCGCGGTGAAGGCCCCGCCGACAGTAGATGCATTTGACGCAACGCTCCGTGGCGCCCGGCGCCGATCGGCGGCTGACGAGCGGGCTGAGAATCGAAACGACCCCGGCAGCTGCCGGGGTCGTTGTAGTCGGGGGCCGGGTCGGAGTCAGTCGGCCGGGACGATCGCGTACTCGGCCAGGCCGAATGTCTGCTCGAGCTGCTCCAGCGGGCGGAACCCGACCACGCCCTGCGGCTGCTGGCCCGGCCGGAAGAAGGCGATGACCGGGATGCTCAGGATGTTGAAGGCCTGCGACAGCCTCGGGTTGGCGTCGACGTCCACCTTGACCACGTCAACGGCGCCGTCGTACTTCGCGGCCAGCTTCTCCATCTCGGGAGCGACCATCTTGCACGGCCCGCACCAGGCTGCCCAGAAGTCGACCACGACCGGGCGCTCCGACTTGAGGACGAGCTCCTCGAAATTCGCGTCGGTCGCGACCCTGATCTCCGCCATGGACGTTCGGTCCCTTTCCTTGCTGCGCCCTAGCGGGCGATATCCTGGATCAATCGATAGGCCTCGAGGACCCGAGGGTCGGCGAGGCGATAGAAGACGGTGCTGCCCTCGCGTCGCGTCGTCACCAGTCCGGCGCTGCGCAACACCGCGAGGTGCTGGCTCATGTTGGGGACCTGGCAGCCGACGCGGGCACTGAGGTCGCCGACGGAAAGCTCGCCGACCGCGAGCGACTCGAGGACGCAGAGGCGCTTCGGGTCGGCCAGCGCTCGACCGACCGCGGCGTAACGGAGTCGTTCGGGCTCGGCAGAAACGGGTAGACGATCCAGCACGCCGCCACCATATCAGCGCTTGCGCAACCACGCAAGTCGGCTGGCCCGTGCCTGTCGGCTGGCCCGTGCCTGACTGCGCGAAGCGACCCGGAAACGGGAGACGCCGACCCCGACACCACCCAGGCGCGTGCGATACTCGCCCGCATGCCCGGATCGCCTGACCTGATCGTCTCCATCGCGGAGATCGAAGCCGCACGCGAACGCATCGCCGGACGGGTCCACCGGACAGCGCTGCTCGGCTCGGAGACGGCGGCGCGCTGGGTGACCGCGGCCAGCGGCGTCAGGCTGGCCGACCAGCGGCTCTACCTCAAGCCCGAGCAGCTCCAGAAGACCGGCTCGTTCAAGCCTCGTGGGACGACCAACCGGATCGCCACCCTCAGCGATGAGGAGCGGGCACGTGGGGTCATCACCTTGTCGGCAGGCAATGCCGGGCAGGCCAATGCCTGGGCGGGCAGGGCTGCAGGCGTGGCCGTGACCGTCGTCATGCCGGCCGCCGCCGTTCGCTCGAAGGTCAAGGCCTGCCTTGACTACGGCGCCAGGGTCATCCTCCACGGCGCCCACGTCGGTGAGACATTCGCCGAGATGGAGCGGATCCGCGACGAGGAGGGTCTGCGCTTCGTCCACCCCTACGATGACACGGCCGTGATCGCCGGGAACGGCTCGATCGGCCTGGAGCTGCTGGAGGACCTGCCCGATCTCGATGTCGTGGTCGTCGGGATCGGTGGTGGTGGCCTCATCTCGGGTGTCGCGGCAGCGCTCAAAGAGCGTCGCCCGACCATCCGCGTCTATGGCGTCGAGCCGACCCGCTCGAACGCGGTCAAGCTCGCCCTCGAGCGCGACGAGATCGTCCGGATCCAGCCGGAAAGCGTGGCCGACGGCCTGGGCGCGCCATTCGCCGGGGTCATCCCCCTGGCCATGGCCCAACGCTATCTCGACGACATCATCCTGCTCGACGACCCCACGATCCTGGCCGGGATGCGTTTTGCGATCGAGCGCTTGAAGCAGGTCCTGGAGCCGGCCGGGGCGGCGGCGCTGGCGGCCGTCCTGGCCGGGCACGTGCCGATCCGCGACGGTGAGCGCGTTGCGGTGGTGCTGTCGGGCGGCAACGTGGAGGTGGACCGGCTCGGCGAGCTCCTGGCGGCCGCCGGTCCGCTTCCGGGAGCGGATCCGACGCCGGCCTGAATGCCGGCCTGAATGCCGGCCTGAATGCCCGCCTGAATGCCCGCCTGAATGCCCGCGAGCGCCGCTCAGTAGACGCCGAGCTCGGTGAGGCGGTCGTCGTCGATGCCCAGGTGGTGGGCGAGCTCATGGATCACCGTCGCCCGGACCTCGTCGGCAAGCTGGTCGGGATCGGGGTAGTCCTCTTCCAGCGGCAGTCGGAAGAGGATGATCCGATTCGGGATGGCCGCCCAATCGGCACCGTACTCGGTCCGCGGCACGCCCTCGTAGAGCCCGTAGACGGTGTCGTCATCGTCGATCTCGTTCTCGCGGCGCTGCTCGGCCGTGGGCTCGTCGGCGATCACGATCGCGACCTCGTCGAGCGCGCGTACGAACGGCTCGGGGATCGACGCCAGGGCGAGCTCGACCAGCGACTCGAACGGTCGGTGGCGGCTGGGACGAGGTCGGGCGCCGGCGCTGCGGGCGCCGCGGCGGCGCTTGGTCATGTCGACCGTATCCTAGGGGGGTGAAGACCGTGCCGCCGTCCGATCCCGTGGCCGAACCGTCCGGCTTCGTCGTCGAAGTCGCACCGGGCGCTCGGATCCACTTCCTCGACTGGGGAGGGGAGGCCCGCCCCGGCGTCCTGTTGATCCACGGGCTCTCGAACACCGCGTGGTCGTGGGCGCCCGTGGCGCGCCGGCTCAGAGCCGTCCGGAAGGTGGTGGCCATGGACCTGCGCGGCCACGGCCTCTCCGATGCCCCGGCCGACGGCTATGACCCGGCCAGGTACGGCGCAGACGTCATCGCCGCCGCCGAGGGGTCCGGCCTGCTCGCGGGGCACGGGGATCGGGTCGTCCTTGCGGGCCACGGGTTCGGGGCCATCGTCGCCGCGTGGGCGGCCGCCGACCTTGGCGACCGCTGTGCCGGACTGGTCCTGGTGGACGGCGGCTGGGAGTCGATCGAGGCGGCGACCGGGGTGGACGTCGACGAGTTCCTGCGGACCATCGACGAGCCGCCCGAGGTTATGCGCTCGATGGCTGCCTTCCTGGGAGATCGAGCCGGCTTCGACCCGGTCAGCTGGGATGCCGACCAGGAACGCGGCGCACGGGCGACGGTCGTGGAAACCCATGCCGGCAAGGTCGTTCCGGCCACTCGGCCGCACGCGCTACAGGCGAGCGTACGAGCGATGTTCCGGTACGAGCCGGCGAGGATCCTCGCGAAGGTCGTCGCCCCGGTCGTCGCGCTGATCGCCGCCGATGACGAGGCCGGCTCTCGGGCCCGGTCCCTGGCCGAAGTCTCCGCGACCCTGGTGGCGGCCGGCCGTCGCCCGATCGCCGTCTCGTCATTCGGGCGGGACGGCCACAACCTGATGCGCTACCGTCCGGAGGCCGTCTGCGCAGCGATCCTGTCGGTCGCCGGGCCGGCCCACGCGCAGCAGCCATAGAGGGATTCGGATGCAGATCGTCTATTCGCCAGCGCACCTCGCCCACGACATCACCCTCGAGACCTTCATGGGCTTGCCGGTCCCGGCCAACGAGGTCGCCGAGCGCGCCGAGAAGATCCGCACCGCCCTCGAGGCCGACGGCGGCTTCGAGACGGTCGGGCCGACCGAGCACGGCGAGGCGCCGATCACCGCGGTCCACGACCCTGGTCTGGTCCGCTTCCTGGAGGTGGCCTGGTCGGAACTCCGTCGCCAGGGGTTGCCCCGCCCGTTCCTGACCGCGGACACCTACCCGAACCGCCAGATGTTCGAGGGCATGTCGGCCGGCGCCGTTGCGATGCTCGCCCGCGAGCCAGAACAGGCCGCAGGTCGGGCGGGGTTCTGGGGCCTCGACTCGGCGGCCCCATTGGTCGCCGGGACCTATCCGGCCGCCCTCGCCGCGGTGGACGTCGCCCTGACGACGGTCGATCTGGTGCTCGGCGGTGCGACCGCGGCCTACGGCCTGTGCCGGCCGCCCGGCCACCATGCCGCGCGCTCCATGTACGGTGGCTACTGCTTCTTCAACAACGCCGCGATCGCGACCGAGGCGGTGGTTCGAGCGACCGGCGAGCAGGTTGCCATCCTCGACGTCGACTACCACCACGGCAACGGCAGCCAGCAGATCTTCTGGCGTCGTGGCGACGTCCGCTACGTCTCGATCCACGCTCACCCGGACCGCGCCTACCCCTACTTCCTGGGCCGGGCGGACGAGACCGGCGAGGGCGACGGGGCTGGGGAGAACCTGAACATCCCGCTGCGTGGTGGTGCGACGAACGAGGAGTACCTGGTCGCGGTCGATCGAGCGTTGGAAGCGATCGTGGCCGTCCCGGGCTCGATCATCGTCGTCTCGCTCGGGTTCGATACCTACGGGCTCGATCCCATCGGGGATTTCGCGCTGACCACGGAGGTCTATCACGAGGTCGGCCGACGAACCGCGGCGACCGGCCGGCGCCTGGTCATCCTGCAGGAGGGCGGCTACCACCGGCCGTCGCTCGGCGAGAACGCGCGGGCGTGGCTCCGGGGCGCGGAAGGCCGGAGATTCGATCCGCTGCCGGCGGCCGGGTTCGGCCAGGCCGGCGCCGTCGCCGGGTAGGTTTCGGCGGGCGCGTCCGGCCTGCCGGCGTCCGACGTACCATCGCGGCCTGCACCTGGAGTCACTCCGTTGTCCAGCCCGACCGACCTGCCCAGCCACGTCCAGCGCATCGTCGACGAGATCGAGAACGAGATCGGCGACGAATCGGGTCGCGCGGAGATGGTCATCGAAGGCGACGGAGCGGGTGGGCGCGGGGCCAACGGCGCCAACGGCCGGGTCGAGGCCGCCGTTCGCGAGATCCTGACCGAGATCGGCGAGGATCCCGAGCGCCAGGGACTCACCGCTACGCCGAAACGGGTGCATCGGATGTACACCGAGCTGACGGCCGGTTACCACGTCGATCCCGACCGACTGATCAACGGCGCCATCTTTGACATCGCCTACAGCGAGATGGTGGTGGTCAAGGAGATCCCGTTCTACTCGCTGTGCGAGCACCACCTGCTGCCGTTCTTCGGCAGTGCCTCGGTCGCCTACATCCCAAGGGGCCGGGTCATCGGACTCTCCAAGATCCCGCGGATCGTCGAGATGTACGCCCGCCGGCTCCAGGTCCAGGAACGGCTTACCAACCAGATCGCCGAGTTCCTGCAGGAACACCTTGCTCCGCAGGGCGTCGGTGTCGTCCTGGAGGCGACCCACCTGTGCGCCGCGATGCGCGGGATCCGCAAGCCCGGCACGATCATGACCACCTCGTCGGTCCTCGGGCTCTTCCGGACCCGCGACCGCACCCGCGCGGAGTTCTTCGCCCACCTCGAGCGCCGCTCGCCCGGCGCCTGAGGAGGAGATGGCAACGAAACGAACCGAGCCTGAGCGCGCTCCCACGGGGCTCCTCATCGCGGGCCTACAATCCGAGCCATGACGGAGCGGCCACTCAAGGTGCTGATCGCCAAGCCCGGCCTGGACGGCCATGATCGGGGGGCCAAGGTGCTCGCCCGCGGCCTGCGCGACGAGGGTTTCGAGGTGGTCTACACCGGCCTCCGCCAGACGCCCGAGATGGTCGCCACGGCTGCGCTCCAGGAGGACGTCGACGTCGTCGGGCTGTCGATCCTGTCCGGCGCGCACATGACCCTCGTGCCCCGGATCTGCGGCCTCCTGCACGATCGCGGCCTGGACGACGTCCTGGTGGTCGTCGGCGGGATCATCCCGGACGACGATGCCGCGGCGCTCCGCGAAGCCGGTGTCGCCGGGATCTTCGGGCCGGGCACCACGATCGCCGGGGTCGCCGACTTCCTGCGCTCGAACGCGCGCCCGCGCGACTGAGGTGGCCGCCCGCGGCGGCCCGACGCCGGACCCCATCGCGGTCGCCCGGGAATTGACCGAGCAGGCGCTTGCCGGCGATCGGCGCGCGCTGGCGCGGATCCTCACGGCGGTCGAGAACCGGACCGCGGTCGCAGAGGCGGCCCTCCGGACGCTCTATCCGATGGCCGGACGGGCCCACGTCGTCGGGATCACCGGGGCACCGGGCTCGGGCAAATCGACCCTCGTCGCGGCCCTGATCGCCGAGGCGCGGTCCAGGGGTCGTGCCGTCGGCGTCGTCGCGGTGGACCCATCGAGTCCGATCACCGGCGGAGCACTCCTGGGCGACCGCGTCCGGATGCAGTCCTACGCCGGCGACGACGACGTGTTCATCCGTTCGATGGCGTCACGGGGTCACGCCGGCGGACTTGCATCGACCTCCGCAGCCGCGGCGGCCGTCCTCGATGCTTCCGGCTTCGACCTGGTCCTGATCGAAACGGTCGGGACGGGCCAGAGTGAGGTCGAGGTGGCAGCCGCCGCCGACACGACCGTGGTCCTCGAGGCGCCGGAGATGGGCGACGAGGTCCAGGCCATCAAGGCCGGCCTGCTCGAGGTCGCCGACATCGTGGTCGTCAACAAGGGCGACCGGCCCGGCGCCGCGCGGACTGCCGCCCAGCTGCGGGCGATGCTCGTGGCGGTCGCTCGCGTGGGTCGTGCAGAAGGAAGCCGGCAGGGAGGCGACGGGGACGGCGCCGCGGTCCCGGCCAGCGCGCCCGACTTGTCGTCACCCGGCGCGGACCGGCCCCGGCCGAAGCAGCCCGAGGTGCTCATCACCACCGCGACCACCGGGGAGGGGATCCCGGAACTGCTCGCCTCGCTGGATCGCCACCGGGCCGCTGGTCGCGAGGCGCCCAGTTCGGCCGCTCGTCTTGCCCGCGCCGAGGCGCAGGTCTGGACGATCCTGGGCGAGCGGCTGCGGTCCGAACTGCGCGCGCCGGCGCGACAGGCGGAGCTCGATGCGACCCTGAGCGCCGTGGCGGATCACGAGCTGGACCCATTCGCGGCCGTGGACCGGCTGCTGGCCAGCCTCCGTCGGTGACCGACGACGTGGGGGCGGGACGCGACGAGCGCCTGCTGACCCCGGCATTCCTCGCGATCTCGGCGTCCGTGCTCGGGTTTTTCGTGGCGAGCGGCATGTTCCTGCCCTCGACCCCGCGCTACACCGCCGGCCCGCTCGGAGGCGACGCCTTCGCGGTGGGGCTCGTCGTCGGGTCGTTCGGCGTCTCATCGCTGCTCCTCCGGCCGTTCGCCGGGCGCTGGGCGGATCGGCGCGGCCGGCGGATCATGCTCATCGCCGGTGCGATGCTCCAGGTGCTGGCGGCCGCGGGGCATCTCTTCGCGGAACACCGTGCCGCTGCTCATCGTCATGCGCCTCCTGCTGGGCGCTGCCGAAGCGGTCTTCTTCGTGGGCGGCATGGCCGCAGCGACGGACCTCGCTCCCGAGTCGCGACGTGGGGAGGCCGTGAGCCTGATCTCGACGTCGCTCTGCCTCGGGGTTGCGATCGGCCCGATCCTCGCGGAGTGGCTCTACGGCGCGTCCGGCTTCCCGGCGGTCTGGCTCGCCGCCACGGCTGTCAGCGTCGCAGCCGTCGCGATCAGCTGGTTCGCTCCCGAGACGCTGCCGCCGGCCGAACGGCGGGCGAAGGACGACCGGACCGGCCTCATCCACCGGCGGGGCATCGGTCCGGGGCTCCTCGTCCTGTGCGGCGCCTGGGGGATGGGTGCCTACTTCGCCTTCCTCCCTCTGATGGGTGACGACCTCGGCCTGGACGGTGTCGGCGGCTACCTCGCGGTCTTCGCCCTTGTTGTCATCGGCTTGCGGATCGTCGGGTCGCGCCTGCCGGATCGGTTCGGGGCGGCCCGGCTTTCGGGGACCGCGCTCGTCCTGAGTGCATCGGGGATGGCGATCGCCGGCCTGTTCCCGACGGAGGTCGGGCTCTGGATGGCGACGGTCGTCTTCGCGGCGGGTGTGGCCTATACCTTCCCGGCGATCGTCGCGCTCTCGGTCATGGGCGTCCCAGCGTCGGAGCGCGGCGCCGTGGTGGGGACGACCAGCCTCTTCCTCGATGTCGCGTTCGGGGTCTCACCGGCGGTCCTCGGGCTGATGGCCGGGGTCACGGGCTACCCGCCGACGTTCCTGGTGTCCGGCATCGTGGCGGCGATCGGAGCGACCTACCTGCTGGTCTGGGGTGGGCGCCTGGGCCGACCAGGCCCCGTGCCGGCCTGAGCGGCGGGCGCTAGGCTTCAGCCATGTCGATCGATCGCGTCTTCGTAGCCGGGGCCGGGCTCATGGGCCACGGCATCGGGCAGGTCCTCGCCGCCATCGGCAAGTGGGTCACGCTCTACGAACCGGATCTGGCGCGAGCGGAGGCCGGGCGCGACCGGATCGCCGGCAACCTGGACCGCGCGGTCGCCAAGGGGAAGCTGGACGGGCCGACCCGCGACGCGATCCTCGGCCGCGTGTCGGCGACCTCGGACTTCGCCGCCGTGGGTGAGGCCGACCTGGTGGTCGAGGCGGTCTTCGAGGATGTCGGGGTCAAGCAGGCGCTCTGGCGCGAGCTGGATGCGCTGGCACCGGCCGGGGCGATCTTTGCCTCGAACACCAGCTCGATCTCCATCGACTCGCTGGCGTCGGCGGTCTCTCCCGGGCGACGCGAGCGGTTCGTCGGGATGCATTTCTTCAGCCCGGTGCCGGTGATGCCGCTCGTCGAGCTCATTCGAGGCGCCGCGACCACCGACGCAACCGAGACTGCGATCCGCGCACTTACGGACGAGCTCGGCAAGAAGCTGATCCTGTCGGCTGATCGGCCGGGCTTCATCGTCAACCGGATCCTCATGCCGCTCCTCGCCGAGGCGATGCGGACGCTCGAGGAGGGGACCGGCACGGCCGACGACATCGACACCGGTGCCAGGGTCGGCCTCAACCACCCGATGGGCCCGCTCGAGCTGGCCGACTTCGTTGGCCTCGACGTCTGTCTCAACGTGATGAAGGTGCTCCACGAGGGCCTGGGCGGTGAGCAGTTCCGGCCGCCGAAGGTGCTCGAGGACCTGGTCGTCGCGGGCCGCCTCGGCCAGAAGACCGGCCGGGGGTTCCACAGCTACCCGCGGAGCTGAACGGGCGGGCGACCACGATGTCGATGCGGCCAACTTCCGGGCGGGCGGGGGCCGGCGGCGGCCTGACCGCCGAGGAGCGGCTGTTGCGCGACACCGGCCGCGAGTTCGCCCAGCACGAGGTGGCGCCGCGCGCCCCCGCGCCGAGCGCCCCCGCGCCGAGCGCGGGGAGGCCGAGCACCCGCCCAGGCGCGGCACCCTCGCGCGCCCGCGCGCCCGCGCGCCCCCGCGCGCCCGCGCACCCCCGCGCGCCCGCGCACCCGCGGCGGCCCTGTGCCGAATGTGGCGCCAGCCTCGCGTTAGGAGCTGCTATCCGGCCCTGGTGTAGCCAGATGTGCTCCCCTTGCTCGTACGACAGAAGCTGGCGGCGCCGCTGAGCGCGGCGCGCGGCGGGCGACCCGCTTGGGCGTCGCCAGCTCGCTCCTTCCGCGAGATCCCTGCACGTCTGACACGAAACTGAGCGCGGCGAGGGGCGGCCCCGTCGGCTCGCGGAGCCAGGCCGACACTCGGCGACCGGGATCCGGGAGCGCCGTGCTGAGCACGGTCCGGTGCGCCTCCACCCTCCGACGATTGGTCCGCCCCTCGGCGACGACGAGCCAGGCGGCAACGGACCGCGCCCGCCACCCGCGCTCTGCCGCGATCTCCCGAGCGAGGCGCCGCTTTCGGTCCATTGTGCCGATCAGCTCCTGGACATCCACGATTTCCGTCTTGAGCTCGATGACCAGGACCGTGCTCGTTGCCGCGTGCCAGGCCAGGACGTCGATCGCGCCACGCTCGCCAAACCTCGAGAACGTGACCTCGGGGGCCGCCATCCACGAGGGAAGGCCGACAAATCGTTGGGCGATGAGCTCATGGAACGCGCTGTGGCGCGCATTCAGCAGGCGGTCGAGGTCTCCACCCTGCCAGCGGAGAACGAGGTCAAGCCGCGCGTCGAGGGCGTCCGTGACCGCACGAAGCGTGGCTAACCGAATCGAGCCGACCCGGCCGCGCTCGATCCGCAACACGGTCCACCGCGAGGTACCGGACCGCGCCGCGAGGTCGTCCTGGCTCCAGCTGCGGCGGATCCGGAGTGCCCGGACCGCGGTGCCGATTCGCCGATCATCCACCGACGGATTGTCGAGACGGGCGCTTATCCATCGGTCACCGGTCCCGGAGGCGACCCGGTGTAGCATCCGGTCATGACCCTGAACGCCTCGAACACAGGCCCGAATGGCCACGTCTTCATCGTCAGTGCTGCCCGAACGCCGATCGGGAAGTTCGGCGGCGCGCTCTCCACGACCCCGGCCGTCGAGCTCGGCGGCGTCGCGATCCGCGCGGCGGTCGAGCGCGCGAACCTGCCCGTTGGCACGCCGATCGACGAGGTCCTCATGGGCCAGGTCCTCCAGGCTGGGGCCGGCCAGGCGCCGGCGCGCCAGGCGGCTCTCCTTGCGGGCCTCCCGAACACCACGTCGGCCACGACGATCAACCGGGTCTGCGGTTCCGGCCTGAAGGCGATCATGCTCGCTGCCGCGGAGATCCGGGCGGGCGATGCCGAGGTCGCGATCGCCGGCGGCATGGAGAGCATGAACCTCGCGCCCTACCTGGTCCCGGGCGCGCGGTTCGGACTCCGCCTCGGCGATGCGACGATGATCGATGCCACCGTCCACGACGGCCTCTGGTGCTCGATCGAGAACTGTCACATGGGCACCCACGCCGAGCGCGTGGCGATCCGCGACCAGGTCAGTCGCGAAGACCAGGACGCCTTCGCGCTTGAAAGCCATCGCCGGGCGATCGCGGCGATCGACGGCGGCCGCTTCGCCGACGAGATGGCCCCGGTCACGGTCCGAGACGCGCAGGGCCGCGAGACGCTGGTCGACACGGACGAGGGCCCGCGGCGGGACACGAACGCGGAGACCCTCGCTCGCCTGAAGCCGGTCTTCGCTCTTCCGACCGGCGAGGATCGCGGGGACGTCGAGACGGGCACGGTGACCGCCGGCAACGCCCCGGGCATCACGGACGGTGCGGCCGCCACGGTCGTGGCCAGTGAGCGCGCCGTGGAGCGGCTCGGCCTGAAACCGCTGGCCCGGATCGTCGGCTACGCGCAGGCGGAGGTCGCGCCGAAGTGGCTCTTCCTTGCGCCCATCGAGGGCGTCCGGAAGCTTCTCGACAAGACCGGGATGACGATCGACGAGTTCGACCTCGTCGAGATCAACGAGGCTTTTGCCGCACAGGTCCTCGCCGACGGCCGCGAACTCGGGTTCGACTGGGAGAAGGTCAACGTCAACGGCGGGGCGATCGCTCTCGGCCACCCGATCGGGGCGTCCGGCGCCCGGATCGTTGCGACGCTCCTCCACGAGCTCCGGCGGCGGGGCGGGAGCCATGGCCTGGCGACCCTCTGCCTCGGCGGCGGGGGGTCCGTCGCGATGGCCTTCGAACGTGTCTGACGCAACCGCCTGAACGAGTGGTCCGCCGGGCTACACTTCGCCCCATGACCGAGACCGCTGACCTCCAGACCGCTGACCTCCAGACCGCTGACCTCCAGACCGCCGACCGCGCAGACGGCGCGATCCCGGCCGACGTCCCGACGTTCCGCCTCTTCATCGCCGGGGAGTGGTGCGAGTCCACCTCCAGGGTCACCTTCGAGAGCCGCAACCCGGCAGACACGCGGGACGTGATCGGGCGATTCCAGCAGGGGACCGCGGCGGACGTCGCGATGGCGGTCAAGGCCGCCGAGACCGCCGGGCCGATGTGGCGCCGCACCCCCGCCCCCAGGCGTGGCGAGATCATGTACGCCTTCGGGGCGCTGATGGCCCAGCACAAGGAGCGCCTCGCTCGGGCGATGACCCGTGAGATGGGCAAGGTCCTGTCCGAGGCGCGCGGCGACGTCCAGGAAGGGATCGACATCGCCTACCTGATGGCCGGCGAGGGCCGTCGGATGTTCGGCGATACCGTCCCCTCCGAGCTTCCCGACAAATGGGCGATGTCCATCCGCCAGCCGATCGGGATCGCCGGGATCATCACGCCCTGGAACTTCCCGATGGCGATCCCGTGCTGGAAGATGATGCCCGCCCTCGTGACCGGCAACACCGTCGTCTTCAAGCCGGCCAGCGACACGCCGCACTGCGCCACGCTCCTGGTCGAACTGATGGCCGAGGCGGGGTTCCCGCCCGGCGTCGTCAACCTCGTCACCGGATCAGGCGGCGAGGTCGGTGACGCGATCGTCGGCAACCCGGACGTCAGTGTGGTCTCGTTCACCGGCAGCTCGGCGACGGGGCGCCAGATCGCGGAGAAGGCCGGGCGCCAGCTGAAGCGGCTCTCCCTGGAACTGGGGGGCAAGAACGGCGTGGTCGTCCTGGCCGACGCGGATCTCGACCTCGCCGCGGACGGGATCCTGTGGAGCGCCTTCGGGACGACCGGCCAGCGCTGCACGGCCTGCTCCCGCGTCATCGTGGAGCGCAGCGTCGTCGAGCCGCTGCTGCAGCGCCTGGAGACGCGCACCCGGCAGCTCCGCCTCGGGCCGGGACTTGACGATACGACCGACGTCGGGCCGCTCATCAACGCCGGCGCCCTGGACAAGGTCGCCTCGTACATCGATGTGGGCCGGGCCGAGGGCGAGCTGATCATCGGCGGCGGCCGCGCCACGGACGGCGACCTGGCCCACGGCCACTTCTTCGAACCGACGATCTTCAGCGGCATCCGCGCGATGGACCGGATCGGCCAGGAGGAGATCTTCGGCCCGGTCCTGTCGGTCATCCCGGTGGCCGACTACGGCGAGGCGATGCTGGCGCTCAACCAGACCCGCTACGGGCTGTCGTCATCGATCTTCACCAGTGACGTGAACGTCGCCTTCCGCGCGATGCGCGACTTCGAGACTGGGATCGTCTACGTCAACGCCGGGACGACCGGTGCCGAGACCCACCTCCCGTTCGGCGGCTGGAAGGAGACCGGCAACGGCCACCGCGAGGCCGGCCACGCTGCGCTCGACACGTTCACCGAGTGGAAGTCGATCTACATCGACTTCAGCGGCCGCCTGCAGCGAGCCCAGATCGACAACCAGCCGGGCTGACGGCCGCGGGTTCGGCACCCGCGGCTAGACCCCAGGCGCCGAACACCAGGGAGGGAGAGATGGCGATCCAGGAACGACGAGCCGACCGGATGGTGGCCAACGTCGCCAACATCTTCGACTGGTTCGACGACGGTCCCTGGCGGCGCCACCACCTGGACCCCGGCGTCGCGGATTTCACCTTCGGCAATCCACAGGAGATGCCCCTCACCGGCCTGGTGGACGCCCTCCAGCGCAACGCCATCCCGCAGGACAAGGACTGGTTCGCCTACAAGCTCAGCGAGTCGCAACCGCGCCGGATCGTGGCCGAGTCGCTGAAGCGTCGCACCGGGATCGCCTACGAACCCAGGGATGTGGCGATGACCGCCGGGGCCTTCGGTGGGCTCGGGGTCAGCATCCGTGCGCTGTGCGATCAGGGCGACGAGGTGATCTTCCTCTCGCCCCCGTGGTTCTTCTACGAGCTGATGATCCTCTCCGCCGGCGCCATCCCCGTGCGCGTGCGCCTGGCAGCGCCAGATTTCGACCTCGACGCCGACGCGGTGGCGGCCGCCATCACGCCCAACACGCGCGCCGTCATCGTGAACAGCCCCTGCAACCCGACAGGACGGATCTACCGCCCGCCGGAGCTGACGGCCCTCGCTCGCGTCCTCGAGGAAGGGTCGGCCCGCACCGGGCGACCGATCGTGCTGCTCTCCGACGAGTCGTACAACCGGATCGTCTTCGATGGCATCGACTTCCGGAGTCCTGCTGAGCCGTACGGCGCGACGATCACCGTCTACACCTATGGCAAGACACTCCTCGCTCCGGGCCAGCGCATCGGGTACGCGGCGATGACCCCCGATTTCCCTGATCGCGTGGCGATGCGCCAGCGGATCCTGGTCCAGCAGGTGGCGGCCGGTTGGGGCTTCCCGAACGCGTTGCTCCAGCACGCCGTCGGCGACCTCGAGGCACTGTCAGTGGACGTCCCGCGTCTGCAGGCGCGGCGCGACAGGATGGTGATCGCCCTGCGCGAGATGGGCTACGAGGTGACAAGGCCGGAAGGCACGTTCTACCTCATGGTCCGCTCCCCCGTGGCTGACGACATGGCCTTCACCGAGCGCCTCGCCGAACTCGGCGCGCTGGTCCTGCCGGGCACGATCGTGGAGTGTCCCGGCTGGTTCCGCCTCTCGCTCACCGCCAGCGACGAGATGGTTGAACGCAGCCTGCCCGCGTTCAAGACTGCTCTTGCGGAGGCGGTCTGACGGTCCGACGCCACCGCCGGGTCCTCCCATCCAGTCTCCGGCAGATTAGTACGGACCGAATCCGGGCCCGCACGCCCGAAGTCAGGCTTTCACGGCCGCCTGCAGCCCCGCGCTGAGCGTGGATCTGCCGCCATGACCCGCCCCGCGGGCCTGGGCTCTTCCCTACCATTCTGTGCGCGACGATCTGGGAGAGGAAGAGCGGCGACAATCGTCGATAACGGGGGTGGGACGCACATCGCATTCTCTGTGCTGGATCAGGCCGCCGAGGGCCACCGCCGCTGAGTCCGAGCCGCTGAGTCCGAGCCGGTGAGTCCGAGCCGGTGAGCCGCCTGATGCCGGACAGCATCAACTCCGTGACAGCCGAGCGTGGCGCGGGCCGAGTTCTGTCCAGACTCGGCGGCCGCTGAGCGTGGTTGTCTCCTCGATGATGCGCTCCAGCATCAGGCGCCGGCGGATGGCTGGGCGTGCTCAGCAAACACCGGGGTGGGAAAGACTTGACACGCCCTCGCAAGTGGCGTATATATCGACTATCGATATATCGACTGTCGTACGCACAGGAGTTCGAATGGAACCCAAGCCTCCCGAGTTCGGGCGGTTCGCCGAACCGTCGCTGCTGATCCTGACCAGCCTGAGCGACGGGCCCAAGCACGGCTACGCGATGATGCAGGACATCGAGCGCGGGACCGGCCGACCGATGGGCGCCGGCACCCTCTACGCCGCGCTGACCCGGCTCGAGGAGCAGGGCCTCATCGAGCCGCTGACCCCGGTCGATCGGCGCCGACCGTATCGCCTCACCGCGGTCGGGGCGTCGAATCTCGCCGAGCAACTCCGCGGCCTGTCCGCATTCGCCCAGCAGGGCCTTCGCCAGCTGGGCGAGAGCCAGCCATGAGGGCGCTCCTGATCCGGCTCTATCCCGCCCGCTGGCGGGCCCGCTACGGCGACGAGTTCGCGGCCATCCTCGAGGAGCGCCCGCTCGGCCCGTTCGACGTCGCGGACATCGTCCTCGGCGCCCTCGATGCCCAGCTCCGGCTGCGCGGACGCGGCGCCACCATCAGACAGGGAAGGGGATTCACCGTGTCACTCCGCATCGGCGGGTTCGCCGCCAGCATCGGTGCATTGATCTGGACGGTTTTTTTCCTCCAGCTCTACCCAGGAAAGCCCTTCCAGGGCGGCATCGCGATCCTCGCCTTCGCCGGGCTGCTGGCCCTGCTCGTGGCAGTGACCGGACTGAGCGCGTACCAGGCGCGATCCCATCCCAGGCTCGTCTGGACGGCCTTCGCAATGACGGCGGCCGGAACGGTCGCGATGGCCATCGGCGCAGCCGCCGATCTGACTCCTGTCGGCGCCGGCGGCTGGAATGAAGCCCTCGTGGTGTTGGGCGCTCTCGCAGCGGTTATCGGCTCGGCGCTCTTCGGGATCGCGACCTACCTCAACTCGGTCCCGATGCGCGGGGCCGCGGCGCTCCTCGTGGCAGGCCCGGCGATCGGCGCGGCCGCGTTCATCGTGGCCCTGGTGAGCGTGGACCTCGCATACCTATTCATGTTCCCGACGTCCATTTGCTTCCTGGCAGGCTGGGGCGCGCTGGGTATCCAGGCGATCCGCCTGGACCGAACGACGACGTCTCCGGGACTCGCCTGACACGCGAACGGACCGAAACGATGGCGCACGCGGCCGCACTCCCGTCCTCGATGTCGAGCCGAATGCTCGGTCTGGCCGGGATCCTGGGCGGCGCCGTCCTGCTGGTGGCCTTCGTCATCAACATCGCCCCGGAGGTCAACTCGCTCCGCCTGGTCCTGTTCTGCGTGGGCGCCATGGCGGTCGTCATCGGGGTCCATCGTCGCTAGGCATCGGCCTCGCGCGAACTCGCTATCGCCGCCGCGGTACCCTCGCTCCTCGCCAACGCGTGGTACCTCGCCATGGTCGTCCTGTCGATCGATACCCCGCATCCGTTCGCCGGAGACAACGGACTCGTCTTCTTCGCCGCGGGCGTCGCGCTGTGGCTGACGGATGCGGCATTCGGGCTGGTGACCCTGCGGCTCGGGCTCGTCCCGCGCTGGGGAGCGATCGCGCTCGCGATCGGGTCCGTGCTCGCGTTCACCGGGATCGATCGCCTCGGCCTGACTTCGCCCGACGACCCGACGATCTTCGGTCCGCTGTCGCTTGCCGGCGCCTCCCTCAACGGGCTCGGCTGGATCCTCCTGGGACTCGATGTCGCGCTCCGGCAGCGCGCGCCGGCGACCTTGCCGCGGTAGGTGAGGACGGGTTCGACGTCCGCCGGTCGTAGATGCCCAGCTGATCCTCGATCAGTGCCGTGACGTGCTCGCGCCGGATGGCCGCCACGCCGAGTGGCATTGGCCGGTATGTCGCCGCCTGCGGTACCATGCGCTCTCGCTCGAACGGAGCGGCATCGATGGGCCCGTAGCTCAATGGCAGAGCAGCTGACTCTTAATCAGCGGGTTGAAGGTTCAAGTCCTTCCGGGCTCACCAATCCCCCCTACCGACACACCACCGGGTGTGGAGTCGGGTGCGCCTCTTCCTGGGTGGCGATCGCGGATCCGATCCGCTTGGCGACGACGATCAGCTTGGCCACCGTGCCGCGCGGTCCTTCCGATGTCTGGATCCAGAGCTGCTCGGGCCCGATGCTGAAGACCCCGTCCAGCGACGTCACGTGCCGCCGGACCCTGGTGATCTCGTAGGTGGACACGAGGTTGTTGCTGGTCCAGACGCGGACGGTGGCGCCCAGCAGGCTCGCCCCGTTGTTGACCTTCGACCGTTCCAGGAGCGGCAGGAACATGCCCTTGCGCGCGTGGGAGTAGATCAGGGTCACGCCCGCCTCGCGCGGCTGCGACAGCTGCTGGATGTACATGGCCACGTTGCAGACGGGGTAGCCGCCGCCCGGCTTGATGATCGGCAGGTCGATCTTCAGGCTCGGGATCGCGATCCGTGTCGCCACCGCGAAACTCAGCACACCGCAGCGGGCGAGCGATCCGGTCCCCACCTTGATCGCGAACGGCGACGGCGCCGGTCGCGTCGGTCACCGCGCCCGGGAGGCGGGTGATGAGGATCGGGTTCGCGCATGACCCGCGTTAGGCGATGATCGGATAGGTCGTCGAGGGCTGGAGGCCGACCAGGTTCACCCCGAGCGCTCCGTTCCCGGCCCAGTACGCCGTCAAGGTCACCGTGCCGTTCGCGCCATTGGCGCCGAGCTGCGTCTTCCAGACGCGGCGAACAGAGGCCGCCGATGCCGTCGACGCGAACGTCATCGCGACCAGCACGATGAGCGTCACGAGGGTCAGCAGGCTACGCGAACGCGGCCTGGGGCTGCGGGAAGGGAATCGCATCCGCGCACCCTACACGACCGAGCCGAAGCCGGTCGTCCGGCGTCCGCCCTCGCCTGAAATGGATCAGCGGTCTTCCTGGGTCCGGCCGGCCGACCATCAGGTTCGGTGCTACCCTTTGCCCGTCCTTGATGGCCGGTCCTGTGAGACCGGTGGACCGGTCCCGTGAGGCCGGTGGACCGGTCCCGTGAGGCCGGGTAAGGAGGCCGATCGAGTGTGTCCACACGCCCACCGAGCCCTCGGGGCCGGTGGCGTTTCCATGTCGGCCGGCCCGCAGCGATGACCCTGCTCCCGGCTCCCCCGCGGCCGCGGCCATCAGCCGTCGTCGACCCGCGGATCGGCGATCTCGGGCGGGCCCTCCTCGCGCTCGAGGACGGGACGGTCTTCCCGGGGATCGCCTTCGGGGCGCCCGTTGCCGCAGGCGGCGACCTCGTCGTCAACACGAGCCAGACCGGCTACCAGGAGGTCTGCACGGATCCCTCGTACGCCGGCCAGGTCGTGGTGATGACCTATCCGCTGATCGGCAACTACGGCCGGGTCGCCCATGACGACCAGTCGCTGCGGCCGTGGCTGCGCGCGCTCGTCGTGGCCAACGCGACCGCGGCTGTCGTGGATGACGCCCGCCAGCTCGCGGCGCTCCTGCGCGGCAACGGGATCCCGGCCATCGCCGGGGTCGATACCCGCGCCCTGGCCCGACACTTGCGGACCCACGGCAGCCTCCGCGGGATCGTGACCGCTCCCGGTCAGGTGGACCCGGTGGCGGCCCGTGCGGCTGCGCGATCCGTCCCGCGCTGGGAGGACCAGGACTTCGTCGCCCAGGTCTCGCCACCGGCCATCACCGAGTACCGCGCCGCAGCTGAAGGCGGCCCGCGGATCGGGATCGTGGACCTGGGGCTGAAGGCCAACATCGTCCGGGCGATGCTCCATCGAGGCGCGAGCGTCCGCGTCTTCCCGCATTCGACCGCGCCGTCGGAGGTCCTCTCGTCCGACATCGATGGCGTCGTCCTCTCGCCGGGACCGGGCGACCCCGCCCGGCTGGCGACCCAGGTGGCGCTGGCCCGCGCGATCATCGGGGCCGGCCGACCGCTCCTCGGGATCTGCCTGGGGCACCAGATCGTGGGGCGCGCTGCCGGCGCCGAGACCCGTCGGTTGCCCTTCGGGCACCACGGCGCAAATCACCCGGTTCAGGACCTGGAACTCGGGCTGGTCCAGGTGACCGCCCAGAACCACGAGGTCCAGGTCGTCGGTGAGTCGCTGCCGACGGGCTCCGGGTTCTGGGTGAGCCAGATCAACCTCAACGACCGGTCGGTCGAAGGCCTGCGCCACCGCGAGCTTCCGATCGAGACCGTCCAGTACCACCCGGAGGGTGCGCCCGGCCCGCTGGATGCGCTGGCCGTTTTCGACCGGTTCGTGACGGCCGCGGGACGCCGATGACCGCGCCACTGCCCAATGCCGCGCCACCGCCCGGGGTCGTTCCACCGCCGGCCCCACCGCACACGACGGCCCCACCACCGAAGCCCACTTCGGTCCTGATCCTCGGTTCGGGCCCGGTCGTGATCGGCCAGGCCGCCGAATTCGACTATGCCGGGACCCAGGCCTGCCGCGCCCTCCGCGCCGAGGGGATCCGCACGATCCTGGTCAACTCGAACCCGGCCACGATCATGACCGACCCGTCCGTGGCCGATGTCATCTACCTCGAGCCGCTCACGGTGGAGGTCGTCGAGGCGATCATCGCGAGGGAACGCCCCGACGGGCTGCTCGCCGGCCTCGGCGGCCAGACCGCGCTCAACCTCGCGATCGCCATGGCCGACGCGGGCGTCTTCGAGCGGCACCCGATCCGCCTGCTGGGCACGCCCCTGACCGCGATCCGGATGGCCGAGGACCGCGAAGCCTTCCGCGACCTGCTGGGCCGGATCGGCCAGCCATACGCTCCGAGCGCGATCGTCGAAGGCGCCACGGCCGACGAACAGGCAGCCTCCACCGACCGGGCGCTCGCCGAGATCGGGCTCCCGGCGATCGTCCGGCCCGCCTATACCCTCGGCGGGACCGGCGGCGGGATCGTCGAGACCGAGATCGCCTACCGCGAGCGGGTCCGGGCCGGCCTGCGAGCGAGCCCGATCGGGCAGGTCATGGTCGAGCAGTGCCTCGTCGGCTGGCAGGAGGTCGAGTACGAGGTGATGCGCGACGCCGACGACACGTGCATCGCCGTCTGTTCGATGGAGAACGTCGATCCGCTGGGGGTCCACACCGGTGACTCGATCGTCGTGGCGCCGGTCCAGACGCTGACCGACGCGGTCCACCAGCGGCTGCGCAGCGCGGCCCTGGCGATCATCCGGGCGCTCGGTGTCGAGGGTGGCTGCAACGTCCAGTTCGCCCTCTCGCCCGACTCGACCGAGTACGCCGTGATCGAGGTCAACCCGCGCGTCTCGCGCTCCTCGGCGCTGGCCAGCAAGGCGACCGGCTACCCGATCGCCCGGGTGGCGGCCCAGATCGCCGTCGGGCGGCGGCTGGCCGAGATCCCCAACGTCGTCACCGGCACGACCGTCGCTGCGTTCGAGCCCGCCCTCGACTACGTCGTGGTCAAGCTGCCGCGCTTCCCGTTCGACAAGTTCCCCGGTGCCGACCGGACGCTCGGCAGCCAGATGAAGGCGACCGGCGAGGTGATGGCGATCGATCGGACCTTCGGGTCGGCGCTCAACAAGGCGCTGCGCGGCCTCGAACAGGCCGGAGTCGGCCCGCTGGCGGAGGACCCGAGCTGGAAGCCCACGTTCGATTACCTGGCGGGGGTCTACGCCGGCGACCCCGAAGCGGACGAGCCGATCCACTGGGTGGACGAGTCCGGGCTGGCCTGCGAATCGACCCGACACGCCCAGCGAACGGCCGCGCCGATCGTCCTGCGCCGATTCCTGGAGCCATCCGACAGCCGGCTCTGGCGGATCCTGGGCTTGCTGCGCCGGGGCGTCCCGGAGGCGCTGATCGGCGGGGTGACCGGGATCGCCTCTTGGTTCCTGGCCGAGATGGGCCGCAACGTGGCGCTCGAGGCCGAGACCCAGGCGATGGGCCCAAGACTGACGGATGCGGCCGATCCGGCGGCAGCGGAGCTGCTCGCGACGGTCAAGCGGGCGGGCTTCGGCGACCGGGAGATCGCGGGTCTCGCCGGCACGACCGCGGCCGAGATCCGGGCGGCCCGCCTGACCCTTGGGCTCAGGCCCGGCTATGCGATGGTCGACACCTGCGCCGCCGAATTCGCGGCCGAGACTCCCTACTTCTACTCGACCTACGCGGCCGCCGGCTCGGCTCCCGAGGCGCCCCCGATCGAGCGTGAGGCGGCCCTGGTGATCGGATCCGGGCCCGTCCGGATCGGGCAGGGGATCGAGTTCGACTACTGCGCCGTCCAGGCCGCCGCCGCCCTCCGGGAGGCCGGCTGGCGGGCGGTCATGATCAACTCGAACCCGGAGACCGTCTCGACCGACTTCGATGCCAGCTCGCGGCTCTACTTCGAGCCGCTCGACCTCGAGAGCGTGCGCAGCGTGATCGACGCCGAGACACCCGACGGCGCCTCGCTCCTGCCGGTCGTCGTGGCGTACGGCGGCCAGACCCCGCTCAACCTGGCGGCCTCGCTCGCCGCCGGGGGTGTCCCCCTGCTCGGCTCGGATCTGGAGGCGATCGACCAGGCCGAGGAGCGGACCCGTTTCGCGGCGCTCCTGGACCGGCTGGGAATCCCCCAGCCTGAGGGCGGGATGGCCCATAGCGTGGAGGAGGCACTCACCCTCGCCGAGCGGATCGGTTACCCGGTCATCGTGCGGCCCTCGTTCGTGATCGGCGGCCTGGCCATCGACTTCTGCTATTCGCCGAGCGACCTGGCCCGCCAGCTGGCGGCCGCGACCGTGGTCGATCCCGACCGGCCGGTCCGGATCGACCGCTATCTCGAGGGCGTCGAGGTGGACGTGGACGCCGTCTCGGACGGCCGGGACGTCCTGATCCCCGGGCTGCTCGAGCATGTCGAGCGGGCCGGCGTGCACAGCGGCGACTCGGTCGGCATCTTCCCGCCGCAGACGGTCTCGGCCGGCGACCAGGAGCTGATCGTCGCGACGATGCTGCGGATCGTGCTGGCCCTGGGAGCGAAGGGGCTGGTCAACGCCCAGTTCATCGTCCGCGACGATGGCGTCTACCTGATCGAGGTCAATCCCCGGGCATCGCGGACCGTCCCGTTCATGTCCAAGGTGACCGGCGTTCCGATGGTCGAGCTGGCGGTCCGCATCTCGCTCGGTGCGACGCTCCCGGAGCTCGGCTGGAGCGGCGGGTTGCTGCCGCCGCCCGCGTTCGTCGCGGTCAAGGCACCGGCCTTCTCGACTGCCAAGCTGCGCGGCGTGGATCCGTCCGTGGGACCGGGGATGCAGTCCACGGGAGAGGTGATCGGGATCCACCTGGATCCGCGGGTCGCGCTGGCCAAGGCGCTCCTGGGGGCGGCGCTGGTGCCGCCGCGACCGGGCGAGGGCGGAGCGCTGGCGCTGCTATCGATCGCCGATCGCGACAAGGGCTCACTCCCTCGGTTGGCCGCGGCCCTGACGAGCGCCGGCTATCGGCTCGCCGCGACACCGGGCACCCGTCTGGCGCTGGCCACGGCCGGCTACGAAGCGAGGGCGGTCACCAAGCTCGGCGAGGGATCGGGTCCGTCGCTGGGCGAGGTCCCGATCCTTGAACTCGTGGCATCCGGCGAGGTCCGGCTCGTCGTGAACACGCCCACGCCTCGCTCGGGGGCGGTTCGTGATGCCGCCGAGATCCGCCACGCCGCGACGGCCGAAGGGATCCTCTGTCTGACCGCGATCGAGACGGCGGTCGCCGCCGCCGAGGCGCTCGACCCCTCGATCGCCGGGCGACTGGCGGACGTCCGCTCGCTCGACGAATGGGTGCCCCGCGGGGCGATCGTCGCGGTCTAGGCGTGATTCACGAGGACGTTGTTGACATCCGAGATCGTCGCTTGGCGGTCTCCGGAAACGAGCTGGCGACCAACCGTGCCGCCCGCCCAAGAGCGGCCGATTCTGCCCGGAGCAGCAGATCCGGCAGACGCCAGGCCACAAGCTGGCCGGGCCCGACCGGCGAGCCGTCGCGGCCGTTGGTTATGCGGCGTCACGCTGCCGCCAGCATCACCACGCCATGTGGCGCCCGATAAGCACCGCCTCGGCTGGTGTTCTGCCCGAGCCGTCCACCCACCCGACGGGCTAACCCGGACGGCACCGCCAGAACTGATGCTGGCAGCATCATCGGCGACCACACGCACCAGCGGCGCCGAGTGCGGATCCGGCCGAGTGCCGCCGAAAGTCCTCGTCAACGACGTGTCCGGGACTCTCATCTGGCAGCGGCAGAGGCGGCCAAGCCGGCGCGAAATCTGGGTGGACATCGCAGACGACGGAGCGACCGATACGGGCGAGGGTGTCCCGCCCTGGCCGGACAACGAACCACAAGAGCGCTGAAAGCAGTTCCGAGGTCGCGTCATCGCGCCGCACCACTGCAAGGATCCGGCGCGTCCGCGTGTTGTACGTGGCGAAGGAGGATCCATGGATCTGGCCCGAGCTGCCCCGCTTGAGATCGATCTCGAAGAGGAGCTCCTCGCCACCTATCCGGCGCTGATGCGTCGACTGACCGTTGTCTTGCGCGATGCGAGTGACGGCGAGGACGTGGCGCAAGCGGCGTTTGGCAATGCCCTTGAGCATCGACACGCGTTTTCCGGCGGGGACGTTCGTGCCTGATTCTACACCATCGCGCTCCGGCTGGCCTTCAATGAGCTGCGGAGGCGACGTCGGATTCGCTCGTGGGCCAGCACAGACGAGCCGACTTGGGCGATGTCGTCGGAACCGGATCTGTGGATCGCCCTCGCGCAGCTCGAACCACGCCTGCGCGCGGCCCTCCTGCTGAGCACACTGGACGGCTACACGCACGCCGAGATCGGCCTGATCCTCGGGGTCCCTGCCGGCACGGTCTCGAGCTGGCTGTCGAGATCAAAGGAACGCCTCCGCACCGTGCTGGGAGACCACGAACGATGATCGACTTCGACGAGCGACTACGCGTCCGACTCGAGCGCCTCGACGCCGCGATCCCGGCACCCCGAGCACCATCGCGGGTGGCTGCGGTAGAGAACGAGGCCGCGACAGCACAGGCCCGGCCGTCCCGGAAGAAGCGCCGGCGCACGGTCATCATCCTGCTCGCGGCGGCGCTCCTGCTCGGGACCTCGGCTGTCACCGCGCAGCGGTTCCTGTTTCCCGATGTCCCGCAACCGGCCCTTGAGGCAGCGCTCGCCGAGGTGTTCGCCCAGAGCGACTGCATGATGGCGTCCGATGCCACGGACGCCATCCGGGCGCGCATGGACGCACTCGGCTACGTGGACTGGGCGATCGAGTCGCGACCGGGCGTGGCGGACGCGCGTTGCGTCGCCGCGGGTGTCATGAGCTCTCTTCACGCCGTGCTCCTGCTCCCCGCACCCGGGCGGGACGTCCTCGAGGCGCTGGACGGGGTGGCCAACGAGCTCATGCTTCGATGCCTCGGGAGGAATGAAGCCATCGAGCTCGTCTCGTCGGTGCTCATCAGCCTGGGTGTCAGCGACTTCAGCGTTCGCGCCGACCCGTGGGGTCCGCAGGCCGCCCCGCTCGACCAGATCGATGCCTACCGAGCACACGTTGACGCGGGGTGTTTCGTCTACGGCGGAATCCAGGACGGTCGCAACGTCGATCTGTGGGGGCGATGGCCCTGAGGCTCGGCGTGCCCTCCTGGTGCTGCGGGCATCGGCGGCGTCAGCGTTGCCGTCCCGTATCGGCCGGGAACGCCTCGGCGAACTAATTCGGGTCGATCACGATCGCCTGGCCGAGCGACCAGAGGGTCAGCGTCGTGAGCGCGACCATGACCACCGCCAGCGGGACCTGGCGCAGGCGCAGCCCGGCTGCGCTGAGGTCCGCCGGCGCCTCCGCTGCGGCGACGACATGGCCACCCCACGCCCCGAGCATGTGGCCGGCGACGACCGCCGCGAGTTGCGCGGTCCAGACGAGACCGGGCGGCAGGAAGTCACCGCCCGGTTCGTGGAAGGCGGTCCCGAACAGATCCCATCCGCGCTGGAACGGATCCGAGATGGCGATGAGGATCCGTTGCCCGTCGATCAGCAGGTAGGTCAGGTAGTGGGCGAGCAGGTACCCGACGGCGATCGGCAGGAGGCCGGCGCCGGTCGCCGCGAGCCCGACCGCCCGCGCGACGGCCGCGGCGGCCCCCACGATGATGCCGAGGAACGCCAGCAGGAGGATCGTCTTCTCGACGATGGGCGGAGATCCGAACAGGTCGAAGAAGATCTGGGTCTGGGCCAGCCCGTCGAACAGGATGGACCCGACCGCGAGCGCCACGATCGTGACGTCCGCCCACGCCCAGCCCGGCTCCAGCAGGCCGCTGCCGAACGAACGGCGCCGGACCCTGCCTTCCTCGTCGGCGAGGGCGAACGGCGCCAGGCGACCGAGGAGGCGGAACCAGACCGTGAACGTCTCCCCTCGTGAGCGCCACTCATCGCGCCCGAACTGGCCCATCATCGCGAGAGTGAACGCCGTATAACCGACGATCACCACGAACAGTGTCGCCGACCCGGCCAGGAGGACCAGCTCCAGCCAGACGAAGGCCGCGAAGCCGATCGTCGCGGGCCAGCGGCCGAGGCGCTCGGGATAGTCGGCCGCTGGCCAACCGCGGATGCCCAGGCGCTCCAGCAGCCACCCACCGAGGTCGTGGAGCGTGGAGAACGGATCGAGGAAGTGCCAGACCGGTCCGAGGACGGCGGACAGGATGGCCAGCCCCACCCAGCCGTAGACCCACAGGAAGAGGGTGGCGACGTCGCCGTCGCTCGAGCCACCGGCGATCCCCTGGGCCACGATCCAGGCCCACCCGACCAGTCCGATCGCCTGGAGGGTGCGGCGGACGATCGTCGGCGGGAGGAAACCGGGTCCGACGCCGGCGGGCGGCGCTGCGCGGATGTCACGGACGATCACGAACAGGAACGACAACGCGACCGTGGTCGCGGCGCCGACGAGGTAGACCGCCAGCGGCAGGCGGCTCTCGTAGGTTGCGTTCATGGCATGCGCCGCGACCCCGGCCGGCAGCGCAAGCCCGAGCCCGACGGAGGCGCTGACCGCAGTCCCGAGGCGTGTTCGCCAGCCGAGGGTCATCCGGGCGACGTCGGGCGGTTGCGCCGGTTGAGGAGGTAGACGGCCCCCGTCGCGACGACGATCAGCAGGACGATGATCGGGAGGATGACGTCGGTGTCAGCGGTGGTGGCGGGTGACTCGGTGGGCGTCAGGATCAACGCGGGACTGACCATCGAGGGCACGTCGGTCGGGCTGGCCGGGGGGTCGGACGCCGTCGCCTCGGGCGAAGGGCTCGGATCCGGGCTTGGGCTCGCCGTGGCCACGGCGGGTTCAACGGTCAACGCGATCGTTCCGCGGGCCACGTCCGTATCCTCGGCCACGGTCGTCCACTTGATCTCGTAGTCGCCCGGGGCCAGGGCCTCGCCCAGCCGGATGGTCATCTCCGCCCTGGGTCCGTCGACCGCGGCCGAAGCGATCGTCGTCCCGCCGGAGTCGATGAGATCGGCTTTGCTGCCGTCGGCCAACGCGGCGGAGAAGGTCAGGACGATCGGGCCGTCGAATGGCGACGGAACGGTCGCGCCATCGGCCGGGCTGGACGTCTCCAGCTCAGCGTGCGCGACGACGGCGCCCGGCGCAACGACGGCGAGCAGGGCGCCAAGCAGCAAGCAAAGGATGCGCCTGCGAGCGCGCTTGGGACGGGTCATGGTGTCGAAGTCTACGGAGACCGACTGGATCGTGCCCCGTGCCAACGGGCACCCGATCGGCAGGCCATCCGACCCTGCCCGACCCCCTGCTCCGGCGCAGGCGCTACGATCGTCGCCAACCTGGCCATCGCGGCCGATGCCGCTCGAACCCTGAGGTCAAGCGTGCCAACGTCCGTCCCGGAGGTCGTGTTCAGCGACCAGCGTCTCGCCAACGGCCTGCGGGTCATCGTCGCCGAGGACCATCTCGCCCCGGTCGTGGCGGTCAACGTCTGGTACGCGGTCGGCTCGAAGCACGAGGTGCCCGGCAAGACCGGCTTCGCACACCTGTTCGAGCACGTCATGTTCCAGGGCTCGCGCAATGTCGCCAAGGCGGAGCACATCGCGCTGGTCCAGGCCGCCGGCGGGACGATGAATGGCTCGACCTGGCTGGATCGGACCAACTACTTCGAGACCCTGCCGGCCCACCAGCTGGAGCTTGGGCTATGGCTGGAAGCGGACCGGATGGCGACCCTGCTCGACGCACTGAGCCAGGAGAACCTGGACAACCAGCGCGAAGTGGTCAAGAACGAGAAGCGCTGGTCCTACGACAACCGGCCGTACGGCTCGTGGCAGGAGAAACTGCAGGCTCACCTCTTCCCGCCGGAGCATCCCTACCACCACACGACGATCGGCTCGATGGACGATCTCGACGCCGCATCGCTGGAGGACGTCAGCGACTTCTTTCGGACCTGGTACGCACCGAACAACGCGGTCCTGTCCATCGTCGGCGATGTCGAGACGGCGGATGTGCTCGCGGCAGCGCAGCGCTATTTCGGACGGATCCCGGCCACTCCGTCGCTACCGGCGCTCAACGATCTCTCGCTGCCGCCGACCCTCGGCGGCGAACATCGCGAGACCGTCTACGATCGCGTGCCGCTTCCGCGCGTCCACGTCGGCTTCCGTGCGCCGGTCTTCGGTGACCCGCGGCTCGACGCGCTGGACGTGGCGGCGCAGATCCTGGCCGGCGGCAAGGGCAGCCGGCTCAATCGCCGCCTCGTGCGCGAGGAGCGGATCGCCCAGGACGTCGCGCTGTTCGCGATGGGCTTCGTCGGTGGCGCTTCGATCTGCGCCGGCTGGGCGACCGTCCGACCGAGGATCGAGGTCGCTCGCGTGGAGGCCGCCTTCCACGAGGAACTCGGTCGGCTCACGACGGAGTTGGTGAGCGACGACGAGCTGGCGCGGGCCAAGGCGCTGACCGAAGCCGACGAGCTGGGCTCGCTCCAGCGCGTCGAGGAGCGGGCCGACCGACTCTCGATGTTCGCGACGTTGTTCGATCGGCCCGGGATGATCAATGAGATGCTGCCGCGCTACCTCGCGGTGACGGCGGAACAGATCCGTGACGCTGCCAGAGCCGTCTTTCGGGTCGACAACCGGCTGGTCCTGACCTATCTGCCGGAGGGACCGTCCGCCGACGACGTGACGCTCCTGACTGAGGACGACGGCCAGGTCGGCGACGAGGAGGCCGCGGCGTGAGCACGACGCTCGACCCGCAAGGCGACAGTCTGGTCGTCGCCGAGCGACCGCGCCCAGGCGCACCACGTCCCTACGAGTTCCCGGCTGTGATCACCGATCGCCTGTCGAACGGCCTGACGGTCCTGATCGCGGATCTGCCCGGGCGACCGCTGGTCTCGGCCTCGGTGGTGATCCGCGGAGGGGCGGCGGAAGAGCCGGCGGCCGACGCGGGCGCCACCGTCCTCGCCGCCCGAGCCCTCTCCGAGGGAACGGAGTCGCACGACGCGATCCAGCTCGTCGAGGCGACCGAGCGGCTCGGGGCGTCGATCCATGCGGACGCCGGCTGGGATGCGTTGAGCGTCAGCGTTGACGTCCCAGCCGACCGGCTGGCGCCGGCGCTCGAGCTCGTCGCCGAGGTGCTCCTGCGGCCGACCTTCCCCGAGTCGGAGGTGGGGAGGCTTCGCGACGAGCGATTGAACGACCTCCTGCAGGCACAGGCCGATCCACGCCGTCGGGCGGAACAGGCGTTCGCGGCGACGATCTACGCACCCGCGGCTCCCTATCACCGCCCGTCCGGCGGGAACCATGAGACCGTCGAACGCCTGACGCCCGCCCACCTGCGACGAGCCTACGAGCGGATCCTGGATCCGAACCAGGCGGCGCTGATCGCGGCGGGTGACCTGCGTGGGCAGCAGGTCCTCCCGATGGTCGAGCGACTGTTCGGCGCATGGACCATGTCGCCTGGCGGGCGCGCGTCGGCGTCCTCGCGGGCCGGCGCGATCGACATGGCGGCGTCGGTTCGCCGGATCGTCCACGTCGTCCACCGGCCCGGATCCGTGCAGACGGAGATCCGGATCGGACATCGCGGGCTGTCGCGACGGATCCCGGACTTCCACGCCGTCTCGGTGATGTCGGCGATCCTGGGCGGCCTGTTCAACTCCCGCCTCAACATGAAGCTCCGCGAGGAGAAGGGGTACACGTACGGCGCGAGCGCCGGCTTCGACATGCGCCGAGGCGCCGGTCCCTTTACTGCGCGGGCGGCGGTCAACACCGAGGTGACCCTCCCGGCCGTGCTGGACATGCTCGGCGAGCTCGAGGAGATGCGACGCACCGAGGTCAAGCCGGCCGAGCTGGCTGCCGCGCGGGACTTCCTGATCGGCGTCTTCCCGCTCCGTTTCGAGACCGCCGGCGCCGTCGTCGGAGCTCTTGCCGGGTTGGCCGTCCACGACCTTGCGATCGACGAGCTGGTGGGCTACCGCGAGCGGATCGAGGCGGTGGACGTCGGTGCCATCGCGGCCGCGGCTCGGGCCCACCTGCAGCTCGACGAAGCCGCGATCGTGCTGGTCGGGGACATCGATGCATTCGGCGATGAACTGGAGGCAGCCGGCCTGGGTCCGATGGTCATCGAGCGCGACCCGATCGTCGTCCCGCCCCAGACCATCGACGTCGAGGAGGCCGAGCCCGGCGCCCTGGGCGAGACCACCGAGGCTGACTGAAACCTTTCGCTGTTCGATCGCCTCAGGGGAGTAGAAGCCGGTCGATCGATCGGTGCACGAACGGAGATGATCTGATGCGAACAAATGCACGTTTGGTTCGCGGCCTCGGGGTCGCGCTGGTTTCGCTGTTCCTGATGGCGGGGTGGTCCTTGCAACGGATTCGGTGACCGGTCGGCCGACCGGCTCCGGCCAGGGCGTGGCACCGGCTGCCGAGGCGACCGAGGCGACCGAGTCGAACGAGACCGCGGAGCCCGACGAGACGACCGAGCCCGACGAGACGAACGAGACGGCCGAGCCCGACGAGACGGACGAGATCGAGGCTCATGACGGGTCGGACGGCTCTGTCGATGACAGCGGCACGGGCGATGACAGCACCCACGACGGCTCCGACGACTGACCGGCGACGATCTATCCTTGAGTTCCCACACGCGAACGCGTGCTCCGACCGAGGTTCGACGCCGCCCCCGTCGACCCGGCGTTCGGGGGAACGACCGAGGGGAGTGAGCCGATCTTCCCAGCACGTGCCGTCTCGTCAGAGCACGGCCAGCCCTCTGATCGTACCGTCGTCGATGCCGTCCTGGCCGGCGACCGCGAAGCGTACCGTCAGTTGGTCGAGCGCGAGGCCGCCTCGGTCGTCCGGGCCTGCCATCGCGTCCTGGGCGATCTCCACGAGGCAGAGGACGCGGCCCAGGAGGCCTTCGTGACCGCCTACCGATCCCTGGCGAGCTGGCGCGGCGACGGACCGTTCGGGGCCTGGTTGACCCGGATCGCCGTCCGGATCGCGGTACGCCAGGCTGGCCGGCGCAAGTCGGTCACGTGGCTGGGTCCTGCAGGGCCGGCCGACCAGACGTCCCGCGATCCTGGCACGGCCGCCGTGGTTTCGGCGTCACTGGCCGCGGCTCCCCGAATGGATCCCGCGATCCTGTCAGTCAGGTCCGAACGCGCCGCCGACGTCCGCAGCGCGGTCGCCGCGCTTCCCGAGCCGTACCGCGAGGTCGTCACCCTCCGCTTCTTCGGAGAGCTGTCGCTCGATGAGATCGCCCGCCAGGTGGACCGGCCGCTGGGCACGGTCAAGACGCACCTGCACCGAGGACTCCTTCGCCTGCGAGGCGTCGTGGCCCCGGAGGGCGATTCGTGAACGGCTCCGGTCGGCGGTTCGATCCCTCGGAGTTGCTTGGGGGCTCAGGGTCCGAGCCGACCACCGCCGAGCTGGCCGACGTCCTTGCGGCTGCCCGGGTGCTCGAAGCCCATGCGGCAGGCGACGTCATCCGGCCGACCTCAGGGTTCGAGGAGCGGGTGCTGGCGGCGATCGCCGCGGAACCAGCGCCTCGGCTCGTGGTCGGAGCCGGGGCAGCCGGGCGTGGCGGGCGACCGGCGGCATTCGTGGCGGCGGTCCGCGATGCCTGGGCGATCGCCACCGGTGGCGGTCGACCCCTGGCGGTTCGGGCGCAGGCGCTCGGCTTCGTGCTGCTGGTCGTGATCGCCGCCGGTTCGCTGACCGGCGTCGCCGCGGTCGGCGTTGGCGGCTTCCTCGCCGACCGCCCGAGCCCGTCTCCGTCGCTTCCGGCGCCGACGGCCGACCCGAGTTCGGCCGCCCCCACCCCGAGTTCGAGTCCGAGTCCCACCCCGAGTTCGAGCCCGAGTCCCACCCCGACGGTCGACCCGAGCGCGTCACCGTCGAGTTCGCCGCTGCCCACGGAGACCGTCGGCCCGACGCCGACGCCACGCTCGACCGAAACAGCGCAGCCGACCGGGACCGTCAAGCCGACGGGAACGGCGCAGCCGACCGAATCGGTGAAGCCGACCGGATCCCCCGACGCGAGCGACGACCACGGCGACGGATCGCCCTCGCCAAGCTAGGGGAGGCCGGTCGATCGATCGGGACGCGGAGCAATGGACCGGGTCGGCCCTCGGACGACCGGGCCAAAGGTACCGATACCGCGATTCGTGCCCGATGTCGTTCGACGACATGCATCGTGGGATCGCACCGGCGGAACGACCTCGCCAACGGGTCGACGAGTACGCTGCAAGGGTGATCGTCGTGGTGGGTCAGCCGCTTCATCGCGTCTCCGACCTGGGCGTGTCCGCGGAAGGCTTGGCAGCTCGCACCGCCCTGGCCGCGGCGGCGCACGGCAGGTCCGTCCAGCTCGTCGGCAAGGCCGGCGATGATGCCGAGGGCGACGCGATGGTCCTGGCGCTCGCGCATGGCGGTGTCGGCCACGTCGCGCTGCTTCGCGAGGCCGGCCGGTCGACGCCTCGGGTCATCGAACCGATCGGCGACGAAGATGCCGCACCCGAGCACGGCGCCGGTGATCGGAACGGCGCCGAGGCCGCGGCCGAAACGCCATCCGCGTGGGCCACGCTCGAAGCGGCCGATGTCGACCTCGCCCTCCGCTACCTGACCGAGTTCGCCGTCCTGGTCCTGGCCGACCCGGCCGACCCGGCCGACCCGGAGATCGTGCGGGTCGTCGCCGATGCCGCGGGCTGGGTCGGGGCTCGGCTGGTCGTCGTGGTCAGGCCGGGCGAGGCAGTCCCCGATGGGCTGCCCCCGGACGTCATCGTGTTCGAGGCGCCCGAGACCGACCCGGACGGCGCCTTCGCGTCACTGGTCGGCGCGTTCGCCGCGGCGCTCGACGATGGCGACGATCCCGCCGAAGCCTTCCGATCCTCCATCGAAACCGACGGTTGGACAGCCTCGACTGACCTCTGAGCCGCCGCTCAGCCCGGCACGACCGCCAGCGGCTCGATCAGCTCCGGTCCGTCCCGGCGGACGTCGTTGACCCAGCGGTTGACGGCGTAGACCTCGAGGTCGACCTCGTCGTTGGGGCCGAGCAGGCCCAGGAGCTCGCCGTGGTCGCCGGGGTCCGGGTCCAGCCAGCGTCCCCAGGCGTCGTCCGGGACGATGACCGGCATCCGATCGTGCAGGTCCGCCAGCGCGCGGTTGGGCGTCGTGGTCACGATCGTGAACGTGCGCCGGACCGCATCGGTGGCAGGGTCGTGCCAGCCGGCCCACAGGCCCGCCAGCGCGATCGGCCGCCCGTCGGCGCGGACCACGCGGTAGGGCTGGCGGACGGTGCCTTCGCGCTTCCACTCGTAGAACGAGTCGACCGGGACCAGGCAACGCCGCCGCTGAAAGGCCCGCGAGAACGCCGGGCTGCGGGTGAGCGTCTCGGCCCGCGCGTTGAACATCCGTGAGCCGACCTTGGCGTCGGTCGCCCAATGGGGGATCAGGCCCCAGCGATACGCGGTGATGGCCCGTCGCTCATCACGCTGGACCACCACGAGCGCCTCGTCGGTCGGCGCGACGTTGTAGTGCTCGCCCGGATCGTCCACGAGCGGTTCGGCCCCGAAGATCCGGGCCAGCTCCGAGGCGGGGCGTTGCTGGGTGAACCGTCCGCACATGGCTCGAAGTCTAGTATGGTCCCCCGGATGGACGACACGCGACCGCCCGCCGGAGCCCCAGATCCGAGCGTGGCCGGTCCGCTCTCCCGCGAGACCGCCCGGTCACTGCTCGAACGAGGTGGTGAGCTGCTGGCGGCGGGCGACTTCGGGGCCGCCGGCCTGCACTTCGGGCGCGTCATCGGCTTCGACGATGCGACGCTGACCGCGGCGGCGCTGATGGGCCTCGGCGAGGTGCGCTATCGGCTCGATGACGAGGCAGCAGCGGTGGAGACCTGGTCGGCGGTCCTTCGTCTCGGCGATACCCCGTCCACCTATGCCGCCTGGCGAAACATCGCGGCGGCCCGCGTCAGAGCCGGGGACCTCTCCGGGGCCGCCGAGGCGTATCGAGAGGCCGACCGGCGTGCACCGCCGGAGGACAAGGCCGAGATCGCGAATCGGCTGGGCTGGCTGGCCAAGGAGACCGGGAACAGCCGGGCGGCGCGGCGCTATTTCGCCCGCGGTCGCGGGGGCGGTCCGCTTCTGAGCGTCACCATCGCGCTCGTCGCGCTGAGCTCGATCGTGTCACTGACCGCCCTCTTCGCCACCGACGGCCAGGCCCTCTTCCAGCTCCTCTGGCTCGACAAGCCGGCCGTGGCCGCCGGCGAGTACTGGCGCCTCTGGACGGTCACCCTGCTCCACGGCGACCTGCTTCACCTGCTGTTCAACATGTACGCGCTCTGGCTCGTCGGCCCGATCGTGGAGCGCTGGTACGGGCGCGTCCGCTTCCTGGGCTTCTACCTCGCCTGCGCCGCGGCCGGCTCGACGGCGAGCTTCGTCTTCGGTGGCGACGTGCCTGCGGTGGGCGCATCCGGCGCCGTCTTCGGTCTCTTCGGGATGCTGCTGGCGGCCGGCCGGGTCCACCATCCGGTCGATCGGCAGAGCCGGGGGCTGGTCGGGCAGCTGGGCATGCTGATCGTCATCAACCTGGTCTTCGGGTTCGCCTCGGGCGGGAGGATCGACAACGCCGCCCACCTCGGCGGCCTGTTCGCGGGCCTCTGGCTGGGCGCGCTGATCCTGCCGACCGGGGTGCCGACCCTCTCGTCGCTCTGGCATCGAACCGGAAACGCGCCTGGACCCGGCTCGACGCAGGCGCCCGAGTCGCCGGCCTACATGGTGCTGGTCGGGATCGCGGTCGTCGTCATCGTGGTTGCGGCCGGGATCGCGCTCGGGACGGCGGAGCGGCGTCCCGGGGCGGGGTCGCTCGAATCGGCGCCGCGCGCCTTCGAGCTCGCAGCCGACGCTCCGTCCCTCAGCCGGCCGGCGGGATCATCGGCAAGACGACGCTGACCCGCGCGCCATGGGGCGCGACGTTCTCGGCATGGGCCGTCCCGCCGTGGGCGGTGGCGAGCTCACGGACGATGGCCAGGCCCAGACCGCTGCCCGGCCCCATGCGCGCTGGATCGGCCCGGAAGAACCGCTCGAACGCGCGCCCCGCGGCGCCCGGCGGGAAGCCGGATCCGTCGTCGGTGACCGCCAGGACGACGGTCTCCGTGGGGCCGCTGGTCGCCGAGAGCCAGACGTGTCCGCCCGGCGTCGGCGCGGCGGCCAGGGCGTTGGCGATCAGGTTGGCCATGATCCGCTCGATCGCGCTGCGATCGCCCACGAACGGGATCGGATCAGCGCGTTCGGTCCCCTCACCGACGATCGCCAGCTCGATCCCGGCCGCCGCCGCCGCGGCCCAAAAGCGTTCCTTCGATGAGCGCAGCAATCCGGTCGCATCGAGCGGCTCCGGGCGAAGGCCGTCCACACCTCGGTGCAAACGCTCGACCGCTCCGAGCTCGTCGACCAGGCGTTCGAGATGCGCGGCCTCCTCGCTGATCGTCCGCGCGGCCCGCCCGGCCTCGTCGCCCGACGCCGTCCCGTCGGCGAGGGCCGTGGCATAGCCCACGATCACCGTGAGGGGCGTGCGCAGGTCGTGGCGCAGGTTCGCGAGCAGGGCCGACTCCCTCGCACTCGCCTCCTGGAGCTCCTCCGCCATCGCGTTGAAGCGGTCGGTCAGCTCCTGGACCTCGGCCGGACCCTCCAACGGCAGCGGCCGATGGCCACGGTTCCTGGGCAGATCCGCCGTCGCCGCCGCGAGTCGGCGCAGAGGTCCAGCCACCGAGCGAGCCAGGAGCAGGACCAGCGGCAGGCCCACCGCCCCGCTGACGATCAGGACGAACGGCAGCGCCTTGAGCAGATCGGCGATGGCAGCGGCGCGCGAGCGGTCGGGCAGCGACAGGACGATCGCTCGGGGACCAATCGCGCCCGATGGCCGGAGGACGGTCGCCGCGTAGAGGTACGGTTCGCCGTCGGTGAAGTCCACGGTACCGGACATGGTTTCGCCTCGAACCGCTCCCGGCGGGATCGGACGGGCTCCGCCAGGAGCGCTGTTCCGGTCGCTCTCTGCAGATCCACGTACGAACCGTCGGCGCGGAGGAGGTGGACGTCGATCCCGCTGCCGGCGACCGCCTCGCGGACCTCGGCGACGATCGTGCGCAGCTCGCGGTCCGGGGCGCCATCGCGGAAGCGGACGATGAGGGTCTGGCCGATGTCCGCCAGGGCCGATCTCGTAGCGTCGGCGTGGAGCGAGGCAAGGACGACCGTCAAGGCGAGGCCCATGGAGAGCCAGACCGCGAGGATCGGCAGGGCGACGACCAGGACGATCCTGGCGGTCAGCGTACGGGGTACGGTCAGCCGCCCCGGTCGGGCAGGGGAGCGGGCTCCCTCGCCGGGGGTACCAGCCGGTAGCCAAGACCTCGGACCGTCTCGATCGGCGGTCCGTCGGGTCGCAGCTTCTTGCGCAGTTCAGAGACGTGGACGTCGACGGTCCGCGTCTCGCCCGGGAAGTCGGTCCCCCAGACCCCTTCGAGCAACGCGTCGCGGGTGAGCACGGCCCCGGGGTCCCTCGCCAACGCGACGAGAAGGTCGAATTCGCGCGACCGAAGCTCCAGCCGACGACCGGCCACAGAGGCTTCGCGCCGGCGTGGATCCATCCGCAGCGAGCCGATCTCGCTCGGCCGACCGCCCCTGGCGGTCACCTCCGTGCGCCGCAGGATCGCCTTGACCCGGGCCATCAGCGCGCGCGGGTTGAACGGCTTCGTCACATAGTCGTCGGCGCCGAGCTCCAGCCCGACGATCGCATCGACGTCGTCGTCGCGGGCGGTCAGGATCAGGATCGGGGTGTCGCCGCGCCGGCGCAGCTCGCGGCAGACCTCGAAGCCGTCGCGGCCCGGGAGCATCAGGTCCAGGATCACCAGATCGGGTTCGTGCCGTGTCGCGAGGGCGAGCGCCTGGTCGCCGTCGCTCGCACCGATGACCGCGAAGCCTCCCGCTCGAGGTAGAGCCGGATGAGGTCGACGATCTGGCGCTCGTCGTCGACGACGAGGATGGTCTTCACGGGAGGAACGATAGCGTCGCCCGTCGGTCGGCACGGCCCGCGACGTAAGCTGCACGTAAGCCCGATCTCCACCGGAGCACGAGACCGCATGTTCGCGACCCTCCTGGGAGCGCTGCCGCGCCCGCCACTTCCCGCCGACGCCGGGCCCGAGCAGTTGTTGGTAGAGGTCGTCCGGGCGCAGGAGGCGGCCGGCCTCGAGCCGATCGTCGACGCCGGGTTCGGGATCGGGGATCGCATCGTCGATCGCTGGCGCGCCACCGCGGCCCTGACGGATCGTCCGGTCAAGCAGGCGCTGCTCGGTCCGTACTCGACGGGGCGAGCAGCGGACGCGTGGGCCGGCCCGGGGGCCGGCGACGACGCCCGAACCGAGGCCACGCTGGCAGCCGCCGCGACCCTCCAGGCCGACCTACTGGCCCTTGCCGCCGCCGGCTGCCCATTCATCGAGATCCATGAGCCGGCCGCGATCGGGATCGGCGCTGACGGGGTCGAGCGGGCGCTCTTCCGCGAAGCCCATCGACGATCGCTCGACGGCGTGGCCGGAACCCACCTGTCGCTCGCGATCACCGGCGGGAGCGCCGATGCCGCCGGAGTGGAGACCCTCCTCGCCGCGCCCTACGCCAGCCTGGCGGTCGACCTCATCGCCGGTCCGGACAACTGGCGGCTGGTCACGACGACCCCGGGTGAGCGCGGGATCGTGTGCGGCGTCGTGTCGGCCGAGCGGGACGCGGACGACCGTCCCGAGGTCCTCCTCTGGGCGGCCGGCTACGCGGCGTCCACCGGCGGCCGTGGGTCGAACCGGGTCGGTCTGGCCACGGCCTCGTCGTTGGCGCATCTCCCCTGGGAGGTCGCGGTCCGCAAGCTCGCCCTGCTTGGCGAGGCGGCCCGCCTGGCTGACCTGCCCCCCGCGGAACGCCGCCGGAGGCTCGATCCCAGGGCGGTCGACATCCGGAGCGCCGCGCTCGGGCATGTCGGGCCTCAGCGCAAGGTCGCGCCCCGGCGGCCACGACCCCGCCGCGGAGGAGTCTGAGGTGCGGCCCCCTCGCGCCCCCGCCGGATGCGCGACCGTCTGGGCCCTAGCTCACGATCGCATTGACGATCGCG